>NZ_SCMX01000070.1 GCF_005503625.1 Cupriavidus sp. 2SB | reverse complement strand
AAGACGTTGCCACCCACCGCATTGGCCAGGTGAACGGCCGCCATGTTGACGCCGCCCAACAGCTTGCCGCTGCCATCCTGAAAACTGGCATTGGTACTCACCAGCACGATCGCGCCAAAGCCGATGATGAACGTGAGGATGTAGAAATAGCCAATCCAGGTGGTCGCCCAGAACACCGACTTGCGGGCTTCCTTGGCATTGGGCACCGTGAAGAAGCGCATCAGGATGTGCGGCAGGCCGGCAGTACCGAACATCAGCGCAATCCCGAACGAGATGGCAGATATCGGATCCTTGATGAAGTTGCCCGGACTCATGATGGAGTCCTTCTTCGCATGCACTTCTACCGCCTTGGCAAACAGCGCCTCAGGGCTGAAATGAAACTGGGCCAGCACCATGAACGCCATGAACGACGCGCCACCGAGCAGCAGACACGCCTTGATGATCTGTACCCATGTGGTGGTGATTCGGGGTAAACGCCTAACGGCATAGTGGACGGATACGCCCAGCGCCACCTTTGTCATTGCGGTCTGACTGACAAGTCACCACAGATGGCGTGATCCCTCAGCACTTGTCGCGGATGAACCTTCAGGAAAATGCGTGACGATGTCGAGAACAGAAGTGCCAGCGACCTAGTGCGACATCAGCACGGGCACGGTCATCGAGCGCAGCAGCGCCGCCGTGACGCCACCAAGCATCAGTTCACGCATCCGGCTGTGGCCATACGCCCCCATCACCAGCAGGTCAGCATCGAGATCGGCCGCGTGCGACAGCAGCAGCTCTCCAGTTTCGTCGCCGTGGTCAATGGTTGCTTCTCTGAGGCGCGCCTGCACGCCATGGTCCTGCAGCCACGTTTGCGCGTAACGTCCCGGCGAAGCCCAGGGGTCAGTCATCTGGTCCGGGTTCACGTATTCGGTGATCTCCACAGACGCCGCGCTGCGCAAGATCGGCAATGCATCGTGGATGGCGCGGGCACTCTCCGCCCCACCGTTCCACGCTATCAGCACGCGGCGCCCCACGCTGGGGAACGCACCCGTATGAGGCACGATCATCGCCGGGCGTCCACTGCGCATGATCATCTGATCGACAAAATGGCCATCGGTCATCGTCAGTGGATCGGCGGGATCAGCCTGCCCCAGTATCGTCAGGTCTGCCATACGCGTCTCGACAACCACCGCAGATGGCGTGCCCCAGTCCACTTCGCGCCATTGCGTGCGAATATCGACGCCCGCCGTTGCGCCCTCGAATGCCAGTTTCGCCCCCCTGCGCGCCTGGTCTTGCCACCGATTGAACGAAGCGACATAGCGGTCGCCATTCAACACGCCCTGAATCGCATTCGGATCGGGCCGGCCAGCGGCAAACAGGCCGATCAGCTTTGCGCTGTGAGCCAATGCAATCTGAGTGGCCAGATGCAGGCGTTGATGCAGTTGCCTGCTGCCATCCAGATGAACAAGGATGGTGGCGTAATTCATGGCGAAGCCTCCCCGAATACAGTTCGGCAGGAAACCCTTACGTCTGGCGGACGCGTGCGGACGTGGCCGCACTGCCCGCCTCGGCACCCTGCCCGTTCAGCATGAAGGCCATGCGGCCCAACTGGTCGTAGAACTCGTTGAATGCGGTCGATATGCCGTTCAGGCCGTTATTGATGACTGCGTTTGCTGGCAGCGGCTGTTTCTGGTCGATGGCGAGCCATTGGTCGCCGCACGCGCGACACTGTTCGAGCCATGCTCCCATGCCCTCGGTCATCAGCCGCGCATACTCGCCGATCAGCGCGCCTTGGTGCGCTGCGCTCTCGGACGCCACGCAGACCATTGACTCCTGCAAGGTCTGCCAGTCCTTCGCAGCAGAGACCTTGACCAGCATGGCGCGGCATGTCTTCAACTGCTCCTCCATCGTCTTGACATGGGACTTCAGTACGTCACGGCGCGCCTCGCCCAGCGCAGCGGACAGGCGGAAGGTATTTCCGAGCAGCGTTTGCATGGGGCCGAGCATGGGGTCGGCTTTTGATGCGGTATCCGTCATGACGTGCTCCTTCAGGCGGTAGGCGGTTGTTGTGTGCACGTGCTCCAGCCAAAGAGCCGGTACAGCGGGCAGTAACCGGCCAGGCCGGTCAGGAGCGGCACGACACCAATCCATCCCCATGGCGGGATGGTGCCACTCGCAGCCAACAGCAAGAGCACGATGCCGACCAGCATGCGCAGTGCGCGATCCACATTGCCTTCGTTCCGTTTCATGACACTCCTCCGTGAATGACCTTGTCTTCCCGCTGCGCCATGGCGCACGTTACTTGGACTGACTCTCGGTATAGGGCTCGAACTTGCTGGCGCGCGCCACATCGTCGGGCTGCGGACGTTCGTCGGGAAACTTCCCGGCGTCGGCCCGCCGCGGGAAGCTGCGTGGGCGCCACCATAGAGGTCGCCGCTCTCGGTGTTGTTCTTCTGTGCCGTGACGGACGATGCCGTCTACACCGCAACGGCAGCGAATATCATTGGTCCCAGTGCTTGCCTGCGCTTCATTTGCTCCCGCATCGGTACGTTTTAAGACTAGGACTACTTCCCGAATCAGGCTTGACGCATGTCAAGCTAAGGCAGCCGATCGGCGCAAAGTCTCACACGTTCGCGAAACCGACCGCCCCCTGACCGAGCGATGCAGCAAGCCGGAGTGGCGCCTCTACCGGCTCGCCCGGCGCGCTGGCCATGTCGACAAGCCGCGCCGTACCGCGCGTAAGCGTGCCGGTCTTGTCAAAAAACAGGATGCTGGCACGCGCCAGCCACTCCATGGCACCTCCGCCCTTCACGAGCACGCCGTGGCTCGCGCAACGCGACAGTCCAGCCACCACGGCAACCGGTACGCCCAGAATCAGCGGACATGGTGTGGCCACGACCAGTACGGCCAGCACGCGCAAGGCGTCGCCGCTCCATAGCCAACTGGCACCCGCGACGGCCAGCGCCACAACGATGAAGAACAAGGCATAACGATCGGCGAGGCGCGTCAGCGGGCTGCGTTTGGCCTGTGCTGCCGCCACCATGCGCAGAATTCCGGAAAACGTACTGTCCGACTCCGTCGCAAGCGCAACCATCTCCAGCACGGACCCGGCATTCAGTACACCGCTGCAAACGGCTTCCCCCGCAGCCCGCCGCCGGATTGTGGCTTCTCCGGTGAGCGCAGACTCATCAAGATCGCCAGCGCAGGCCAACACGCCGTCGACGGGAAGCACATCTCCATGCCGCACCATGAGCCGGTCGCCTGGGCTAACCTCACTCACGCCCACGCACACCCAGTTACCCTGCTCCTGTCGAATCGCCTGGCGAGGTGCATGCCTGAGCAGTGCGGTCATCTCCCGTTGCGCGCGGAACTGCGCGTAGTCCTCCAGCGCACGGCCACTCGCCAGCATCAGCGAGATAACGGCCGCCACGAGAAACTCTCCAAGACTCAGCGCAACCACCACCGATGCCAGGGCCAGCAGATCCACGCCGGCTTGCTTGCGAAACACGGACTTGACGCTTGTGACGGTATGCGCGATGACGTTGGGCAACACCCCGAGCAGCCAGATGCCGTCAGCGACGGCGTCCCCGAACCACGCCCGCGCGGCAAATCCGCCCGCAAGCGTGACGGCCGAAATCGCTGTTCCGGCGCTATTGAGCATTCTGGCACCCGACATCCTGATCGTGCCCCCTTTACATGACAGCTCGCGCCCTCCTCAGCGCGGATCGACTGGACTGACCTCCGTGCCGACGGTCTGAAAACCAGGCGTGACCGCAGCAATGCGCCCTCCCCCTGTCGATGCCCGCCTACTTCTTACTCTGTCCTTCTGAATACGGATCGAACTTCCCGGATCTCGCCACGTCATCGGGTTGCGGGCGCTCGTCCGGGAATTTTTTCGCGCCGGAAGACGCCGGCTGCTCATGTATGCCGTCAGTGTAGGGATCGAACTTCCCGGAGCGTTGTGTCGATGACTTCCTGGCGTCCTTTGCCGGTGCGGCCTTGCCCGTTGCCGCATGTGCGCCGCCATAAAGATCACCGCCATCGGTGTAGTTCTTCTGCGCATGCGCAGCGGATACGGCCAACGCACTCATGACCACCGCAGCCATCGCACTCGGTGCAAGTTTTCGTTTCATTGCAGCTCCTTCACAAGACAGTCCGTTCCTGCATTCAGCGTAGGAATTCTGACCGTCGGGACCTTGACGCATATCAAGCGAGGAGAATCCGAGCAATCTAGCCTTGAGTTGGGAAGACTTGCATCCCAATGATCCCAACTACCCGTCACGCGCCATGAACGACATTGCTGTGATTTTCTACTCTCGTAGCGGCACCACGCGGCTGGCTGCCCAAATGCTGGCCGATCGCCTGGACTGCCCCCTCTTTGAAGTCGAGGACGCAGTCAGTCGCGCTGGCTTCCGGGGTGACCTCCGATGCGTCATCGACAACCTTCTGCGTCGGCATGTGCCCTATCGCTACGCTGGCCCACCCTTGTCCGAGTACGCCAACCTGGTCTTCATGGCGCCCGTCTGGATCGGTCATCTCGCCGCACCGATGCGCAGCTTCCTGAGGGATCAGCGCCCATTCACGCGGGGTGTGGCCGCCGCCGTGATGGCTGCGCGAGGCGGGTTCCGCGCAGCCGAGGAGATTGCCGAGGCGCTGGGTCGTCCACCGCATCCCGTGATAGTGCTGTTGCAGCGTGACGTCGTCAGCGGAGACGCACGAGCCGACATCGATGCGTTTGCAACGGCGCTGATTTCCCAGCCGACAACCGATCCCGGCGTCTCCCGGCGCCCCGCGTGGCTCTCGCCAAACGAAGCCTAGCTTGCATGCCGCTACGGGCGCGCAGTACTGAGCAGGCCGCTGCCTTCCCGCCGCCGTTGGGTTGATTTGTGCCACGTCAAGGGCCAGATCCCCGGGTCTTCTAGATTGCAACATGCAGGGCCATCTTTCGATGACCCTGCATGACCTAGGCAGGAGAATGGAATGAAAACAGACATGGAAATCAAGCAGCTTATCGATGAAGAGCTCGACTGGGATCCTCGCGTAGCTGCCGCCGGAATCGGTGTCGAAGTACACCAAGGGGTCGTGACCCTCGCCGGCCACGTTGGCACATACTCGGAGAAAATTGCCGCGGAGAGCGCCGCCGAGCGCATAAGCGGGGTCAAAGGTATCGTGGTCAAACTTGAAGTGTCGCCGAAGTCTACGCTGGGTGACGAGGCTGTCGCGCTGGCGGCCCGCAACGCGTTGCAGTGGTATGTGCATGTGCCGGCCGACAATCTGCACGTGGAGATCGAAAAGGGTTGGATTACGCTCCGTGGCACCGTCCAATGGGGCTTTCAGCGCCGAGCGGCGGAAAACGCGGTCAGCCATATCCGCGGCGTTGTTGGTGTATCGAACCTGATCCGTGTTGTGCCGAAGGTCGTGCCGGAGGCAATTGAAGGAAAGATCGAATCCGCGCTTCGGCGTCATGCGGAACGCGAAGCCCATCACATCTCCATCAAGGCAAACGCCGGCGTCGTCACGCTGGAAGGAACCGTCGACTCGCTGGCCGAGCGCCGAGCCGCTGCCGGCGCCGCATGGTCTGCGCCGGGCGTTTCCGAAGTGGTCAACAACCTCCGCATCCGATAACCGAAATGGCATACGTCAACGCCTCCCTCGAAGAGCGAATGCGCGCGTGTGCCTACATGTTCTGGTTCGAGTCCTATCTTGGTGCGCCCGAGTTTCCTGCGTCCGAAGGGCTGATTCCATTGGATCCGATGCTGCGTCAGCGATACATCGCCTATCAGGACCGCTGTTATCGCCGGTGGCTGCAGCACGCGCTCAGCCTTGAGGGGAACGTCAAGGCATTCGAGGCCGCCTGCATCGCGGTGCGCGCGGGCTGGTTCGGCAAGTGCGACATACTGATGCGGGTTCGCGGATGGGCAAGCGCCATCTCTGAGCCACTGCAGACCGAACACCCGGCTGGGCCGCCACGTGCTACAGCCCGGTCATAATTCGATTAACATCGATATCAAACGGATATCACACGGGCCGCTGCGCCAGCAAAAAACTAGTCTGGCGCGGCTCAGATCAATGGGTCTCATGCAGCAGCAAACCGACGGTCATCGCGACGCTTCCGCCAGCGCCTCGTCGGGAGCAATCCCATGCGTGCGCGGCTCCTCCCTGACCAGAAGCACCGGCACGGCGGAGGCTCGCGCCAATGATTCGGCAACGCTTCCTAGAAATACGCGCTTCAGTCCGTGACGCCCGTGGGTGCCCACCACGACCACGTCGGCATGGGAGGTGTTGATGCGCTCCAGGATCTGCCCGGCGACATCACCCAGACCGATGATGTTATCGACTAATGTCGTCGTGCACTTTACGCCGGCCTGTTCGGCCGCGCCTGAAGCGTCGCGCAAGAGATTCTTACCGTACTCCAACAGTTCCGGAATGATATCCGCTCGGACACCGTAACCGCTGTCGTACTGCAAGAACGAGTAGTCAATTACGTGCACGACTTCCAGTTGCGCGCGGCATGCCGCCGCGAGCCGGATCGCCTCAGTCAGCGCACGCAAGGCGCAGGCGCCACCGTCAACAGCGACAAGAACATGGTGATACATCAACCGTCTCCTGATCCATTCGCCCGACAAGCTTTCCATCAGATGCAGCGTGTCTCCGGTGGCGCCGCACCATCGCTGGCAACGGCATCAACGAAGGTGATGAAGGTTTGCGTCGAATTCCGCTGAGGTCTGCGTGCAATAGCGGCGCATGCCCGGCAGACCACGGGGTTGTAAAGCTGTCCTCCGTAAGGCCCGGATGTTGGCGGGCCACGTCCTCGGTGACACTCAGCGCCAATACCTGTGGAGCACGTCTTGCTGCTCCTTCGTCAGCACCGCCTCCATGCGCTTGTGTGCATCGACTGTCGAGTCATACATTTGGCTGCGCAGCTTGCCGATGGTCTTGTAGGCGTCGTCGATGGCGGCCTCGTCCGGCTTTTGTGCGCCGTAAAGGTCGCGCAGCCGCGCCTGCTGGTCCATCATGGCGCCTACGGTAGTCCAATGCGCCTTACGCGTGTCGTCGGCGATGCGATTGATCTTCGCGCGCTGTTCGTCAGACAGGTTCATGCCCGGAATGCGCGTCCAGTGCTGCGCACCCATGCCCATCCCGTGGCCCTCACCATAGCCCCCCATCATGCCGGGACCCATACCTCCCCCTATCATGTCGGGGCCCATGCCGTAACGGCCATACATCCCATAGCCGGGCCCACGCGTGCAGTCGTTCGTGCCGCGCGCTGCCGGAGCGGGCGGCGCCGCCATCGCCACGATGGCAATCGACGTGAGACAAAGGCCAACGGCCTGCCGGATAGCGGACTTCGATGTGTAATGCTTGGACATGACGTCTCCTAGCGTTGGCAATTGCGGTCACCGACTGGCCGCCCGGCGTTGGCGCCCGCATAAGGCAACCCCGCTTCGATGGGCAAGGTCATGTCCCTCGACCACTCGTTCCACGATCCGAGGTAGAGGCGTACGTCCTGTATGCCGGCCTCTTCCAGTGCCACGAACGTGTTCGACGCACGAGCGCCTTTGAAGCAGAACACAACAACGGGCGTATCGCGGCGAATTCCCACCGTGGCGCATTCGGCCAGGATTTCCTCGGCCGACTTGAACCGCGGCCCCGTGGCAGACGGCTTCATCATGCGATACCACTCGATCCAGACGGAATGCGGGATGCGACCTTTGCGGGGACAGAAGTCTTTGCCGTACGGCGAGGAACTCGCGCCGATCCACTCGTCGACATCACGCACGTCGAGCTTCACGATGCGCGGGTCGTCGACGATGCGCTTCATTTCCGCCAAATCCACGAGCAGACCGGTGTCGTCGTCCGTGATGGGAAAGGTCGCCCTGACAGGTGTGAAAACCTCGGTCGTGCTCGGCAGGCCTCCCGCACTCCACGCCTGGTAGCCACCATGCAGTACCTTGATCTTGTCGCGCGGATAACCCAGATATCTGAGCAGGATGTATCCGCGGCACGATTGGCCGAACCCCGTGGCCATCGCTTGCTCGTAGACGACTGCTGTTTCATTGCCTGACAAGCCCGCTTTGCCGAAGGCCGCCGCAAAGGTAGCGCGCAGCGCCCTGAGGCCTTCGGGTGTGGTGGTTGCAAGATAGGTGAATATTTCGTGGATGCTCACCGCGCCCGGCAAAAGCGCCTCCGCATAATGGGCCGCATCTCGGGTATCGATTAGCACAACCGCCTCCGATCGAAGTGCTTCGTCGAGTTCGGCAGGAGAAATGAGTACGCTGTCACGCATGGTGGGATCCCTTCTTCGGTATGGGGACGCGACGTCCGTACGGCCGGGAACCGTACCGTGTAGGAATGGCTTGACGGCCAAGGCTTTGCGTAGCGACCTGTCAGTTCCGATTCTGGGATAGCAGGCAGGCCTGTGGTTGATTTGTGTCAACCCAAGCTCGACCTATGATCAGCCCACGCTCAAACGCTCGCCACACCCGATTTCGCCTGTTCGATCAGCTCGAACACCATCATGCCTGCGAGCATGGCAAGGACGAAACCAGCGGCCTTCGGATATCCCGCACCCAACGCCACCAATGCGGGCCCCGGGCAGAAGCCCGCCACTCCCCAGCCGATTCCGAAGGTGGCACTGCCGAGGATCAGGCGCCATGTGATCGACGTGTTGGAGGGCCACTGCATCGGCAGCCCGAGCCAACAACGTGTGCGGCGCCGGGCGAAAAAAAACCCCAGCGAGGCCAGCACGATCGCGCCGAGCATGACAAAAGCGAGCGAAGGGTCCCACACGCCGGCAAGGTCCAGAAACGCCAGGACCTTGGCAGGGTTCGCCATGCCCGACATCATCAGGCCGAGTCCGAATACCAGTCCGGCTATCCACGCAGTGATCATGCCCATCTCAGGCTCCCAGTAGATGACGTTTTACGAAAACGGTCAGGAAGCCCGCTGCCATGAAGGTGAGCGTGCCGACAATTGATCGCGCCGAACCGCGCGAGATGCCGCACACGCCATGCCCGCTTGTACATCCGCTTGCGTATCGTGTGCCGATGCCTACGAGAAAGCCGGCCACCAGAACTTGGGGCCAGCCAGCCTCGATGTCGGCAACGGGAGAATGGCCCGCAAAACGGCCCAGTACGGGTGCGCTCAGCAGCCCAGCAAGGAAAGCAATACGCCACCCCATGTCACGGCGCGTCACGCCCAGCAATCCGCCCAGGATACCGCTAATGCCGGCAATGCGGCCGTTGAAGAGAATCAGCACCGTGGCCGCCAAGCCGATAAGCAGGCCGCCGCCGAACGACAGTAACGGAGTGAAATGATCAAGATCCAGCGTCATGATTTCCCGAATCGGTAATTCGCCCCTGCGCTGCGGCATATCAAGAAGCACGAGCGGTTACCGCAGGCGCAATCGGCTCGTGTCGAGGTGCGACCTCCCAGGCGCCAAGAATATACAGCAGCGTCGATTACCGCTGCCAGATGCGTCCGGCAGGACCGCGAATTGGCTTTACAGCCGAGACCCAGGCATATGTCACCGGCCGTGCGCGGATTCGCCCTTCACCAGAATGACGGGGCACGGTGCATGGGCGATGACACGGCCCGCCACGGAGCCGACGATGGCATCGAAAAATGCTCCCCGGCCGTGGGTGCCCATCACAATGGCTGACGCATCGACGGAACGTGCTAGCTCGACGATGCGGTCGGGCGCGAAGCCGGTCAGCGCGTGCTGCTCGAACGATACGCCGCCGAGGTTGAGGATATCGGCGGCCGAGCGCAAAGTCCGGCTGCTTTCGTCCGCGTGCCATGCGGCCAGCTCGGTGGCGCTAATGTATGACTTCACCTCACCCGACACGTCCGGCATGCAATGAACCAAGTGGACAAGCAATGGACCCTTGAGCAATTCTCCGGCGGCCACAAAGTGCGCCGCCGCATCGCTGTACGTTGACCCATCAGCGGCAAGTACGATGGATTGCATGGCAGGCTCCTTGAGTCGAGAACGGCAACGTGCCGCACTTCACTGAGAATGGGGTGTTGTCGCGACACGGTGATTCTTTGGTCCGTCGCGTCGGTCCCGTGTTGAACAGATAGGTGACGAATTCTGCCGGAATTTGGTCTGGATTAAGGGATACGTGGTCTTCGTGTGGTCCAGGGTAGCGGTGTCGTTCCGATCGTCGGATCATCGGCATGCCGGAATGGATGCGTCCAAGAGCAATTTCAAGGGACAGGAGGATCATCCTTCATCCCGACCAGAGAATGCCGGCGAAGGATACCTTGGTCGTCGAAGACCAGGACCAAGCTGTACTTAGCGGTCGATGCGGCTTCCCTGCGCCGCATCGGCACATAACCCTACTTATTGCGGTCGACTTGATAGATCATGACGCGACCACCTTCCCACACCGCGCTTGGCTCGGCCAGTTTCATGTACACGTCCTCCCGGGTTGTCACGCCGTCCTGCAGGAACGTCAGAAGCTGTGGATCGCCTGGCGGATAGCTAGCGCAAGCGGCGAGTATCGCCAATAGGATCACGATGGCACTTCGACTGGCCCAGATCGTTTTCATCATCAATCATCTCTTTTCAAAGCGTCCGGCACCGCAAACTGTGCCGCCTCGCCGCAATCCTCGTGTCACTCAAAGCTACATACCGAATCGAAAGTGCCCACTGTGCAGCAGAACGTTGTATGCCCCGGTCATCTCGAACAGGCCACGGGCCATCGTCTCGATGGCCCCCCTGTGCTTTTGATAGGCCACGAACAAGTCTTCCGGTCGACATGATCGCGCGCCGAAGTGGTCCTCCAGGGCTTCGGCGGTAATGCCATAACACGCTTGCGCGCCATTTACGCGCGCTTGGCACTGAAGGCTGGGGCCTGCCGAGCAGTAAGTCGGCAACATTCCTGAAAACTCGATTGCGCTCATGATGTGTTCGGCGATACGTAGCCGTACCCGGAGACGTCACCTTACCTAGCCTAGGCGTTAGCCCAATCGGTGATTTGATTCATCGCAAGGGCGCATGGATCGCGCCACGCCACGCGAGGGTTGCGCGTCTTTGTCTCGTGGTGAGCAGCATCGACCCCGCAACTGATACCGTTGGCGACAGTCCTTCGTGCCTCCGAACGTTGCACGGCAATCGCTTTGCGTTGCGTCAACGGCCACCGCCCACGCGGACATAAAGTGAGAATTAACGCGGCAACGCAATCACATAGCGGAATCGATCATGAGCTTCCTCGGCACTCGCCGCTCCTGGGTCAAGATCACGATCCTCGCTGCCTCTACCGCATTGGCTGGCCCGGCCTGCGCTCAAGCGTCGACAAGTACGCCCAAGGCCGCTCTGCAGCAGGGCGCCACCAGCATTCCTTACCTCTCGGGGGGCATCGGCGCCGACGATGTGGCGCGCATGCGCTCGCTTGCGCCGCAGTTCAATGTGCACCTGCGATTCCAGGATCGATCGGATGGCGCATCGCTTTCGGACGTCAAGGTGCTGCTACTCAATGCGCGACACGAACGCGTCCTGCGCGTGGTGAGCGAGGGACCGCTGCTATATATGCGCCTGCCACCCGGCCAGTACTATCTGGCGGCTGTGTACCAGGGCATCATCCAGGAAGTCGCGTTGATCGTCGGCCGCAAACCGATAGACCTGACCATCTCGTTCACGATGAATAGCGAAGAAGGCACCTGGCAGTACTGCATGGGCCAAGCAGATCTGTGCGAAAGCACCGTACTTTAAGTGCGCGGCTGATCAAAGACGACAAATAGGGCGAACAACAGGGGTGGCCAAGACTTGGGATTGATCAACGAAACAACACGTTCGGCATCACTCCTTGACGGGCCACTGCGCCGGCGTCATGGATCGCGCCCGGCTGCGGTACCAGACGATGAACTCAGAGATGGAACTGCAAAGGCTGGGTTTAGCGATGACCTGGAATGCGACCCGCTGTCATGACGCGTGCGATCGGCGAGTCTCCGACGCGGGGGCACCCGCTTACATGTTGGGAAGCCTGGAGTGGGACGGGGCGAGGTCAGTCACGTAGCGTCGTCGATGCCTTCACAATTGATCGTCGTCAAACAGTTATGGGTTTTAGCGCACTAACTATTTCCCAGTGGCTATCTTCACAAGGCAAAAGACGAGACGCACAAAGTTGCCGCTGCCAAGGGGAGACATGCCATGTTGAGTGCCCATGAAATTGCTGCGTTGATGGTGCTGGGATCGCTGGGGTCGTGCCGCGATATCGACCCGCACGATCTGGCCGCGCTTGCCACCTGTCGTTTGATCAACATGGCCAACGCACGGTCGACAGCATCTCCCACAGTGCACGTTACCCCGGCCGGCTACCGAGTGCTGGGCGCCGTTCACCGCGCCTCATCGGTGCGAGTCAGGCAACCCTGACAGCGGCGCCGGCAAACCTGACGCACCGCACAGCCCCTTTCCCACGTCCCACATGGCAATTGGGCGACGCGTTTGCCGGCATCCGCTGATAGTTGCATGAGTCCCGCATGACCAATACTCCAGCCACACCCCGGCAACGCCGCGCGCGAAGTTCATAAAGCAACAGGCCGCACGCGTCCGTGCCATCGGTGCCAACCGGCGGGAGATGAAAATGAACAATCTGGGCATGGCAATGGGGCCAGCGGCAACCCACCGGGCGCCGCAGGCGCTTCACGAAGGCACGCACGTTATCACGCCGCGACGCTGGTACTGTCATCATGGCATTTACATCGGCAACGGACAGGTAGTGCATTACGCGGGATTCAAGTCACTGCTGCGCCGAGGCCCCGTGGAGTGCACCACGCTCGACACTTTTGCCGACGGCCACGGAATCGAAGTTGGCACCGTGCAGCATGCGCGGTACGGCGGCGCCGACGTGGTACGTCGCGCCACGTCGCGGCTGGGCGAGGACGCCTATCACCTGCTGCGCAACAACTGCGAGCATTTCTGCAATTGGTGTGTACATGGCACGCCAACCAGCATGCAGGTCGAGCGATTGGCACACGATCCGCTTCGCGCCCTGCTAGCAACCGCGTGCCTGCTGCATGCGTGGATTTGGGCGCGCGTGTACGCGGGCCGCGGCGCGCCCATCCACATGCTAGGGCCGGTCAGTGGAATGTGGATCGGAGCGTGGCAACGGAATCTCATTAACGCTCATCGCGTGGTCTCCCCTGCCGGACGGATCTGGATGCGCTTCTGCGGCGTTGCTTCCTTCTTGGGCAGCGCTAGCCGCAGGACGCCGTCGGCGTAGGTCGCATCCACCTTCGCTTCGTCAATGTCAGCATCCAGCGTGAAGGCGCGGCGCATCGCACCGCTGTAGCGCTCGTGGCGAATCACACGTTCCCCGTCTCGCTGCTCGGTCGTGCGGTCGACCTTGGCGGCTATCATGACCGTGCCGCGATCGACGTCGATATCGATGTCCTCCGGTTTCACACCGGGCAACTCAGCGGTCACCGTGTAGCTGCCATCGGACTCCGTCACATCGACCTTGAATACCGTGCCGACGTCGGCTGTCCCGCGGAACGCGCGTAGCATGCCCTGCATCATGTCGCTGATCGGCTCGATGGAAAGCGGGTCGTAATGTCTGAGGCTGGTCATCGTGGACTCCTTCATTGGATCGCCGGCAAATCCGGCTGTCTTTAGCATGGCAGCCCACCACGACTGGCCTTTGCGTTGCGTCAACCACTGCGGCGCCGGTTTGCCAGACCAGCATTCAATAAGACACCGCAGCCTGTCGTGTTGGCCAGAGACGCTCGACACCGATCACAGCCGAGTGACAGCTCAGACCAACTATGTGCGCCATGATGCATAGGCGCACCATTCATGTGCGGAGTATGTGAGCGGGTGGGCACCCTTCTCGCGTGCGCCGGGTCGCGCGGGCGTTACGTATCTTCTATATTCTGATCAGCAGCCCGTGATCAGCAGACTGCTGCCGTCTTAGGAAAAAGAAGAATCATGCCTTCGGCATTGAGCGTCCCTTAAGAGTGGCCCGACATGACCCGAGACACGCCCCTTCGCAGCGATGCGACGCACCTGCCCGCGCAGATCTCGGGCAACGAGGCATGTCTGGCAGCCATTGTGCGGACTTCCATGGAGGCCATCATCTCCATCAACGAACAGCAGCAGATCGTGCTGTTCAACCCGATGGCCGAGACGCTTTTCGGGATTGCCGCAGGGGATGCCATCGGCAAGACCCTCGACCTCCTGCTGCCGGAGCGTTTTCGCTCCGCTCACACCCTGCACGTGCGCCGCTTCGGTGTAACGGGGGTCACGGATCGGCAGATGGGGCTGCAGCGTACGCTCTATGCGCTGCGCCGCGACGGCAGCGAATTCCCCATCGAGGCATCCATCTCGCAGACAAGCGACGGCCAGGGCCGCAAGCTATTTACCGTTGTGCTTCGCGACATCACCGAGCGTGTGCGAGCGGAAACCGCATTGCGGCGCTCGCGCGAGGAATTGCAGGCGCTCTCCGACAGCATCCTGGCAAAACGCGAGGAAGAAAAACGCCGCGTCGCCCGCGAGTTGCATGACGACATCGGGCAACGCCTGAGTGCGCTGAAGATGGACCTTGCCATGCTGGAGAGCGAACTGCGCGAAGTCGACACGGCGTCGCCTTACCTCAGTCGCGCCGCTGCCATGCATGGCAGCATCGATGCCGCCATCGCCGCAGTCCGGCAAATCTCCGCAGACCTTCGCCCCGCCCTGCTCGACGAACTGGGGCTGGCGGCGGCACTGGACTGGCTGACCAAGGATTTCAGCCGCCGCTACGGCCTGACGATCGAATTAGGCGCCCCCGATCATCTTGACGTAAACGAACAGGAGGCGACGGCGGTTTTCCGAATCGTGCAAGAGGCGCTGAACAACGTCGTGCACCATGCACAGGCCAATCGCGTGTGGATCGCCCTGGACCGGCAGGCCGGCGAACACGTGCTCCGCGTGCGCGACAACGGCAATGGCTGGGACGGCGCGCTACGCGATCGCACGCGACGCTCGTTCGGACTGCTCGGCATTCGCGAACGAGCCCGTCTGCTTGGCGGAACGCTGGCGCTGACGCACGCGCCTGGGCAAGGATTCGAGCTATGCCTGCGCTTTCCCATGCGCGCCACCGAGACGGAGTGAGACGATGATACGAGTGGTCATTGCCGACGATCATGCCGTGGTGCGCAACGGCCTGCGCCATATTCTGGAGCGCGAGGACGATGTCGAGGTCGTGGGCGAAGCTGCCAAAGGTTCCGAAGTGCCGCAGGTGTTACGCGAGACCACGCCCGACGTGATTCTGCTGGACCTGTCGATGCCCGGACGTAGCGGACTTGAGTTGGTGCGGCATGTCCGCACCGAGTATCCGGTCAGCCGGGTGCTGGTGTTGACCATGCATGCCGAGGAGCAGTATGTGGTACGCGCATTCCGGGCTGGCGCGGCCGGATACCTGACCAAGGACAGCGCCGCCAATGACCTGATCGCGGCGTTGCGCAAGGTGGCCACGGGCGGCACCTATGTCAGCCCCGAGATGGCGGAAAAGCTGGCGCTCGGCGTGCAGGAGCAAACCGATGCACCGCATGCCAGCCTGTCCGACCGCGAGCTGGAGGTGTACCGGCGCATCGTCAATGGCGAATCGCTGACGGAAATCGCCGAGGCCCTGTGCGTGAGCGCGAAAACCATCAGCACTTACAAGATGCGACTGCTGGATAAACTCCAGCTTCGCAGCGACGCCGCGCTGGTGCGCTACGCCATCGAGGCGAACCTGTTTCCCGGAGAATCACCGCCCTAGTACCTGTCATTCGACTTACCTGCGAGGTGTGGCGGCTGTGTGCTGGCCGGCGCGCGAATCAGCAGCACGGGCTTGTTGGTCTGCGCCAGCACGCCTTCGGACACGCTACCCATGATGGCCCGCCGCAAGCCGCGATGCCCATGCGTACCCATAACGATCAGGTCGGCTGGCCAGGAGTTTGCACGCTCGACAATGGTCTCCGAGATGTTGCCGCGGCCAAGGGGACGCTCCACGAGTTCCTTGATACAGGTAACGTCGGCGTGAGAGCATCGCTCGGCGGCCAGATCCAAGGCCCGTTCGCCACCCCGCACAAGCTGGCTCAGCGCCTTGGCGGTATCAGTCGTACCCGCGGCATCGAACAATTCGCTATCGTCAACCACGTACAGCAGCTTGATCGCAGCCTGGCATACGCGCGCCATGCCGATGGCCTGCGACATTGCCAAGTCCGCCGAATCGCCACCATCCACCGCCACCAGGATTCTTTCGTACATGATCGGGACTCCGCTTGGGTCATCGTGCTTTCGAGATTAGGACGCCTAAACCCATCGCACTTGATCTGCCGCAACGGCTTTGATCGATCGACTCAGTCCGCTCTCGTTTGACTTTTCGCAACGGTTCTCCCACGTCATGACATAGATTTGACGCGTGCCCAATGTCGAGGCACTGGCGAGGGTGCGGATGGAGATCTCAGCTATCGTGGTCCACGTGGATGCGTCAACGCACGCCACGGCCCGGCTCTCCCACGCCGTCGCCCTGGCCTGTGCATTGCCTGCAACGCTTGTGGGCCTGTTGCCACAGCGCGGCCTGACGCCCGACGCGGCGTTTTTTGCCGATTGCGAATCTAGCCGCGTGGCCTTCGAAACCGCGACGGCAGGCGCCCCCATTGCCGTGGACTGGCGCGTGGGAGAAGGCACGTCACTGGAAGCCATGCAATGCGAAGGCCGCCTGGCTGACTTGATCATCGTCAGCCAGCCGTGCGCTGGCGAGGCCCATCGCCTGGTTGACACACCCCCTTTTGCCGAAGGCACGATCCTGGAGGCCGGACCACCGGTTCTTGTTATTCCACGGACGCACGACGCCGCCCCCACGCAGGCGTGGCCCTATCCGCGCGTGATGGTGGCGTGGAGTGGCACGCGCGAATCGGCGCGTGCGATGCGCGACGCGCTGCCGCTCCTGCGCCGCGCGCAGCATGTCGCGCTTGTTTGCTGCATCCCCGTCTCCCGACACCGCCACACCAATCTGGCGCCGGCCAGCTACGCGCTGACGTGGCTGGCGCGGCGGGGCGTTCGCGCCTGTCTGATCGGACTTAGGGGCGATGCACATGCGTCACCAGGCAACGCCTTGCTGGCCACCGCGCGGACGGCCCGCACCGACTTGCTGGTTTGCGGCGCGCCGGCAAGCGACAAAGCAGTCGGCAAGCTGGGAGGCATCGCCAGCACCCTGCTCGAGCAATCCACAATCCCGGCTCTGTTCGCACGCTAGCGATGCGCGTGCCGACGCTGCCCGCGTCCTTTGGAACCCCGAGGAGCCAGCAGATTCGCAAACGTAGCGTGGCTCGTCTCAGTGTGCCAGCAGCACGGGGATTGTCATCGAAGTAAGGATGGTCTTGGTCACGCCGCCAAGCACGAGTTCGCGGAAGCGTCCGTGCCCGTACGCGCCCATGACCAGCAGGTCGGCTTGCACATCGGCGGCGCGCGACAATATCAGGTCGCCTATGGCAGCATCGCTCGTACCGGGTTCGCACTCGGTGCTGACGTCGGCGCCCACATCGCGCAGCACACGGCACGCGACTTCAAGTGGCGCCGCATCGGCGCGTGTGACGTGCTGGGTCGGATTGGCATGGAGCAGGTGCACCGTGCCACCTGCCAGCAGCGGCAATGCATCGTGCAGGGCACGGGCGCATTCCTTGCCGCCATCCCACGCCACCAGCGCGCGGCGGCCCACGGTCAGCGCCGGCCCAGCGTAGGGCACCACCAGGACGGGCCGACCGGACTCCAGAATGATCGATTCGAGAAACTGTGGCGCCACCACGGTCTCGGGTTCACTGGCATCGATTTGCCCAACCACCAGGAGTCCGGCCTCCTTGACTTCCCTGAGCGTCTGACGCACCGGGTCGCCATGCAGGCTGCGCCATTCCGCAGATGCCGACTCGCGCCATACCGTCGACTCGAATCGTTGCTGCAGCGTTTCGTGCTGGCGCTCACGCCGGGCCCGATCCTCCTGCAGAACGGTGGCGGCGTGCCCCACGTGATAGAACCACTGTGGATCGGCGGCAAACGTGGCACAAACGCCTATCAGGCGGCAACGCTGGGCGATGGCGATTTGCACGGCCAACTTCGCGCGGAGCATCGCGCGCGAGCTGGCGTCTATATGCACGAAGATGCTGGGATAGGCGAGCATGGCTTGATCTTCTGGCCTCTGCGGCGCGGCCGCCTAGTGGGAAATGAGCAGTGGCACTGGCGTGTTGTTCAGCAACGTGCGGGTCGTGCCGCCGATCATCAGCTCACCAAGCCTTGAATGTCCGTAGCCGCCAGCCACCAGCAGGTCGGCCGATTCCCGCAGCACCTTCTGCAGCAGGCAACCGGCGACCGATGACGATTCTTCCACCGCCAGCGTCGCACGGACACCGTGCGTGCCCAGCCAGCGCAGCAGTTCTCCGTCGCCGTGCTGCCAGAGCCCCTTGCTACCCATCACCACCACGAGGATCACGCGATTGGCGCGTTTTAGCAGCGGTAGCGCATCGCTGAGCGCGCGAGCTGCCTCGCGCCTGCCGTTCCACGCCACCACGGCGGTATTGATCGTCGACAGCCGCGCCTGGGCCGGTACCACTAGCAAAGGCCTCCCCGCGTTCACCAGCGCATACTCGGCGGCCGACGCCATCAAAACGGGCAGGTCGCTGGGCGCGCCCGGCAGGCCGGGCAGGATGATGTCGCTGGCCATGCCATGCGCGGCAAGCGCCCAGCCGGCATCCTGCTCCACCAGAAGGTGCATGTAATCAGTCGGCGTACCGTGGCGCGCGCAGGCATCGGAGAGCGCCTGCGTACCGGCCTGCTCCACACCGCGCAACATGTCGGCACGCATGGCCTGATAGCGCATTGCCTCCGAGCCCGCGCTGCGATACGGATCCAGCATCGGTCCGGTGGCGCTGAGTCCGATCACGCGCCCATTGGCGTTCGCCGCCAGGGTAAATGCCGCATCCAGCCGCGCCTGAGTCGCCCCATCGTCAGCCAGATCCACCAGTACTGTCTTGTAAGCCATCGCCATGCCCTCGTACGCTGTTGCACCGACTACAGTCAAAGGTAATCAGTGCAGGATTGCGACACTTGCGCCAGATCAAGTCATAGCGCGTAGCGGATGCGACGATCGATCTAACCCGCCGTTGCGCGGGTAAGCACGACAAGGAACGCTACATGGATGCCAGCATGCAGGCCATGATCTTCGACGGGCACACGCTCGACGCGCAGCGCGTGCCTGTGCCCACGCCAGGTGCCGGCCAGGTGCGCATCCGCGTGCTGGCCTGCGGGGTATGCCGCACGGACCTGCATGTGATCGACGGAGATCTTTCTCATCCAAAGCCGGCGCTGATCCCAGGCCACGAGATCGTGGGTCGCGTCGAAAAGCTGGGCGAAGGCGCGGCCGGGGTGGCCCTCGGCGACCGGGTGGGCGTGCCGTGGCTGGGCCATACCTGCGGCGTCTGTCGCTTCTGCGCCAGCGGGCGCGAGAACCTGTGCGACGCGCCGCTGTTCCACGGCTACGCCTGCGACGGCGGCTACGCGGAATACGTGCTGGCAGACGCGCGTTATTGCTTCCCGATTCCAGACACCTACGATGACACGCAGGCCGCGCCATTGCTGTGCGCCGGCCTGATCGGCTACCGCACGCTGCGCATGGCTGGAGACGCGCAGCGCCTTGGCATCTACGGCTTTGGCGCGGCCGCGCACATTGTCACGCAGATCGCCGTGGCGCAGGGCCGCACGGTCTATGCCATGACAAGACCCGGCGATACTTCGGCGCAGGCGCTGGCCACTCAAGTCGGCGCGGTGTGGGCAGGCAGCAGCCTGGACCCGCCACCAGCCTTGCTGGACGCCGCCCTGATCTTTGCACCGGACGGCTCGCTGGTACCCGCTGCACTGGGAGCCACGGACAAGGGAGGCGTGGTCGTATGCGGCGGCATCCACATGAGCGATATTCCGTCGTTTCCGTATCGGCACCTTTGGGAAGAGCGGCGCATCGTATCCGTTGCCAACCTCACGCGCGAAGATGGGGTGGGACTCATGAAAGTGGCCGCCAGCCTTCCAATTCAGGTGCACACCACGGTTTATCCGCTATGCGATGCGGACAAGGCGCTGGGAGATATGCGCGCAGGACGGCTTGTTGGCGCCGCAGTCCTGCGCATCTGACTGGCCGATGGCGCGGGCTTCGTACCAACGCAACGCTACTGCGGCAGCACCCGGATGTCGTCTACGACCTTCGTCGCGCCGGGAGCGCTCCACGCGGCGTTGAACGCCGCCTGACGTTCGGCCAGCGACGTGACATGCCCCGACAGGGTAACCACGCCATCCTTGACGACGACCTTCACATGTCGCGCATCTTGCGCTGCCTGACGGTGCAAGGCGTCCTCGATGCGCCGCTGCACGTCGGGCGCGCTGGTTCGGGGCCGCAGCACAATCTGATTCACGATGCCTCGCACACCATTGAGCAGGCGCACCGCATCGGCGGCGGCACGACGTTGATAGTCCCAGTCGACCTCGCCCGAAAGCGTCACCATGCCACGCTCCACTACCACGCCGAGTTGGCCAGCAGCCACGACTGAATTCCAGGACAAAGCGTTTTCGACGGCCCACGCGATATCGGCGTCGGTTCGCACCCCATCACCCGGCAGCACCACCTCCAATTCCACGGCAAGTGCGCGTACACCCGCCACGCGTCGCGCAGCCCGCTCGACACAGCGTTTGGCATGGAATGAACGCGGATTCCCGGTGAGCGTGACGATGCCATCCCTTACCTGCACTCCCACCTCTCGCTCATCGACTTCCGGGTCCCACGCCAGTTCGTCCAGGACGTCCTGCTTTAGTTGAACATCGCTTTTCATCATTCCCCCATTTGGCTTGTCCTCGTCCTTCCTCATGGTGACTCTAGGCGTAATGCGGCGCAGGGTCTTGCGTTGGCGCAAGGCCCTGCCGGGCGACCGCACATTCTGCGGGCAAGTGCGTGTCAGGTTTTCCTGACACGCACCCAGCACAATCTGACCCGCCTCTCAGCCACGGCTGATTTCGGCCGAACCGGCCGTGATCAATACTTCAGGCAAATCGGGAGACACCGAATACTGACGCTGGCATGCAGCCAGCGAATCGACCAGCAAAAGGGGATGACATGCAGCACCAAGCAGTAGAATTTCGCACGGTCGTGCCTCCGCCCTACCCTGAACCCTACGCGCCAGCGCAGTTCATGGCCCAGACACCCAGATGTGTCCATTGCAGCCTGCGGCCGCTCTGCCTGGCGGCGGAACTCGACACCGATGACATGCCCCGACTCGAGTCGATCATCGGACGGTGGCGCACGGTGCATCGTGGAGACTACCTATTCCGCGTGGGCGACAAATTCCAGTGCCTCTATACGCTGCGCTCAGGATCGTTCAAGGTCGTAGCAGGCCACGAGGAAGGTGTCGAGCACGTCACGGGCTATCTGTTGCCGGGCGACATGCTCGGGCTAAGTGCCATCTCCAGTGACCAATACGATTGCGATGCCATTGCACTGGAAGACAGCACCGTGTGCGTGATCCCGTTCTTACCGCTGGAACAGCTTTGCCGCGACATGCGCGGCGTACAGCATCAATTGCACAAACTGCTGAGCCAGGAGATCGTGCGCGAATCCCGCCAGACCACGCTGCTGTCGGGCATGCCATCGGAGCGTCGGGTCGCGGCCTTCTTGCTCAACGTTTCGCGGCGCCTGCGCGCCAGGGGCTACTCGGCACATGCTTTCACACTCCGGATGACGCGCGAGGAAATTGGCAGCTACCTGGGCATCAAGCTGGAAACGGTCAGCCGTACGTTCTCGCGCTTCCAGCGCGAGGGGCTGATCCGCGTGGACGGCAAGAAAATCGAGATCTTCGATCTGGATGCGCTGGCGCAGGTCTGAGCGTCACGCAGCGCGCACGACCCACGCCGGCACGCCGCCGGCCCGGCGTGATCGAACTCGCCCACTAACGTGCCACAGCCGCACAGCGCCGTGGCTCTTGGTCTCGTGCTGGCCAAGCTCGAAGAATTATGCGCGCTACGCGCTAGTGCCGTGGCACCCACTCCAGATGTGGCATTCCAAGTAAATGCCGCGATTTTCGTTTCGCAACTTTATCGGGTGGCATTTACTTGTTTCTCCCCTACTCCAGCAAATACTTCTGCCGGTACTCGGGCATCGTCACTCGCCACTTCAGCTCGTGTTCGATGCGCTGGCGTAACGCGTCGCTGGCCGCTGGCTCGCCATGCACGACGAACGTCTGACGCGGCGGACACTCGAACCCCTTCAGCCAGGTCATCAACTCGTCGCTATCGGCATGGGCCGACAGATTCTCGATTTGAGCCACTTCGGCGCGGATGTCGATGTCCTTGCCATGCAGCCGGATTTGCTTGGCGCCACTGCACAGGCGAGCGCCGCGCGTGCCGGGAGCCTGGAATCCGGACAGCAGGATGGTGTTTCGCGGGTCCGGGCCGAACGCTTCCAGGTGGTGCACCACGCGCCCCCCAGTAGCCATACCGCTGCCTGCCAGGATGATCTTCGGACCGTGGTCCGAATTCAGGCGTATGGATTCCTCAGTGCTGGTCACGGCATTGGCCATGTTGCAAGCGCCCGCGCAGCTTGCCTCGTCGATGCGTAGTTCCGAGACATGGCGGGCAAAGATCGTCGTCGCCGCGATAGCCATGGGGCTGTTCAGATAAACGGGCACGTCCGGCAGCCGGCGCAACTGCCTGAGCCGGTACAGGCAGTACAGCAACGACTGCGCACGGCCTACTGCAAACGTCGGGATCACGAGCGTGCCGCCCCTGTCGATCGTGCGGCTGACGATGTCGCCCAGTGCGTCGATGGGATCCACGTCGGGATGACACCGGTCGCCGTATGTGGATTCCACGAACAGCCAGTCGGCACGTTTCAGGAAGGCGGGTGCGCGCATCACCGAGTCATTCAATCGCCCAAGATCGCCGGAGAACACCAGGCGCTGCCCGTCGACGTGCAAGGTAACACTGGACGCGCCGATGATGTGGCCGGCGTGACTGAACTCGGCATAGATGTCCGAGCCCACCGGTACGCGTGTGTCGAATCGCACTGCCTCCAGGCGATGCACCGCGCGCTCGGCATCGGCGCGCGTGTACAGCGGCATTGCCGGATCGTGACGCGAGAACCCTCTTCGGTTTGCATACGCCGCGTCCTCCTCGGCCAGCGCCGCGCAGTCGGGAAGCAATACGCCGCACAATTGCGCGGTACCCAGCGTGCAGTACACGCGCCCGCGGAATCCGTTGCGGATCAGCAGAGGCAGGTAGCCACTGTGATCGATGTGCGCGTGGGTCAGCACCACCGCGTGCAAGCTGGCGGGATCCACCGGCAGCGCATCCCAGTTACGCAGGCGCAGGGCTTTGAATCCCTGAAACAGGCCGCAATCCACCATCACGCGGACGCGTCCCGTATCCACGACGTACTTTGAGCCAGTCACCGTATCGGTGGCGCCCAGACATTGCACTTTCATCGATATCTCCCTGTCCATGCCGCGCCATCGCCAACCGGATGCCTTGCGGTGCGCACAGCGCGCAGCAGTATTTTCAGCATGGATCGCACGCCGGGGGTTAGCTTGATTTCCATCAACGTCCGGGCACTTCGCATCCAGAAATGCCTGCGCCGCACACCCGCAGCGGCGATGGCTGTGATCCATGTCCTGCACACTGATCGCCACGCTGAACCTGGTGGGTTCCCCGCTGCTGCATACTCACCAAGCCAGCCTCTCGGCGAGCGCTGCAGGGGAACTGGGCGCCCGTGAAGGCGATGCGGTCGAGGTCACGCACGCGCCAGCCCTGGAATCAATGTGCGCAGTCCGCGCAAAGATTCATGGCTTGGTCATCGACGACGCACAACTGGCCGGCATCGTCACGGACATTGCTGGCGAGCGTTACACGGAAATGCAGATCGCGGCCTTCCTTGCGGCCTGCGCGGGCGGCAGAATGAACGAGCAGGAAGTTATCGGCTTGACCCGCGCGATGATCGGCACAGGGGAGCAATTGCGCTGGGACCGCGGGGTGGTGGCCGACAAGCATTGCGTGGGCGGGCTGCCGGGCAATCGCACAACGCCAATCATCGGGGCAATTGTGGCCGCCGCCGGGCTGACAATTCCCAAGACCTCCTCACGCGCGATCGCATCTCCAGCGGGCACGGCGGACACCATGGAAACCCTGACGCGAGTGACACTGGACGTGCACGAGCTGCGGCGCGTCGTGGAACGCACGGGTGCCGCGCTCGCGTGGGGCGGCGCACTGAACCTCAGTCCGTCCGACGACGTGATGATTCGTGTCGAACGCGCCCTGGATATCGACAGCGACGCCCAGTTGGTTGCGTCGATCCTGTCGAAGAAGGTGGCTGCCGGGGCCACGCACGTGCTAATCGATGTCCCCGTAGGCCCGACGGCCAAGGTGCGTTCCGAAGCCGACCTGTTGCGCCTGGAATCCTTAATGCAACGCGTGGCGGGGGCGTTCGGACTGCAAGTGGTGATGGTGCATACCGACGGAGCCCAGCCAGTTGGTCGTGGCATCGGTCCGGCGCTGGAGGCCCAGAACGGCCACGAGCGGCCCTTCGGCAATAGGCATCTGTTCGGCTGCTGCCAGTCCCTGGCCCGCCGTTGCAGGACATCCGATCCGGCGGCTTCGTGTCCCGTGCGGACGTTGAAGCAGAAAGCAACATGGCGCTGCTTCTTGCTGCTATCGGACCACTTGAGCTTTGGGGAACTGCCAGCTTCCTTTCAGGATTTCCTGGCGCGGTCGGTACATCCGTGCGGTGTAGTTCCAGCCCTCGACGATGGGCAGGCAGTTCGGGATCTTGCCGTCGCATCCGCCGAACTGGACAGTCACCGAACCATCCGCGTTCTTCTTGGCCGTGACGTCATTGACCGAGTAGGCGTTGTAGTTGTTCTTCTCGAAGAAGCCCTTGGCGTTGTACAGGCTGACCGACCAGAACGCATCCACCGGAACGTTGCGTGGCACCGTCAGTTTGTAGATGGTCTTGCCATCGTTCTTTTCTGGCGTGAAGCTGGCGTAGCTCGCGTCCTTGTCCGGATTGCCGCCCCAGCCGGCGGCCGTGCCGATCAGGTGGTGGATGGGGTCGACCTGATCCTTCCTGCCGAAGGAGCGGTCGAAGCCCGAGTGCTTGGCCAGGGCGAGCAGGATGTTGCGAACCTCCTTCAAGCTGGATTCATCCCAGTTGGGCAACTCGAGCTTGCCGGTGTTCTTTTGGTCAAGCTTGATCGCGTCCTGCAGTTTGTGGACCGCCTCAAGGTCCTTGGGGTCCGCGGGATCCACCAGGGTGCGGACGGCCACGAAGGCATACCGCGTTCCCATGTTCTTCTGCGTGATCGCGCGTGGCTTGTTGTCGTACGCGACGAACTGCACGTAATGGTCTTCATTGAGCACCATCAGCGACATGAAGCGCTTGCCCGCGTTGGGCAGGGTGACTGTGGCGGGACCGGCCGCCAAGTCCAGAACCGCGAACGAATAGAGCGTGTCGCGGTTCATCCGGATGACGGTCTGGTTCTCGACTGAGGCAGGTTCCCGCGAATGATGGAACTTGCCGAGTCCACCGGCCACCTTGGCATTGCTTGCCAAGTAATTGTCCGTCTCCGCGCGGGTGAAGTTGTCGACCGTCACCGGAACGCTGCCCTGCGCCAGTGCGGCGCCGGACAGAACGGAAGTCAGAGCGCCTGCGGCAACCGTCGCAAGTACGGTTCGAATAAAGTCGAATGGCATGGGACGAATGAGACGGATGGGTAAAGACAGTCCGATAGTGGCAGACAAATGCATCAATAAGCAAGTCGTGGACACTCGATCCGACCGTACCATCTTCGGCGGCGATCTCGACACCGCAGGCGACCTCGAGCCAATAACCGGTTTGCAGCGGAGAGGTGCCGTTCTGGCCCGGCTCGAAGAAGTTCGGCAACGGATCGGTGACGCGCCGATGGCGTCCAGCCCGCCCGGCTGGAGCGGTTTGGCCAACCCGGCTCCGCGCCAGTTGAGCCCGCCGGCTCGCTGCCCGCCGCGTCGAGCCGGCTCTGGCGCGCCATGTCGACTGACCCGGCCCAGGACCAGATCGTGCTGCAGACCAGCCCGGACATAGGAATGTTCAGCGTCAACGCGTATCCGGTGGATGCCACCCAGCCCGTGCAGGCCTATTCCCTGCAAGGTTGCGGCGCCGTGACCCCGTTGTTCGATATGGTAATCATGTCCGGCGGCGGCTTGTTTTATGGGTATGACTGCGGAGGCGGCCTTGTCCAGTCGGGCTATGCCGGCGGCACCATACTGGGGGGCTCGGCGGGTACGCCATTGATCAGCCTGGCCATGATGCCGGACGGTTCGTCGCTGGCCATCGGCACCGACGGTTTTCGTTACCAAGGGGTATGGGCCTGGCCGTGGTTGACGCAGGCGGGCGCCGCGGGTTTTGGCGGGGTGAACTCCGGAATCATCCTGCCCGCCATGACCGCCAATAGCGCCATCTCGGTCGCATGGGACGCTTCGACTGCCATCACCCGATACGTCGCCGACAGCAGCGTCCAAAACATTTACATGGGCGGGGTTGCATTTGCCCGAAAGGCCGACGCCGCCAGCTTCGTGGAAGTCGACGGAGCCGGGCGGTTCACGATCTACCGGCTCAATCCTGGCACGACGGTGGTGAGCTCGACGAAGCCTCTCGCAGGCCCCGCTGGAAGCAGCGTCCCCACCGACTTCGCCGCCGCTGTCGACGCCAACGGCAAGGTGCGTCTCATTGTCCGGATGCCGAATGGATCGACCTGGGTGTACGACGAGCCCTGAGGCAATAGCAAACAGTGCCTGGCGACCGCCGGGCACTCCTCTCTGACCATGTACTAAGTCAGTTCGAACCAAAGCCCGCCGACCGCTCCCGGACAAAGATCGGCCATTCACATTTGAATGGCCGATGACTCAGAAGGGTCGATCAGAGACTATTCAGTCTGCCTGCATGGCGCCCGCACAGTTTGCGCCTCACGCGTCGCCACGGCCGTCCGGTGGCTCCACTCATGAATCCTGTTGTTCAAGCGCCCGCCAGTGATTTGACCAGTTCGTCGAACACCAGTCGCACGCGCGGCGCTACAGGGCCACGTTGGGGCCGGTAGACATAGAGGTCCCACGGACTTGGCTCGAGAGGTTGCATCACGCGCACCAGGCGTCCCGCAGCGATGTGTTCATCGGCCATGAACCCCGCAATCTGGCCAAATGCCAGGCCGGACAGCACCGCATCCAGTTCCGCTTCTGAATCATTGCTGGCGAACGTTGGCGCTGATGGCGTGTACTTGCGTCCCTGCGAGAACATCCATGGCCACGGGCGGCCTGTCGACAAGTCGTTCATGACCGTCGTTGGCAGTGTTTCGAGATCGTGGATGTGCATCGGTGTCCCCCTTCGATCGATCAGGGCGGGCGCGGCAACTACATAAAACCCATGCGTATTGACCTTGCGCGCAACGAACCGGTTGTCTCGCACGGGCCCGAACCGCACGCCAATGTCGATACGTTCGTCCACGACATCAGCGGGCGTGTCGCTCAGACTGAGGTCAATGCGCAGACCGGGATGTGCAATGGCCAAGGTTGAGAGCGGCGGGAGCAATCCGATTCGACCCAGCGCTTTCGGCGCGGTAATGCGAACAATGCCAGCGTAGTTCTCGTCCTTGCTGGCTTCGCTTGGGGAGAACATCGCATCGATCAACGCCAGGCGCTCCCGCGCAGTCTGGGCGAGTGCCTCACCGAACGCCGTGATGCGGATATGGCGCGTATTCCGGTGAAACAGCAGCTCTCCCTGCAATCGTTCGAGCTCCTGGACTGCACGCGTCACGGCCTGAGGCGAAATGCCCAGACGGATGGCGCCATCCTTGAAGCTGCCGGCTTCGGCGGCCGCCACAAATATCCGCAACATCTCCAATCGGTTCAGCATCCCAATGCTTCCTATTTATGGAATTCTGAAAGCATATCATTTCCATTTTCTGAAATCGTTGGGTCGCCGATACTGCCCTCATCGCTTCAGTTCTTACGCAAAGGAGATGACATGAGCGCGAACATAGAAGGTAAGGTCGTTGTAATCACCGGCGCAAGCAGTGGACTGGGGGAAGCCACCGCCCGGCACCTGGCAGCGCGGGGTGCGGCAGTCGTCCTGGCTGCGCGCCGGGTGGATCGCCTGAATGCCATTGCAGCGGAATTGCGTGCGGCCGGCGGGAGGGCCGAAGTTGTGGAGACCGACGTGACCAGGCAGGACGACATGCGCAAGCTGATCGACAGCGCCGTAAGCGCCTTCGGGAAAGTCGACGTGCTCGTCAACAACGCCGGCCTGATGTCGATCGCCCCGCTCAGCGAGACCAAGGTTGATGAGTGGGATCGAATGATCGACATCAACATCAAGGGCGTTCTCTACGGCATCGCCGCCGCACTTCCCGTCTTCCAGAAACAAGGCAGCGGCCACTTCATCAACATTGCATCGGTGGCCGGCATCAAGGTGTTCAGCCCTGGCGGAACGGTCTACAGCGGCACCAAGTTTGCAGTGCGAGCCATCTCCGAAGGCTTGCGCCACGAAGTGGGCGGTGCGATCCGCACCACAACGATCGCACCCGGTGCGGTGGACTCGGAACTGAAGCAAGGCAGCAGCCACGAGGAAAGCGCCGCGTTTGTGAAGGACTTCTACAAGATGGCCATTCCTGCCGACGCCGTCGCTCGCGCGATCACTTACGCCATCGAGCAACCGGCAGACGTGGATATCAACGAGATCGTCCTGCGGCCGACCCAGCAGGAGTTCTAAGCAAACGTGGCTGGCGGGTGGCCTGCGGCGACGCGCAGCCACCGCCAGCCACACGATGGTTCAGAGACTTCGCCGGCTGTTCTCCACGGGGATCGTGAAACAGAAAGTCGTACCACTGGGATTGCTGTCTGTAACCCAGATGCGCCCTCCATGCGCCTCGACGATTGCTTTCGAGATGGTTAGTCCTAAGCCCATTCCTTCTGACTTGGAAGAGCAAAATGCATCGAAGAGTGATGTTGAAATGCTGCTGCTGATTCCAGCTCCGGTATCACCTACTTCGAACTGAACAAAATCTGGATCGGTCGCATGGACCGCGACGGACAGCTCGCGCCTCATATCAGATGGCGAGCCTTCTATGGCATGAAGGCCATTTGCCAAAAGATTCCCAAGAACTTGTTGAATCTGAATTCTGTCTGCGAAAACCTCGAGATGCGGATCGATTGTCTTCATGATCCGTATGCCTTTGGCGGCCAATTCAGGGCCAAGGAAAAATAGTACCGCCTCAACGATCTCGTTCGCACTATTCATTGCAGGACGCACTGGCGCTCTCATGATGAACGTCCGAAGCTTCTGTGACACCTCGCTGGTCTTGGTCGCCCATCGCGCTGCGGCTTGAAGCGCCGACGAAGCTTCCGCAATATTCGGCTCGGATCGGTCGATCCAGCTGATTGCGGCATCGATGGAGAGCAGGGTCGACGACAGCGGCTGGCTTACCTCATGCAGTACGGACGCCGCTAGCTGACCTACAAGCGAGATCCGCGCGGTATGAGCCATTTCAGCTCGTAGCGCCTGAAGCCGATCGGAGTTCTGCTTGTACTCGGTGACATCAAAAGCGTAAAAATGTAGCCGTCGGTACTTGTCGTCTTCCTCCGGCAACGAGCATCGCCACACAATGGGTACCGTTCTTCCGTCGAAGGTCTTCAGAACTCGCTCGCCCTGACAGCTTTTGGCACCGTCGAAGATTGCCTGCAATACCTGCGCGTTGCTGGGTCGACTTGCCGGCAGTAACGATCGAGCCGCATCAAAGAACTCGTCCCGGGAACTTGCACCGAACAGTTCGATCGTCGCGTCGTTCGCGTCGACGAACGAATGCCGAAGACGAAGCTGCTCAATGACGTCTGGATGCTCATCCAAAAAGGCAGCAAGATCCGTGACGCCAGCGGCCTTGATGCCATCGACCCACTGCTTTAGTGGATACCAGTCCTCAATCAGAATGGGGATGGGTGCGAAGCGAAACGACTCTTCCGAAGAGACCATGGTTGCTTGATGATGCGCAGGGAGCGCCTAAGATGAATCGGAACTCCATCTATCTCTTTACAGCGATCAGACAACTCGTCTTCAATACGGAGACGGCCGCGTAGCGGCTCCATGTCGAACGGCATTGTGCGTTGGCCGATTGCTCTCGGCGTATCCTCGTACAGCCTACCCCGCAGGGGTTAGGCCATCGGCCTCAATTGTGCTGCTGCCTTCGATGGCGTTGACTCTGTTGTTGCTGTGCCGGCCCGTTGTGGATGGGGCTGCCGACCTGATGGCTAGGGTGCTGCCGGATCGGCAACAATGCCCAACATGCGTGCTTGGAGAACGAACTCCGCGAGCGACTTGGCGCCCATTTTCTTCATGGCCTGCGCCCGGTGAAACTTGATCGTGACTTCGTTAAGATCAAGTTTCCCAGCAATTTGCTTGTTCAGTAGCCCCTTCACGACGTACGCCATGACCTCTTTTTCGCGCGATGACAGGGCGGTGTAGTTCGTGTGCAGCGACTCTTCGGCGCGCGCCGTCTCGATCCGCCTGGCATGGTTATTCAAGGCGTTGGCGACCGCATCGAGCATGTCCTGATCCCTGAAGGGCTTCGCCAGGAAATCGACGGCTCCCGCTTTCATCGCTTGCACCGACATAGCGATATCGCCGTGCGCGGTCATAAAGATGATAGGAATGTCCAGTTTCGCGTCTAGAAATTGCTCTTGGACAGCCAATCCGCTGTGCCCTTTAAGCCGGACGTCCAGGATCACACAACTCGGGCCTTCCGGTTTGAGAAACTTGAAAAACGCCGGGGCAGACTCGAATGATTCGACCTTGTACCCGTTCGCGCGCAGCAACATGGACAAGGCTCTGCGCATGGACTCGTCATCTTCTATGACGTAGACATGGGCATTGGTCTGCTTCTCGAACACGAGATTCTTCATAACGTCGTTTCCTTTCGCCGACGCAGTTCCAAATGGAAAACAGCGCCTTGCGGATCGCCTCGCTCAGCCCAGATGCGACCCCCGTGCGCCTCAACAATCGAGCGACAGATCGAGAGGCCCATCCCAAGCCCGCTCTCCTTCGTCGTAAAAAAGGCGGCGAAGATACGATCGATGTCACCGTCACGGAATCCTGGACCGCTGTCGGACACATCGATCTGCACAGCATTTCCCCGTATAAATGCACGAATTTCCAGCCGCCTTCTTGGAGACTTCGCCTCTGCCATGGCTTGCACGGCATTAAGAAGCAGGTTGACAATAACCTGCTGGAGCTGAATTGGGTCGCCGTCTACTGCGACATCCGTTGGGGGAGCGTTGACCTGAAGTTCCACTAGTGCAGCGCGGCACTCCCGTGCCACCAACCGAACCGCATCATTGATCAGTGCATCGACCTGCAAGGGCATGCGCTGCGGTTCGCGCTTCTGCGCCATAGCCCGAATCTGTTTGACAATCTCCGCCGAGCGTTCGGCATCAAGAAGAATCTGCTCTATTGCGACCTTCGCTTCCCCAACTTCTGGGATCGGACGATCCAGCCAGCAAAGCGCTGTATCTCCGCAAGTCATGATCGCAGCAAGCGGCTGAGTCACTTCGTGCGCAATAGTTGTAGCCAAGCCACCGAGCGTAGTCAAGCGCATCACATGTGCAAGCTCGGTCATCGACTTTTGAAGTGCCTCCTGCCCGGTGACCACAGCCGTAATGTCCATCAAAGCCCCTACGTACTCGAGGTCGGGTGTGGCGCCAAGGGCGTTAAGCCGGGCAACAAACCTTACATGCTTGATTTCACCGTTGGGCATGACCAGTCTGTAGATGCCGTCCACCACAGGCTTACCGTCGCGAATAGCCTGGTCCAGACCTTTGACCAATTCAACATCGTCAGGATGAGTACGTTCCAGGACAACATCAACACTGGGTTGCGTGCCAGGACTGACGCCAAGGATTCGAAAGCACTCTTGAGACCAATGCATGACGCGTGAATTTGCGTAGCGCATGACACTACCGGTCTTGCTTAGACGCTCGGCTTCGGCTGCATACGCATGATTCCGCTCCAGCTCGGACTCTGAACGACGCCTTGCAGTCACGTTATTGTTCGTGGCCATGACAGCAACGGGCCGTCCCTTGGCGTCCTTCCAAAGACCGATACGCGTTTCGACGACGAGACTTGATCCATCGCGATGCTTGCGACCCACCTCTCCCTCCCATCTGCCATCGCGCATCAATTCGGTGTACAGGGATCCACGTGACAGCGGAAATTGAGTCTCGGTAAGAACGTGGAAATCTTTTCCAATCGCCTCGTCAGCATTCCAACCGTATAGCGCTTCCGCGCCTTTGTTCCAAAACCTCACGATTCCGTTCAAATCGTGGACAACAATCGCGTCGTGTGTAAGATCCAGCAATTGCACGTATTCTCGAAGCGCATCGCTTGTGCAGATATGTCTGATGGATAAGGCCGTCGCTGTTGCGAGCGCGAACAGGCTGACCGCACATCGGGCCAATGCGCTGCCGGTAAAATGCGGCTCATGAGAAAGGAGTAGTGCGATGAGAGTCAATAATCCGCAAGCGCCGGCCGCAAAGCTCGTAGCATGAAATGAGCCTGTCGCGGCAACGAGTTGCACCACCAGCACATATAGAACCGCGATCGCGACGTGATAGTCAGTGAATGCGTCGAACGCGAATACGTTGAGAGCCAGCACAACCGCGGCCAACGAATATGCTCGAGAGCGCCAAATAGTCGACGCAGGCTTGCCCGGCCCTCCAACGCGGAGATGCAGACCATACGGACTGAACGGCAACTCAAAGCGATGGATTTCTGACATACGCGAGCCCGATCGTAATCACAGCGAGTTACTGGAGGAAGCAATTGCCGCCACCTCCTGCAGATGGGAGCGAAAGTCAGCACCTTTCACCGGCTTGCAAAGAAAAGCCACCGCTCCAAGCTCCAGTGCTTCGGTCCGAATGTCGTCGGTACAGAACGCAGAGATGCAGATTACTGGCGCCGAGCAGTTGCGTGCATTCAGTTCCTTCATCAACTCTATGCCGGTCATCTCCGGCATCTGCACATCGGTGATGATGCATGCGACGTTGGCTTCCTCACCGCTGTCCAAGAATGAAGGTGCGGACTCAAAAACCTTAGCGTTCCATCCTATGGAACGCGCGAACAACGTTAGGGCATTTCTCAACGACTCGTCATCATCGATAACCGCCACAGTCAGGCCTTTCTCCACGCAGAAACCTCCCATCGGGGTGGACGGCGCCCATGCTACGCGGCAGCCGACGGCAAAAATACTATGCGAAAGTATAAATGGGCTGTGCTTTAGAGAAACGGCATTGCACTCTCAAGATCAACTTCCGTGGCACCTCCGGCGTGCTGGCAGAGTCGGCCAGAACCCTTACTCTGACGCCCGAATCGTTGTCTTCTCGATCAGTATGATTGCCAATAAGTCCCCGACTTGAGTTGCGGCGCACCCGGCCCGATGACTACTCTTCTCGGGATGGCTGCGTTCTTGCGAGATTGTCAACAGGTAGAGATCGATGTCGGCGGCAACCTCACCTCCACCTCCAATGCAGATGAGGTTTTGAGAATAGCTCTTGACTAGTCTTTGGACTGCTTTGCGACGTTTCAACGAAAGGGAAATCGCCCTTTCCTTCCCTCGGATATCTCCCGGTATTTTTGGTCCTTCCTGGCATGGCCTCTGCAACTATCTTTGGTATAGCGCCGTTTATCCTTTAAATATCGCCCCATAAAAAACTTTATTAATCAGTACGTTGCACACACCCTATAAGCGAAGGATAAACCGGACCATACCTCGGTATAGCACCTTCATGCGAACCTTGTTGCAAGAATATACCTGTCGTCTACAACGTTCCTTCACGGTACCGAACCGGTTTCATGTCGAATATGACTGCCTACAAATCTGGTACCGATGGCAACGAAATGCACTGAGAAATGCATGGATTAACTAGCCATCATTCCGACAGTAGTGAATCAGTGCGTCCATTGAAAATCGCACCAAGGAAATCACGATGAAAGCACTGAAGGTAGGAATTCTGCTTGCAATCGCTTGTGCAATGCCCGCGCTGTCGATTGCACAAGAGAATCAAAATGGGGTGACTCGACAGAAGGTCCGTGCCGAACTTATCGAATTGGAGAAGGCGGGATACGATCCGCATAGGGTAGACGACGCCACATTCCCGGCAGATCTTCAGGCTGCCGAAGCGAAAGTTGCGGCCCAACACCAGCAGCAAGTATCCAGCATGACCACACCATCGCCACCGACACCCCGATAGCGCGATAGCGCGCACCGCCGTGGCCAACGGCCCTTCGTCCGCCGTTGGCAGGCATCGCCAGACCTTCGAAATCCGGAAGCCTCGTCATTTCATTTATGCAACGATGATTTGCGATCGATTCTATTTCGAAATGATGCGCGCGTCGATATTCTTCTCCCATCGCATCACCCTTTCAGAAACCTCCGAAACCAAACAAGGAGAAACATCATGACCGGCAAGCTCGCAAACAAGATTGCACTCGTCACCGGCGGCACGAGCGGTATCGGCCTGGCCACGGCCAAGCGCTTTGCGGCCGAGGGGGCTTACGTCTATGTCACGG
>NZ_SCMX01000006.1 GCF_005503625.1 Cupriavidus sp. 2SB | reverse complement strand
AAGGCCGATGAAATCGGCGCGGCCGGTGACGAACTTGGAAAGTTGAAGCAGCAAGGGAGTTTGTCTACGGCACACGCGTGGACGCGTATGAGCTTGAGTTGGAAGATTCTTCTGTACTCGGTGCGCTGCTTTCAAGATTGTACGTACAAAGCCATTCTTCATGCCCAGCAGCAAGGTGTTGGCTCTCGAGCTTCGATGTCAACGTGCGCGCCGGATGACATCTGGCGAAGCGGCGCTGGCGTCGGGAAGCTGATCGCTGAGCATCTGCCTGGCTACCCTGAGTGGTTCATCCGCACGAGGAAGGCCGATGAAATCGGCGCGGCCGGTGACGAACTTGGAAAGTTGAAGCAGCAAGGGAGTTTGTCTACGGCACACGCGTGGACGCGTATGAGCTTGAGTTGGAAGATTCTTCTGTACTCGGTGCGCTGCTTTCAAGATTGTACGTACAAAGCCATTCTTCATGCCCAGCAGCAAGGTGTTGGCTCTCGAGCTTCGATGTCAACGTGCGCGCCGGATGACATCTGGCGAAGCGGCGCTGGCGTCGGGAAGCTGATCGCTGAGCATCTGCCTGGCTACCCTGAGTGGTTCATCCGCACGAGGAAGCTTCGGAACAAGCTGAAACAGGGTCTAAGTGTGCAGTCTGTGTGGAAAGGGAGAGAGCACTTCATCGTGCTGTGCGGGAAGCGCTGGAATGGACCTTACGTTGAGAACACCGAGGCGCATCCGCTCAAATTTGAGTTTGCTACGGAGTGTCTAGAGATGTGCGCCGCTGTCGCAAACCTTATTCCCGTTGCCCTTAACGAAACGCGCGTACGCAAGCAGGCCAGGGCACTGAGGATGAAGGAGAGGGAGGTGGACTTGTCTCTGGGCAGCGAGCATTCGGCAGATTTAGCCAATGGGAGCTGAGCATCGCTATTTCGATGTTGGCGTTGCTTGGAATAGCTCGCGATTTCAATCCGGATTCGGAGACTGGACGTGGGCGAGCATCAGCTTCGTAGTATCACGTGCGGGTTCGGCCTCCGAAGCCACTCTAGTGTGAGCTTCGGCTTGACGTGGTTGCTGTCGAGCCCGGAATCCTTCCAGGACGACAACGGCGATATCCAAGGACGTCTTCTTCACAGGCGGGTACTACGATGTGGATGTCGGGTACGGTGAGGCCCACTGGTTCGATGTCGAAACAGGCGCCAAGGGGCTGAAGAGAGTGACTCAGGCGAGGGATGCGCAGTCAACGCGCAAACTTCACTTGGTCTTCTTGGTGAAACGTTCGAATGCGCGCTTCGCCGCATCACCCTGCACCGTCTCACGTAGCAATTCCCGCTCTGCTGCATATTGTCGGTTCACAAGCAATTCGATGCCATCGCGCATCAATCGCTTAGTTTTCCTAACTATGTCTAGCGGTAAAGCTGTGAACTCCACAGCTGTCGCGCGGGCAATCCCGAGTAGGTCTACAGGAGAGACGACTTCAGTCACCATCCCGGCTAAATGTAACTCGGCGGCGTCAACGCGCTTTCCGAGCAGGAGCATCTTCGCTGCGCGCTGACGTCCAACTAGCAGAGGGAGAAGAACCGTCGACGCACCCTCGGGAGTGATGCCTAACCCGGTAAATGGCATCAGGAATGTTGTACCTGGAGTTGCATACACGAAATCGCAATGGAGCAGCATCGTCGCTCCCACACCCACAGCCAGACCGTCTACGGCAGCGACAACAGGCTTATCAAGTTGCATCAATGCGTCGAAGAATTTCCATGTCGGCGCATCCGATCGAACAGGTGGTGTCGTCAGAAAGTCTTCGATGTCATTACCCGCACAGAAGGCGCCATTCTGTCCTCGAATAAGGATTGAGCTGATTGTGTTGTCATACTGTGCTTCAAGGAGTTTCTCGGCGAGCGCTTGGTACATTTCTGTCGTCAGAGCGTTCTTCTTCTCTATTCGGTTCAGCGCGATTTCGAGGACGCCGTTGGCAATACTTGAAGCGATTTGCAGAGACATACAGGTCCTTTTGGTTTTTGTGAGGTGGTTCTCTTCGTATCAGATCTTCTGATCGCTAGACGATTTCTGGACCGCGCTGGGGAATAGTGAGCGCATCTAGCCGTTGCACACGGCAAGCGATGCCTTTCATGTGCGGGATTCCTTGCTCCCGGTCCAGATGATCGTCGTCATCAGGGCAAATCTGTGCGTCAGCGAAATCCCAGGCGCCGGAAAGAGTGCCGTCGCCCTCGGGACGCTCGGGGAGCCACCAACCATGCGGTACTCTAACAACGCCGGCGGGCATCTCTGCTCTGATAGATGCTCGGAGCTTGACTCGACCTTGCCTTGTTACGACTTCAGCCCAGTCACCTTCGCTCAGCCCGAGGGGCATAGCATCCGACTTCGCTATAAACATGACTGGGTCGGGCTTTTTTGCCCGCAAAGCTTTGATATGCCGGTGCCCGGTCTGGAAGAACTCGTCATCCCGAACGCCCATAAACATGGTCAGAGGGAAGTCGGGTTCCGGGGGCGGGTCGTCCCGCCAATAGGGGAGCGGGTCCAGCTGGAGCTTCTCCAAGACGGAGGAGTACAACTCGACCAGTCCGGAAGGCGTCGCAAATCCTGATTTCTCGTACTTGCGATACTCGTAAGAAGGAGCGTGGTAGGCGTACTCGGACGCAAAGGATTCAAAGTCCATGCCGAGTTTCTGTAGCCGGTGGTTCAGCAACTTTTCATTTGTCTCCCACGGAAAATGTTCGCCCATACCCATCCGGACGGCCAATCCACGCCAAATTTCGTAGACCGTGCGGCATTCGCCTGCCGGTTCGACAACCTTCTGCGATGGCCGATATATTGCGGTCCAGCCGAATCCGTCCGCCAGGCAGTTGCGTTCGAGCCATGCGTCGCCTGGCAGAATGTAGTCGGCTAGCTGCGCCGTGGGAGTACGAAAATGCTCGACCGCCACAACTAGATCTTGGTTTCGGATTGCTCTCTCGATAAGCTGCATGTTCGCGAAACTCATCAAGGTGTTGTTACCCAGCGTGAAGAACGCCTTAACAGGGTAGGGGTCACCATCGGCCATCGCGCGGAAGACCGCCGAAGGGTTAGCCATGTAGCACCCATTTATGAGGTTGGGCCATTCTGTACCCCATACTCGCTTGGCCGGTTCCCTTAGGTCAGCCATGCCGCGATATGTGAAGACAGGATGTCGTTCTGCGCCGAGTTGTTTCGCCTTTTGCTCGTCGCTCAGTACATCGTGGTTCTCTAACTCGGACTCGCTGATAATGTCGGGATGGAATCCATGCAGAAGCTCGCCGCCGGGGATATCGAGATACCCGCAAATCGCCCGGAGAATACACATGAGGCGGATTGCGGACGTCGAATTCCGTTGCTGATCCGTGATTGGCGTCCAGGGAATGACCGCCGGACCCGACGTGGCATACATGCGAGCCGCGCTGGCAATGAGTTCGGCTGGCACACCCGTAAGCAGTTCGATGCGCGAGAGCGAATACTCATTGACCCGTTGTCGCAATTGCTCGAACCCAACCGTCCAGCGAGACGTAAATGCTTTGTCGTAGAGCTCCTCGTCCAGGATTACCTTCAGCCAGCCTAGGCACATTGCTGCGTCCGTTCCGGGCTTTAGTGGTAACCACAGGTCAGCTAACTCGGCGTTTTCGCTCTTTCTTGGGTCCAAGACTATCAGCTTGGCTCCGCGTTGCTGAGCACGCCGGATGGCGTTGTAGACGGGGGTCCAGGAGTGTTGCTTAGGGTTGTGGCCAAACAGTACGATACACTTAGTCTGAGGGTAGTCAGGGTAGGGGTACCAGCCGTAGACGAGCCTGTTCACTGCTGCGGTGTTGCCTGCGCATATAGCGACGCCACTAATCCAATTTGGCGACCCAAGGTAGTTCATGAAGCGCCGTCCTGAGCCGTTGTCTGTCTGCGTGTTCCACTGAGAGGTGGACACCGCAAAAGCTTCCGGACCGTAGTGTTTGACAACATTCGCCAAGCGAGTTGAGATATCGTCAAGAGCCTCGTCCCACGAGACGCGCTTCCATTTGCCTTCGCCTCGTTCCCCCACCCTTTTTAGTGGATAGAGCACGCGATTGGGGTGGGCGAAACCTTCGGGCGCATGCACTCCCTTCATACAGATGTTCGCTCGGAGGGGGCGAGGATCAACCGCCTTAACGCGCACATCTTCGACACGTCCGGACGGCGGCACGTCCGCGTGGACCTGACAATAGATGTCACATCCGGAGCACAACACTCGCTTCTCTGCCATATCGCGTCCCTCGTTTGCCACTGATGCTGGCCGATCGCACCGTAACGGCCTTCAGTTAAGTGGGCCTTGAATTGGGTGCGTATGCACCTATTATAATGAAGGGAGCGCGGTGTGCAACAGGTGGGCGGCAACCCAGTGGCAAGCAACGGCAGGAGTGATGGTAGGGTGTGGCCCCGGCGCCGCGGGAGGTATGTAGGAAACGTAGCGCCGAGTTACTTCTGAACTTCTGAACGTCACTGCCGAAGTACTTTTATAATCTGCTCCTACTAGCGCCACGGGCGCTAGGGAACGGCGAAACCGCAATAAAAGTGGAAGAATATTGTATGTCCATCGACACGAATGAGGCTCGCCAGAAGGAATTGCAAGCTCAGCGCAAGCGGATCCTCGCGCAGCGGCGTCCGCTGCCGCAGGACGACCTTGAACTGCTCGACCAGTGCACGTTGTTCGACGTACACCGGCTGTCGCGTTTGCTCACTGGCATATACAACGGCTACCTCCGGGAATCTGGCTTGACGATTGCGCAGTTCACTCTGCTTCGAAATATCCACGCCTTGGCGCCTGCCGGGATGAAGCGGATTGCCGAAGCGATGCTGATGGACAGGACAAGCGTTACGCGTCTGATCGAACCCTTGATTAAGGATGGTCTTCTGAGGGATGAGGTCGGACAGGATAGGCGATATCGCAATATCGTTCTTACTGCTAAGGGTCTTGTCGCCGTCACTCGAAGTGAAGAAGCCTGGAGTCGCGCGCAGGAAGATCTCTACAACCGTATTGGAGCGAAGCAATGGCGGACGCTCCGTACCGCGCTCCGGGACACAATTCAACTCGTTCGCGCGATGTCCGACGAATCCGAAGCCTAGACGGTCACTGATTATCTGTCTCCCGAGCCATTGCGAATGGCGATTGGTATGGCCTTGAGGATGTCCTTAACCCAGGGTTCTTGACCAGCGCTCTCGACCAAAACACGTGCTCCGAGTGCTGCCGCAAATAGCGTTGCATACTGCCATTCGGGGATAGATCTGTCCGTGGCCTGGGCGGCTTTTCTAAACTCGTCAAAGAGTTGATGCGCGCCGCTCGAGAACGCCGTCTTAAATTCTTCGCGACCTCCTGCAATGGCGTCATATCCGCTAGAAACTATGGGGCATTTTCCACTGGTCGGGGCGATGCTGAGATAGTTTTCGACTATGGTTTGCAGCGGCGACTTCCGTCCTGCCCCAGACGCCGCTGATTCCTTCCATTTCTCCGTTGCGCGCTCAAAGGACGCCTGTATGGCTTCCACCGCCAGCGCGTCTTTTGACGGAAAATGGTTGTAGAAACCTCCATGTGTGAGGCCCGCAGCATGCATGATGTCCGCAATGCTCACATTATCAACGCCTTTTTCAGCAAACATTCTGCTTGCCGTTTGAACGATACGCTCTCGACTGCGTGCGGATTCGATGCGTGATGCTCGTCCCATGGGTCCTAACGATCGGTGTGATGTGTAACCCTCCGCGCAACAGGGTGACGCATTGTTTGCGGCGATGAAGGACCTCGACATAACTTGTCTAAGCCCCGCTCATACCTGACTGAAACTCGGCTGCCAATGCGACCGATGCGCGTACCCGCTAATTATAGGTGTATCCACGCCTATCGCAATAGATGAGTGTGGCGGGCCTCAGTTCGTCAATGGACTCGAAAGCCCATTACGCCCCTGCATATGTCTACGAACAAGCCATCCCGAGATATGAAATTCGCACTGGTGCGTGGAGTTGTTCGACCACACCTTCGGCGAAACTCGACGACGCTTCTTTACTCTAGAGGTGGGGAAGGTTGGAAGTTCAAAGATAGAGCCAAAGCACGAACAGCGAAAAAACTAGTCCGATGCTCGCGACTAGGCCTCCGCCTCGATAGAAATCCTTCATCTCGTTGTGAGACAGGGCGATGGTGGCGCCCACCATGCCGTCAAGCAACACGAGACGCTCATCACCATTTCTGTTCTGTTCTTTTAAGGTCTCGGTCCTTTCCTGAGCTATGTGCGCAGACGAGGCGCCTTCGCGCGTAAGGGGGTAAAGTTTCTCGCTGAAGTCAGAAAGGCTCGGAAAATCCATCGTTGGCCGAGTATTCAGACTACGGAGTTCCTGTCGGAAGGACTCCAGCAGTTCGACGCGTTGATCTTGCGTGATATAGGGCACATGGTAGGCGAAGAACGGCTTCAGGACGTCGAATCCAACATATCCTAGTGTGCCGCGCAGAAAGTGAGAGAGCAATCCAGAGAGGTCTCCGTGAACGCTTTCGGCCCCAAACATATGGGGTTGCCCGCCAAGCGTGGCAACTACCCAAGCCTTCTTACCTCTCATGCCGCCTTTGTCGTAGAAGCGCAAGCCACCATAGAATGGGCCGGACAGCAGAACCCGATCAATCCAACCCTTGAGGATTGCAGGCGTGGAGAACCAGAAGATTGGAAAAGTAAAGATGACCAGCTCCGCCCAAAGCACCAGGTCAACATGGGGCTTGACGTCAGGCGCCAATGTGCCATTTCCATAGGCGTGTCGCTGCTCAAGCGCATACGTGAGATAGTCGGGATTTCTACGGTCCGAAAAATCCTCGCTGCTTGCCACCGGATTGAACCCCAGTGCATAGAGGTCGGTAACGACCACCTCGTGGCTTTGTTTGCGCAACTCTTCAGCGGCCGCATTCTGCAGTGATGTCGTAAATGACTGGGGCTCGGGGTGGGCGTGAACGATCAATACGCGTGTCATGAAAGGCTCCAGAACTCTTCTTCGCTATGTGTAAACTTGTTGGGCATACTAAACAAGTGGGTGTATATACACGTATATGGGGACGTTGACTGCGATTAGCGCAAGTTCACTGGGTCGTCGAGGGCGTTGGGATGGAAGGGTAACCCTGTGATCCTGCTACGAAGCACGAGCCTTCAGTCGAGGGCAGCGAGTTTGCGCGAGTGGCTGGAACGCCGATTCGCCAGGGATTGTAGCGACTACGTTGTATAGGTCCCATTTGCTTTTCGACTGGGCTGGTGACTTGACCTGAACTAAGTACACGTCGTGAACCATGCGACCATCTTCACGAATTTTGCCGCCTTTAGCGAAGAAATCATTGACTGGCATCTCGCGCATCTTCCGCAAAACGGCCGCTGACTCGGTGGTGCCTGCAGCTTTCACCGCGGTGAGATAGTGGAGGGTAGAGGAGTAGTCTCCGGCCTGAATTGCCGTTGGCATCTTGCCGGTTTCCTTCAAGAAGCGTTGGGACCAAATACGCGTCTCATCGTTGAGGTCCCAGTAGAACGCCTCGGTGGAATATATGCCTTGAGTGGCCTGGAGACCGATGGCAGCTATATCAGTACTGAATAGGGCGAGGGCAACCAAGCGTTGCTTGCCGGACTTGAGTAACCCAAAGTCCGAAGCAGCCTTGACGGCGTTCTGAGCATCTTGTCCGCCATTGGCCAGCGCAACGATTTCCGCACCGGATGTCTGAGCCTGCAGGATGAACGATGAGAAGTCCGGCGTAGAAAGAGGATGGCGGGCTGAGCCCAGAACCTTACCTCCGGCGGCAGTTACGACCTTGGTTGCGCTGCTCTCCAGTGACTTGCCAAACGTATAGTCCGCTGTGAGGAAGAACCAGGATTTTCCGCCTTGCTTGCTCACGGCATGAGCTGTGCCCCCCGCCATTGCATAGCTGTCCCATGCGTAGTGCACGGTGAACTCTGAGCAATTTTCGTTGGTTAGTGCGTCTGTTCCCGCGCCATTGACGATGGCGATCCGGGACTTCTCTTCGGCTACCTTGGAGACTGCCAGAGCAACGGAAGAATTCATGAGGTCGGCGATCATGGTGACTTTGTCCACATCAAACCACTGCCTCGCTCTCGCTGCACCAACGTCAGCCTTGTTCTGATGATCCGCAGATAGTACTTCAATAGGCTTACCTAGGACTTGACCTCCGAAGTCGGCAACGGCCATCTTGACCGCCTTTAACGAACCTTGACCAGTTAAATCGGAGTATGTGCCGGACATGTCCGTCAGAACCCCGATTCTTACTTGTTCGATTGCTACACCTTGCGCCCAGCAGGGCGCCATTGCAGTTGTAGTTACAATTGCTGCGAACACGCTATGCTTCAACATGGCACTATCTCCTAAGAGGCGATGGGATCTTAGAGGAATGTCTTATTCTTGATCGGCCGATTCTGCGGCGACCTCTCGCAATCTGAACTTCTGAACCTTGCCAGTTGGCGTGCGCTGTAGAGGGCCAAAGATGAATCGATTGGGAATCTTGTAGCGCGCCATGCGTTCGCCGCAGAAGACGACGAGTTCTTCCTCTGTAACATGATGTCCCGCGCGGACATTGATGAAAGCGCATGGGACTTCGCCCCATTTTTTGTGAGGTGAAGCGACCACTGCCACTTCGAAGATAGCCGGATGTCGAATAAGTACTTCTTCAATCTCAAGGGATGACATTTTCTCCCCACCCGAGTTGATCATGTCTTTGGAACGATCGCGGATGGCGATATAGCCATCAGGGAACCGAACGGCAAGGTCCCCGGTATGAAACCAGCCGCCGGCTAGAGCTTCGTTGGTTGCTGCGGAATTTTTGAGGTAGCCACGCATTACGGTGTTACCTCTCACGACCACTTCACCAATGCTTGTTCCGTCTCGCGAAACCGGCGTATGTTGTGGTCCTACTACCTCCATGTCTTCGCATGCTGGGAACCTGACACCTGCCCGCGATTTGAGTTGGTACTTTTCCTCAACAGGGAGTGAGTCCCACTCGGCTTTCCATGCACTCATCACGATAGAGGAATACGTCTCGGTAAGGCCATAGACTTGTGTGACGTCCGCGTTCAACCGCTCGACGTCTGCAATGATCCGTGGGGCGGGGGCCGCGCCAGCCGTGAGAATTCGAACGGGCTGCTTGAACGAAAGTCCCTCTCCTCCACATTCCGCGAGCATAGACAGCACAACAGGGGCGGCGCAGAGATTGGTCGCGCCTTCTTCGTTTGCGATACGGATAATCTCTCGAGGATCCGCCCTGCGCAGAAAGAGATGACGGCCAGCCAGCAGTGTGATCGTCCACGGGAAACACCAACCGTTACAGTGGAACATTGGGAGTACCCACAGGTAGTTGGCGTGATATCGCATTGACCACGCTACCGTATTTGCCATCGCGTTCAGATATGCGCCACGATGGTGGGTGACGACCCCCTTGGGATTTCCTGTTGTACCGGACGTGTAGGACAGGGCGATGGGCTCCCACTCGTCGTGCGGCCCGCGCAAATGTGCGTTAGCCTTGCCGGCAATGATTGCGCTATCCAGAGGAATAGCGCTAGAAATCTTACCGGAGAGAAAACCTGCTGTAGTGTCATGTACCTCAATGAGCACGGGTCGCGTCGCCATGTTGCTTATCGCGGCGGCTACAGTGTCGGAATACTCGCTATCAAAAACGAGGACCTTTGATTCGGCGTGCAGCAGTTGGAACTGAATCGATGCTGCATCAAGTCGAGTGCTGATTGTGTTTAGGACTCTGCCACCAGTGCAAGCTGCAAAATGCATTTCGAGCATTTCAGGTACGTTGGGCAGCATGACGGAGACAACATCTCCGGTATCGAGTCCGGCTTGATCCAGGAAGCCTGAAAATGCACTGCACCTATCTAGTAGCTGTTGATAGGTCATTCGCCGGTCGCCATAGATAGCCGCGACGTACTCCGGATAGATCTCTGCGGTTCGACGCAAAAAAGATAGAGGCGAAAGCTGTGCATAGTTGGCCTCGGTCTTGTCCAAACCTTCATCGAACATCGATGACATTTTTCTGTCTCCTGGGAAATACCTAGAAATCGCTGATGCTATTTTTGAAGCGCTGGCTCTTGCGAGCGTCGCGTGCCTTATTGAGGGCGCGGTCTAGTAGGCTTCTTGGGGAGCATTTCCACGCTTGGACCCTACTCCGTACTTGATGTTGTCGGCTTAGGAGGTATGATAGGTGTCTACACACCTATAAACAAGGAGATGTCCTCTGTGAAAACCCCTACTGCATTGATTGTTGGCGCGGGAGATAGCCTCGGTTCGGCTCTAGCGCGACGCTTCGCACGCGAAGGACTGACGGTTTGCGTCGCTCGCCGCAACGCAGAGCAACTGGCTCCCTTGGTCGACTCGATTCGAGCGGAAGGTGGGAAGGCCCACGCATTCGGCTGTGACGCTCGTAAGGAAGATCAAATAGGGTCGTTGTTCGCGTCCATCGAGAATGACTTTGGACCGCTCTCCTTAGTTGTGTTCAACATCGGCGCGAACATCCAGTTCGGTCTACGAGAGACGACGGCACAGAAATACTACAAGGTATGGGAGATGGCTTGCTTCTCAGGCTTCCTCACCGGCAGAGAGGCTGCGAAGTACATGGCGCCGCGTGGTAGCGGCACGGTCTTCTTCACTGGTGCGACCGCCAGTGTACGAGGCGGTGAAGGCTTTTCAGCTTTCGCAGGAGCTAAGCACGGTCTACGAGCACTCGCGCAAAGCATGGCCCGAGAATTTGGTAAACAAGGTCTTCACATCGTACATCCCATTATCGACGGCCCAATCGATACGCCTTTTGTGCGTGAACGATTCCCAGAACTCGTCGCCTCGAGGCCAACCGATGGCCTCCTGGCTCCGGAAGACATTGCCGATACCTACTGGTTCCTGCACACTCAGAAGCGCAGCGCTTGGACCCTTGAACTGGACATTCGTCCGTTCCTCGAACCTATTACAAATATCTGACATATGACATCTCGGAAGGAGACAGCATGAAAACTGAAGTCGATTTCTATTTTGACTATGGAAGCCCCACGAGCTATCTGGCGTACATGCAAATGCCAGGCGTGTGCGCGCGTACGGGCGTCAAGATTAACTATCGCCCCGTTCTTTTGGGGGGGGTCTTGCAAGCCGCGACGAACGCGTCGCCCATGGATGTACCGCTGAAGCGAAAGTGGATGGTTTCGGACATGGAGTTCTTCGCAGCACGATACGGCGTTCCGTTCACGATGAACTCTCACTTTCCCATCAATACCCTGAATCTCATGCGCGGAGCCATCTACGCGCAGAAGGAAGGTTTCCTCATCGAGTACTCCGACGCGATCTTCAAGGCAATGTGGGGAGAAGGGCGAAATCTCGGTGACCTGAATGAAATTAGGGCAGTCCTGGTTGCTGCCGCTCTGCCTGTTGATGCGATACTCGCTGCAACTCAAGAGCAGGCGATCAAGGCCGCTCTGAAGAATGAGACCGAGGCCGCCGTGAAGCGAGGCCTCTTCGGGGCACCAGTGCTTTTCGTCGGTGATCGGATGTTCTTCGGACAGGATCGCGTCCAATACGCAGAAGAGGAAGTCCGCGCGCTGGAAGTGGCTTTGGTATAAAGCGGCATCGGCGGCTCGGTTGCCGCCGTGTCGCCTCTACTTCGGTTGATTTTCGAGGCGGTGCGAAGCCGCCCGTGCGATGAAGCGGGCCATCGAGTTTCGTACCAGCATCAAAATGGAGCTTCTATCGACAGAGGGCGTTGAGCCTGGGTCCGACGAAAGCGATAAGTGTTTTTCACCTGCGCTCGAAGAGTGATGCTATGAAAAAAAAGCGGGAGTGACGTACTCCCGCTCCAGAATTCAATAGTCATATCTTTCTTGAGCGGTGCGAGCGGCCACTCAAAGTTTCGAGCCGCGTCCCCCAATTGACAATTGTATGGCGTCGAATTCTACGTCGTTAGTTCCGAGATCGTCGTACATGAAGTCGCGGGTATCGTTTTTGTGAACAACCGGCTTCTCTATCGCTCGCGGCATGTCAACAGTCTTGCCGTAGCGATTCTCGAGACGTTCGACCTCGATGGGACTTAGCTTCTCGAGAGCGCATCGCATCCCTTTTAGGTGCGGGACGCCTTGTTCAGTGTCGACGAGATCCGCATCATCATCAGAGGTAATGACTGCGTCGCAGAAGTCCCACATCCCGGACATGAGGTCCTTTCCTCCATTTACCTCTGGCTTCCACCATCCGTGTCCAACCCTCACAAGACCGATTGGCATCCCAGACCTTGTGAAAACTCGTCCGTAGATTGAGCCCGTCGACGTCATGATGCGTGCCCATTCGCCCTCCGTTAGTTCCAGAAGAGTGGCCTGTTCAGGATGGACGTAGAAGCTCGGGTCGGGATTGCGCTTGCGGAGCTCAGGAATGTTACGGTGCCCAGTACGGTAGAACTCATCTTCCGGCCAACCAACAAACAGCGCGAGCGGATACTTTTCATTTGGCTGGGCAGCCTCCCTATAGTAAGGCAGCGGATCGAAGCCAAACTCGGCAAGTGTCGCGGAGTAGAGTTCTACTTTTCCCGACGGGGTTGCGAACCCTGTTTTAAGATATTGCCGCTCTGGTGTGTCGCCGGCTTGGCCACGATGCAGATTCGGTACACGTCCGGCCTTGACCACGTCGTTCCAAGTGACATTCCCTGGTTCGAGTCGGTAGTTCAGGATATCGACCGCATTTTTCCACGGAAATTTGTCACCCAAGTTCATACGCTTTGCCAACTCGTGCCAGAACGTAACGATGTTGATGCATTCTCCTGGGGGCTCCATGCCCTGCTCGCTAACCCCAGCTTGCATCGTTGGGCGCTCTAGCCAAGAATCCCCCGGGAGCACATAGTCGGAAATTGCGGCCGTAGGCGACATCGTGTGCTCATACGTAACGATGAGATCTTGATTCATCATCGCTTCGTAGATTCGTCGAGTGTTTGTGAACGCCATTAGCGTGTTGTTCGAGAGCGAAAACAACGCCTTAATCGGGTATGGATCGCCCTCTGCCATGGCTTTGAAGACCCGCATTGGATTTGCCATATAACATCCACCGACTAAGTTGGCGTAGCGTACTCCCCATACCCGCTCCGTTGCGTCTTCCAGTGGCCGCATTCCTCTGTACGTGTAGACAGGAGTGTGCTCGGCTCCTAGCTGCTTCTTCTTTTGAGTCTCAGGGAGTACTTCGTGCGCCTCTATTTCGGAGTCGGACCGAACAGCAGGATTGAAGCCAACGAAGGTGTCGCTGCCTTTAACGTCCAGGTTTCCGGTGATGGCGCGAAGCATCGACTGCAGGCGAATTGCTGAGGTGCTGTTTACCTGCTGATCGGTAATGGGTGTCCACGGAATACAAGATCCGCCGGACGTAGCGTACATACGCGCGGCCTTTGCAATAAGGTCGGCGTCGACACCGGTAATACTTGACACGAGATCAAGGGGATACTCTCGGGCTCGCTCGGCCAGTTGCTCGAACCCTACGGTCCAGTCTCGTACGAAATCCTTATCGTACAGCTCCTGTTCAATGATGTAATTAACCCAACCGAGTTGCATCGCTGCATCAGTGCCGGCCCGGAGTGGAAGCCAAATGTCCGCTCGCTCTGCATTCTCCGATTTGCGAGGGTCTTGAACGATCAGCTTTGCCCCCTTTGCTTGCGCCATGCGAATGGCCTTGTACTCCATAGTCCAGCTATGACGACGCGGATCGTGTCCTATGAGGACGATGCACTTGGAATTGAGAATGTCAGGCCGCGGATGCCAGCCGATGACAAAACGATTGACCGCTGCCGTATTGCCCGCGCAGTATGCGACGTTTGCAATAAAGTTTGGCGAACCAATGTGATTCATGAATCTACGAGTTGTACCGTTGTCACCTAGCAGCCATCCTCCACTATGGGCTACCGCGAAGGCTTCTGGCCCATATTGGTCAATTACCTTCTGCAGACGCTGGGCGATGTCATCCATTGCATCATCCCAACTGACTCGTTCCCATTTTCCCTCACCTCGCGCGCCGACGCGCTTTAGGGGATAAAGGATGCGATCATCGTTTGCAAATGCCTTTGGCGCAAAAGCTCCCTTGAGACAGAGGACATCCTTCAGAATAGGGTGATTTCTCGGAGCGACTTTGACGACACGTCCGTCCTTGACGTTTGCTTGAACCGGGCAGAAGCCATCGCATGTTCCACAGATGACGTTCTTCTTTACGATGGAATCATCTTCGGCGGTTGATTGGCGATGAGCGATGTCCGCGTCTGCAGGGCTTTCGGCTGACTGATCTAGCACGGTATCAAACATGTCTTTGCTCCTCACGTAGTCTATGTATGGTTTTATGGGGAAATCCTAGCCTTGGTTGCTGCGACTACTCCTGGCGTCGGATGCCGGAAATGCAATCAAGATCTAGAGTGGGACGACATGAATGCCTAATTTTCGAGGAATGCAATCGTCCATTTTTCAAGAGCTTCACATCCTAAATGGAGCTTTCATACATTGGCGGTAGCGATAGACCGTACATTCAAATACGCCTCCATTGCCTCCGATCCACCTTCTGTGCCAATGCCAGATTCCTTTATTCCTCCAAAGGGGAGCTCGGCAGATGGCATGGCTTGCATGTTGATCCACAACATACCGACCTCCATTTTCCGACCAAGGATGTCTGCATTCTTTAGCGAACGTGTGAAAGCGTAGCCGGATAGACCAAACGGGAGTCGATTCGATTCAGCTATTGCCTCATCGATCGCTGAAAAGCCTCGTATCGCTGCAATCGGACCAAAGGGCTCATCATTGAAAACCTTGGCATCCAACGGCACCTCACTGAGGACAGTGGGCTGCCAGAAGTAACCCTCCCGATCGAGACGCTGACCACCTAACTCCAGGGTTGCACCTTTGCTTATCGCGTCGTGCGTAAAGTCTTCCATGGCTGTAACGCGTCGCTCGTTGGCCAGCGGACCCATCTTGGTATTGGGCTCCAAGCCGTCGCCAACCCTCAGTCCGGCTCCATACTCGGCGATTGCAGTGACAAACTCGTTCTTGATGCTTTCGTGTACAAGAAAACGAGTAGGCGAAATGCAGACTTGTCCCGCGTTCCGGAACTTCGCCGCGCCGATCGATTTGACTGCCAAACCGACATCTGCGTCTTCGCAAATAATGACAGGTGCGTGTCCACCCAACTCCATGGTTACGCGTTTCAAGTGCTGCCCTGCCAGAGCTGCCAATTGTTTACCAATAGGCGTTGAGCCGGTAAAAGTTACCTTTCGGATGATGGGATGCGGAATGAGATAGTTGGAGATTTCTGAGGGATTCCCAAAAACTAACCCCAGAACTCCTTGCGGTAATCCCGCATCGGCGAACGCGCTGACGAGGGCGGCCGGTGAGGCGGGCGTTTCTTCCGGAGCCTTCACAATCATAGAGCAGCCACATGCCAATGCCGCCCCTAGCTTTCGCACAATCTGGTTGATAGGGAAATTCCAAGGCGTGAATGCCGCTACCGGTCCTACAGGATCTCTTACGACAACCTGTCTTGTTGAATTGTTGAATCGCGACGGAACTACTCGCCCGTAGATGCGAAGCCCTTCATCGGCAAACCAATCGATCATATCCGCAGCTGCGAGAATCTCGCCTTTTGCTTCGCTTAAAGGCTTTCCTTGCTCAAGGGTGAGCAGTGGAGCGATATCAGGCATCCGCTCGCGAAGAATCTTCGCCGCATTACGCATTACGATGTTGCGTTCAATGGCTGGCAATTCGCGCCATGTCTCGAAGCCTCTTTTCGCAGCAATGACTGTTCGCTCCAGGTCTGCCACTGCCGCATGCGCCACACGACCGATCTCGGCACCAGTCGCAGGATTAAGGACTGAAATGGTCTTGCCATCCGCAGCGTCCAGCCATTTGCCATCGATGAAGAGTTGAACGTCGGGATAACTCATGCTTGTTTGCTCCGCAATCTTGTTCGTGACAACTAATTCATGGTGAAAACAGCCCTAGTTGCTTCCTCGGCCTCCTGGGCGACTGCAGGTCTGTGGGGTGGGGCGCCCATATTCAGGGTTTCTGACAATGGGCCTTGGCACACCAGGAAGAGATTGCTGTCGCTCTTTACTGACCTTCGACGCGACGGGATGCCGCCCAAGGGTGATCGTAGGCATGGCCGGACTCGCGGCTAGGGCAAGAGACCGACGGGTGAGTACGGCTAAGGATGGATGGATCGTAGCTTCCCTTTGGGAAGCTGTCAACTTTACCAGGCGTGAAGCACGCCTTTGAGATGGCGACGCCAGTGATCAGCGTGATGTGGATGTAGACCAACTATTCCGAGCGAATGTTGGGGGGGGCAATCAGGACTCCGCGCACGCCGCGAAATCGTGGCAATGCGCGGAATACTTCTTTCTTGAATTTAATGGGCGCTATGTTTTGCAGAACCGATGCCGGTCTGTGCCCTTACCCATTGAGCATCGAACGAAAGTCTCTCCGTCTGCCCTATGGTGGATCCATCCAGCCTCGATACCAGCCATGCGATAAAGAAAGCAAGGGGCATGGCGAAAAGCGCAGGGTGCTCGTAGGGAAACACTGGGCTGGAATTGTTAAGAACATCTACCCATACAGCTTTCGAAAGGACCACCAACCCCACCGCTACAATCAATCCCGAGACACCGCCAGCTAGTGCGCCGCGGGTTGTAATGTTGCGGGAATAGATCGTCATGAGGAGCACGGGAAATGTAGAAGAAGCTGCAATCCCGAAGGTAAGGGTGGTCAAAAACGCAACGTTCTGCTTTTCAAACAACGTGCCAAGTACTACCGCCACCACGCCAAGACCTAGTGTAGCGAGGCGAGATACGAGCATTTCGCTCGCTTCATCCGCTTTTCCTTTCCGAATGACGTTCGCATAGAGATCGTGAGAGACGGCGGACGCTCCTGCCAAGGCAAGTCCGGATACCACCGCAAGAATCGTAGCGAAAGCCACAGCAGAGAGTAGTCCCAGCAAAAAGTCGCCGCCCACGGACGCGGAGAGATGCATTACAGGCATGTTGGAGCCACCGATAAGCTTTCCGCCGACGTTACCGCCCTCAAAGTAGCGAGGATCGGAACCAATAATTGCGATCGCACATAGACCAAGAACGCAAATCACGATGAAGAAGAAGCCAATTAGACCGCTAGCAACAAATGCGCTTTTGCGGGCAGCTTTTGCATCAGCGACGGTGAAGAAGCGCATCAGAATGTGCGGCAGAGCAGCCGGGCCAAGTAAGCAGCCGATGGACATCGAGATTGCGGAGACGGGGTCTGCCATCATGCGACCTGGACCCATGATTGCGATGCCATCGCGATGGACTGCCACGGCCTGTCGAAACACTGCTTCGATGCTGAATCCGAATCGAGACAGGCACAGCATCATTAGGGTAACCCCGACTCCCACAAGCAGAACGGCTTTGATCATCTGGACCCATGTGGTGGCGAGCATGCCGCCAAACGTTACATAGATAACCATCAGAACGCCGACAATCATTACCGCATAGCGATATTCCAGGCCAAACAAAAGACGAATAAGCTGCCCGCCGCCGACCATCTGCACAACGAGATACAAACAGACGACAATAAGGGAACTGACAGCGGCAAAGATTCGCGTTTTTGTTGGGTCTAGGCGGACCGAGACGACATCGGCGAACGTGTAGCGACCTAGGTTTCGTACGGGTTCGGCAAGGACGAACAGAATGATAGGCCAGCCTACGAATACGCCGATTGTGTAGACAAGGCCATCAAATCCACTGGCAAATACGAGCCCCGACAGTCCAAGCAACGTCGCGGCGGACATGTAGTCGCCGGCAATCGCAAGACCGTTCTGCCCACCTGTAATGGCACTGCCGGCACTGTAAAAGTCGGAGGACGAACGAGTCCTTCTAGACGCCCACCATGTTATGCCTAGCGTGATCAGCACAAACAAAAGGAAGAGCGAAATTGCTGTGATATTTGGCTCGCCAGGCTTAGCAGCGCCGGGCGTCGCCGATAGGACATTTCCAGAGAGGAAAGCAAGCGCCATAGCAGATGAAACGTTAAAAGAAGTGCGCATCATCATGCTTTTACCTCGCCCAAAATCTCGGCGCTCAGGCGATCAAACTCTCCATTTGCCCGATACACATAGCAGCCAGTGAGCAGCCAAGAGAACACAATGACGAATGCGCCCAGTGGCCAGCCGACGCTGGTTACTACGTCGGTTGCCAGGGGGGTGCGAAGAATATCCGGTCGGAACGACACCATCAGAATGAAGGCGTAGTACACCGCGAGCACGGCGCTTGTGAGGGCTAGAGTAAGCCGGGTCCGTTTTTTAACGAGTTCCCTAAATCGGGGGCTGGAAGCTATCCCCTTTTCGACATAAGTCTCCACCTTAATTTCCTCCATTGTTGAAATTCCGTTTTTTTGCCGGAAGTGTCTTTTGAGGCTCTGTTTAGGAAAGTTTGCCTACGCAGATCGCCAACAACTTCCTTTTGGGAAGTAATGTAGGCTTCGGCGGGGAGCGTGTCAATCGGGTAAGCCCTGACAACTTCCGAAAGGGAATCAATCTGGCCGTAGGTGGTACAATCGCAGGGACTAGCCCTGCATGTTGGACGACGCAGCCGGCTCAATCCTTTTCCCAACAGGACCATGAAGGAATCCGAGATAGGCGGCTTGACCTGCTCAGTAGCACGGACTGTGGGCATCCTTGGGGACGCTTGGACACTCTTAATTGTCCGTGAGCTCTTTTTGGGCACACGCCGCTATGATGATTTTCTGGCCTACACAGGGATGGCGCCAAAACTCCTGGCTGCGAGACTTAGGCGTTTGACCGACGCAGGCGTGGTGCAAAAGGTTCTGTACACGGAAAAGCGGTATGAATATCGACTGACCCCTAAGGGCCGAGATCTGTATCCGGTGATCGTGAGCATCACTCAGTGGGGTGATAGATGGACGAAGGCCGAAGATGAGCATGAAGCACCGCTCAAATTGACCCACAAACTGTGTGGACACACGATAGGTGCGAACCTCGTCTGCGTTTGCTGCGGGGAAAAACTAGACCCTCGTGGCGTCGAGGCCACTCAAAGCGCAGCGTTGCGAGCTGAAAGGGATAAAATGCGGGAGGAGTTCATGGCAGCGCCAATACGAGCAAAGCAAAAGGTCAGCCACAAGTAACCCTGCTGTTTCCTGCTCTCTTGTCCGCTTGGCAGTGGGTTCACACTGAACCGGGTGATCTGCCTCGCTAGCCAATATGAAAGCTGCGGCGCGCGACCGGCAATGTTCCTGCGCGGCGAATCGGATACCGTCGCTTCACGCAGCGCGAATGATGACTTGGTCATCAATCCTGCGGCCAACGGACTGAAGCCGTGGGCTTTTATGCTTGCTCGTCGGATGTCTGGCCGCTGAAGAGGCTGAATAACGCGGCCCTGTAATTCAGAACGTAATCGATCGAGCAAGAAAGGCCTGGTAATGCCACGCCTTTTCGTTTTGTTTGTCCACCTTTCAGGTTTTCTTGCTCGCTTGCCATCAATCGCCCAGAAACCCCAGAATGTCTTGCGACGTCGGTGGCTGTTTGAAGGGACTTGGCATAGGGCAGTTTGCGCCTTCTCAATACCGGCGGTTTCCCAATGCGCACTCGCCGCAGATGGGAACTCTTCAAACGAGATAGATCTGCCTAAGACGTCCTTGATGTTGTAGCTTAGACTCCGCCCCAGGCGGTACTTGAAGGCGGTTCGCCGAGCGATGTCACCAAGCTCAACTGTAGCCGGTCGAATGGTGCGACGTTGCCAATTGAGTCTCGACCAGTCGTAGCGAATCGCAGAATATAACGATTCACTTTCTGTGCTTTCGTCCTCGCCCGTCGACTAGACTTGACAGCCTAGCTGTGCACCGAATTTCGTTTGCAATCGCCACCCCGTCGTTCAGTATTACATCGGACACTACAGCACAAAAAGTCCTGCCAGAGCGTGCGTAGATGTGCCCTATTTCTTCCATATCGGAGAACCCTTCACCTTTGCCGAAGCCGGCTTGGCCGAGAACTATTGTTCACTAGCCAGTGAGCGGATTCTTGCCGAATCGCTTCTTGGTCGCCGGTACCTGGTTGGCCGACACCTACGATTCTGCGCAAGCTTTTCAATTGAAGGCGGCATCACCGTGTCGATGGCGTTCAATCACAACGGCATCGAGAGATGCGTTCGTCGACCAGAGATGATCATAAGGGTTTCCCCTGCGAATAGCGGGCTGTGACCCACACGAACTCAGTTGCTCCTATAGTCGTGGCCACTCCCGCACCGAACGGGAAAATCAAAAAGATTCTGGAGACAACCCATGAAAGCAATTCGCGAATCTTACGCTCGAATGCTCGGCCGTTCCCGTGAGACGGTAGGGAGGCATGCCGTGCGCAAGCTGGCTGTCGCGTCTATGTTCATCGTCACCTTTCTAACGCCGGCAGCGTCCTACGCCGCAGTGGACGTTGTGCGCGCCAAGTTGCTTGCCTCGAAGAATGCTTGTCTTGGATGCCACGCGGTGTCCATGAAGCTCGTCGGGCCGTCGTACAAGGAGGTCGCGGCGAAGTACAAGGGAACCGAACCGGCCAAGCTGGCCGACAGCATCAAAGCGGGAGGGAGCGGCAAATGGGGACAACTCGAAATGCCGCCGCAGCCCAACCTATCTGATGCAGACGCCAAGCTGTTGGCGGAGTGGGTGCTGAATGGAAGTCCAGACAAATAACAGAGTCCGGCACGAGTCCGCTAAAGGGCCGCTGATACCGAAAACGCAGGAGACCCCCACTATGCAAACCACTCTGATTTCGCAAGTTCGCGACCACAGGAACGACACGCCTAAGAATGGCCTATCGCTCACGCGCAGGAATCTGCTCAAGGGTACAGGCGTGTTAATCGGCACGTTGACCGTGGGTAGCCCCTTGGCATTGATGGCACCCTCCACCGTATGGGCGCTCGAACTCAAAGCGCTAAGCAAGGCCGAGGGCGACGCGCTGCTTCAGATGGGACGTGTATTGTTCCCGCATGACAAGTTACCCGATGCAGTGTACGCGCTGCTTGCCAAGGATCTGGACCAAGCTGCGGCAGCGGACGCACAAGTGGCTAAGCAACTGCGTGACGGTATCGCTGCACTAAACCAGCAGGCGGGCGGTAACTTCATCAAGGCGGATGCGAATCTGCGACTCGCTGCCGTTAAAGCACTCGAAGACCAGCCCTTCTTCAGCACGGTGCGCGGCAAGTGTGTGACATCGCTCTATGACAACGAGATGGCGTTCTCCGCCTTTGGCTACCCCGGCTCTGCATGGGAGAAGGGCGGCTACATCATGCGCGGGTTCCAGGACTTGAAATGGCTTCCTGAACCCCCGGCAAAAGCCAGTCCCGCGCCCTATATGGGCTGACCTCGTCGCGAGATCAATGCAGCAGGCACATATCCCCTAGCCAGCCTCACGGCGGCTGGAAGAAAACTGACCGCTATCACGCTCGGCGGTTTGACACAGGACGCAAGCATGGCAAAGTTTGACTTCAAGGACGACTCGGTTGTAGTCATTATTGGCTCGGGTGCAGGTGGTGGCACACTGGCAAATGAACTGTGCCAAAAAGGCATCAAAGTACTTGTCTTGGAGGCAGGTGGCAAGCAATCCAACGCTAGTTTTGTCAACGACGAATGGAAGGCATTTAGCCAACTGGCGTGGTTAGACAAACGCACTACCTCGGGGAGCTGGCGCGTCGCAAAGGACTTTGCCGGCTTGCCCGCCTGGATCTGCAAGACCGTTGGCGGTACCACCACCCACTGGGCTGGAGCATCGTTGCGATTTCAGGAGCACGAGTTCCGCACGCGCACCGTCTATGGGGACATCAAAGGGGCCAACTTGTTGGATTGGCCGCTGACGCTCAAGGAGCTGCAACCCTATTACGCCAAGGCCGAAGACAAGATGGGCGTTACTCGCACCAATGGGATTCCGGGCTTGCCAGGCAACAATAATTTCAAGGTGATGTACAACGGTGCCACCAAGCTTGGGTATAAAGAAGTGCATACCGGCAATATGGCCATCAACAGCCGGCCACGGAAAGGGCGTGCCCGCTGCATGCAACTCGGTTTCTGCTTCGAGGGCTGCAAGAGTGGCGCAAAGTGGTCGACTTTGTACACGGAACTGCCCGAGGCAGACGCAACCGGCCGCTTCGAATTGCGCACGCAATCTCACGTGACACGTATCGAGCACGACGACAGGGGGCGCGTCAACGCCGTGATCTACATCGACCAGGACGGTAAGGAGCAACGTCAGAAGGCACGTATTGTTTGCGTGGCCGGCAACGCCATCGAAACGCCCCGCCTTTTGCTAATGTCCTCGTCGAACATGTTCAAGGACGGTCTGGCCAACTCCTCGGGCCAGGTGGGCCGCAACTACATGCGGCACATGACGGGATCTGTCTACGCCGCGTTCAACGAACCAGTGCACATGTATCGTGGTACCACCATGGCCGGAATCGTGCGCGATGAGGCACGTCACGATACGCGCCGCGGATTCGTCGGTGGCTACGAAATTGAGACCGTCGCACTGGGCATTCCCTTTATGGCGGCATTCCTCAACCCGGGCGGCTGGGGGGCGGATTTCACTTGGTGGATGGACCACTACACAAACCTGGCGGGTGCATGGCTGGTGGGCGAGGACATGCCACGCGAATCTAACCGCGTCACCCTCAACACCGACGTGAAGGACCAATGGGGTAACTACGTGCCGAACGTGCATTTTGACGACCACGACAACGATATTGCCATGCGCAATCATGCCTACACGCAAGCTGAGCGCATTTACGGTGCAGTGGGTGCGATCAAGACCTTTCGTACGCCACCGTATCCTTCAACCCATAACATGGGTACCGCCCGTATGAGTTCCCGCCCTCAGGACGGGGTGTGCAACAAGTGGGGGCAAACACATGACATCCCGAACTTGTTCATCAGCGACGGCAGTCAGTTTACTACCGGTGGCTCCGAAAACCCGACGCTCACCATCGTAACCTTGGCTATTCGCCAAGCCGACTACATCGCCTCGCAAATTTCACGACGCGCTATCTGAGTATCTTTGGCGTACTGCGCCGCACCTGAAAGGAGAGTCCGATGTGTGAATTCTTCGTCAACGCCGACCCAATCCTCTACGAGTCACGGACCCGCTCTATCCGCATTCATGGGGTGCAGTCGAGCATTCGTCTTGAGAACTTTGTCTGGGACACCCTTTCCATCTTAGCGGCGGAGGAAGGTATGACGACCAACGCCCTGATAGTCCAGTTCCACGACGAAATCCTGCGGCACCGAGGCGACGTACTGAATTTCACCTCGTTTTTGAGGGTTACTTGCCTGCGCTACTTGCGGCGCAAGTGCGACCAGCTTGGGGGTGCCAAGGCAACCGAAAATCCGCTTGAGCTCCCCTTGCTGCCGCAACCTGAGACGGCACACACCACCCACTAACGTTCTTGTCCCTGCAACTATGGCTAAGCTCATCCATACGATGGTCCGCGTGCGCGACCTCGACGCATCCCTCACTTTCTACCGCGAGGTCCTCGACATGTCGCCGGCACATACTCTCGACTTTCCAGATTTCGCTCTGGTCTACCTGCGCAATGCCGAGAGCGACGCCGAAATCGAGCTCACCTGGAACAAAGGCCGCCAGGAGCCCTACACCCACGGCGATGGATACGGACACGTGGCTGTTGTCGTGGACGATGTGACCGCCCATCACGCCAAGTTGGTCCGGGCTGGCTATCAGCCGCTGGATGTCAAGGAGTTCAAGGATGGCGACACGCTGTTGGCGCGCTTCTTCTTTATTCAGGACCCCGATGGCTACAAGATCGAGATCCTGGAGCGTCATGGACACTACCGCTGATGTGGCATCCCCACGGTGTCGCCGATGTGAGTTCAGAAAGTTGGCCTCAGTATTCCACTAGTCTCTGGCGCCAGACAAGCAAGGACATGCAAACATGATCCCCCCACCTGGTGCCGTTCTGTCGGCCTCATTGAGTGACATCGAAGAGCGAATTCTAGCCTCGGCGCCAACAATCGAGCGTTGGTTTCGCCAAGAGTGGATGGAGCATGCGCCGCCGTTCTATACCTCGGTGGATCTCCGCAATGCAGGTTTCAAGCTGGCGCCTGTCGACACCAATCTCTATCCCGGCGGCTGGAATAACTTGCCGACTCAGGCGTTGCCACAGGCGGCGCTGGCAGCCCTCGCAACGGTCAAGAGATACTGTCCCGAAGCACGAAGACTCCTGCTTGTGCCAGAGAGTCATACGCGCAATGCTTTCTACCTTAAGAACGTAGGGCAACTGCAAGGGATTCTCTCTCGGGCTGGCCTCGAGGTTCGGCTGGGCACCATGAATGCGGAGATCGCTGCGGCTACAAGATTTGACCTTGGAGACGGTCAGCACGTCACGCTTGAACCACTAGTTCTCAATGGAGGACGTTTATGTCTCGCAGATTTCGACCCCTGTATCGTTCTTCTCAACAATGACCTGAGTGCCGGTATCCCTGCAATCCTTAGCGAATTGCATGGTCAATGTATGCTGCCGCCATTGCATGCTGGTTGGCATGTACGCAGAAAGAGTCAGCATTTCAAGTCCTATCACGAGGTCGCAGTCCGTTTCGGCATGTTGCTTGGCATTGACCCATGGCTGATTAATCCGCTATTCAGCCATTGCGATCGACTCGATTTTTCCACCGGTCTAGGTGTAGGCCGGCTGCAATCCAAGGTTGATACTCTCCTCGCCGAGATTCGCTGGAAGTACGAAGAATACGGCGTTAAAGAACAGCCTTTTGTGGTAGTCAAGGCCGACAATGGTACTTATGGTATGGGCATCATGACGGTACGGGACGCCAGCGAGCTGGAGCAGTTAAACCGGCGAGCTAGGAACAAGATGGCTACGATCAGGGATGGTCAAGAGGTCTCCGAGGTGATCATCCAAGAAGGCGTACACACTGGGGAGAGCATCTGCGGTGCTCCTGCTGAGCCAGTCGTGTACATGATGGGCCGCGATGTGGTGGGTGGCTTCTACCGAGCCAACGCCCGCAGAGGGGTGGACGAAAACTTGAATGCGCCGGGAGCGGTATTCGTGCCGCTGGTATCCCAGGCGAGCGATCCGTTGACAATTCCGCCTGGGGCGACGCCAGTAGTGGACACCGCCAACCGCTTTTATCCATACGGCGTCATTGGTCAATTGGCCGCACTCGCCGCGAGCTACGAGCTCGAAGCCACCTGTCTTCGGGCCAATGACGTGAGATTCTGCCTAGATGAGACGATCGAATAATGACGCTATTACCTCTTCACGCGTTTGCCGACAACTACATTTGGGTAATGCATGACGAGCGACAAGCGTGGGCAGTAGACCCTGGTGATGCTCAAGTGGTGCTGGATTACCTCAAGCTGCATGAACTGGTCTTGGTAGGAATACTGATAACGCACCACCATCTGGACCACACAGGTGGGGTGGAAACGTTGCGGCTACACACCGGCGCTGCCGTCTATGGTCCGTTTCTGGAGTCCATTCCCGAGCCCGCGCAGCGATTGCGGGAAGGCGATCGGCTTGAGGTGCTGGGGCAGCAACTTGTTGTGATCGAAGTGCCGGGCCATACAGCGGGGCATATTGCCTACTACATTGACGAGATGGCAGGTTCGCCCGTGCTGTTTTGCGGTGATACGCTATTTTCTGGTGGCTGCGGAAGGTTGTTCGAAGGGACACCCGCACAGATGCTCGCTTCGCTCGACAAGCTGGCAAGGCTTCCACCGCAAACTGAAGTTTGCTGCGCCCATGAATACACGCTGAGCAACTTGCGTTTTGCACAGACAGTGGAACCTACCAACCATGCGCTAGCCCACTACAGGCAGCAATGTGAATTACTTCGCGCAAATGGCCAGCCTACCGTCCCCAGCCGGCTGGGGCTGGAATTGCAGGTTAATCCTTTCCTGCGCTCCCGTCATGCAGCGGTACGGGCGGCAGTAGCTGGACGCATGGCAGATGCAGTCGATGATGTGTCGGTATTCGCCGCGCTTCGCGAATGGAAGAATAACTTCCAGTGAGGGCAGGCAGGCGTATCTTGGCCGGACTGTCGGGTAATGCAGGTTGGGTAGTCGAGAACGGCGACGAACCAGTTCATCCGCGAGCACGAAGCGCCCCCAATGGGTGATCCGTGTTCGCTTCAACGGAAAACGAGACTTTCACCGTAAGGAGAAGCGCCGACCGGTCGAGGCGTGTCTGCCACACGGTTGCCAACCAAGTCGTTCGCAAATGCAATCAGCGAGCGGTCGAGTTCCACACGCTCACGTGCGTAGATGACCGATTGCCGATGGAGCGAATGGTCGGCGAACTTAAACACCGGCTAGCAGACCAGGATCTGCCATGTCTCGGTCGACTGAATTGCACCGCCGCCTCACCACAGACCGTTGTTCGGTACGAACTCTCGATTGTTGTCGTGGACAACTGGTGTCTGTCAAAAAAGACTTCACCGGGCGCCCACCAACATTGGAGTTAATTCCAACAATGGAGTGTGGTAGAGTCAAACGCATGAATTCGAAGCCACTTACGCGCACCCAGCGCCGTGCAGCCGAGATGCGGCGAAGCATCATTGACGTAGCCGCTGCGCTGGTTGCTGAACAAGGTGCTGCAGCGCTCACCACTGAAGAAGTGGCTAGGCGCGCAGATGTAGCATTGCAGACTGTCTACAATCGGGTCGGCGGCAAGCCTGCGCTTCTTTTGGCCATTACCGAGCTGGCGCTTGAAGAAAACAGGAAGTTCGTTGATGAGGCCTACGATAGTCAGGGCACTGCAAATGAGCGGATTGAGCGCGCCGGCGTTGCCTATGTACGTTTTGCGCTAGAACGTCCACATCAATTTCGGGTGATGTCTAATCCACCTGATGATCCTGCGTCTATAAGCCGCGTTGTCGGCCTTATTCGAGAGCAAACTGGAAGGTTGGCCGCAGCTTTGCGGGAGGCCGTCCAGGCCGGAGAGGCCGAAGAGGGACTTGATGCGGAGGCAGCAGCGATTGCCATGTGGGGGATGATGAATGGCGTACTGAATCTTGCTGTACGTACTGATTCACTTCGCATTGATGACAATATGAGGGACAGGGTAATCGATACCGCTATTACTTTGATCCGACAAGGCCTGCAATCCCCAAAGGGCAGCAAGCAAAATTAAAAGAACTAACCTCACCGTTTAGGGACGTAGAAGGAATAGAGCATTCCTCAAGTAGGCGGGCTACTTTCCCTGTCTGCGTACCCTTGTAAATTGCGAGCAAGGCCTAGTGCCCTAAAAGCTGCAGGTCCTACGCTCCGCATGTTCTGCCTGCGGGCTATGCGTGCGCCCGCTATGGCCTATGGCCCTGCATGGCAATTGTGTGAGTCTTACTAGAACTCAACGAAGTTCACATCTAAATCTCTTCGAGATCGATTCCGGCTGTCATGGTCGATCTGTTTGAGCGCTGATCGTCTGCGCTGCCCACACTTTGTCCCCTGGCTCGAGGTCCCTTTTTTGGGGGGAGCAATCCGTCCTGCGTGAGTAACTTCAGGAGCGCTGGCGGGTCAACAGGCCGTCTCTCGCTCTCTCGCTAGGTGGCAAGCATGATCACCCCATTTCGTGTTGCCGCCAGCACCGACCCTCATCGTTGTGGGGTGCTGTGTGCGAGTAAGGGATTTCATGTACTTGACTGTAATATGCCCCATATATAGAGTTAATTACAACATTGGAGCTAACTCTATATACACATGACCACAGCAGACCGGTTAGACGTCACTTTTCCGTCTGGAGGCCAGAAATGCAGCGCATGGCTCTACCTGCCTGACGGGAAGCAGCAACCAGCCCCCGTGATTGTGATGGGGCACGGGCTAGGTGCGGTTCGCGCAATGCGCCTCTCCGCCTACGCAGAACGTTTCCAAGCAGCAGGCTATGCCTGCCTCGTATTCGACTATCGCCACTTCGGCGACAGCGAAGGGCAGCCCCGTCAACTACTGGACATCAAGAAGCAGCGCGAGGATTGGCAGGCGGCGATCGACTTCATACAGAAGCAACCCGAAGTGGATGGAAGTAAGGTTGTTCTGTGGGGCACATCGTTTGCCGGCGGGCATGTTATCGCTACAGGAGCTAACAACAAGCAGGTGGTCGCCGTCATTTCGCAATGTCCGTTTACCGATGGACTTGCATCGGCGATGGCGTCGAGTCCCGTTTCTTCCATTCAGGTGACGGCCTTGGCCATCATGGATCAAGTGGGGGCATGGTTTGGGGCCAAGCCGCTCCTTGTTGCGCTTGCAGGTAAGCCACACTCGGCCGGGCTGATGACAGCGAATGACGCCCTGGCCGGCTATCTGCAACTAGTGCCGACAGACTTGAATTTTACGAACAAAGTCGCTGCACGCGTGGCCTTGCGTATCGTCAATTCCTTCCCTGGTCGCAAAGCCCGCGAGCTCGCATGTCCCGTCCTCTTTTGCGTTTGTGAGCCCGACACGATTGCGCCATCGAAGGCAACCATCAAGCACGCACTGAACGCCCCTAAAGCTCAGATCAATCTATATCGCGAAGGGCACTTCGACATCTACGTCGGCGAACCATTTGAGCGAGTCATCGCCGATCAGCTGGCATTTCTTCGGCGTAACGTCCCGATGCCTTCCGCCAGTTGATCGTTAGTTCCAAAAATTTCCATAAAATATTGGAGAGAGAAGTGCCAAATTTCAATTTTGCTGGCCGCGTAGTTGCCATCACGGGATCAACCGGCGGTCTTGGATCTGGGCTCGCGAGTCAGCTTCGGGCACGTGGCGCTCGCCTTGCTTTGTTTGATCTGGATCAGGATGCTGTCAACAAACAGGCGGAAGATTTGGGCGGGGAAAATCATGCGAAGGGTTGGCGCGCTGACGTCCGATCATTTGAGGACCTTAGCCTCGCCATGGAAGGCGCCGCCAATCATTTTGGACGTATCGACGTCGTGATTGCCAACGCTGGCGTCGAAGTTGTGGCACCTATGGCTAAGACCGATCCCAAGACCTTCGAACGTGTCATCGACATCAATCTGAATGGCGTTTGGCGAACGTTCCGCGCTGGGCTTCCATACGTTCAGCGGGAAAAAGGGTATCTGCTCGGTGTTTCTTCCCTGGCGGCATTCTTTCACTCGCCGTTGCAAGCGTCTTACACCGCCAGCAAAGCCGGCGTCTGGGCTCTGTGCAACAGCATCCGAATGGAGGTGAAACATCTGGGCGTCGGTGTCGGAAGCGTTCACCCGACGTTCGTCAATACGGCCATGTTGGCGAACATGCACGCCGACCCCGCTGGTCTCAAGCTCTGGGAGGGAAATAAGAGCCTATTTTTCAAGTCGATCACCCCTGAAGTGGTGGTCGACGGAATTGTTCGCGGCATCGAGCGGCGCAGTCAAACGATCGTGATTCCCTCCTCGAACAACCTTCCTGTGCGAGCTCCTGGGTTGTTCCGAGGTGTTATTGAAAAATTTGGATTTAAGCAAAAAAACATCACAGAGGCGATTGATCTGGCGAGCTACCGATAACGCGGATTCGAGCTTCGCTTGGCTATAAATAATCAGACTTTAGGTGATCGACTTAGTTGATCAAATCGGAATATTAAAAAAAGGAGAAGACATGAATCAAGAGATTGCGTCACACAACGAAAGTCATATCGGCGTTTTCCCCGTCGGCTTTGCCATCGGAGCGGAAACAACGCACATTGGCATCAACGAAGTGCCCTTCGTCGAAGTTGCCGAGGGTGTCGAATTGCAACTTCTCCATGTCGACCTCAATGTCGGCATGTGGATCAATCGTACCCGCCTTCGGCCCGGAACAACGGTCCCCACTCATTTCCACACAGGCATGGTGCTCGCGGTAACGCTTGAGGGGAGTTGGCATTACCTAGAAAGCCCCAATCAGGTTAATACTCCCGGTTCCTATTTGTTCGAACCCGCTAGCTCCGTGCACACGCTACATGCGCCTGAGGACCAAGAGGGGTCAATGCTGACATGGTTTGCCATTTGGGGGGCCAATGTTAATTTGGATGGGCAGCAGAATGTCACAGCGGTCCTCGACGCGCATGCAATCCTCACCATTTATCGGTCGCTTTGCGCGCAGGCGGGTCTTGACTGCAGCCGTCTCATTGTCGTCGGAGAGGCGTGACGTGCTTCGCGTTTGCTTTACGGAGTGAAGGGTTGCAGCTCCCTTTGCTCATCATCGTCCTATTGGCGCTGCGAGTGGCGACTGCTTGGCGCAAGAAGAAATACTCGAAGAGCATTTCATGTTGATAGATGACCGCAGTCGCGTAAAGAATGGGGTTGACCTTCAAGCTGACTTTAATCTTAGAGTCGAAGCACGATCAATGAGGTGACCCCATGAACGTCTTCGAAAAGCTTGCACTCCCCAATGGTTCGACGATTCCGAACCGCATCGCCAAAGCCGCCATGGAAGAAAACATGGCAGACGAGGACCACGCGCCCTCCGAGGAGCTGATTCAGCTCTACAGGGCTTGGGCAGAGGGAGGCGCAGGTCTTCTTATCACTGGCAACGTGATGGTGGACAGCCGCGCCATGACGGGGCCTGGAGGCGTGGTATTGGAAGATGCCAGGCACCTGGACCGGTTCAAGCGCTGGGCGGAGGTCGGAAGAGCCAACAAGGCGCAGATCTGGTTGCAGATCAACCATCCCGGCCGCCAGATGCCCGCCAATCTGGGGCAGCTCACTTGGGCTCCGTCTGCTGTGCCTTTGAACTTGGGCAACATGTCTAAGCATTTCAACTCGCCAAAGGCGATGACGCACAGAGTCATCGAGGATGTGATTCGGCGTTTTGCTCACACGGCTCAACTGGGCGAACAGGCCGGTTTCACGGGCGTCGAGCTTCATGCGGCACATGGATATCTGCTAAGCCAGTTCCTCTCGCCTCTGAGCAACCAGAGGACGGATGAGTGGGGTGGCTCGCTGAAGAACCGCGCTCGGCTGCTCATCGAGATCGTCAAGGCCGTACGCGCCGCGGTGTCGCCTGATTTCGCGGTTGCCGTCAAGCTGAACTCGGCAGACTTTCAGCGGGGCGGAGTCAGCGCGGAAGATGCCCGACAGGTTGTGCAACTGCTCAATGCGTTGGCTGTCGATCTGGTCGAGCTGTCGGGAGGCAGCTATGAAGCGCCGGCCATGCAAGGCGACGCACGCGACGGCAGTACGCTTGCCCGCGAGGCCTACTTTCTAGAGTTCGCCCGCGACATTCGGGTGGTGGCGAAGATGCCAGTGATGGTCACGGGCGGCATCCGCCGTTGGCCGATAGTCGAGGAAGTAGTCAGGAGCGGCGTGGACATGGTTGGTATCGGCACTGCTCTGGCGATCGATCCCAATCTGCCACGCGATTGGCGCGCCGGTAAAGACAGCGCTCCCGCGTTATCGCCAATCACGTGGAAGAACAAGCCACTGGCCTCACTGGCCAATATGGCGGCAGTCAAGTTCCAACTACGCAAGCTCAGTCGCGGCAAGGCGACCAATCCGAAGGTATCGGCACTGCGCGCGCTGATCCTGCAGCAATTGTCCGACGCACGCCGCGCCCGCCAGTACCGACGCTGGATGACCCTGCGCGGTCATGGCTGACAGACCGAGCACACAATTTATCAAGCCGCTGTCGACACATTCCGAGCGCCCGCGCACGGTCTACTGACAATCACTGCCACACGAGCTCTGGGAGAGATGTCAGCGCCGCACGGGCCGCCAAGCATGGGGCTGGAACGCACTATGCGCAGGAGAGACTTGACCTTAAGGTTGACTTTAACCTTAGAGTGTCGGTTGAAGGCACCTCGGGTGCATCAGCTATCGAGAGAGGTCAGCAATGAACATGAGGATTGGGGAACTGGCGGAACGCACTGGCCTCGCTACTTCGAGAATCCGCTTTTACGAGGACATCGGCTTGTTGAAGGTCGAACGTCAGGCAAACGGCTATCGCACCTATCCACCGCAAACGGTCCTGATCCTCGACCTGATCGCGACTGCGCAACACGCAGGATTTACGCTCGATGAGATTCGCGCGGTGCTTCCACCCGACTTGACACTGTGGGTCCATGACTCGCTGCTCGAGACGCTCCGCAACAAGGTGCGGGACATTGAAGCGCTGGAGAGGCGACTCGCGCAAAGCAAGTCGCACATCAACGCATTGTTGGCCGAAATCGAAGCGAAGCCAGCGGAGGTTGACTGCGTGACTAATGCGGAGCGGGTACTGTCGCGGATCCGGGCAGGGGAATTTAAAGGCCCGGCCTTGGCAGCAGGCGACGTCAACGCACTTCGCAAGGCACGGCGACACATGTCGTTGAAGTTTGAGAAATAGACAGCGAGTGGTTTCCACGGAGCGCACGATGGTGGCGACCAGGCAGAACTGGGCCATGCCTTGCGCTCGCCACCAACACTATTCCTCGTCATGCGTCGGCTGCATCTGGAACGACAGGCGACTGCGCTGCCATGGTGAAGCGCAAAAAATGGCCAACGAAGCGATATCAGTGAGTGCATTCATTTTGCCTTGCTCACCCAAACGGGTATTGTCGACGTAGCCCAGTTTGGCATATTTCTGGGCTACACGAGCCTGTCTAGGAGGAGCGGAGTGCCAGCACTCATCAAGCGGCCGGACAACATCACGGAACGCCAAAAAATGGTCTTGGCAAGCCTAAAGCAAGGGCACAAAGCGATATTGCAGGTGTCTCCGCTATCTGGAAGGTTCACGGGGTATGTCCGCGTTTTCAATGCTGCACGTAACATTGATGAGTTCATTCCTTGGTGCAGTGTCTCGGCGATGATCCGTCGGGGTCTTGTCAAGCTGGACAGTGACTCATTCGAGACGTCAACTGCGATTGTGCTTTGTCAGAAGCCGGCTGAAGCAGTCTAGGGGCTAGCCACCTAAGCCTTGAAGACGAAGATTCCTTCGGAAACCTTCCTGCGAGCGCCCGCCCTGGCTGCCACAGACCGGCGTACTTCGACTTCGTGACACTCAGCATCGCGATAGAGCTCCCGCGTCTCGCCGGTCAGGTGATTTGAGATGACCACAGGAATGCCTCGTGTCGCCGTGGCGCGCGCCAAATCTGCCAATTCCCACTGACGTTCTCGCGGGAACCCTTCGGCAGTGTATTTCGTAAAAGATGGCGCGTCCTCACGATCCACATACGGTGGGTCACAGTAGATGACGTCTCCGGGCACCGCGAGTTTGAACGCATCGGTGAAGTCGCCTTGCACGATGACCGCCATTTCTCGCGCCCGTTGACTGAACGCTCGAATATTATCTTCCGGCAACGCCGGAGTCTTGGCGGAGCGATTCCATGGCACATTGAAGTTGCCCTTGGCCGAGTATCGAGAAAGTCCATTGAATCCGAACTTGTTGAGATACAGGAAGTAGGCGGCGCGAACGTCGGCTGGGCTAGCTCGATTGAATGCATCCCGGACGAAGGAGTAGATCTCTTCGTTCGCAGCATGTGGGGAGAACAGCGGTCGTGCTAGCTCGATGACGCGCTCGGGTTGCTGGACAATCTGCTTGTACATGCCGATGAGGTCTGCGTGCGCATCGAGCAGCAGATAGCTCGGAAAATCTGTTCCGAGAAACACGCTGGCACCGCCAAGAAACGGCTCTACGAGGCGATTTCCGGCGGGCAGCAGTTCTCGGAGCATGGGCAGCAACTGGGTCTTGCCACCGGGCCACTTCAAAATCGGCCCAGCCTGAGCTGGGATATTGGTGGAGGGAGGGGTGCCGGCTTCTGCGGCGTGAGGTTGAGGATGTTTTTGCATCCTCAGTATAGGTGCGCGCGGGGGTGATGACGCGTATGGAGACATCGCTGGTGCGCAATTGGCAGCCAAGACGGTGCGATGCTGAATCAACGGAAGACCTACATCTCGGCTCACTGCTGAAGCCTTACATTGGAGGCGGCGCACGTCTTCAGGATCGTGCCTTTCTTCACCTCCGAGGTTTTGAGTCCGTCATTGCCACGTGAGGGGCTTCATTTTTCTCAATTGAGGGTCAGGCGCTCGATCCATTCCAGCGCCTCTAGCGTAGTCCAGCGAGCTTGATGGGGTGCATCCCGGCGAAAATGGCGAACCGATTCATTTGCGGCGATGGGAGGCGCGTCTGTGCCCCCTCCGTGGGAATGACGTCCCGGTTGGCTGCTTGTGATTGGTGACCCGGGCACGGAATTGGTGCCCAAAGGACCTCTGTTCGGGTGCCGCGGAGTCGCGATAACAAAAGGTTTTCGCGATGAGAATTATCGATTTTCCAGGTGCGTTAATTCCACGAATACTGGTGCCAAGGACGCAGAGGTATGCGCCTTGCTAGTAGAAGTGGCCATTCGCTGGACGCGAGATGCGATTCAGTGTTTCGTAGACCTGCTACCGACAATTCTCATGAATGACGTAACCCTTGGCGCCCGAGCTACACTTGCATCCGCAGCCGCCGTCCCGAACAACCAGTCGCGCGTGATTGCCGCGTGTTCGGTTGGCAATGCGCTCGAAATGTACGACTTCACCGTCTACAGCTTCTTTGCGGTCCTGATCGGCAAGCTGTTTTTTCCCACTACCAGTTCATACGGGTCGCTGCTGCTGGCCGTCGCCACTTTCGGCATCGGCTTCGTCATGCGCCCGTTGGGAGGATTTGTGATTGGCAGCTTTGCCGACCGTAAAGGCCGCAAGGCAGCCATGACCCTGACCATCGCCTTGATGGTGGTGGGCACGATGTGCATTGCTTGTGCGCCGACGTACGCCGCGGCAGGTGCATTGGGGCCGTTGCTGATCGTAGCGGGTCGTCTGCTGCAGGGATTTTCCCTCGGCGGTGAAATTGGCGCGTCGACGTCAATGTTGATGGAGGCGGGAGGCGTGCAGCGCCGCGGCTACCGCATCAGTTGGCAGGCGGCCAGCCAGGGTGCGGCGGCACTGCTCGGCGCTGCTACCGGCACGGCGCTCTACGCGTTCCTGCCAGCGGAGTCGCTCGAGTCTTGGGGTTGGCGGCTGCCGTTCCTGCTTGGCCTGCTGATTGCGCCCGTGGGACTGTATATCCGCGCCAATCTCGACGAAACGTTACCTGAGCACGCCCACGAGGCCAGCCCGCTGCGGACGCTGTTCCGTGAGCATGGGCGCAGCGTGGTCAAGGGCGTGCTGTCCATTACTGCGGGTACGGTGGCGATGTATCTGGTGGTGTTCTACATGCCGACGTACATGATTCGCGTGTTGCGCATGCCTTCGTCGCTATCTCTGTTGTCGGGATGCGTAGCCGGTGCCACGATGATTGTCTCCTCTCTGCTGGCCGGACGACTCGCCGACCGTCTGATGCGTCGCAAGCCCATCGCGCTGGCTGCCCTGGTTGCCACAACGATTCTCATCTACCCGGCGTTCTGGCTGATCAACACGTACCCGAGCGTGCCGCTGGTGCTGGTCGTTACGGCGGTTTTGACTGCGCTGGGCAATATCGGCTCTGCGCCAATGTTGCTGCTGCTCATGGAAATGCTGCCTCCCGGCGTCCGAGCCAGCGGCTTGTCGGTGATCTACAGCATTGGTGTCACGATATTCGGCGGCTCTTCGCAGGCAGTGGTGACCTGGTTGATTGGAGTAACCGGTAACCCGATGGCTCCTGCGCTCTACATGATGGCCTGTGGCGTGGTTACGCTGGTGGCGCTGTCGAACATTCAGGAAACGGGCCGTAGCAACGCGACGGCAGCGGGGCGCTGAGATGAAATTGAACCAGTTACGCGCTTTGATCACCATCGCCGAATGCCAAAGTATCCACGAAGCGGCGCGCCAACTCCACGTGACGCAGCCTGCCTTGAGCAAGACGGTGCAGGAGTTGGAATCGAGTGTCGGAACCACATTGCTGGAACGTTCGAGCACCGGAACGCGCCTTACGCCAATAGGGCACCGAATGCTGGCTCACGCTCGACTCATCATGGAGAGTGTCCAGCATGCCAAGATGGACCTGGACGAATTGAAGGATGGGGTAGGTGGTGTCGTGACACTCGGCACCACGCCACTGACGGCAATGCTACATCCGATGATTGACACGCTTGACGCGTTCCGCAGCGCCTACCCTGATGTTCGTCTGCGTGTTCAGGAGATGCGACCGAATCAGTTGGTCGAGCAGTTGCGCCAAGGTGCTATCGACATGGCCATCACGTCGCACTTGCATTCACCAGACCGTTTCTTTCAATCCATCGAGGTCAGCCGGCTGTCAAGCGTCATCGTTTCCAGACCCGAGCACCCGCTACGCCACGCTCGTTCATTGCGCGTCTTGCAGCAGGCCGACTGGATTTCGCTCGATCCACTGCCAGATCGGCAGTCCTCATTCAGCCGGTTGTTTTCCGACAATGGACTGGAGCTGCCGCTACGTGTCACGGAATGTGCGTCGATTCACCTTGCCATGGAACTTTGCTGGCGTGCCGATGTGCTGCTTGTACTGTCGAGTGAGTCGATGCGCAGTGAACTATTGAGCCAACGCGTGGCTTTCCTCGACATCACTGAACCGTTGCCTGCCCAGCCGATTTGCCTAGTCCGGCACAACCACCACGTTCTCACCGGCCCGGCAGAACGACTCCATAACGCCGTGCTTCAGGGCTTCGCCGCACAGTCTCGCCGCGCCGCCTAACGGCTTCTATCTCAGGATGATTACGTAAGGCACGCCGCTGGCGTGCCGGGGATTCGTATTGCCTTTTGGTTGTGCCCATTCACTAATCAAGCATTTTTCAGAGCACTTCAATGTTCAAGAAATATCTTGCAGGACTTGCGGTACTAATTGGCGCGGTCGGATCAGCCAACGCTACACCATCGCAGAACGAACAACTGATTTCATACCTGGGAACGGGCTTGGGTGCGCGGTCCATCGGCGTGGCACCGCAGCAATCGATGCTGTCTCTGTACGGCACGGTGGACATTGGGATTAACTACACACGCTCCGGCAGTGATGGTGTGGCCAGGCTGCAGAGCGGAGGATCTTACACATCCAAGTTCGGTATCTATGGGCAAGAGGCGCTGGGCGGCGGCTGGACTGCATTCTTCCGTCTGGAGAATGGATTTTTGTCAGACTCCGGAGCTGTCCAGGACAGCAACTCGTTCTTCAACCGCGCTTCCTACATCGGCTTGCATCACAGCAGTTTTGGGCAGTTGATGATGGGCCGCCAGTACACGTCATTGGGTGTGGCGGCACTCTATGCCGATCCTTTCCTGGGGACGGCTCACGAATCGGTCTACACGTACATGCTCGGCGTATCTGACCTGGGCGTGGGTGCAAGCGGTGATGCGCTTGCGCGGTTGAACAAGACCATTCGCTATGCGACACCACGGTTTGGCCCGTTCGCAGGCGATCTCAGCTATTCGTTCAAGTCGGATCAGACCGTCGGACCGGCAGTTTTGGCGCGGACCGCTATGGGGTCATACAACGATGGCCGGTTTGCGGCAACGATGGCATTTGGTCAGAACTGGTGCGACCCCAGCGTGAAGGGAAGCTGTAATGGAAACGCCACTGAAGCCGCGTCGCAACGTACCGATACCTATCTGGCCAGTGCGATGTATGACTTTGGTCCACTGATCGGCCAGGCCGCCTATATCCGCATCGTCCCAAAGCACGACGGCACAGATATCGCGAACATGTACTTGCTCGGGTTGCAGAAGATCTGGCGCAACAACCTGTTTCGACTGTCGCTCGGCTATCGGCGTACCACGCGTGATGGCAACTACAGCTACGGCAGCACCGTCGGCATTGACCATTTTCTTTCGAAGCGCACGGCCTTTTACGGGCGAGCCGGCCTAATGCGCAACGGGCCGGACGCCAGCCTTACCTACAACTACGACAACGGTGCGTTCGGAGGTGCGCTGGGACGCACGGTTACCAGCGTGACGCTCGGTATCACCCATCACTTCTAAATGGGAATCTGTTTCGCACCGGGATGCAGGATGGCAATGGTATCCCGGCCTTTTCCCCTCCAACTACACGAGGAGTCAAACGCATGAATGCAGCAAACATCGGCCGGTTCGTCGACGAGCATGGACAGCGCTACGCAATACTCTCTGACGAGATTTGGCGCTATGCGGAACTCGGCTATCAGGAACGCCATTCGGCACGCCTGCATGTCGACTATCTGAAAGAGGCCGGCTTTGCCGTGCGCGAGGGCGTGGCCGGGATACCGACGGCATTTGTCGCGGAGGCCGGAGAGGGTGGGCCAGTCATCGGCATCCTGGGTGAATTCGATGCGTTGTCGGGGCTGAGCCAGGAAAGCCTGGCGCTGAGCTGTCAACCGTCTTCGGAGATTACCAACGGGAACGGGCATGGCTGTGGCCACCATCTGCTGGGAACAAGCGCGCACCTGGCGGCGGTCACCGTTAAGCAGATGCTAGACGATGCCGGGCTGCCGGGGCGGGTCCGCTTTTATGGTTGCCCGGCGGAAGAGGGAGGTTGGGGCAAGACCTACATGGCACGGGCAGGTCTTTTCGACGACTTGGGTGCTGCTCTGACGTGGCACCCGGGAGTCTTCAACGGCATCATGAACCTCGAGTCGCTGGCCGTCGTGCAAGCGTACTTCCGATTCACCGGCATTTCGGCACATGCCGGTGCCGCGCCGCATCTTGGGCGGAGCGCGCTCGATGCGCTTGAACTGATGAACGTCGGTACGAACTTCCTGCGTGAGCACATGATTCCGGACGCGCGCGTCCACTACGCGATTACTGACGCTGGCGGAGTGGCGCCGAATGTAGTGCAACCGAAGGCGGAAGCGCTGTACATGATCCGCGCACCGCGCAACTCCGATGCATCGGAAGTCTATGCCCGCGTGTGCGATATCGCACGTGGCGCGGCACTGATGACGGGCTGCGAGTTGCAGATTGAGATGCATTCCGCTTGCTCCAACATCATGCTGAATGATGTACTCAACCGCGTCATGCACGGGCAGCTCTCTCATTTTGGCGTGCCGTCGTATGAGCGCGACGAGCTTGGCTTCGCGGCGTCGATGCACGGCACCACGCGACCTGAAGAAGTCGAGATGGCTGGACGTATGCTGCAGAGCGCCTGGAAGGATCCGAAGCCCCTCTACGACGGAGTCGAAGCGCTGGACAGCAAGCGCCCCATTCGCATGCACGGATCCACGGACGTTGGCGATGTCAGTTGGGTCACGCCCACCGCCCAGTGCATGACGGCCTGTTTTGCGTTTGGCACATCGCCGCACTCGTGGCAATGGGTTGCTCAAGGAAAGAGTTCTATCGCGCATAAGGGCATGCTGCTGGCAGCCAAGACCATGGCAGGATCGGCAATGGAATTGTTCCGAAATCCTGAATTGATCGAAGAGGCGCGACAGGAGCTCAATCAACGCCTCGGTGGCAAGCCTTACGTGTGCCCGATCCCCGCGAATGTTATGCCGCCGCTAGCCGGAGTGGAGAGCTAATCGGCACGACTGCTCCGGATCTGTTTGAAGTCTGACCTCGCAGCGGGCAATGTGGATGAGAGCTTGACGCTGCCGTTGTCATCGGCTTTGTTGTCTGTCCTTTTTGAAGTCTGAGTTCAGAAACTCTCAGCACGTATCAGACAAACTCTGACACCACGCGAAGCACTGACTCCGTACCCTCGGCGTCGGGATATTGACCCGTCCCGACACCCCCTGTAGCCCGCCAGTTCGCTGGTGGGCATTTTTTCACAGGATCGGGCCGTCCGCCTGTGATTCGAGGCAGGCAGGAGTCCGAGGAGCGTCATTACTCGGGCTGCCACTTCGCCCTTCTTTTCGCTCTCTAACTGGCAGAGTGCAATGTGGGGCGGCGACAATTGGGAGCGGCGAATAGCCAAACGACGGACCCGCCGAGCCGTAGTTTTGGAAGCAAGGCCGCTGCTTCTCGGGCTATGCTCATTAAAGATAAAAAAGGGCGTCTCGATCAGCGCATCACGGCGTCTATTGGACGCTGCTATGTAATTCTGAAATGCTCTATGTTCTGTCCTGCGTTCACCGCGCGCTGGAGCCATTCCGGAAGCGTGCCTTCCCCATCCCAAGAGTGGCCAACGGCATCTTTGTACTGAGCACGCACTGCTGCCTTCGGTTTCACGAACTGCTCCCCGAAACAACCCGCTGAAACTAGGTCGTCTGCGGTGACGCCATGCCTGGCCATTTGCGATTTCACCCAAAGAATGGCCGCAGCACGCTCCCGAAGCGTTTGAGCCTCGGAATCGTGAAAAATTGAGAGTTGCGCAGGATTGTGGAAGCTGGCCATTTGGGTGTGCAAGTTTGGCGCCTTCCGGATGCCGTCGTCAGGGCGTCGAGCAGGGGAGGGCAGTGAAACCGGGTGGTAGGCCCACAGTGCGGTGAATGTTGGTCGCGTCTCAAGGGTCATGCCTGCCGCCGTTCCCGCCAGGGTATTCTAACTGGGTCGCCAATCCACGGAGGCGGGATGGTCTATCCAATTGAGCCCAAGATTTCTTCACGTCAAAGGAGACGTGGCAGTCCAGTTCAGCTACCTGATTGCGGGACGTAGCCAAACGTTCGTAGTCACGCGGCAAGCGCTTGAGGACCACTCGGCCTCAATCCAACAGGGATGACACCACAGCAACGAGATGTGGCAATAGGCGAAGCGTTTCAGAAAGGGTAGGAACGCATTCGCAACGTCGCGGCGCGCATTCAACGGACATCGGTTGGCGGCCACTACGTCGCGCTACGCACAGGAGATTTCTAGGCTCTACGAGCAACGCTGGCGTTCTGCATCCGGTTATGGACGGGCCCATCATCGTATGTGATGGGCTTCTTTTTTGATTGGAGTGGTCAACCAACAGGTCCGCGGTTCGGAAAAGAGGCGAGCAGCACGACAGTACCGCCCGCCCATAGAAGTACTGGAGCGGGGTTCGCAGCCAGACTAGAAGTAACGGCGTTTTCCAGGGAAGCCTGTACCCGGGAAGCGTGTTCAGATTGCGGGCAATTGCTCCTAATCAACTCTGGACAAATGCAACCAGTTGCAGGCAGCGGCCGGGAAAGCAGAACGTTACGACTCTAGGCAGCCAGCGGGCCTAGTCATTTCTCGTTCAGTGTCTTGAGGTTGCTGAGGTTTCTGCTCCCAATGGGGAGTTGGGCAGCCAGGGGAAGGGCGGTCGATATCGCTCACGTCTTCCAGTTCTGCCGCTGGCGGTGGCGCAAACCGAAGATAGATTATGCGCGACACGGCGGCGGCCACCACGATGATGATCGTGATAGCGAAGAGTTGTGCGAGAAGTCGAATCCAGCGATGGAGCATATTTTTATGTAACGACTCGGGGCAAGCATACACAAGGCGCTCTGATGCCGCCGTAATCCCGTTGCAGAGAAGTCACAGCAAAAGGGGCGTCACTGTAAGTTCCCGACTTGACGAAGCACTCCACACGGTGGCGCAGCTACCTGGCTGCCAAGGACTACAGCAAATCGTCAGCCTTCACAGGCTCAGCTCGATACACAGACCAAAAATAGTGCGAGTGCCGATGATGTCTGGCCTGTTTCTTCTGTGCGAAGAACCTTACTCGGCCGTCCGGACCTGCCTCTATTTCGACCTCCAGGTGCTCCTCAACGGAAGATGCCGCGGGAGGAAGCGTCAGAATTGCGGCAGAGACGTAATGACCCTGGATACGACCAAGAATCCCATTGGCTCCTGGCGCCGAGGGCTCGTTTGATCGCTCTCTAGGGAGATGGCATCTCGCAGCCAGGCGGCTATTTCCCATGATGCCGCGCCTCGTCCCGCGACATCGGCTGTCGCAATTTCCCAGACGTGTCGGGTGCTACTTGAACTCCCTGCTTGTCGCGTTGGATGACTGGCAGATGGCCATACGACCGCAGTCGAGCTACGGCCTGCCTTGCCGAGGTGGCTGCTTCCAGGTCAGCCAGGGCCGCCGTTTCGATGCCGAACGAGCCGCACCTCGGGCAGGTGTATTGGTATCCGCGGAGCGCGGACGACCGAATCCGCTCCGCGGCAGCGCCGCACAACGGGCAGTTTGCTGGCTCAGGAAGCATGGTTGATGTCAAAGATACTGTATATTTATACAGTATATACGACGCTCGACAAAAAAGAAGCCCGCGGCAAGTTGCTCCGGCTTGGGTGGTCAGCACACTCTTCGAGTAACTTATTCGGCACTCCTACGAATGGCGGCTACGGGGGGCTCAGTCCCATTCCTCTGCGGTCACCAGCTCGACAAGGACGATGCCTTCACCTTCCATCTGATGCAGCTTTCGGTAGCACCACGGACACGGCGCCCAATCGCGCAGGGTCGTGCCACCCAGGTCGTAGAGAATCTCGCGGACTCGGGCCGGTACCCCACACTCGCACACAACGATTCTGGGTGATTTCCATGACGTCTCCCCGTGGTGGGGGAGATTTCAGCATTGAGTGGGTTTGGATTCCATGGATGAGGAGTGCAGCCAGGGAGTGATGCTGCCAACTAGGTGCAAGCACCCTTCGCAAAGGTTGGCCTGTGTTCCGTGGAATGCTAACGGGGTAGTTCGGCTGCAGGTGCAGCCACGGAATAGGCTGAAACTGCAATTGCAGAAGAGATGTTTGGGTGGACGGCCGCAAACGTCCACGAACTGCAACAGGAGATGCGGAGGCAATAAGAGTATGAGCAAGCAGCCTGTATAGTCGGTGGCGTCTCGTCCCAACATTCCGCAATCGTAAGAGGAAATATGGACCTCGTGGAGTACAAGAATCTCGTTCCCCAAGAGAACGGCAATCAGCTTTGGTTTCAGCGAGCGCAATAGATTCTCAAGGCGATCATCTCCGGGGGCGTAGGCCTAAAGGTCGCCTATCTGAATGGCTTGGCATACAACGAGGCTTACAACAATGTCTTCAAGTTGAAGGCGTTTCTTTTTGCGCTAGGGGACAGAGATCTTTACGTAGGGGCGTATTCAGCCGCAGTCTTCGGCTTGTCAGGCTGGGTAGAGTATGCGAGCAGCAGCTTTCTCCCTCTGCTGATTCTTTGCGGGGTGACCAGCCTAGTCTGGTTTGCACCGACGATTCTGCGTAAGCTCGCTAACGAAATTCGCCTTGACCCGCAGAAATTGCGCGATAGCAAGCTGGCCGCTAGCGTGGCGCACTGGCTTGCCGCGAACGCTTTTGCCATCGGCGTCTCGTTCTACGTTCCCTTGGTCTTGCTTATTGTTCTCATATTGGCGCCGTCCCTAGGCAACTATGCAGGCACCAGAGCCGCCGAAGCAAGGCGGAAGAACTACGAAAGGGGCTGCAAGGCCGCAGCCGAGAAGCACGACTATTGCTACGTCCTGCTGGACAAGGGCGAAGAGGTGGCCAGAGGATTCCCAATCGCTCATAGCGAGAAGACCATCGCCCTCTGGTGGAAGGGCGAAGTCAGAATAGAGGAAACAAGCGGACGATCCTTGCGTTCTCTTACCCAGGAGGACTGACACGGTTGAGCAGATGCTGCGGACATGCGATGTTCGCTTGGCTGCGCGTCCCGCGCTGGTACGCCATAGACAATGCGCGTGCTGGTCGGTAAGCGCAAAGTGCCACGGCACAATGCCGGCGTAGCTCCGCTCCCGGTAGCTCTGGGCAACGCTCAATGCGCCCGCTACATTTCTCGACTTTCCACCTTCGCCGAACCCGATCTCTCCAATGCGCCGCAGCGGGACAGCTGCCTGCCGGCCTTCCTTTCCTCTGTTACAAAATAAATATCCGCCTGCGAATCAACGGTGATTTCCGTCGGAGCGTTCCTCCAGCGAGCCGTCCTTAAGCAACTCCGCGATATACCTCTCTGCAAGCCGCTCTGTCGGCAGGCAAGAACCGAGGTCAAAGACCTGCTCAACAACATCGCTGCGGAAGCTGGCCTCATGTTTGACACGCCATCTTCCAATGCTAGCTTCGCTGGAGTTTTCCTATGGGTGTGCGCTATTGCTGTTTCATTGCCATCTCGAATTTGGCCAGGACCCCTGACCCCCTTAGCTTTCACTATTCGCTGTTGGCAAAGAAATGCTCCACGGTTGCAGTGGTCGCGCCGAGTTCGTATCCGCAACTCGCAGAGGGTATGCTTTCTGAGGCTGCCTACGAATTCGAGCCGAGCAGCCGGGAGATGTTCTGCTACGACGATGGCAATAATCCGTGGTTCTACAACTACTGCCGAAAGCTCACTGTCCTGATTTCACCAGGAAAGCCGCTGCAAGGTCGCAGGACGCCCGCGGAGTGGTTCAAAGCGGTGGCAGCTTTGGTCGAGGACGAAGAGAAGTATCCCGAGACCGGCGGACGCGGTCCGTTCTGGGAGCTGTTCCGATACGGCATGACCGGCGCGACGTTCGGTCCGGTGGCCTGTGCGAAGCTGGTCGCAGACTTCGACGCGTGGGAGGAGGCCGTCAAGTCGGTGGGTGAAGACAAGTTCTATGAGTATCACATGGAGCTTCGCCGGTGCTTTGCCCATGCAGGCGAGAGCGGTATGGTGGTCTTTCCATTCAGGTGGAACTTCTGGATGGATGAACTCCCTCCCTATGGCGAGCCGGTGCTCGGCCTCGACCAGGAGGGTGAGCAGCTTATCTGATGGGATAGTCGCAAACACCTCTCCTAACGGGCGCCCTCTGTGGTGCTCGTTTTTCTTGTCGGCAGAGGAGCGAGAGCCGGGCGTCGTGCAGGCTTCTCAGCGGCGAGCCGCAAGGATGGCCGACGTGGATTGCGCGGGTGTCGCGACACCGTCCCGCAAACGTCGCAAACTGCGGCGAGGATGCTCTTCGCCAAACCTTTCCTGTCGCTGAACGGGGCATCTCGGCGGTGCAAGGTCGTTCCAACAACCGTTCTGCAGTGCGGGCAGCTAGCGGCGCGCTTGTCTCCTTCTTGGAAAAATGGGGCTTTGCTAACCGTCCGTGATCTGCGCTGTCGCAGAGTTCCTGGATGGCATTTCGTTCTCCCTCATTTGAATCGAGCAACGACAAGGCGAACTCCGTTGTCAAGGACTTCAAAGGTGAGAGAGCCTGGAAAAATCTCTCACCTTCGGAGTGTCGTTGGCCGCCGATACCTCCGTGCGACTTGGTGTTCCGAAGCTGATCGTTTGCCGTAAGGCTCAAAAATGCGGCGCTTACGATGGCTTTTCTGCTTAAGCGGCAGGATGTTGCCGCTCTAAGGAAGAGGGCCCTGCAACGGGCTGCCGCCGTCCGCATGTCGCGCAGACGCCTTCGTCAACTCCTGCTCAAAAATGCCGCTCGTATTGCGGAGCAAATTCACCTATCAAGATATCAACGGATATCTGGATAGGCGATTGTGGTACGAATCCCAGCGGGCCTCCCGATGTCGTTGATGCGAAGGAGGGCGCGCCATGGCGAACAAAAAGCCAGAGGAAAAAGGGACGGCCGACGGGGAGACTCTCCAAGCACCGGCTAAGCGTCGTCGGGGCCCGGGGGCGCCGATTTCTCCTGTGCGATATCTGGGCGCCCAGCACTTTGCGTTCTATAAAGGCGTCGTCGAAGGCTTGGACTTGGCGGACCTTGGCGCGCGCTACCTGGAGACCGGGGCAGACCGGCGAGCGGCTACCGCAGAACTGCGGGTGATAGAAGCGGAACTGCTCCGTGGTGTGCGATGCCTGCAATCCGAGCTTGCCAGTACGGAATCAGCTGCGGAATCAGCCGATGGGCTTGGCGATGTGCTCGACGAAGGCACGTGGAAGGAGTTGTTTGCCGTCGTTGGGGAGCACTCAGACGGCCAACGAAAGCGGCGTGCTCGACAACTGGCGGCGCTTGACCTAGTGCGGCCGTACCTGACCAGGGCGCCAGCTCCCGAGGATTCCGTTGCGGCCTGGTTTTCGCCGGCGGTCGCCGCCCGGCTTACCCGAGCTGGGCTACCAACCCTACAGGACCTGAAGCAGCAAGTGGTGTTACGCGGGCCGCGGTGGTACACCCTCGCACATGGCATTGGACCGACCACGGGGCGCCGGTTGACGGCCTGGCTCATTGATGCGGGGTCTTCGTTGGGCGACATGCCGCCTGCGGCACTGGCATCGCGCCGTACAGCATCTCGTGAAATGCTCGCCAGCCTCCGGCCGGCTGCCGCCATGGTCGCCCCCTTGGAGTCACTTCAATTGCCGACAGCATATGACGGCCGTGATGGTCAAAACCGGCCGCCGCCAGGTACGCCTGCGAGAACAAACGCTCAAAATGATTTGAGTGCTATACGAGCTTGGCTGGGTGTGCATGGTCCGGAGGGAAGCGCTACATGGAAGACCTACCGCTGTCATGCAGAGAGGTTGCTGCTATGGGCTGTCTTCGAACGAGGAAAGGCGCTATCCGACCTGACCGTAGAGGATTGCTCCGCATTCCTCGACTTCCTTGCCGATCCACAGCCGACAGAGCGATGGGTCGGCCCGCGCGGCGTGCCACGCTTTCGGTATGACTGGAGACCGTTCGCTGGTCCGCTGTCACCAACCAGCATCCGCCAGAGCTACACGGTGGTGAGCAATCTTTGCCACTGGCTAGTCGACGCGCAATATCTGCGTTACAACCCATTCTCTTTGCTGCCGAAACCAAAGGCGGCGGGTACGAGAATTCAGATCTCGCGAAGCTTTACGAAGTCGCAATGGGCGTTCCTGCAACGATATGCCGCAGAGCTGCCGGAAGAAGATCCGCGCAGCATGCGACTTCAGTTCATGCTGCGATTTGCGTACGCGACAGGGCTGCGTATCTCTGAGCAAGCTAGGGCCACTGTGGGCCAGCTTGTGCATCACGACCTTCCCGACAATCCCCGTGGAACCTGGTCGTTAGTGTTCATTGGAAAGGGAACGATTGAACGAGAGGTTCATGTCTCCCATACGGTCATGTGGCAGCTGACACGATATCTGAAGAATCGCGGTCTGGCAGAAGACGTTGGGCGTCTGCATCCAGCAACGCCTTTGATTGGTCGCGTGAAGGCCGATGGAAAAGTGGGGAACCTGTCAGTCGAACAGGTCCACGCGATTTATAAGGGCTTCTTTGAGGATGCAGCGCGTGCGTTGGAGAGCGATGACCCCGAAGGGGCGCGGCGTCTAGCTAGCGCTACGGCGCACTGGCTGCGCCATTCCTTTGGCAACCATGCGGTCGCACATGGCGTCGCGTTGGATGTCGTGCAGAGCCAGCTGGGTCACGCATCGCTCGCCACCACATCGGTGTACGTACGCGCAGAGGCCGAGCGCCGAGCACAGGAGTTGGAGCGGACTGGTATCTTCTAAAGTTAACAAGAAGAACGTAGTGAATATTGCGTGTTAACTTACTAGGTTATATAAACCGTATAGCGTTAATTATATTAAATGAAAAATCATAATGCGATGATGTCGGTGGGCGCTATTGATGTGTGACGTCGTACTCCGTTGATGTTGGCCCTTGAAAAAAAATTTACGTGCTCTATGGTTCAGTCCGAATCAGGCAAATTGCCACCGCATCTGGAAGGGGCGAGCCTCGGAGGAGTTGAGCCATGCATGCGTCAACGGTTTCTCACATTCGGTTGGTAGGCGCGCCAGTAGCACATTCAAAATTGACTGCTGCGGTGCAGGATCGTTTCCCCGGCGTAGGATGGGAATCCGCTCCAGATGCTTCCCAGTTTGCTGGCCATGTTCGACGGCTGTGGCTCGCAAAATTCGCGCTTTGGAACCGCTGCTTTGGGACGAGCCCATCCGGGCATTACGACTCAGACGGGCTGCCCTCGAATCTTGCGACTTGCGGTGCCGGGCGCCACATCAGCGATGCTGGAAAGTCGAGCCAGCTTGCAACAATGCTCCGGCAGGCCATCATGAAACCCCGAGGAAGGCGTCAATCTTGGTCCTTTGTGTCGCTAATGGGTCTGACGGGTGAGCCGTGGTCTCTCGGGAAGCCGTTGATCGGCAAGGTATCTCCTGCGCCAAATGCCCTGCATATGAGCTGGGATGTGCATCGTCACGATACCATTTTCGACCACTCTGCCCGGCGGCGGAGTTGCGTGTCGCAGGTCCAAGGCTGGGAATTCTTAGAGCTCGTCGAAATTGGAATCGGCGGGCTACACCATATCCTTGATAATCGGTTCCTTCGAAGGTACGTCGATTGGCATTTGGACAGGATTCGGGACCGTCAAGCAGAGGAAACTTTAAGGCGCTTCGAATGGCGTTCGCAAGCCGTGCTCGCCTGGCGATCCCAATGCGCGAAGAGTTCACCTACAGACGCGATGCAATTTTCTCCCAGACAATGCAAAGTTCATCGGTCGGACGTAGTAGCACGGGGCTGCGCAGCGTCAGGGTATCGCGGTGTCAGGCACACCTAGAAAATTCCGGCATTCGTCGCTAGCTGGCACGGCTGGCTGGACGCTGCGCTGCTCGTAGCCTGCCCAGAAGGCTTTGATTCCGGCATTCGGCTCTGGAGGCAATCCTGAGAACAGCGTACTGCTGCAGCGAAGGCGTGCGGGATCATCGTTCATTCTTTCCTTCGTGTGTACGGGTTTGGGTCTCGCTTCCCGCGACAGGCGAATCCTTCGTGCTTCCTCCGCTGACGGCATCGAGTATCGATGCTCAGTACGATTTGCCGGGCAAAGAATCCTTCGAGACGTAGCAGATTTTGCACCCATTTGGGGAATGCGATGCCGATGAAAGTCAAAGGACCAAATGGGCGGTTGATGGATCTGCAGCAGCTCGAAATGATGCTTAGTGCCGCACCTGGCCAATTGCTGCGGGAACTGCCGAAGCCAACGACTTCAGTTCTTGAATTTGCAGATGAACTGTATGGCAAGTCTTTGCCCACGCCACGGCAGGAGGTGGACAGCAGGCAGTCCCCATACGAAAGATTGCTTGAACGAATCCACACTCACTACCCCTGCACCAGGCTCGATGCTGAAGTCCTATTCGAAATGTTGACGCTTGTTCGCGTCGTCACGGGTTCAATGACGCGCCGGTACATCGACTGGTGTCATAAAGTGGCTGCCATCGCTGCTAGTCGTGAGGTGATAGTTCCGACCTCGCCGATCTGCGCAAGTCTCGCGATATGCGCGCCGACGTATGTACAGTTCGAAAAGGGCGTGAAGGCGCTCTGCAAATTCCTGGGAACTCCCATTCCCCATGGTTCGTGGACCGATGTTGACGATGCCGGGAATGTTGTGGACGTACGTAAGCTGATCTATCGTCAGGTTCCGCTGTTGCCGGTGGCGATGCCACGAAGCAATGCAGAATCTGAGATTCTCGATGCGATTGTGAAAGCGTTGGACCAGGTCGGAGGACTGGATGTACGAGCCAGACTTGGAATCGAATGCGGAAGAGGTCGCCTTGGAACGCTGGACGTGATACGGCACCTACAGATGTCGAGCGTCGCTATGGTGGTGATCTATGATTGGGGCGATATCCATTGCAAGGGCGAGGACCTTTGGAAGATCGCGTATGCATTGCGCTTAGCGGGGATCGTTCCGGTGCTTGTCGCATCGGGAGCCATTGCTGACTGCGAAGGCAGTGCCGAATTTCGGCGCGCTTTTCCCGCGAATGTCATCGAAATTGGCCCCATCGACCAGGACGACGCGGCCAATGTGGCCAAGTGTCTAGTCAACACGCTCGAACTCGACGAGTCGTTACTGGATCCGCTAACGGAAATGATCGGTTCCCTGTACGGGCGTCGAGATCTTGTTGACGCTGCAGCGGGACTGATAGCGCGGGGTATCCATGTAGAAGGATTGCAGCCCAAGAAGGTCATCGGCGATGTAGCTAGCACGATCAGGCAGGAGTATAGCGGTGCTCTCGTAGCATTCGAGATGATGTGCCAGAAAGGCCAAGTAACAAGGCCGCTGCTCGCCCAGTTTCGCGATGCACTACCGCTCGCATTGGCTCGCAGGAGATGACGTCGTGAGTGCCAACGTTAGTAGTCGCTTGTCTGTACCGATCGTGGAATTGCCTCCTCACGCAACTGCCGCCAGTATCGCTGACATGCTGGTTGGGCGTGCTTGGAGCGGCGGAGACTATACCTCGGACGAGCTTTCTCTTGCTGATCGCTCGCCACTGGCATTCGCTACAGTCACGCTGCCACTATCGCAGATCGAATTGCGTTCTGAGGGTATGTATTCGGTTGCTCGTCTACTCGAGAACAACACGTTGTGTGCGCTGGCTGGACTCGGATTGTCGGAGGCCAACCGCGCCAATCTCGTATCGCGGGCAGTGAACGGTAGCGCAACTACTTACGCACCACCTCGGCTGCAAAACTGGTTACACGATGACAAGAAGCCGACAATGACATGCGGGCCGTGTGAGTGGGCGAGATGGCAGCAGTATGGGGTGAGGGCGCTGGATTGTCGCAATCAGATCCCTTTCAATACGGCCTGTGCTGACTGTGGAAACCTACTTAGTCGCCGGATTGCGGGGCCCGCGCCACCGAGGCCACATGGGCAAGCCGCTCAGGGCAACGCCGTCGTTTTCGCACAGATTGCGCAGAGGTTGGCAAAGGAATCTGCTTCGCCAAAAGCGGTGCGTGCAAGGCTAAGTGATGCTCTGAATGCGGCTGGCTATGCATCTACAACGTATTACCGAATCAGCCCCTTGCAGAAGGATTTCAACACCTTCTGTCAGAGCTTCGTCTCGCATCCCGGCCTACGCGAGGTATCACAGTATCCGCTTCGTATGGCCCACATACTAGGTTGGCTGCGGTCAGAAGCAAGGACAATCCACCCGGTCTTCGTCATGCTGCTGGACTGCTTTCTCAACATTGGTGGCGCATATGGGGTAAGTCCTCCTGTACCGGTGGGCAATACGAAGGCGAAGCCGAGTATCCCAGAATCGCAGGCGAGCGTCTGGCATGCGCGAGTGGAATCGGCACGAATTCTGCCGGTTGATCCAAGAAGGCACTATGCGTTCGACGATATTCCCCGCCTTCTTGCTGTTGGCTGTACGCGTACACAGATGAGCCGGCTCCTTCAGACAACCTACGACGCAGTCCATGATTATGTGCGAGTGAGCGGTCTTTCTGACCAATATCGCGCGGTGCAACGCAATGTCCATCTCACTGAAGCGCGAGCGGTATTGTTGGAGCTGAGCGAACGATGGCCTGACGCCAGCTTGTCGATGCTGCGCAAGCTGGGGGGAAACAGTGCGATTCAATGGCTTTATGCAAATGATGGGCCATGGATCCAGTCGTTCGCGACCGCGCTGGCGGCAAAACGGCATCGAGCAGCACATCGGCCGCGTTGCGACAGCATGCCCGAGTCGGGGCAGTACACGCTCTTGGCACGTCGCATTGGGACTGCTGCACGAAGGATTCGGCGGCGGATGCCGCCAACACGTGCCTCGCTCGAGGCCATCCGTCGTGAGACGGGATTGACCGTGCAGGCATGGAGCAAAGCCAGAGCGCAACCTGCCATTGAGCTCGTTGTGCGTTGCGTGGTCGAGTCTCACGATGCGTTTCGCGTGAGAAAGACAATTTAAAGTCACCTGTTGCGCCAGGCAGGCGCTCGATCCACAGAGGAGGATGCGATGCCACCAATCTCGCTAAAAACGTTGGCTGCTACTTGTGTCCGTGGACCAACCCTAGACATGCCGCCCATAGATCGGTTCGGCAATGCGACGGGTGTAGGGTATATGCACAACACCTTCGCTCCCAAGCCGTCCATCAATTCAACCTATGGGTCCAGTCGTAGCATTCGCGGGGGTAGTCGACTTTGCTACCAAGCTGAGACGCTGCGGCAACTCGATTTTCCTCTGAAGACGTGCGCGTATGTCATCGACCTACGTTGCTACGTGCCGATCTACTTCACGGAAGCCGCGAGAGTGGCGCTGAGACCAGATGTAACGATACCCCGCGTGCTGACGCTGGAAGCCAAGAACGCCAGGGGTGAGTGTCATTTTCATGCGCTGTTCACTCGGACCATCGCAGCACAAAAGGCGTCGAAGCTCGCTGAACTCGGCTTCACGATGGAGAAGGCCGATCTGGAGGTCTTCTCCGTCACCGAACAAAAGAACGCGATTTGGCTTTACGAAACAGTGCGTCACAGTAACGTTGAGCTTATGCGAGTCCCCGCGCAGACGATAGCCCAAAGGCTCATGCGCAAATCGGAGACGCCGCTGAAGACCCGCCTTGAGCGCCTGCACTTGGCTATTCGTGAGGACAATGCGCTACGGGAAAAATTCGGGCTCATGCCAGGGGACCCAGTTAGCTTGAACGATCTGTATCGCTGGGTCGTGGCAGCCATAGTTTTGGGATACCTGCACGTCGACCTTCGCGAACGGATTCAGCCGCACTTGCCGATAAAGTTGGTCACGCGGGAGATGGGAAAATTGCAGGAAACGCGCGGGTGAAGGTGCCCTATGAAACCGGCATCTGAGAGGATAGTTGCAGTACCCATCGTCGAGTTGCCGCCCAACGCGACGGCTGGAAGTATTGCGGATTTGCTTCTCGGGACATCATGGAGCGGTGGCGACAACACCTCTAGCTTGTTGACGTGGGCGGACCAATCCTACCTAGCTTTTTCGACCGTGACCATTCCACTGTCGCAGCTGGAATGTATGTCCCAGGGCATGTACACGGTGGAGGAACTTCTCGAGAAGCACACGCTTTGTGCGCTGGCTAGTCTAGGGCTTCCCCCGGATCGACGCGAAAACTTAATCACGCGTGCGGTAGCGGGACAAGAAGCCGCTCTCTCGCGGTTCTCCCTACCACTTTGGGTTTGCGAATCCAAACATCCGGCGCTAACTTGCAAACCATGCGAATGGAAGCGATGGAAGCTTTTCGGCGTGAGAGTATTGGTCTGTCAAGATCAGATTCCATTCATGACGGCGTGTTTTGATTGTGGCAATGTGTTGACCCGCCGAGTACCCGGTGGCGCACCGCCGCCCCCCAGGGAGAGGCTGGCAAGCGAAAGCGCGAGGGCGTTTGCTCAGGTGGGAGCACGGATGGCAACGGAAGCACGGGATCCTGATGCAATACGCATTCGGCTGCAGCGTGCTTTACGGGCAGCAGATTACGTGGACACCGAACTGCAATTTAATGTCGGTCGACTAGAATTGGATTATCGCAATTTCTGCAGAGGGTCACTGCCTACCCCAGCTCTCCGTGAGTTGTCTCTATCGTCGTACAGAATGAATCATATTGTTGCGTGGATAAAATCGAGTTACAAAAAGACTATTAATCCGATTTTCTTAATTTTGTTTGACTACTTCCTTGAGAAAATTGGAGCGCAAGGGGGCGATAAGCAAAAATTGAGCGGAGAAGAAGTCGTCAATGTAACGCAGCAGATGGATATTATTTGTGGTGCTGTGGAGCGCTCGATTAAACCGGCAATCTTCGAAATGGATCACCAGTATGTTATATCTGATGTCCGGATCCTCATCGATGAGGGTTATTCGAAGGTTAAGATTGCCGAGATTGGGGGGTGGGAGCTCAGGGATGTATGTAGGTACATTAAATATCAACACGGACTAGAAGCGACATACTGCCGTCGGCAGTTTGAGTGCCGACGGGATAAGCATAGAGCTTTGGTTATGGCGCTAGTCAACGCAGGTGCTAGTAGCATAACAGAGATAAATAGAAATGGCGGATCTTCTGCACGTAGCTGGCTATGGGAAAATGATAAAAATTGGATGTTTGAGTTAAAAAGAAGTATGGATTCAAGGAAAGAGAGGAAGCGTATTTCTATGCTTTCTAAGGAAAGGGAGATCCTTGCTAAAAGGATTAATAAAGTCGTGTTTGAAATTAAAAGCAGACTTCCACCAGTTCGGTGTTCGCGCGCATTGATACTGAGGGAGATCGGGGTGACGAATAATGCGATGTCAAAGGCTGAGAAGGACAGTAAGCGTATTGCCGCGATAGCAAGAAACATGGTGGAAACAGATGTGGAATTTTTTGCTCGTCGTGTAAGTTTTCAAGGGTTAGAAAATTTTAAGATATTTGGAGTCGATGAATAAATGAGCGTAATCGAGATGGGTGCGTCCTATGCCGCACAACTCAATCGGTATCGCGATGTGAGGGGGAATAATGCCGGTTATGAATGCGAGATGGCGTTCCTGTATCGAAATGCTGTTTGAAGATATCGTGATAAGTCGACTCGTACCGAAAACGGGGCAGTCGACGTCGATGCGACCTTGGCGTTGCTCAGAACTCGACGAGCATTCTGGGAGCTTTTTCGGACTCGGTTCTATGTCGGCCCTGTCAGCCCCTCGGAGATCGACGACAGGCCGACGGAAACTATGATCGACTATCACCGCAGACAAATACTTAAGGGGCGCGAAATGGAAATCAGGACTAAGCTTAACGCAATAAGTTCTTCAGCGCAGGCCTCGGAGAAACCGCGGGCGCGCGGCGGACTGGGAATTGTCCGCGCAAGATATCGTGCAGATCGCATCTGACTACGCGCACTACACATGACCGAGGATGTCAACCCGCCGTTTAGGCCTGTCCGCATGGTCGATGAGAGCGGTTGTGAGTCCTTCTACCGCTTAATCCCGTTGGATCAGTATGTTGGGCAATTTGTGTTGTATGACTTGGCGCAGCCACAGAATCGCCGTCGCCAAAGTTTGATTCTTCCTGACGATCCGAAAATCTCACCAGCGATGCGCGAGTCTGTGGAGTTTGTTCCAGACACTTGGTCCCATCCTCGCATGGTGGCCCAGCGTACCTGGGTGGCAGAGTGTCTCCGGGCAGAACGATTGAAGCATAAACCTGCGCTGGGCCTTTGTCCTCCCCCCCTCATTGGGGAAATTGGGAGCGGATGGGATTCGGCACGCTACGCGCTACGCGGAATTATCGGCACCCGCGATCAACGCAATCCGCGCCTTCGTGAGAGAGGTCTCGACGCGATGTTCTTGGACTCCCGATTTCGGGATGATGTCCTACATGATGAGGCCGAACGGACGGGTGTGGACAAAGCCGAACTCAAGCGACTCTTCTTTCGCTGGATTCGAATGGGAGGCGATGATGCTGCCCTGATTCCTAGGGGTGGGGCGAGCGACCCTCCTGGCACCCCCCGAGTTTCGAGTGAGACCGGTGTGCGAGTCGGTCCGATGGATGCCAAGGAGTTGGAGTCCTGGACGCCTCGAACGCGAAAAGGGATGACTGCAAGGTGGCGTACCTGCGTGGAGACGCTGATCAACAGCATAGTTGATGCGCCCAAGCTTTATGAAAACGGGGCAATCGACGTTGACGCAACTGTCGCTTTGCTCAGAAGCCGAGGCAAGTTTTGGACCACGTTCCGAAATCGGTTCTATGTGGGGCCCGCTAGTTTCAGTGAGATCAACAACAGGCCGACAGAGTTTATGGTCGCTTACCACCGTAAGCGAATACTGAAGGCGCGTGAGGGCGAAATTAGGGCGAAGCTTCACGCTATAAATGCTGCTGCGCATGGCACAGCGAAGATGAAGATACCCGGCGGGCGGGCGCGCGATCGCAATGCGGACATTATCGAGACTATCGAGATGGATGCCACGGAATTCCGTAAGATCATCGTCGTGGGCCGCAGCAAAAACGGAGTTCGAAAGCGACTGGGATATGCAACGGTTATTGTCGCGTGCAGTCGCTCTACAGGCGCGATTGTCGGGTTCTACGTAATGATCGGGCGAGAAACGACGCAAGCCTATAGGAAGTGTCTCTATTGGGCGCTGGCTGACAAGAAGACGCTGTTGGAAGCTGTTGGTCTCGACCCCAAAAAGATGCACGGGATAGTGTCAGGCCTCTATGGTGAGGTTTTGGTTGACAGGGGGCCGGGTTGCACTGAGTTCATGCAGGTCTACGTCACGGGAGCAGCCTTCATGGATATTGCGGTTACGCGTCCCTATGTTGCTGTCGACAAGGGGACGGTGGAAGGTGTGCACAAGCCTTTGAAGGCCGCCGTAAACGAACGCGCAGGTGTAAAAAAGAAGATTGCTTCGTCAGCTCAACTTGAGGATGCACTCTTGGAAACATATGCCGCGCTTCCCCGCGGCTTTGTTACGATGAAGCAGCTAGTGGGCAGAGAGCGGCGGGCGACCGCCGAGGAAAAGGCTAAAGAGAAGGAACGTAGCACTCGAAATGCGGTAGCAGTCAAGCACAAGCATGGCGAAGTAGAGTTGGAGATGCGATCGCTTGTTAGGATCGTCGCCAATGCGGTTAACGACTTGAATCTTAAGCGCAGGACAGACGAGCTGGCATTGACGCGAGACATGAACCTGGAGGAGGTTGCGCCGACGCGCGCCGAAATCCACAGGGCGCGGCAAAGCGAACTCGTGGGCGACGCGGCTGAGCCAGTTGATTTGGATAGGCTTGCTGCGCAGATACTGAAGTTCGAACCACGCACGTTGATCGAGGGGGAAGTTTGGGATGACAGAATGCGTTTCGGAGCGGGTGCCGAGGGCACAAAGGATGAACGAAAAAACGCTCGGCTTCTTCTTGAAGATGCTAAGTCGTGGGCGGAAAGCTATCCTGGCAAAGACTTCGTCGTAGAGCTGGCGCTTGTTCCAAGTCCATTCCGGCTGCAAGCAAAATGGAAGAGAGTGTATAACGGTGCGGATGGAGAGCTCCGGGTTGATTACCTCGACCTGCCGCCGACGCAGGCGACCTTAAGGTCCTACGGCGAAAACGCGGGACTAGAGGAGGCCAACGGACTGAAACGACGCCGTAGGAAGTCGGATAGGGCGGACCAGCAGTCATCCGTGATGACCGTGGTCGATGGCGCGGAGGGGGCAGAAGTCGATGATTCCGCGCAGGATACGGATCTCGAGTTCGACGAGGAACTCTCGGCATCGAAAAAATCGACGAATTCTCGTGGCATTGGCGGCCAGAAGTTCGATCTGCAAGAGTACCTTGCACGCTTCCGCAAGAGCCCCCGTTGATTTTGGGCGCGCGGGCACAGAAGCTGAGACGCGACTTTACTGGATGCATTTACGGAGCGGCCTGACTACTTGCTAGGATAAGCATCATGTTGGCTTCGCTGCGAGGCGGCGCGCGCTGCACACTGCGTTTGACAAACCGTAATCTCGTAAGCCTCTCAATCCGTCATTCGACGGAAATCTTGCCATCTTCGTTTCGGATCCATTTGACAAAGAAGCCGGAAGGTCAGCTATAGCCTTGATTATTCTGGGAATTTGTGGCGAAGACCAAGGAATCGCGCTTCTTTGACAAACCGTATTCCCCGGCCGCAATTGCCAGCCGTCCGGTGGGTGATCGGAAGCATTGAGTTTGCCGGTCACAACTTAACGCGGTGGCGCCGTAGTGCCGCGCTCGATCAGCGAGATCGGCATCTCGGTCCGTCCCGGCTCGACGCCATCCTGCAGCCAGCGCAGCAACGCAATTGCGGTTTTTTTCCCCAGCAGGCTGCTTTGCAGGCCCACCGTGGTAAGACCTGGCGCGATCTCGGCGGAGATCGGCAAGTCGTCGCAGCCGACGATCGACAGTTGGGACGGGACGCTGATACCGAGGGCAGCGGCTTCGAAGAGGCATCCAAGCGCCAGCACGTCGTTGCCGCAAAATACAGCGGTTGGCCTGGTCGGGGAATTACGCAGGATGTCTTGCAGTCCGGCGCGTCCACCGGCGAAAGAGTAGGGCTGCTCGCATGCAGCTTGTGGCGGTAACTCGGCGCGCAAGGCGCGCAGCGCGGTGACAAAGCCCTCTGTGCGCAATCGAGCGCGGTCGTTGTGCCGTGCAATCCCGGAAATCATGCCGAAATGACGGTGCCCCAGGTCGAACAGGTATCTGGCAGCCAGTGCGCCGATCTCGAAGTTGTCGAATCCGATGCAGGGAAGCGCGTTGGACAGCGCCCAGGTGACGATGGTGCGGGTTTGTGATTGCTTGAGTATCGAGAGCGTTTCCGGGGCGTGGTCGGCGCCGACCAACACCATGGCATCGACGGCTCGCTCTGACAGGGCCCTCACGACATCGGTTTCCGTATTCGAGTCGTAATTGTGAGACCCGAGAAGAAGCTGATACCCCGCAGCGGCGAGCACTTCCTGCATCCCCTGGATGGCGTGCGAGAAGATGGCGTTATCGAGAGTGGGCACCACAGCCGCAATGGTGTGTGAGCGTCCCGAGGCCAGCGTCCTGGCCGACGCATCGGGAACATAGCCCAGCGCATCGATCGCGTCGCGCACGCGGGCCAGCGTATCTTCCCGCACCAGCGAAGGGGAGGTGAGCGCCCGCGACACGGTCGCGGTGGAGACTCCCGCAAGTTTCGCTACATCCTCCAGTCTTGATTTCGGCACTTCATGGCTCCGCCGTCGAATGCTGAATTGTGACCCATATGCGCCGGGGTGGGTGTCACTCACCGCCATTGCGTCTGTTGGCAAGTCTGCGGGAATACCCTTCCTTGCGCCCTGCGCACTGTCTCCTATCCTCCATGTAAGCGCTTGCATTGCTTTTCACGAATGTGTTCTTGGGCAGCTTTATCCAGAAATGAAAGCGCTTACATCATCGAAAAACACGGAGACTACCTGAAATGATCGTGTACCTGAAAAAAGCGGAGAAGACGCCCCAGACGGAAGCGGCGGCTGCGCAGAAGGTTGTGACCGAGATGCTTGGCGAAATCCAGGCGCGCGGAGAGAGTGCGGTCCGCGACTACGCGAAGCAACTGGATAGCTGGTCCGGCGACATCGTGCTGACGCCCGATCAGATCCGGCTGCAAACGCGCGATGTACCTGCCGCAGTTCGCGCCGACATCGATTTTGCGATCCGCCAGGTGACAGACTTCGCGGTGGCGCAACGCGAATCGTTGCAGGAGTTTTCCGTCGAATTGCACCCGGGCGTCATCGCCGGGCAGCGCGTCTTGCCCGTGAATGTGGTCGGCTGCTACGCACCGGCAGGGCGCTATGCCCATATCGCGTCGGCCTACATGGGTGTGGCAACAGCCAAGGCGGCCGGCGTGAAAACCGTGGTGGCATGTTCGAGCCCCTTCCGTGGCCAGGGTATCCATCCCCATGTTCTCTACGCGTTCCAGGCCGCTGGCGCGGACGTCATCATGACCTTGGGCGGCGTGCAGGCCATTGCGTCGATGGCCTATGGCCTGTTCACCGGCAAGCCTGCCGATGTGGTGGTGGGCCCCGGCAACAAGTTCGTTGCGGAGGCAAAGCGTACGCTTTTCGGGCAAGTGGGCATCGATGTGTTCGCGGGCCCGTCGGAAGTCGCTGTCATTGCCGACGACAGCGCCGATGCAGCCATTGTCGCGAGCGACCTCGTCGGCCAGGCGGAGCACGGCCATGAATCGCCTGCCTGGCTGTTCACCACCTCGCGCGCGCTGGCCGAACAGGTCATGGCGTTGGTGCCTTCGCTCATCGACAAGCTGCCGCCCACTGCGCGAGATGCGGCCACGGCAGCGTGGCGCGACTACGGCGAAGTCATCCTCTGCGACAGCCGCGAGGAGGTGGTGGAGATCTCGGACCGCTATGCTTCCGAGCATCTGGAAGTCCATACCGAGGATCTCGACTGGTGGCTGGCCAACCTGACATGCTATGGCTCGCTGTTCCTGGGCGAGGAAACAACCGTGGCGTTTGGAGACAAGACCAGCGGCCCCAACCATGTGCTGCCGACCAAAGGCGCCGCGCGCTATTCGGGCGGCCTGTCGGTACACAAGTTCATGAAGACACTGACCTGGCAGAAGATGACGCGCGAGGCGGCGCGCCAGATCGGACAGGTCACCGCACGCATCTCGCGGCTCGAAGGCATGGAGGCGCATGCACGCACTGCGGACGATCGCATGGCAAAGTACTTTCCCAACGCGCGCTTCGAGATGGGCACGCCCGTCGAGGTCTGATCGTGAGCCAATTGACCATTGCAGCCGCGCGGCCGGCACCTGATCTTTCGGGGCGCCAGGCGCTGGTGACGGGCGGAAGTTCCGGTATAGGTGAAGCCATCGCCGTGGCACTGGGCACGTGCGGTGCGCGTGTGATTCTGGCGGCCAGGCGGCGGGCACAACTCGACGCCGCGGCGGCACGGCTCGATGCCCAGGGCATTGCGGTCGATACGTACTCGTGCGACGTTTCCGATCTCGACACCATTGTCGCGTCGGCCGACGGATTGCAGCGCAAGCATGGAGCGATTGATATTTTGGTCAATGCGGCCGGCATGAATTTGCGCGAGGCGTTTGGCGCCGTCACCCCGGCATCGTGGCGCCTCCAGCTCGATACCCACCTGGGCGCACCGTTCTTTCTGACGCAAGCGCTTGCGCCGGCCATGAAGGCCCGGGGTTGGGGACGCATACTGAACATCGCATCGCTGCAGTCCTATCGGGCGTTTGCCAACAGCGCGCCGTATGGCGCAGCCAAGGGAGGCATTGTCCAACTCACACGCGCCATCGCCGAGGCGTGGTCGAGCCATGGCATCACCTGCAATGCCATCGGACCAGGTTTCTTTCCCACTGCACTGACAGGCCCGGTCTTCGCAGACGAGTCGCTCGCACAGCACCATGCAAGCCGCACGTGCGTGGGGCGGAATGGCGAACTCGTGGATCTGCATGGCCTCGCGGCATTCCTTGCCAGCGACATGGCGGCCTACATTACCGGACAGACCTTCATGGTGGATGGAGGATATACGGCCAGATAGCGCACGCAAACCATCCGATGACGGCGTGCGACGCGCACGTGGCAGCCGTCTGAAAGCCCGAGACAGAGCGCGGCAGGAAAAGCGCGCCACCGGGCAGAGACTTCACAGGAGACAAGCATGAGGAAGCAGACAACGGCGCCGCATTCCGCAACGGACGCGCGACGCAAGCTGCGGCAAGTCGTCACGTCGAGCACCATCGGCGCGATGGTGGAGTGGTACGACTTCTTTCTGTATGGCGTGGTGGCCGGCCTCGTATTCAACAAGCTGTACTTCCCATCGAGCGATCCGATGGTTGGCACGCTGCTGGCCTACGCCACATTCGCGGCGGGATTCGTGGCGCGTCCGCTGGGTGGCATCATCTTCGGACACTTCGGAGACACGCTCGGGCGCAAGAAGATGCTGGTGCTGACGCTGATGATCATGGGCGTGGCTACCACTGCGATTGGTCTCATCCCCACCTACGATCAGATCGGCGTATGGGCGCCCATTCTGCTGCTGGTATGCCGGGTGGCGCAGGGCATCGGACTGGGCGGGGAGTGGGGCGGGGCCGTCCTGATGACCTTTGAAAGCGCGCCGGCCAGACGCCGTGGCTTCTTCGCCAGCCTGCCACAGACCGGCATGTCGCTCGGACTCGTCCTGGCCAGTGGCGTGATTGCCGTTCTGTCGTTGCTCCTCTCGGACGAGGACTTCCTGGCCTGGGGATGGCGCATTGCTTTTCTTCTCAGTGCGGCGATGGTGCTGATCGGCTCCTACATGCGTACCCATGTGGAGGAATCTCCGGAATTTGCCGCCGCGCAGCACAGCCGCGAAAAAACGCCCGGCCTGCCATTCATGGTCATGCTGCGCCGCTACCCCGGCGTCGTGATGGCCTGCATGGGCGCGCGGTTTATCGACGGCGTCTTCTTCAATGTGTTCGGCGTGTATTCGTTGTCGTATCTGACACAGACGCTGAAGCTGACGCGAGACCATGCGCTGCTGGGAGTGCTGATTGGCGCCTTCGTGATGACCTTCTTCATTCCCCTGTGGGGCGCCGTCTCCGACCGCGTGGGCAGGCCAATTGTCTACGGCACCGGGGCGCTGCTGGCCGGGCTGTCCGCGTTCCCGGCGTTCTGGCTGATGCAGCATTCCGGGGGCAACGTGTGGTTGGTCTGGGCCGCCATCATCATTCCTTTTGGCATCTTCCATGCCGCCGTCTTCGGGACGATGTCCTCGATGTTTTCGGAAGTATTCGATCCCAGTGTGCGATACACGGGCATCTCGTTCGTGTATCAGTTCGCAGGTGTCTTTGCGGGAGGACTGACCCCCATCATCGCTACCTGGCTGAGTGCCAAGGCCGGCGGACAGCCGTGGTACCTGTGCGCCTATGTGCTGGCGATCGGCATCATGAGCGCGGGCTGCACGATGTGGATTGCCAGTCGCGCCTCGCACGGCGGCGCGGTCGGATTGGAACCGTCGAAAACCTGATGAAGAGAAAATCCATGAAAGCCATCGTTTACACACAGCCCGATGCCGTCGCAATGCTGGATCGGGACATGCCAGCGCTGGTGCCTGGCGAGCTTCTGCTGCGTATTGATGCGAGCGGAATATGTGGCTCGGATCTTCACGCCTATCATGGGCACGACCCGCGCCGCAAACCTGGCCTCGTTTTGGGCCACGAGTTTGCAGGCACCGTCGTCGCTTCCTCCGACGAATCCCGCATGCGCGTGGGGCAGCGCGTCACGGCGAACCCGCTTATTACCTGCGGCCATTGCGACTATTGCCTGCAAGGGCGAGACAACCTCTGCGCAAACCGGGGCATGGTCGGCATGAACCGGCCCGGGGCGCTCTCGGAGTATCTTGCGATCCCCATACGCTGCGCGATTCCCATCCCGGACGCCATGGCAAGCGTCAGCGCAGCGTTGACCGAGCCGGCGGCCACGGCGCTTCATGCTGTCAACCTGACCATGCGCGCCATGTCCCGGCCATTGCCCGAGGCCCGTGTGCTGATCATCGGGGGCGGGGCCATCGGGATGCTGACGGGGGCGTTGGTCAGTGCCTACGGATGCCGGCATTTGTGCATCGCGGAAACCAATGCGCTGCGGCAAGCCTCCGTTCGCCGCCATCTGGGGTGCGATGTCATCGATCCCCTGGCCGATCCACCCGCCGATTCCAGCTTCGATGTGGTCATCGACGCCGTGGGTGCGGCACCCACTCGCAACCTCGCCATGGCAGCCATACGACCCGGGGGTGTGATCATGCATATCGGGTTGCAGGCGTGGTCGAGCGAGATCGACATGCGAAAGCTGACGCTGGCCGAGATCACGCTACTCGGTACTTACACCTACACGATGGCAGACATGCACGCCACGGTGCGAGCGCTGGAGGCCGGCAGTTTCGGGGCGCTGGATTGGGTGGAAACCCGCGCGCTCTCCGATGCGCCGGCGGCCTTTGCCGACCTTGCTGCGGGACGCGTTGCCGCCGGAAAGGTCGTGCTGCTGCCGGAATTCAACTGAGTTGAACACCGGGGCACGCCCGCACGGGTGCTCCGGATTTTTTTGCCCATCCAACTCATATATATGAGCTAGTTGACATGGATGAATTCAACGCCTACGATGGTTTCACGCTTGACCCACACGAAGGAGACAAAAAATGATTCACGTCGTACTGCATGACGCCAAGGACACCGTTGCGGTGGCCGTGGTCGAAGGGATCGAGCCGGGCACGAAGCTCAACGCCTGGATCATGGATGAAGACAAGGTGGTGACGGTGACTGCGCTGCAACCGATTCCCATTGGGCACAAGGTGGCGCTGCGCGACATGGCGCTGAACGAAACCGTCTACAAGTACGGCATCGACATTGGCAAGGTCGTCGCGCCCATCAAGGCTGGCGAACACGCTCACGTGCACAACATCAAGACGAAGCGCTGGTAAGCCGCTACGTCCCGCACGTCAGTCCATCGCGATTCCGCTCCCCCTTTCCAAGACTCTGAGGACCCGTCATGTCTGTCATCGATCAAAACACCACGTTCTGGGGATATCGCCGCGACAATGGTCGCGTCGGTGTTCGCAACCACGTCATCATCCTGCCGCTGGACGATCTCTCCAACGCTGCGGCAGAAGCCGTTGCGGTGGCCATCAAGGGGACCATGGCGATTCCGCACCCCTATGGCCGACTCCAGTTCGGTCCCGATCTGGACCTGCACTTCCGCACGTTGATTGGTGCAGGCAGCAACCCGAACGTGGCCGCCGTGGTGGTGATTGGCATCGAAGATGGCTGGACCAAGAAGGTGGTTGACGGCATTGCCAAGACGGGCAAGCCTGTGGTGGGCTTCGGCATCGAAGGCCATGGCGACCACAACACCATCATGCGTGCGTCGAAGGCCGCCAAGGAGTTCGTCCAGTACGCCACGGCGCAGCACCGTGTGGAATGCCCGATCGGCGACCTGTGGATTTCCACCAAGTGCGGCGAATCGGATACCACGTCGGGCTGCGGCGCGAACCCCACGGTTGGCAATGCGTTCGACAAGCTTCATCCGCTGGGCACGACGCTGGTGTTCGGCGAAACCTCGGAGCTGACTGGCGGCGAGCACATCGTGGCCAACCGCTGCGCAAACGACGAGGTGCGTCACAAGTTCATGGCGATGTTCGAGCGCTACCAGGGCATGATCGACCGCTGGAAGACCTCCGACCTGTCGGAGTCGCAGCCGACCAAGGGCAATATCGCCGGTGGGCTCACCACGATCGAAGAGAAGGCGCTGGGCAACATCCAGAAAATCGGCAAGAAGTGCACCGTCGATGGCGTGCTGGACAAGGCGGAAGAGCCGACCCATCCGGGCCTCTGGTTCATGGATTCGTCGTCGGCCGCCGCCGAGATGGTGACGCTGTGCGCCGCCGCAGGTTACGTGGTCCACTTTTTCCCCACCGGGCAGGGCAACGTGATCGGCAACCCGATTGTTCCGGTGATCAAGCTGTGTGCCAATCCGCGCACCGTGCGTCTCATGAGCGAGCACATGGACGTGGACTGCTCGGGGCTGCTGCAGCGCGAACAGACGCTGGACCAGACGGGCGACAAGCTGCTCGAATGCATGATGGCCACCATCAATGGTCGCTGGACGGCTGCCGAGGCACTCGGTCACCGCGAGTTCGTGCTGACCCGCATCCACGAGTCCGCATGATGAAGCAGATCTGCATCAGCGAGTTCATGGACTCGGCAGCGGTGCAGACCCTCACCCCGGGTTTCGATGTGCGATACGAACCGGGGTGGGTGGACCAGCGCGCCGATCTGCTGGAAGGACTGGGCGGTGCGCACGGACTGATCGTGCGCAATCGCACCCAGGTGGATGGGGCGCTCCTGGACGCGGCCAGCCATCTCAAGGTGATTGGGCGGCTGGGCGTGGGTCTGGACAACATCGATGTCGATTCCTGTCGTCAACGCGGGATTCGCGTGATCCCGGCATTCGGTGCGAACGCGCGATCCGTTGCCGAATACGTGGTGACCACGGCTGCGGTGCTGCTGCGCGGCGCCTATCTGTCCACGGCGGAGGTAGCCGCCGGAAAATGGCCACGTGCCCGGCTGTCCGATGGCCGGGAAGCGCTGGACAAGACGCTGGGCCTTGTGGGTTTCGGCGATATCGGCAGGCGCACGGCGGCATTGGCACAAGCCTTCGGCATGCAGGTGATCGCCCATGATCCGATGCTCTCCGCCGATGATCCCGTATGGCGTGCTACTGGCGTGCGCTGCGTGCCGCTTGACGAGCTGCTGGCCCAGGCCGATGCAGTGAGCCTGCATGTGCCGCTGGTCGATGCCACGCGGAATCTTCTCGATGTGGGCCGTCTGGCATCGATGAAATCCGGCGCTGTGCTGATCAACACCGCCCGAGGTGGCGTGGTGGATGAGGCGGCATTGGCCGATGCCTTGCGTGCGGGCCATATCGGCGGTGCTGCGCTGGACGTATTTGGCAACGAGCCGTTGCCGGCAGGCAGCCCACTGGCAAACGCGCCCAACCTGATTCTGACGCCGCATATCGGCGGCGTCACGCAGGAAGCCAACGCGCGGGTGTCGATGATGATCGCCAATGAAGTACGCAAAACACTGGAGGCCAGCACATGACTCTTGTTCGCCTGGACGCCCTGGCGCGTACGGCAACGGCTGCCTTGCGCCGTGCGGGTGCAAGCGAGGCGCAAGCCTCGGCTACGGCCTCGGCGCTGGTACGTGCAGACGCCGTAGGGCTGCCATCGCACGGTGTCTCGCGCATTCCCATGTATGTGGCGCACCTTCGTCATGACCGGGTTGACGGTCACGCGGAGCCAGTGGCCAGCGGCCAGCGCGCAAGCTCGCTTCTGGTCGATGCGGCCTGCGGCTTCGCGTTTGCAGCGTGCGATCTCGCCGTCAAGGAGGCGATTGCGTGTGCGCGTGTGACGGGAGTGGGCATTGCGGCCGTGACCAACAGCCATCACTTTGGCGCTGCGGCGTTGCCGCTGGAGGCGGTTGCCGAAGCGGGCATGGTCGGCATTGCAATGGGCAACTCTCCGGCTGCGATGCCTGCATGGGGTGGCAAGCGCCCGCTGTTCGGCACCAACCCGATCGCGGCGGTGTTCCCACGGCGCGGCAAGCCGCCGGTCGTCATCGACCTGTCTCTATCCGAGGTGGCGCGCGGCAAGATCATGGTCGCGGCAAAGCAGGGAAAGCCGATCCCGCTGGGCTGGGCGCTGGACGAAGCCGGCCAGCCAACCACGGACGCGAAGGCAGCGCTGCGCGGGTCCATGCTGCCGGCAGGCGGCGTCAAGGGCGCGATGCTGGCGCTCATGGTCGAACTGCTGGTCACATCGCTGGCCGGTGCGCAGTTCGGTGCGGAAGCCGATTCCTTTTTCGACGACGCAGGGAATCGACCGCGCATTGGCCAGTTGTTCCTGGTGATGGACCCGGGGGCGTTTGCAGGAAGCGCGGCCTATGCGGAGCGTGTCGAAGCGCTGCTCGGTGCCATGCTGGACGACGATGGCGCGCGCGTGCCAGGCGAGCGGCGGCATCGCGCCCGAATGGAAGCGGCAGAACGCGGAGTAGAAGTACCGGAGGCGTTGTGGAACGAACTACGCGCCTTGGCAGGAGAGTCCATCGAAGCTTAACGCAATCCCTCATCCGTACAGCGGCTAGCCTGCGCAAAGACAGGCTGACGACCACAAAGGAGACAACCCATGCATCGACGCTTTCACCTTGGTACGCGCAGAGGCATCTGCTGTGCGTTCGCGACGTTGGCAGTGATCACTACCCTGGCGGGGCCGCGAACCGTGGCCGCGGCACCGCCGGATGTCATGGCGAGTTATCCGGACAAGCCGATCCGGTATGTGGTGCCGTTCGCCGCAGGCGGACTGACGGACCTCATGGCGCGTACGGTTGCCCAGCAACTGACGGAGGAATGGAAGAAGACGATCGTCGTCGAGAACAAGCCCGGCGGGAATGCCAATATTGGCGCGGACCAGGTTGCCAAGGCGCCTGCCGATGGGTACACGTGGCTGGCTGTGACGCTGACGCACGCGTCGAACGTGACGCTGTTTCCCTCCTTGCCATTCAGCATGCAGAAGGATCTGCTGCCGGTCGTGCGGGTGGCATCGTCGCCCATGGTGGTTGTGGTGCCGGTCAACTCTCCGATCAAATCCCTGAAGGAGCTGGCGGCAGCCGCGCAGAAATCCACGTTGAATGCCGGTTCCAGCGGAAATGGCACGCCGCCCCATCTGACACTGGCGCTTTTCGAGAGTCAGAGCAAGGCCAACATGACGCATGTGCCGTACAAGGGTGGGGCGCCATCGATGACGGACCTGATTGGTGGGCAGATCGACGTGGTGTTTTCCAACTTTCCCGAGTCGCTGGCGTATGTGAAGTCGGGCAAGCTGCGCGCCCTGGCTGTCACGACGCGCGAGCGCCATCCCTTGCTCCCGGACGTGCCCACCGTCGCGGAGGCCGGATACCCAGACCTGATCGTCGAGAACTGGACGGGCCTGATGGTGCCGGCGGGCACGCCACGACCCATCGTGGAAAAGATATCGGCGTCCGTGGTGCGCATGCTGGCATCCGATTCGGTGCGTCAACGCATCACGGCCGCCGGTTTCACACCGGCTCCGCAAGGCGGACCGCCGTTTGCGGAGTACTTCGGTACGGAGGTGACCCGGTGGGCCAAGGTCATCGAAGAGAAGCGTATCCGCGTGGAATGACTTCGGCTGCCCGGCGCAACTTCAGTATCATGCAGGTTATCCATATGAATTGCGCCCGGCCACCGACCAGTGCCTTCGCAGCCGCATAACTTGAGGATATTTCCAACGTGGGTTCCAGATTCGACGCTAGCGCTTCCATTGGTGGCGTTCTCTACAAGGATGTGAAGCGGGCCCTGCTGGCCGCGCTCTCGGAAGGCGAGTGGAAGCCGGCCGAGGCGATTCCGTCCGAGCGCAGGCTGATCGAACGGTTCGGCGTTTCCGTCGGGACATTGCGCAAGGCGATCGACGAGCTGGTGGCGGAGAACATCCTGATTCGCCACCAGGGTCGGGGCACGTACGTGGCAACGCATCGGATGGAAGACCACTTCTTCCGGTTCTTCCGCGTCGTGCGCCAGGACGGACACCGGGACTATCCGACCGTGCGTCTTGCAAAATTCCGCCGTGCCAAAGCGGACAAGGCTGAAGCAGCCGCTCTGGGATTGTCGCCGGGGGATGCCGTGTTCCGGTTCTCCAACGTGCTTTCGCTGGAGCGCACACCGGTCATGATCGATGACATCGCAGTGCCGGTCGAAAGATTCCCGACCCTGACCGAGGCGCGGCTTCGCGAGCGTCCGAATACGCTCTACAACTTCTACCAGGACGAGTTCGGCATCAACATCATTCGTACGGACGAGAAGCTCCGCGCGACGCTGGCGAACACGGAGGATGCCGAACTGATGGGCGTAAAAGAGGGTAGCGCCTTGCTACAAGTCTTGCGCGTCGCCTACTCCTATCATGATGAGCGTATCGAGTATCGGGTATCCAAGCTCAATACGACTCACCACGAATTTACGTTCTCGCAGCCTTAGGAAGGCGAATCGTCCTGCCTCCCAGGCACAATGAATTCGACCACCGCACCGCGCGGCTCATTGGGGCTTGCCCATAGCCGGCCGCCATGGGCGTCGATGATGGAGCGGCAGATCGAGAGTCCCATCCCCAGGCCCGTGGGCTTGGTGGTGTAGAACGGATCGAATACGCGCCTGGCACCCTCCTGGCCGAAGCCGGGGCCCGAGTCGCGCACAGCGACATGCACGCCGGCGCCTTCCTCCACACGCGTGATGATCTGAAGGGTCCGGGCACCGTCGGTGGTCGTGCCCATCGCTTCCAGCGCATTCAGGATCAGATTCAGCAGCACCTGCTGCAACTCCACGCGATCGCCTTCGACGCTGGGCAGGTGTTCTGCGAGTGCGATCTCCACCGAGGCACCACTCTTGCTGGCTTCTCCGTGCGTGAGCGCGACTACCTCGCGGATGGCCGCGTTGATGTCCACGGGGGCTTTCCGCGGCGGCGCCTTCTTGATCATGCCGCGTATCCGGCCGAGCACATCGCCGGCGCGGTTTGCATCCTTGACGATGCGGCCCAGCGCTTGTACCGCTTCGTCGACATTGGGCGGTTGCGCGCCCAGCCATCGCGTTGCAGCCTGCGCGTTAGTCAGGGTGGCTGCGATGGGCTGGTTGACTTCGTGCGCAATCGACGCCACGAGCTGACCCATCGTCGATACGCGGTTGGCATGCGCCAGTTCCGTCTGCACCTCGCGATAGCGCCGCTCGCTTTCGCGGAAATTTTCCTCCGCCTGCTTGCGTTCGGTGAGGTCGAGCACGAAGGCCACCCCTTCGGTCCGATTGCCGTCGAAGGTAGCCAGACCGACGATGACCGGCACGCGGCTGCCATCCTTGCGGATGTACTCTTTTTCGAAGGGCTCGGCGCGGCCGGTTTCCCTGGCCGCCGCCTGCGCACGCGCGTTGAGATGCTGGAACTCCGGAGGCGTCAGCGCCTGCCACCGCACCCGGCCCGAGACCAGATCGTCGCGGTCGTAGCCCACCATGCCAAGGAACACGTCGTTGGCTTCGCGGACACTGCCGTCCACATCCCACACAACGATGCCGATGATGTTCGACTCCACCAGACGCAGGATCTTGGCTTCCCGCGCGGCGATATCGCGGTAGAGCCTGGCGTTCTCCAGCGAGTTGGCGGCTTGCGCGGCCACGAGCCTGAGCACGGCAATCCGGGCCGGGCTGAAGGCACGCGGCGCCAGGTTGTTCTCCAGGTAGAGCACGCCGGTCAGCTTGGCGTGGCTCACCAGCAGCAGGCACAGTACCGATCGCACGCGATGCTGGCGGATGTACGGATCTGCCGCGAACAGGGGATCTGTCAGTGCGTCGTCGAGCGCCACGTGCTCATGGGTGCGCAGCACGTGGTAGAGCACAGACTCCGGCAACGTGGCCGCGCTCACGGGCAAATCGTGGATGCGCAGCGCGATGCCGTCGGCGCCGGTGGTGGCTTCTGCGGCAATGCGGTGCGCATCCTCGCCAGACAGGATCAGCAGACCCCGTTCCGCGCCCGCCTGCTCGATGGCCGTGCGCATCACCATGTCGATCAGTTCGTCCAGGACGATTGCCCCGGAAGTGGCTTGCGACACCTTGATGACCGTGGCGAGGTCAAGATGCTCGACCGGCGCTGCCATCGTGCTGGTCGGGCGAAGTGCGGCGGCCTCCGTGCGCAGGTGCGGATGGGCCGCTTCGAGCTGCCGAACCTTGCCATCGGCGCCCCAGCGCAGATAGGCGTAGCGTGCATCCTGCCGGTACACGCGCGCGATCTTTTCCAGATGCCGCTGCGCAAAGAAGCCTGCCGCGAGTTCATTGGCAAGGGCTTCGACGTGGATGAAACTGTTTTGCCTTGCCGTGTCGATGGCCTGCTCGTAGAGCAACTCGGCGTCAATCAACCGGCCGTCCAGGCGGGCGATTTCGGCGCCCACCAGCATGGTGTGGCTGGCGAAGTTCTCCGGGCAGAGTGCTTCCCAGATGCGTAATTCCCCATGATGGGCGACCAGTGTTTCCAGATGCTGTTGGCGCCGATTGGCCGGTGCGGTATCGCACAGCGCAGCATGGGTCAGCGCGGCATAAAAGTGGTACTCGGTTTCTTCGAGAAAGCCGTGCGCGGTCCAGAGCAGCCCATGCACCTTGGATGCGGCATCCAGGGCCGCCGCAAGGTCGCCAGCGAGATAGCGCGCCTGCAGCTTGCGGACCCAGTACCAGCAGGCCGCAATCTCCAGCGATGGCTGCGCCAGATGCTGCTCGGCATGCGCTTCACTGTATGGTTCGTTGTCCAGCCTGCCGAATGCCGGCGTTGCACCGCGGAGCATCCGGATCAGTGCGAGCTGGCTCTCCAGAAACGCGACGACGATGCCGAACTGCACTTTCCTGGCGAATGCCAGGCCAAGTTCGGCCTCGCGTTGCACCTCGGGCAGCGGTTCGCCGATGAAGAGCAGGTTCGAGACCTGGCAGTTACAGGAGAACGCGCCAAACGGGATGTCCCCGATCCGGTTGGCCGTGTCGAACACGTGGCGCAGCTGATCCAGGCAGCCGCGCAACGGTTGCGTCCAGTGTGCGACAAAGATCGAAAACGAATGACGTGTATTGGCTTCGTATCGTTCGAGGCCACGGCGTTCCACCAGTTCGCGGCCGAGCCGGCCGAAGGCGAATCCGGGTTGATAGTCGCCAAACAGCCGTCCGGCAAAGCGGGGAAAGTTGGTGTACGCCACGCAGGATGCATCGCCGTGTCCGTGTGCAAGACTCAGGTTGATGGCCTTGCAAATCGTCAGGCATGCGAGATTGCTGTCGGTGAGCACCGCCGGCGCGAGCAGCGTGGTGAGCGCATCCACGGTGGCCAGCACGTCTGCGTCCTTCATCGGCGGCAGATCGATCAGATCCTCGATCTGCCGGTCGCCCAACCTGGCAAAGATGCCGTCGTACTCGCTGCGTACCATGGCACCATCGGGATGGGGTGACCACTCGATGCCCACGCTACGAAGAAAGTCCAGGCACGCGGCCACAGCCGTATCGCATCGGGCAAGAATCAGGTACAGGTTCATCTGCCAGCATGCCACGCGCGCACGCTCGACCGTGGTGATGGCCCGTCTGGACAGCGCCGCCAGCCGTGCTTCGGCGCGCGGCAGTTGTCCCGTCAGGAACTCGCACTCGGCACGGTCCAACTCCAGCGCGAACATCAATTCATGCTGGTGTTCCCAGCATTCGTCACGCAAGAGTTCGGCACCCGTGGTGACATAGGCGAGCGCCGAGCCGTAGGCGGTGGATGCCTTGGCGCGCCGTCCGGCCACCAGATTGAACGCTGCCAGTTGCTCCCGCTCCGGCCATTCGGTGATCAGCGTCGCGCCGCGATTGAGCTGCCCGACGATGTCGAAGATTGCTTCCTCGTGCCGCGCTGCCGGAATCCGTGCAGCAAGCAAGCGGCCAATCCGCAGATGGGCTTCCGCACGGGTGTCTTCCGGAATCAGCGAGTAGGCGGCTTCATGCACGCGGTCGTGTACGAACGCGTAGGCATCGTCCTGCCGTTCGAGCAGTTCCTGGCGAATGGCTTCCCACAACACGGCATGCGTCTGTGTATCGTCGGTACCCAGTACGGTCGATAAATCCGACAGATCGGCGGCGTTGCCCAGGCAGGCCAGTTGCTGCAATGCCTGCTGCGTCTGTGCCGGCAGGCGGGCCAGCTTGCCGACCATCAGGTCCACGATGTTGTCGGTGTAGCCCTTGGCGTGAATGCGATCGGTCTGCCAGCGCCAGGCGCGCGCGTCATGGTCGAACGTTAGCAGGTCTTCCTCGACCAGGGCCTGCAGGAACTGGATCACGAAGAACGGATTGCCGCCGGTCTTTTCTTCCACCAGTTGCGCCAGCGGCGCGATGTGTTCGGGGTCGCGATACAGTGCCTCCGCAATCATCTGCTGGATGTCGGCGGTGCCCAGCGGCGCCAGCGTGATGTCCTCGATCCGGCCGCCCGCGCTGCGGATGGCCTGCAGCTTGCGCGACAGCGGATGAGATGCATCCACTTCGTTATCGCGATAGGCGCCGATCAGCAGCACGTGACGCAGATCAGGGTCCGTCAGCAGGCTCTCGATCAGGTCCAGCGTGGCCGCATCGAGCCACTGCAGATCGTCGAGGAAGAGGGCGAGCGGATGTTCCGGCCGGGCGAACACGCCGATGAAGCGACGGAACAGCAGCAGGAAGCGGCGCTGCGCCTGCTGCGGCTCCAGTTCCGGCACCGGCGGCGGCTCTCCGATGATCAGCTTCAGTTCCGGAATCAGGTCTGTCATCAGTCGCGCATTGGGGGCCAGCGCTTCGCGCAACGCGTCACGCCAGGCGGCGAGTTCGGCATCGGGCTTGCCAAGCAGTGACCGCACCAGGCTTCGAAATGCCTGCACCAGCGTAGCGTAGGGGATGTCACGCTTGTACTGGTCGAACTTTCCGGAAGCGAACAGGCCGCGCGACGCTACCAGCGTCTTGTGCAATTCGTTGACCACCGATGACTTGCCAATGCCCGAGTAGCCGGAGACCAGTACCAGTTCCGGCACGCTGCTTTGCATGACGCGCGCAAAGGTGGCGCAGAGCCGGTTGACGTCGCGCTCGCGACCGTACAGTTTCTCGGGAATCAGCAGGCGATCCGGCGTGCCATGCTCGTCCAGCGGGAAATCGTCGATGCGGTGCTGACGCTGCCAATCCGCCAGGCAGCGTTGAAGGTCGTGCGCCACGCCCGCAGCCGTCTGGTAGCGTTCCTCCGCAGTCTTGGCCAGCAGCTTCATGACGATGTTCGACACCACGGCAGGCACGTTCGCGCGCAAGCCAGGCGGCACCGGGGTGCGGGCGATATGGCAATGCACCCATTCCATCGCGTCGGTAGCCGTGAACGGCAGCGCACCGGTCAGCATCTGGTAAAGCGTGACGCCCAGCGCATAGAGGTCGCTGCGGGAATCTATCGAGCGATTCATCCGGCCAGTCTGCTCCGGTGCCATATAGGCCAGCGTGCCGGCGATGGTCTCGGGCGGCTGGGGTGCCTGGCGTTCGCGGGGCAGGCGTGTGGTGAGGCCGAATCCGGTCAGCCGCACGTGGCCGTCGGCGCAGTTCACCAGGATGTGGGTAGGCTTGAGATCCTTGTGAACCAGGCCATGCTGGTGGAGCTTGGCGAGCGCTGCGGCAATGCCGACGGCGGTGCGCAGGAAGTCTCCGGTATCGATGGGCGAGCCGACCAGCCGGGAAAGCGGTTCGCCGCCCGGGTCTTCGAGCGTCAGCACAGTACGGCCATCGGCGCGCGTCAGCTTCAGTGGACGTACCGCCCACGTGGCATCGAGCGCGTCTTTCAGGCCAAACTCGTGAGCAAAGCGAGCCAGGCTGGCGGGCAAGGGGTGCTCGGTGGCGGAATGCGCGTAGAGGAAATTGCGGTCGCTGCCTTCTGCCTGATCCGGCCCGCGCGAGAATACGCGCTCGCCGTCGTCCCATAGAATCTGAAGTCTCTCGCCCATCGGCACCGTCACCCTGTATCGCTCTTGATTGACCACGCGTGGCTTCCAGACGTCTTCTTGTTGGTTTGTCTGCTACATTGATCCGTGCAGTCCGGTCTGTCAGTCCGGCGGTGTAGTGTGCGCCACGAAGCGGTCGATCCGCAATCGCGCGTAGGCATTAGGGTAAGCTCTCGCCTCGGCCGCCCCTTATCCGGTGTGGCCCACCGGCCATCCACACAGAGGGACGGGCCGTACTCCTCGATTCCCAGGAATATAGAACGATGAAAATGCTCTCGATCACGAAGACGCTGGCTGCCGCTACCGTGGCGCTTGGCGTGATGGCTGCCGGGTCTGCCTCGGCACAGGAACAGACGGTTCGCCTTGGTACTGTTGGCGGCCCCGATGCCGAAGTCTGGCAGGTGGTGCAGAAGGTGGCCAAGAAGAATGGCCTGAACGTGAAGATCGTGGAATTCAACGACTACGTGCAGCCCAACGCCGCGCTGGATGCCGGCGATCTCGACGCCAACAGCTTCCAGCACCAGCCTTACCTCGACAGCCAGATCAAGCAGCGCGGCTACAAGATGGTCAGCGTGGGCTACACCTACATCTCGCCGCTTGGCATCTATTCCAAGAACCTGAAGTCGCCGAAGGACTTGCCGCAGGGCGCCAAGGTGGCCGTGCCGAACGATCCGTCGAACGAGAACCGTGCGTTGCTGCTGCTGGCCGCGCAAGGCGTGATCAAGCTGAAGGCCGGCGTGGGCACGAATGGCGTGAACGCCACGCCGCTGGATATCGCCGAGAACCCGAAGAAGCTCAAGATCGTGGAACTGGACGCCGCCCAGCTGGCCCGTGCGCTGCCTGACGTGGCCGCTGCGGTGATCAACACGAACTACGCGCTGGCAGGTGGCCTGCAGCCCACCAAGGACGCCATCGGCCTGGAAGACATCCACAGCCCGTACGCCAACATCATCGCCGTACGTACGCAGGACAAGGACAAGCCATGGGTCAAGAAGCTCGTGGCCGCCTATCAGTCCGAGGAAGTGCGCCAGTTCATGAAGACCCAGTTCAAGGGCGCAATGGTGCCGTCGTTCTAAGCTGAACGAACGCCACTTTTTACCCGATGTGAGAACGGCAGCCCGCGTGGCTGCCGTTTTTGCATCTATGGATAGATGAATTGCTTCGTTCGCGTGGACCGGGCGGGGCGTTTATGGTGAGGGTCGCCCATGTTTATTCGATGAAGCCGGAGATAGAAATCGTGTCCACGCCCCTGAAAGTCGTCGCCGTCAACGGCAGCGCCCATCAACCGTCGCGCACGCTGGTGCTGATCCAGGCGCTGCTTGCCGAACTGGAACAGCGGCTCGTGCTCGATACGCAGATCGTTGACCTGAGCGAGATCGCCCGACCACTGGGCGCCGCACTGACCCGCGACGAACTTCCTGCCGACATCGAGGCGCAGGTCGCCGCCATCGAATCCGCCGACCTCGTGATCGCCGCCGCGCCGGTATATCGCGGCTCGTTCCCCGGACACTTCAAGCATCTGTTCGACCTGGTCGGCATGAACGCATTGGCCGACAAGCCCGTGCTGCTGGCCGCCACCGGCGGCAGTGACCGCCATGCGCTGGTGCTCGAACACCAGTTGCGACCGCTGTTCGGCTTCCTGCAGGCATTGACGTTGCCGATCGGGGTGTATGCGTCGACTGCGGATTTCGATGGCTATGCGATTGGCAACGGCGCGCTCGCGGAACGCATCAAGCTCGCGGTAGATCGCGCGGCGCCGTTGTTCGGGGCGTCGGCAAGGCAGTTGCGGCGAGTGGCTTGAGACTACCCTTCCTGATTGTTTTTTCCCCTCTCCCTCCGGGAGAGGGGCAGGGGAGAGGGCAAGCGGTTCAACTTGCGATGGGCTGGCAAGCAGGCCCTCTGGCCCTCTCCCCCAACCCCTCTCCCACTTCGCGGGAGAGGGGAGTAACGCGACTGCCGTGGCGCTAACCTGAGGCAGACTTGCATAGAATTTTTTGTCAACTATACTTGACAAAAAACTGCAAGTCGCCCCTGAGCTATGCACCTATCGGCACTTATGCTTGCTATCCAACGCAAACGGCAGTCGCTCGGCATTTCCCAGCAGCGCCTCGCTGATCTGGCTGGGCTATCCCGGCAAACCTTGAATGGCATTGAACGCGGAACGGTGAACGTTACGCTGGAGAATCTCGTTCGGTTACTCGACGTATTGGGACTTTCCATCTCTATCGATGATCCCGATGTCGCGCGCGCAGCGGCCGGCAAACCTCCCAATGCGCTCCGAATGGCAGCGCTAGGCGCGAACGTGAGTTACTCCGGGGATTTCACGCCTGAGCTGCTCGACGCCGCGCTCGCCACGGGGGAAACCCCGCAGGGCTATCGTGCCCATGTCGCGCAGGTTCTCGATGAAGCGCCGCTGCAACTGATTGTGAAAGCTGTGGCAGAAGTTGCAGCGAGGCACAACCGCAAGCCGGCAGAGATCTGGCGGAATCTGCATCGTCTCGCCGCATCGACTTCCGCTACACGTGATGGGTTGTGGAAATGAGAGTGCAACCGCTGATGGGGGAAGCGTGGGAGGCGCTGTTTCCTCATGCGTTCACCCTGATGGATGAGGTCAGGACGCATGGCGGAGTTGAACCATTCTGGACCTTTGGTGGCGGAACGGTGTTGATGCTGCGATACCAGCATCGGCTGTCCTATGACATCGATCTCTTCGTCCGGGATCCTCAGTACCTCGGCTACGTGAATCCCCGCCTCAGTGCCATAGCGGAGTCCATTAGCGACGACTATATCGAACAGGCCAACTACATCCGCCTGAGGTTGCCCGAAGGCGAGATCGATATCGTGGCCGCCACAAACCTGACTGAGAACCCGTATGAGATATGGGAGATCATGGGGCGAGAGGTGCGTGTCGAGACAGCGGCCGAAATCGTGGCCAAGAAGCTGTTCCATCGGGGATACAGCGGTACTGCCCGAGATCTCTTCGATCTCGCGGTCGTTATCGAGGCAGATCCACAACCACTGCGATGTGCCGCACCGTACCTGCTCAAGTACGCCGATGCATTCATCACCCGACTGAAAGCGCGTCCCGATCTGATGCGGGATCAGTTCTCACTGATCCGTAGGCGTGAGTACTGGCGAAGTTACGAGGAATGTCTCGAAATGGCCGAGGAGTTTCTTGGCCAGTTGAAGTAAGGGCCCGGTTTTTCCCCTCTCCCTCCGGGAGAGGGGCAGGGGAGAGGGCAAGCGGTTCAACTTGCGATGTGGCTGGCAAGCAGGCCCTCTGGCCCTCTCCCCCAACCCCTCTCCCACTTCGCGGGAGAGGGGAGCTAAAACGCTTCAAAGCCTTTCCGCGTGATGCCGCACATGGTCGGCCACAAACGTCGAGATGAAGTAATACCCGTGGTCGTAGCCTGCATGGCGCCGTAGCGTCAGGGGCTGGCCTACTTTGGCGCAAGCCGCTTCGAACGCTTCCGGATAAAGCTGCTCGGCCAGGAATTTGTCCGCCAGTCCCTGGTCGATCAGGATGCCCGCAGGGAAGGGTGCCGAAGCCTGCGCGGCCATCAACGCCGTCGCGTCGTGCTGGGCCCATCGGTTGCGGTCTTCGCCGAGATAGCCCGTGAAGGCTTTCACGCCCCACGGACATTGCGAAGGGGCAGCGATGGGTGCGAAGGCCGACACCGAGCGGAAGCGTTGCGGGTAGCGCTGGGCGAGCACCAGTGCGCCGTGGCCGCCCATCGAGTGGCCGAAGATGCCGATGCGTGCGGGGTCCGCCGGGAGTTCGGCGGTAACCAGATGGAACAGTTCGTCGGCGACGTAGCTCTCCATGCGCCAGTGCATGCGCCACGGCGCTTCGGTGGCATCGACGTAGAATCCGGCTCCCACGCCGAAGTCCCATGCATCGGCCTCGCCGGGCACGTGGGCGCCGCGTGGGCTGGTATCGGGCGCCACGAGGATCAGGCCGTGCTCGGTTGCGAACTGCTGTGCGCCGGCCTTGATCATGAACGTTTCTTCGGTGCACGTCAGGCCGGCCAGGTAGAACAGCGTCGGCAGCGCCTTCGCGCCTGGCACCAGTGCCTGCGGCGGCAGGAACACCGAGAACCGCATCGGCAGCCCGATGGCCGCCGACTGGTGCTGGTAGAAGCGCTGGACGCCGCCGTGGCAGCCGTGTTCGCTCAGCAGTTCCATGGGCCGATCCTCAGTACAGCACCACGGAGCGGATCGACTCGCCGCGCTTCATCAGGTCGAAGCCCTCGTTGATGCGATCCAGCGGCAGCGTGTGCGTGATCAGGTCGTCGATGTTCAGCTTGCCTTCCATGTACCAGTCCACGATCTTCGGCACATCCGTGCGGCCGCGTGCGCCGCCAAAGGCCGAGCCCTTCCATTCGCGGCCCGTGACCAGCTGGAACGGGCGCGTGGAGATTTCCGCGCCCGCTTCGGCCACGCCGATGATGATCGACTTGCCCCAGCCCTTGTGGCAGCACTCCAGCGCCTGGCGCATGACTTGCGTGTTGCCGATGCATTCGAACGAGTAGTCGGCGCCGCCATCGGTCAGTTGCACGATGGCGTCCACTACGTTTTCCACATCCTTCGGGTTGATGAAATGCGTCATGCCGAACTTGCGTGCCATGGCTTCGCGGCCCGGGTTCAGGTCCACGCCGATGATCTTGTCGGCGCCCACCATCTTGGCCGCCTGGATCACGTTCAGGCCGATGCCGCCGAGGCCGAACACCACCACGTTGGCACCCGCTTCCACCTTGGCCGTGAACAGCACGGCGCCCACGCCCGTGGTCACGCCGCAGCCGATGTAGCAGACCTTGTCGAACGGTGCGTCAGGACGAATCTTGGCCAGCGCGATTTCCGGCACCACGATGTGGTTGGCGAAGGTCGACGTGCCCATGTAGTGGAAGATCGGCTTGCCGTCGATGGAGAAGCGCGACGTGCCATCGGGCATCAGGCCCTTGCCCTGCGTCGAGCGGATGGCCTGGCACAGGTTGGTCTTGCGCGAGAGACAGAACTTGCACTGGCGGCATTCCGGCGTGTAGAGCGGAATGACGTGATCGCCGGCTTTAAGCGAGGTCACGCCGGGGCCGACGTCCGTGACGATGCCCGCGCCTTCGTGGCCCAGGATGGCCGGGAAGATGCCTTCGGGGTCCGCGCCGGAGAGCGTGTAGTAGTCGGTGTGGCAGATGCCCGTGGCCTTGATTTCGACGAGTACCTCGCCTGCGCGCGGGCCATCGAGATCCACCTCTTCGACGGTGAGCGGGGCGCCGGCTTTCCAGGCAATGGCGGCTTTGGTCTTCATGGGGCAACTCCTGTGCGAATGAGGTGGGGCGAAGGCGTGCGTGGCACGCCTTCCGCCGACAGGCCAAGACTATACGGGCAACGGCGGGATGCGGCCAGACGGATGAGCGATTATCGGCTGACTGTCGTGCGTGGTGTGGCAGGGGGCGCGGCGTTTTCGGTAGTCGGCAATTGTCCTTCGTGGCGCCGGCCCAGCCACCAGCCGAGCCACGCCCAGGCCAGTGCCAGCATCGCACCGGCCAGCGCCACCGTGGCGGGGTGGCCCGAGAGCGCGTCGATGGCGGTCTTGACCCACGCGCTCACGGCATCGCCCGCACGGTAGACCGCCGTGTCGATGACATTCTTGGCCTTGTACTTGGTCTCGGGGTCCACCACCGTGAACAGCATCTCGCGGCCGGGCCGCAGCATCGCGTATTCGCCCACGCGCCGCAGGATCATCACGCCGGCCAGCACGGCGAACGTGGGCCACATCGCGAGCAGCAGGAAGCCGCCGGCCACCGCCAGGGGCACGAGCGTCAGCAATGCGCTCACGCCGTAGCGGCGCGCCACGCGGCCCGAGAAGAAGACCTGCACGAGGATGGTCAGCGCCTGCACCGTCGCATCGAGCGCGCTGAAGACCTGCGTCTGCTGCTGGCGCGATGGAAATGCCTCGGCCACCAGCCGCGCCTGCTCGAAATACAGGAAGGTGCTTGCCGTTGCCAGCAGGATCACGAACAGGCCCACGCCCAGCAGATAGCGCGAGCGCGCCACCAGCATCAGCCCGGCCCACAATCCTCCGCCCACTGGCTCGGAAGGGTCCATCGCCTGCGTGGTATCGATGGCGCCTGCACCGTGCCGGCGTCGCCAGCCGAACAGGTAGCCCGTGCCCGGCAGCGTGGCGGCGAGCAGCGCGGCAGAGAGCAGCATCAATCCGGTCAGGCCGATGCTGCCGACCAGCCAGCCGCCGAGCACCGGACCGGCGAGCCCGCCTGCACTGGCACCCGCCGCGATCAGCGCGAACAGGCGGCGCGCCTGCTCGGGGCGAAACACATCGGCCATCAGGCTCCACGCCACCGACACCACGAACAGGTTGAACACCGACAGCCAGACATAGAACACGCGCGCCAGCCAGACGTTGTCGGGCATCGCGCGCGTGGCAAAGGCAAAGCCAAGCAGGTTGGCGACAAAGAACGCGTAGACCCACGGCACGAAGCGCCGGCGTGGCAGCCATTTGCAGCATGCGCCGTAGAACGGAATCGCCACGAGCATCACCACAAAGGTGGCCGTGAACAGCCATTGCAGATTCTTCACGCCACCGGCGATCCCCATCGTCTCGCGCACGGGGCGGAGCATGAAGTAGCTCGCGAACAGGCAGAAGAAGAACAGGAAGGCGGCGATGACCGCTGGCATCTCACCGGCGCGCACGCCGAGCAGGCGACCGGTGCGCGGGGAGGGCGGGGGATCGAGGTTGTCGGGCGGAGGCATGCCGACAGTCGTGTCAGATAGTCATGCAGTCACGCCAGCGCCGCTGCGATGCGGGCACGCTCGCGAGTGTCCGGCATACGCCCGAACGCTGCGCCGAGGTTGTCGGCCATGTTTTTCGGCTTGGATGTCGCGGGAATCGCCGCTGTCACCGCGGGATGGCTGATGATGAACTTGAGGAACAACTGGCCCCAGGACTGGCAGTCAATTTCGCCAGCCCAGTCGGGCACCGGCTTGCCCTTGACGGCGGCAAACAGCCGGCCGTCCTGGAATGGGCGATTGATCAGCACCGCCACGCCGCGCTCCTGGCAGAGCGGTAGCAGTGTTTTCTCGGCGTTGCGCTCGGCCAGCGAATAATTGACCTGCAGGAAGTCCACCTTCTCGGCGCGCAGGATGTCGGCCAGTTGCTGGTGCGCGTCCTCACGGTAATGGGTAATGCCGATATAGCGCGTCTTGCGCTGGTCCTTCCATTGGCGCAGAAGTTTCAGGTTCTCGCGCCAGTCGATCAGGTTATGCACCTGCAGCAAATCCACGCTGTCGGACTGCAGCGCCACGCGCGATTCGGTGAATTGCGCCATGGTATTGACCGCGTTGGTCGAGACCTTGGTGGCCAGGAACACCTTGCCGCGTGCCTGCACGGCTTGCAGCAGGTCTCCGGTCACGGTCTCGGCACTGCCGTAGCTCGGCGCGGTATCCACCACGGGATGGGGAATGCGCTGGAGCAGCATGGCCAGCACCTCGGCCTGCGCACCGCGTTCCTCGGCGCCACGCCCCACGTTGAAGGTATCGGCCGTGCCCATGCCGATCACGGGCAGAGACTCGTTGGTGCCGGGGATCTTGCGGCGCAGCGGCGCTTCCACCGTTGCGGCCTGCGCGGCGGCGGCCAGGGCCTGGCCCGCGGGCAGCGTGGCCAGTGCGGCGGTCAACCCCATGAAGGTGCGGCGGTCGATGCAACGGTGTTGGCTTGGCATGGCGATTCCCGGCGGTCGATTGCGCTGACCATAGCGCGTGCATGGAACGATGTAAACCGAAATGCCGCGCCGGAACCCACTGCGGACGCGGCACTGGGCGCGACGCCCGGGCCGGGTCTCGCCCCATTGCAAAAAAGCGGCGCACACTGAACAATCCCGGCACCTTTCCATCCCCTGCATTCCCTCCCTTCACAAGGACCGGATCGTGTTATCGAGCTTGCCCGGCGTGCTGTTCGATGGTGTGACATACGGCAGCCTGCTATTCCTGATCAGCATCGGCCTGTCCGTGACGATGGGGCTGATGAATTTCGTCAACCTCGCGCACGGTGCGTTTGCCATGCTCGGCGGCTATCTCTCCGTGGTGACGATGAACCGCCTGGGCGTGCCGTTCCTGGCCGCCCTGCCGATTGCCTTTGTCGGCGCCGCGCTCGTGGGCGGGTTGCTGGAGCGCACGCTCTATCGACGTCTCTACCGCGCCAGTCATCTGGATCAGGTGCTGTTCTCGATTGGGTTGACGTTCATGGCGATAGCTGGCGCGACGTGGTGGTTCGGACCTTCGCAGCAGCCGGTGCAGTTGCCCGATTTCCTGATCGGCCAGGTCAAGGTGGCCGGACTGGAACTGGGCGCCTACCGGCTGTTCCTGCTGGCCGTGGTGATCGCCATCACGCTGGTGCTGGGCTGGCTTGTGGCACGGACGCGCTTCGGCGCCCAGGTGCGCGCCGCCGTGGATCACCAGCAGGCCGCGCGCGGGCTGGGTATCGACGTGGATCGCGTCTTCAGCCTGACCTTTGCGCTGGGCTCGGGACTCGCGGGCCTGGGTGGCGGACTGGGCATCGACGTCCTCGGTCTCGATCCCACCTTCCCGCTCAAGTACATGGTGTATTTCCTGCTGGTGGTAGCGGTGGGCGGCGCGGGCAGCATCCGGGGATCGCTGGTGGCCGCGATGGTGCTGGGCGTTGCCGATGTGGCGGGCAAATACTACGTGCCTGAAATCGGGGCTTTCGTGATCTACGCGATGATGGTGCTGCTGCTTGTAGCGTTTCCGGCCGGGCTTTACGGGAGGCGAGCCGCATGACATCGCACCGCTTGCCCAATGGCCGCTGGCATCCGGCCGAGTTCGTGTTCTGGCTCATTCCCGTGGTGGCGTTCTTCGCGCTGCCCGGCTACCTGATTCTCGGCAGTCAGATTCTGATTGTTGGACTATTCGCGTTGTCGCTGGACTTGATCCTCGGCTATGCGGGCATCGTCTCGCTGGGCCATGCCGCGTTCTTCGGACTGGGCGCCTATGCGGCCGGTCTGCTTGCCGCGCACGGCTGGGGCGAACCATTGAGCGGATTGCTGGCCGCCGCAGCGGTGGCGGCCTTGGCCGGATGGCTGTGCAGCTTCCTGGTGATCCGTGGCGGCGACCTGACGCGGTTGATGGTCACGCTCGGCATTGGCCTGATGCTGTTCGAGGCCGCCAACAAGGCCGCGTTTCTGACTGGCGGCGTCGATGGATTGTCGGGCGTGACGATGGATCGCGTGCTTGGCGTGTTCGAGTTCGACCTGTTCGGCAAGACGGCGTATCTCTACAGCCTCGCCGTGCTGTTCGTCATGTTTCTGCTGGTGCGGCGCATCGTGTCCTCGCCATTCGGACTGTCGCTGCGCGGCATCCGGGAGGGCGCACGACGCATGCCGGCCATCGGCACCAACGTGCCGGGACGCTTGCGCGCCGTGTTCACGCTGGCGGCGGCCATCGCGGGTGTGGCGGGCGGGCTGCTGGCGCAGACCACGCAGTTCGTCGGCATGGACGTGCTCGGCTTTCCGCGCTCGGCGGAGCTGCTGGTGATGCTGGTACTGGGCGGCACGGGACGGCTCTACGGGGCACTGATCGGCGCGGCGCTGTTCATGATTGCGCAGGATGTGCTGTCCGGCATCAATCCGGTCTACTGGCAGTTCTGGATCGGCCTGCTGCTCGTGCTCATGGTGCTGTTTGCGAAGGGTGGGGTGATGGGAGCCATCAGCACCGTCCGCGATCGCATGGCGGCACGGCGCACCATCGCCGAAAAACAGGGAGCCGATGCATGACCGCCACCTTGCGAACCGAGGGACTCTGCAAATCCTGGGGCGCGTTTGCCGCCAATAGCGATGTCTCGCTGACGTTCGCGCCGGGCTCGCGCCATGCGCTGATCGGGCCCAATGGCGCGGGCAAGACTACGTTCATCAACCTGCTGACTGGCGCGCTGGCGCCGACGGCGGGGCGCATCTGGCTTGGCGACCGGGACATCACAAAGCTGCCGCAGCACGCACGGGTGAAGCTCGGCATGACGCGCACGTTCCAGATCAATACGCTGTTTCCGGGGCTGACGGTGCTGGAATCGGTGGTGCTGGCCGTGGCCGAGCGTGCAGGCGCATCGGGCATCTGGTCACGCACGGTGGCGTCGCAGACGGCGCTGGTGGACGAGGCGATGGGCGTGCTGGCGATGCTGCGGCTCGACCGCGATGCGGATGCGGAGACGCGTGCGTTGCCCTACGGCAAGCAGCGCCTGCTGGAGATGGCGCTGGCACTGGCCACGCGGCCGACGATCCTGCTGCTCGATGAGCCTGCCGCTGGCATCCCTGCAGGGGAGAGCGCTGAACTGTTCGCGGTTATCGCCGCTTTGCCGCGCGATATCACCATCGTCTTTATCGAGCACGACATGGATCTGGTCTTCCGATTCGCCGAACGCATCACCGTGCTGGTGGCGGGCCGCGTGCTGACCGAGGGCACGCCAGCCGAGATCGCTGCCGATCCGCGCGTGCGCGAGGTGTATCTCGGGGAGGCCGCCCATGGATGAGTTGCTCCGACTTGAATCCGTCAGCGCTGGCTATGGCGAAGCGGTGGTACTCGACGGCATCGACCTGACGCTCGGCGCGGGCGATAGCCTGGCGCTGCTGGGACGCAACGGCGTGGGCAAGACCACGCTGCTTTCGACGTTGATGGGCTTCACACGGCTGCGCGGTGGCCGGCTGCACTGGCGGGGGAAAGATCTGGCGCGCACGCCGCCGCATCGGCGGGCGCAAGGTGGTATCGGCTGGGTGCCGCAGGAGCGTTGGGTGTTTCCATCGCTGACCGTCGAGGAACACCTGGCTGCGGTGGCGCGACCGGGTCCGTGGGATATTGCCGGGATTTACCGCATTTTTCCGCGGCTGGAAGAGCGGCGCCGCAACTTCGGCAACCAGTTGTCGGGCGGCGAGCAGCAGATGCTGGCGATTGCACGCGCGCTGATGGTCAATCCGTCGCTGCTATTGCTCGACGAGCCGATGGAAGGTCTCGCGCCGATCATCGTCCAGGAGTTGCAGCGTGTGATCAGCGGGCTGATCGCAGAGAGCGGCATGGCAGTGATCGTGGTGGAACAGCACGCCCGGCTGGCGCTGGACATGACGCGGCAGGCCATCGTGCTGGACCGGGGCAGGGTGGTACATCGCTCGGACAGCGCCGCGTTGCTATCCGACATGGCGCTGCTCGATCGACTGGTAACGGTGCGCCAGCACTAGCGAAAGGTCACGGCTTCAGGCTGCTGTAAAACGCGGCAAGGTTGGCGATATCCGCATCGCTGAGCGGCTTCGCCATCAGGTTCATCATCTCGTCCTTGCGCGCGCCAGTCTTGTACGCCTTGAGCGATTTCACGAGGTAGGACTCGACCTGCCCCGCCAGATGCGGGGCCTCGGGCAGTTTCGACTTGCCATCCATGCCATGACAGGTCTGGCATTGGAGCGCCTTGGCACGGCCCGCCTGCACGTCGGCGGCGATGGCCCCGGCCGGCAGGCCGAGGCACACCACAATCAAGGCGCCGGTCAGATTGGTTGCGCCTCTCATTTCGCTCCCGAGTAGCTGATGCGATAGATGGCGCCGGCAAAGTCATCGGACACCAGCAGCGAGCCATCCTGCAATTGCTGCACATCGACCGGGCGGCCCATGTACTCGCCATTCGGCGTCAGCCAGCCCTCGGCAAACACCTCGGTTGCTCCGGCCGTGCCGTCCTTGTTCACCGCCGTGTAAACGATGCGCGCGCCGATGGGCTTGGTGCGGTTCCAGGAGCCGTGCTCGGCGGCGAAAACCCCGCCCTGATACTTGGCCGGGAACATCTTGCCCGTGTAGAACGACATGCCAAGGTCCGCTGCATGCGGGGCGTAATCCACTACCGGGAACACAACGTCCGCAGGCGGCTGGGCGTCCTTGTATTCCACCGTCCGGACCTTGCCGCCGCCGTACCATGGGAAGCCGAAGTTCTGGCCGGCCTTGGTGGCGCGGTTCAGCTCGCCGGGCGGCTGGTCGTCACCCATGCCGTCCACCTGGTTGTCCGTGAACCAGAGCGTCTTGTCGGCGGGGTTGAAGTCGAGCCCCACGGAATTGCGGATGCCGAGCGCGTAGACCTCGCGATTCTTGCCGTCCTGGCCGATGCGGATGATGCCGGACACGCCGCTCTTGTTCATCGCGGCAAGCTTGTCCTTGGGCGGCACGTTCCACGGCTGGCCCAGCGCGATATAGAGCATCTTGTCCGGCCCCACGCGGCAGGCCCGGGCGCCGTGGTTGAAACTCTCGAACTCGGCTGGCACGAGCTTGCCCTGCGGCACCACCACGCCGGCGGCCACATCGGGCCCGCCTTCGCCGAAGAACTGGGCGGCCGGGAAGGCCAGCACGCGGTTCTGCTCGGCTACGTAGAGGATGCCGTCGGGGGAGAAGCAGACACCGTTGGGTACCTTGAACGTGACGGAACTGGCGAACTGCACCACATCATCGGCCACGCGGCGCTTGGTGCGATCGGTAACCTGCCAGACTCGGTTCTTGCGCGTGCCGACGAAGACCACGCCCGTCGAGGGTTCGATGGCCATGTGGCGGGCCTCGGGCACGATGGCGTAAAGCTCGATCTTGAAGCCCTGCGGCAGCTTGATCGCCTTGAGGTTCTCGCGGATGGCGTCGGCGTTCTGGCCGGTCTGCGCCACCTTCTCGGGCGGGGGCGCGCCGGTCTGCTTGAAACTCTGGAGCTTTTGCAGGTTATCGGTGGGTGCTGCGACTGCGGCAGGGCTGGCAGATACGGCGGCCACGAACAATGCCGCCGCCATGGTGATGGCTGAGCGCTTCATCGTGCTGTCTCCGGAGTTCTTGTCGTGTGGCAGCGCGCAGGCGCCGCCAGACAAGGTTAGGACAGCTTTCGTCACAAGGGAATTTCACATTCCCAAAGGCGCGATAAAAGATTTCTACTACAGGGATAGTTGCTGGCTATCCCTGCTGGCAGGGCGGGTGGATTATTTGCCCGAGTCCTTGACGCCATCGAACTTGTCGAATTCCACGTTATAGAGCTCGCCGTTGCGCTTTTCCACCTTGCGGATGTAGACGGTCTGCACCACGTCGCGCGTGGCGGGGTCGATGGTGATGGTGCCGCGCGGGCTCTGCAGCTTCATGCCCTTGAGCGCAGCCAGGAACTTGTCGCCGTCCGTGGCGCCGTTAGTCTTCTTCAGCGCCTCGTAGATGGCAGCCATGCCGTCGAACGCGGCCACTGCCATGAAGTTGGGCCGGCCCGCGCCAGGATTGGCCGTGGCGAACGCCTTCAGGAACGCCTGGTTCTCCTTCGAATCATGCGCGGCGGAGTAGTGGAACGACGTGATCACGCCCAGCGTGGCATCGCCCATGGCGGGCAGCACGTGGTCGTCGGTCAGGTCGCCCGTGGCAATCACGCGGATGCCGGCATCGGCCAGCCCGCGCTCGCGGAATCCCTTCATGAAGGCCACGCCCTGCTCGCCAGCAGGCAGGAACAGGAATACCGCCTCGGGTTTGGCGTCCTTGATGCGCTGGATGAACGGGGCGAATTCCGGATTGCGCAGCGGCACGCGGATCGATTCCACGATCTGGCCGCCACCGCCGATGAAATTGGTCTTGAACGCGGTCTCGGCATCGATGCCCGGCGCGTAGTCGGCCACCAGCGTGACCACCTTCTTCACGTTGTTGCGCACGGCCCAGGTGGCCATCGGCGCGGAGATCTGCGGCAGCGTCATCGAGACGCGCGCAATGTAGTTCGACTTCGTGGTGATGATCGAGGACGCAGCGTTGAAGATCACCATCGGCTTCTTGGCCTGCTCGGCCACGGGCGCCACGGCCAGCGCCTCGGGGGTCAGGCCGAAACCGGCGAGCACGTCCACCTTGTCGCGCACCACCAGTTCTTGCGCCAGCCGCTTGGCTACCTCGGGCACGGGGCCGGTGGTGTCCTTGACGATGATCTGCACCTTGCGGCCCGCCACGGTGTCACCGTGGATCTGCTGCCACGCCTTGATACCGCCTTCCATCTGTTTGCCGTAGTCGGCAAAGCTGCCCGAGAACGGCGCAATCAACCCGATCTTCACGGGATCGGCAGCATGGGACAACGGGGAATGCGCGAGAACGGCAAGGGCGCCGCACGCCAGCATGGCGCGCCGCAGCAGACTGAACGTCATGGAGATCTCCCGAAAGTGCAGTGTTGTAGGGCTGCATCGAGTGGGGAGTGTAGAGGGGGGAGGGGAGGCGGGCAATCGGGTTTGCCCGGTGTTTTATCGGCAATCTCTGCCGGTTTGCTCCCCTCTCCCGCATGGCGGGAGAGGGGCTGGGGGAGAGGGGAACCAAAAACATGAAGCGGGAGAGACGCTTCAAACCACCGTCGACAACGCCAGCGTAAACAACAGCGCCACCACCGAGATAATCGTTTCCGCCACGGACCACGTCTTGAACGTTTGCGCCACGGTCATGTTGAAGTATTCCTTCACCAGCCAGAAGCCGCCGTCGTTGACGTGCGAGAGGATCAGCGAGCCGGCGCCCGTGGTCAGCACCAGCAGTTCGGGGCGGGTGCCCGGCACGCTGGCGGCGATGGGGGCAACGATGCCGGCTGCAGTGGTCATGGCGACCGTGGCCGAACCCGTGGCGATGCGGATCATCACCGCCACCAGCCAGCCCAGCACGAGTACCGAGACGTGGGCGTTGTTGGCCACGTCGACGATGGCCGTGGAGATCCCCGAGTCGCGCAGCACGCGGCCGAAGCCGCCGCCTGCGCCTACCACCAGCGTGATGATGGCCGTGGGGGCCACGCACTCGTTGGTGAACTTCAGGATCGACTCACGGGTAAAGCCGCGCATCTTGCCGAACGTGTAGAAGCTGAACAGCGTAGCGATCAGCAGGGCCATCACCGAGTTGCCGATGAGCTTCAGGAAGTCGTTGGCAAAGGTCTTCGGCGTGGCAATCAGGTCTGCCCAGCTACCGATCAGCATCAGGAACACCGGCAGCAGGATGGTCAGCACCGTGATGCCGAAGCCCGGCAGGTTGCCCGCGCGCGCGTTCTCTCCTTCCTCGGTCAGTTGCTCGGCCAGCGGGTTCACGGCGGGCAGCTGGATATGCTTGTCGATCAGCTTGGCGAACAGCGGTCCGGCGATGATCGCGGTGGGAATACCGACGATCAGCGCGAACATGATGGTCTTGCCGATGTCGGCGCCATACGCCTGCACAGCCAGCAGCGCGGCCGGGTGCGGCGGGATCAGGCCGTGGACCACGGACAGGCCGCAGACCATCGGGATGCCGACCAGGATCATCGACGTGTTCGTGCGCTTGGCCACGTTGAACGCGATGGGAATCAGCAGCACGAAGCCCACTTCGAAGAACACCGGCAGGCCCACGATGAACGCGATGACCACCATGGCCCAGTGCACGTTTTTCTCGCCGAAGAAGTCGATCAGCGTCAGCGCGATGCGCTCGGCGCCGCCGGACTCGGCCATCATCTTGCCCAGCATCGTGCCCAGGCCGATCACCAGCGCGATGTGTCCCAGCGTGCCACCGACCCCGGCCTCGAAGGACTTCACGATATCGCCCATCGGCATGCCCACGGCAAAGCCAAGGGCTACCGACACCACCACGAGTGTGATGAACGGGTTCAGTTTGAATTTGGCAATGAGGATCACCAGCGCGATCACCGCGATCAGCGCGTACACCAAGAGCGTGGTTCCCGTAACGGCACCCATGTCTCGTCTCCTTGTCGCGGGTGCCGGCCTGAGGACGGTCCGCTCTCGCTATGAAAAAGCCGCGATTTCTTGCGAACGCGGCGGGTTGATGAAATCGTTGTGTGCGCCGGCTGGCTCGCCGGCAGCACCTGCGGAGGGCAGGCGCTCAAATCAAAAAATCAGGTCGGGACTGAATCAGGGCTTGCGATACGCGATGCAATCCACTTCTACCTTGCAGTCCACCACCATGCTCGACTGCACGCAGGCGCGGGCCGGCGGATTGGCGCCGAAGTATTCCTTGAAGATCTTGTTGAACGAGGGGAAGTCGCGCGCATCGTCCAGCCACACGCCACAGCGCACCACGTGCTCGGGGCCGTAGCCGGCTTCGGCGAGGATGGCCAACACGTTCTTGATGGCCTGATGCGTCTGCGTGACGATGTTGCCTTCCACCACTTCGCCATCGACCATCGGAACCTGGCCGCTGACGTACAGCCAGCCGTCCGCCTGCACCGCGCGTGCAAACGGCATGTGCGAGCCGCCCTGGCCCGTGCCGCCTTCTACGCCGAATCGCTTGATGTCCATGGAAACTCCTTTGCTCTGTATGTTCTGAAATCAGGATGGGCGTGCGCCGCGCGGCAGGAAGCGCCCGGCGCGTATGCCAGTGGCTTCGCGGTGCTGCCACGACAGCTCGCCATTGACCCAGACGGCGGCGATGCCTTCGGCCGGCTGCATCGGGTCGGTAAAGCTGGCGGCGTCCCGGATGGTGGCCGCGTCGAACAGCACAAGGTCCGCCCAGTAGCCTTCGCGCACGAAGCCGCGTTCGGTGAGCCCGAAGCGCTCGGCGGAGAGGCCGGTCATCTTGTTGATCGCCACGGCCAGCGGAAACAGCTCGCGGTCACGTGCGTAATGCCCCAGCACGCGCGGGAACGCACCCCACAGGCGCGGATGGGGCAGCGGATCGTTGGGGAGTCCATCGGAACCCACCACGGTGGCCGGGTGGCTCAGGATGCGGTCCACGTCGGCATCTTCCATGCAGTGATAGACCGCGCCGGCCGGCTGCAGGCGGCGCGCGGCCTCGTGCAGGTCCACGTTCCAGTCAGTGGCGATATCGGCCAGCAGCCGTCCGCCCTGATCGGGATGGGACTCGGACCACGTGACCTGGATGTCGAAGTCGCTGGTGACCTGCTTGAGATCGAGCGTCGAGGAACTGGCCGTGTACGGATAGCAGTCGCAGCCCACCGGCTGCCAGCGCTGCGCCGTTTCCAGCGATTGCAGCACCTGGCCGCTGCGGCCCCAGTTCGGCACGCCCGCGCATTTCAGGTGCGAGATCACTACCGGCACGCGCGCGTGACGGCCGATGCGGTACGCCTCGTCCATCGCGTCGAGGATTTCGGCGAATTCGCTGCGCAAGTGCGTGGCATAGAGCGCGCCGGCATCGGCGAGCGGCTCGGCCAGCGCCAGCACCTCGTCGGTAGGCGCGTGGAAGGCGTTGGCATAGGCGAGCCCCGTGGACAGGCCCAATGCGCCATGCGCCAGGGCTTCTTCGAGCTGGCCGCGCATGGCGGTGATCTCTTCCGCCGTGGCCGCGCGGTCGAAGCGGTCCATGTGGTTGCTGCGCAGCGCGGTATGTCCTACCAGCGCCGCCACGTTAACCGAAGGCTGCGCGGCGTTCACGGCATCGACATAGGTGCGGAAATCCGGGTAGCGGAACGCCTCGGCACGGCCGAGCAGGTTCATCGGGTCGGGCGGATCGCCGGGCAATGTCACCGGCGCGGCGCTGATGCCGCAGTTGCCGACGATCACCGTGGTCACGCCTTGCGAGATCTTCGGCGTCATGGCCGGTTCGCGTACCACGTTGGTGTCGTCGTGCGTGTGGACGTCGATGAAACCGGGCGAGAGCACCAGCCCGTGGCCTTCCACAACGTGCGACGCGGTATCCGGATCGATCGTGCCGGCCTCGTCGATGCGGGCAATGCGACCATCGCGCAGCGCCACATCCGCCATGCGGCCGGCAGCGCCGGAGCCGTCGAGCAGCATCACGGCGCGAATCAGGGTATCGAACAGGTGTGGCATGGTCAGTCTCCCAGCGGCTGGCGGCTATCTGGGCCGTCGCTGTCCTGGCTGACGCCGCGATGGACGTCGAGCACGTACTTGAGCCGTCGCAGCTTTTCCTTGCTTTGCTCCTGCTGGAGCAGCGCGCACTGGGTGGCCAGCACGTCCATCACCAGCAGCATCGCGTAGCGGGACGCCGACGGCTTGAAAATGAAATCGGTTTCCAGCGTGCGCACCGGCAGCAGCACGTCGGCGCGCGCCGCCAGTGGCGAACCTAGCGCGGTCACGGCGATCAGCTTCGCACCGTACTCGCGCGCCGTATCGCAACTGGCCAGCATCTCGGGCACGTTGCCGCTGGCCGAGAACGCCAGCACCACGTCGTCGCGCGTCAGCGTGGCCGCCACCATCTTTTGCAGCAGGGCGTCCTGATATGTGGCCACGGGCTGCCCCAGTCGTGCCAGCCGGAAGCGCGCCTCGTCGGCCATGAACGTGGAGCCGCCACCCATCCCGAAAGCGTAGACCATGCGTGCGCCGAGCAACAGGCGCGCGGCCTGATCGATTCGTGCGGGGTCGATCAGCTTGCGATTGACCTCCAGCGTGGTCAGCACATCGGTATGGATGCGATCGGTCAGCGTGGCGGGCGTGTCTGCCTCGGTCAGCGCGGGGGCGGGCTGCAGGAAACGCGTGCCCACCGCAGTGGCTTGTGCCAGCCGCAGCTTGAGGTCGCGCACATCGCGGCAACCAATGGCCTTGGCAAAGCGCGTGACGCTGGCCTCACTCACCGCCGCCTTGCGTGCCAGTTCGTTGATGCTGGCTGCAGCCGCGCCGGCCAGATCCTCCAGGATCACCTGCGCCACCTTTTGCTCGGCCAGACGCAGCGACGGGCCACGCTCGGCAATGCGGGTCAGGATGTCGAAGGGTGCGGTCATGGTCGGGGTGGCGGGCGGCACCGGTCATTGCCGGCAACGCATGTTACTTTATAACAAGGGTGAAATATCGTAATTTCAAGGCTATCATTACGTCAATTGAATTTTGACAGGGTGATGTCAGCGATGCGTGAAATAAAGTACCAGACCGGAATGATCGATCCGCTCAACAAGGCGCTGGGCCGTCTGGACGCACCGCTGACCCCATCCGAAGCTGCCCAGCCGGGCTGGAAACTGCTGGACGAGGAACTCAGCCTGCCCGCCGCCGTGCTCTATGAAGAACGGCTCACGCACAACCTCTCGTGGATGCGCAATTTCATGGGCGCCTATGGCGTGCAGCTCGCGCCCCATGGCAAGACAACCATGGCGCCGAAGTTGTTCGCGCGCCAGCTCGCCGAGGGTGCCTGGGGTATCACGCTGGCCACTGCACAACAGACTGCTGCCGCTGCCGCACACGGTGTAAAGCGCGTGCTGATGGCGAATCAGTTGGTGGGGCGCCGCAATATGGAGATCGTGGCCGATCTGCTGCGCGATCCGGACTTCGAATTCTTCACACTGGTCGATTCGGCCGCGCTGACGGATCAGCTTGGCGCGTTCTTCCACGCACGTGGCCAGACACTTCAGGTGCTGCTCGAACTGGGCGTGGAAGGCGGTCGCACGGGCGTGCGCGACGCGGCGCAGCAGGCCGAAGTCCTCGCAGCGCTATCGCGCTGGCCCGATACGCTGGTGCTGGCGGGTGTGGAAGTTTATGAAGGCGTGCTGTCGCAGGAAGCCGATATCCGCCGCTTCCTGCAGCGCACCGTCGCGGTCACGCGCGAACTGGCTGCGGCGGGCCGGTTCGGGCGTAGCCCGGTTGTGATGTCGGGCGCAGGCTCTGCGTGGTACGACGTGGTGGCCGAGGAGTTCGCGCGCACCGAGATCGGCGCGCCGATCGACATCGTGCTGCGTCCGGGCTGCTACCTGACGCATGACGTGGGCATCTACCGCGCGGCGCAGGAGCGTATCCTGAGCAGTAATCCGGTGGCGCAGAAGATGCGCGAGGGATTGCTGCCCGCGCTGCAACTGTGGACGTACGTGCAATCGATTCCCGAGCCAACACGCGCCATCATCGGCCTGGGCAAGCGCGATGCGGCGTTCGATGCCGGCATGCCGGTGCCCGCGCAGATCTACCGTCCGGGCACGGAAGCGCCGATGGCGACGGCGGCGCACTGGAAGGTGACCGGGATGATGGACCAGCACGCCTATCTCGAAATCGAAGCTGGCGACGATATCCGCGTCGGCGATATGATTGCCTTCGACATTTCGCATCCATGCCTGACGTTCGACAAGTGGCGCCATATCCCCGTGCTGGATGGCCAGTTGCGCGTCATCGACATCGTGCAAACCTTCTTCTGATCAGGGAGCGGCACGCGACATGAGCATCGACATTCTTGCCTACGGCGAACCGCTGGTGGAGTTCAACCAGCAGCCAGACGACCCCTCGCGCTACCTGCAGGGCTTCGGTGGCGATACCTCCAATTTTGCGATTGCCGCCGCGCGGCAGGGCGCCAGCGCCGGCTTCGTCGGCGCAGTGGGCAGCGACAGCTTCGGCGAGCGCCTGCTGGCACTCTGGACGCATGAGCGTGTGGATACCCGCCACGTGCACATCGACACGGCCGCGCCGACCGGCGTCTATTTCGTCTCGCACGACAATCACGGCCATCGTTTCGATTACCTGCGCGCGGGCTCGGCATCGAGCCGCTATCACCACGACCAGTTGCCGCTGGCGGCCATCGCGCAGGCTCGCTACCTGCACCTCTCCGGCATCAGCCTGGCCATCAGCACGAGCGCCTGCGACGCAGGGCTGGCCGCGATGGAACACGCGCGCAAGGCCGGCGTGCAGGTCTCGCTCGATACCAACCTGCGGCTGCGCCTGTGGTCCCTGGCCCGCGCGCGCGGCATCATGCGCGAGGCGTTTGCGCTGACCGATGTCTGCCTGCCAAGCTGGGACGACATCACCGTGCTCACCGGCCTCGACGACCGCGATGCCATCGTCGATCACCTGCTCGCCTGCGGCGTGAAGATCATTGCGCTGAAACTGGGCGAGGAGGGCAGCTATGTGGCCACGCCCGAATCACGCGCACTGGTGGCGCCGTATCCGGTGAAGCCGCTCGATGCCACGGGCGCGGGTGACTGCTTTGGCGGCAGCTTTATCGCGCGGCTGGCCGCCGGCGCCGATCCATTCGAGGCGGCTCGCTATGCCAATGTGGCCGCAGCACTCTCGACCACCGGCTATGGCGCCGTGGCGCCGATCCCGCATGCAGACACCGTGCTCGCCCGGCTGGAACAAAACATCTCCGTGATTGCCTGACCTTTCATCGCCGGGTCCAGACACTCATCGAACAATCGCTCAATCGAATTCATACGTCATGCAAATCCAACCCTCTCCGCTACTCGCCCGCCTGACCAACGTCCCCGTGATCCCGGTGCTGGAGTACCACTCGGTAGAGGAAGCCCTGGCCGTCAGCGAGGCGCTGGTCGCCGGTGGCCTGCCCATGCTCGAAATCACGCTGCGTACCCCCGTGGCGCTGCAGGCCATGGAGGCGGTGGCGAAGGCCTTGCCGCAGGCCGTGGTGGGTGCCGGCACGGTACTGACGCTGGAGCAACTGCACGCCGTGCGCGATGCGGGCGCGCAGTTTGCCGTGTCGCCGGGCTTGACGCAGAAACTGGCGGAAGGCGCGCAGGGCGCCGGGATTTCGCTGTTGCCGGGTGTGGCCACGGCCAGCGAAGCCATGTTCGCGCTGGAGTCGGGCTTCTCGTTCCTGAAGTTCTTCCCGGCCGAAGCGGCTGGCGGCGTGCCGATGCTGAAGTCACTCTACGGTCCGCTCTCGCAATTGAAGTTCTGCCCGACCGGCGGCATCGACCTGGCCAAGGCATCCACCTATCTGGCGCTGCCCAACGTGGTGTGCGTTGGTGGATCGTGGGTGGTGCCGAAGGATGCGGTCGCAGCCAAGGACTGGGGTCGCATCCGCAAGCTGGCGGAAGAGGCAGCGCAACTTCGCAAAGCCTGATAGCCGTTCGGGATCTCCGTATCGGTAAAAAATACAAACGCCGCACGGATTGACGCGCGCGTTGGGCAATGCAAAAAGGGCGCCAGTGGCGCCCTTTTTGCGTTCAAGTCTGCGAGGGGATTACTTCGACTTCTCGGCCGAGTTTTCGAGCTTCTGGCCACCCTTCTGAACGTCCTGCCCAAGGCCGGACATCGTGTTGCAACCTGCCATCAGCGTGGCAACCAGTACGCACCAGATCCATCCTTTCTTCATCAGTGGCTCCTTTCAGGGATAGTAGGAAGTGGGCACATTTTATCGTCGCCCCACCCACTGTCGATGCATGATGTGTGCCAATGTGTAAATACGAAAATCTCTGACAGACGGTCCCGTCCATATCGGGTTAGGGCGCGAGCAGACGCCGCGCGCGTTCCGCCACGGCCATATGCGTCTGCGCCAGCCACGTGGCGGGGAAAGGCTGGGCCAGCAGGTATCCCTGCATGCTGTCGCAGCCCCAGCCGCGAATGATGTCGAGCTGGGCCTGCGTTTCGAGTCCCTTGGCACACACCGTCGTGCCCTGGGCTTTCGCCCACACGCAGGCCGCCTGCAGCCTGGCCGAGAGGTCGGGGTGCAGGTGAGCGCTGCCAAGGTGGCGCGCATCGAGCATCACCATGTCCGGGCGCGTCAGCGTCAGCGCGCGACGGCTGGTCGCATCATCCGTGAAGTCGGCCAATGCGATGCCGATGCCGCCGTCGCGCAGCCGCTGGGCCTTTTCGGTGGTGACGTGGGAGTCCGGTACGATGCCGACCGGCACCTCGACGCAGATCTGGCCGGGCGGCAGGCCGCACGCGTCGATGGCGCGGCGTAGCATGCAGATCGTATCGTCGGCCTGCAATTGCGAACTCGTGGCCAGTAGCGTGAACTGCATCGGTCCGATCGACGCGGTTTCGCAAATCAGCTGCAGCAACTGCTGCAATGTCCAGCCGCCGATTTCGTTGATCAGGCCCAGCGTTTCGACGGCGGGCATGAAATCCTGTGGCGCCACGCGGCCCAGCACGGGATGCTGCCAGCGTAGCCGCACGGTGTAGGCCGTGATGACGCCTGAAGAGAGCAGGGCGCGCGGCTGCAACTGCAGGCTCATCTCGCCTCGGCCGATGGCGCCGGGCAGTGCCGCCAGGAGCGTGGCCAGACGCGGCGTGGCAGGCTGGATAGCGGTGTGGATGCCATCGCCGCCGCGCTTGTTCACCTGCAGCATCGCGTCGAAGGCCAGTTGCAGATGTCGCTCCACCCCCGTGTCCGGTTGATCGACCGCGCCGCCGATACTGCAGGACAAGAACACCTCGAAGCCGTCCACGTGGTACGGACGCGTCAGCGCGCTCGCAATCAACTGGCTGAGGTCGCGGACATGGTGCGCGCCGTCGGCCTCGGCATCAGCGTCCGGCAACAGGCATGCCAGACCCAGGTCGGCCGGCCCAAGCCAGTGCATGGCCACTGGCATCGCGGCCACGCTGGCCACGCGCGACTTCACCTGGGCGCGCAGCACGTGAACGCCGTTTGGACCTATGGTGTCGCAAGCATGTGCAAAGCGATCCAGCCGGATCACCAGCACCGCAAGGGAGTGCGTCGCCCCGAACTGGGCACGATGCTCCTCGAGCGCGGCAAGGAAGGATGCCGGCTGCAGGGCGCCACCCGGCGTGTCGGCGGAACGGTCCTCGTCCGCACCTTCGCCGCGTGGCGGATTGGCGTGGCGATCAGGATCCATTGATGAGTGATGCTGGCGCGTTCATCTGTATCGAATTGGCCGGCGATACCCGGACTGCATTCCCGTTCATACGTCATACGGTGGCGCTCTAGTGGCGCCACTCGTTCTCAATGCTGGTTGGTTTGTTGTGACTTTGCGGCCCCGTGGATACCGGCGCCTCGCTGTTCAGCCAGATCATAAGTCAGGCCCGAGCAGATTCGGAAAACTGCTATGCCGAGGTGCGTGGGGCGCCGCACCGATATTTGATTTCTCGCAACGGCCCCAAAGTTGTAGCGGTTGTTGTCTTGACCGTCGCCGTTGAATCGCGATATTCGCGCGAGGGAGCCGTGACGTGCGAAATGAGAAAAACGAAAAAACGGGCGCATGAGGCGCCCGTTTTTGTCTGGTTTTGGCTTTGGCTACGCGTCAGCCCGTGGTCTCAGGCTCGGGGCCATCGTCCGGTGGCACGCGGGATGCCAATACCTTGTCGATCCGCTTGCCGTCCATGTCGATAATCTCGAATTTCCACTCTCCCCACTGCACCGCGTCAGCCGTCATCGGCAACCGGCCCAGCAGCAGCAGGAGCATGCCCGACAGCGTGTGATACCGCTCCTTGTCCTCTTCGGGCACGGCACGCAGGCCGATCCGGTCCTTCAGTTCGGGGATCGGAATCAAACCATCCAGCAGCCACGAGCCATCGTCGCGCTGCACGGCCCATTCTTCGCCAGCGGTTTCCGTCTTGAACTCGCCGGTAATCGCTTCAATCAGATCCTGCAGCGTGACCAGGCCGAGCACCTCGCCGTATTCGTCGATAACAAACGCGATCTGGCCACCGGAGGACCGGAAGTTCTCCAGCAGTTCCATGCCGGTAACGCTCTCTGGCACGAAGACAGCGGCCTGCAGCACGGCGGTCAGGTCCGCTTTCTCGCCGCGCAGGCGCCGCGCCAGCAATTGGCGGGCGCTGACCACGCCAAGAATGTCGTGCATGCCGCCCCGGACCACCGGAAAGCGCGAATGATCGGATTCCTCGATGCGGCGCAGGTTTTCTTCCTCGGTGGACTCCATGTCGAGGTAGACCACGTCGCCGCGCGGCACCATCAACGAAGCGAGTTGGCGGTCATCGAGCCGGAACACGTTGCGCACCATCGTGTGCTCGTGATGCTCGATCACGCCCGCTTCGGAGCCTTCCACCAGCAGCGCGTGGATTTCTTCCTCGGTCACGGCGGGGCCGCGGTCCATCTTGACGCCAAGCAGGCGCAACACGAGCTGCGTGGAGCCCGACAGCAGCTTGACGAACGGCGTGGAAGCCACGGCCAGGAATGCGATGGGGCGGGCCACGAGACGCGCAATCTTCTCGGGCGCCATCTGTCCCAGGCGCTTGGGCACCAGTTCGCCCAGCACAATCGAGAAATAGGTCAGGCCCGCCACGACAATTGCCGTCGCGGTGTAGCCGGCCGTCGTGGCCGGCAGGCCGAAGCCCTGCAGCCAGAGTCCCAGCGGCGAGGCAAGGGCGGATTCGCCGACCACACCGTTGAGCACGCCGATGGATGTGATGCCGATCTGGACAGTGGACAGGAAGCGGGTGGGGTCTTCGCCGAGCTTGACGGCCTCCATCGCACCGCGATCGCCGTCCTCGATCAGGCGCTGCAGCCGGGCCCTGCGGGCCGTGACAAGCGCGATTTCGGACATGGCGAAAAGGCCGTTCAGCAGAATGAGTGCCAGCAGTATGGCAATTTCCATCAGGATGCGCGCCCTGTGCGCGCGGGAATTGAAAAATCAGAGCATACCATCGGCATGTGACCGACCCTGCGTGCTGTGCCCAACACATCACGCGATAAAAGGGCGTTTGCAAGCACGCACAAATCATGCCGGCAGCGGTTTGACATCGCGATCCACGATCGGTCCCGCCGTGGTACGTGCCATGCGCAGTGCGTAGTTTCCGTCGAGCCGGGTCCAGAATTCAGCCGATGTGCCGAAAAATCGTGCCAGCCGCAGTGCGGTCTCCGGAGAGATCTCGCGGTTGCCGGCCACGATGCTCTCGACCCTCTGCACCGGTACGCGCAACGCTACGGCAAGGCCACGCGAATCGAGACGGTTCGGCAGCATGAACTCGCGGTGCAGGATGGTGCCGGGCGGGACGGGCCAGATCGGCTCGCCGGTGGCCAATGGCCTGAAATCCGTATGGAATAGCTTGTCGCGCGGGATCGGCATCATTCGTCCTCCGGATCGCAGGCCGCGATGGCCACGTCCCAGGCGCCGTCGTTGGCGTAGCGGAACTGCACCTGCCACCCCGAGTCGATCCGCAGATGCCAGTGGCCACGATGACGCCCGCGCATGGGCCCGAGTCGGTTGGCGGGCGACGCCAGCAGGTCCGTCAGCGATGCCGCGGCATCGAGCATGTCGAGCTTGCGGCGCGCGGCCTGCTGGATGGGAATCGGTAGTGTGTAGACGAAATGGCCGTGGAACACGGCAGCGGTGGCCTTGTTGGCGAGGGTACGGATCATGGGCGGGCGGTTCGACGAGGGTTTGTGAGGGAGTCCCCATCCTAGGTCGGCCGCAACCCGAACGATATGGGACGATTCTGAAAGCCAGCCGAATTCCGAACCGGCGATCAGACTGGCCTTGACGATGCCGCGTGAATCAATACGATTACCTGCCAGGTAGTCGCCGTTCGGCCACCGCCATGCTGAAATGGACGCCATGGAAACGCTCACACCCAACTCCGAGACCGCCATCGATTTTCCGGACATGCTGCGCTATTGGCGCGGCAAGCGCGGCTACAGCCAGCACGCGTTGTCGCAGGTAGCCGGGGTGTCGCAGCGGCATATCAGCTTTCTGGAGTCCGGGCGTGCCCGCCCCAGCCGCGAGATGGTGCTGGCCTTGGCCGATCGCCTGGCCGTGCCGCTTCGCCAGCGCAACCGGCTGTTGCTGGCGGGCGGCTTCGCGCCCGCCTACAGCGAACACGCACTGGCCTCGCCGCCGATGGAAATGGTGCGCCACGCCATCGGACTGATCCTGTCCAAGCAGGAGCCGTATCCCGCCGTGGTGCTCGACCGCTTCTGGTATCTCGTGGATGCCAACCAGGCGTATCGCCGCATGCTCGGCAAGCTGATGGCGGGCCGACGCGTGGCGACGCTTGATGGTTCCGAGGGTGGTCGCATCAATCTCATGCTGGCTGTATTCGACCCCGACGGCCTGTGGCCGCTCATCGAGAACGCCCGGCAGGTGGGGCGCTACCTGCTGCGGCGGGTGGCGCAGGAGCTGCAGGTGCAGGCCCATGACCAGACCGCCCGCGCGATCTTCGAGCGGATTGCGGCGTGGCATCCGGACATGGTCGGCCCGGGCGGCGTATTGCTGGGCGAAGACGACGCTGCCGAAGGCCCGTTGCCGCCCGTGTTGCCCGTCGTCGTGCGCACGGGCGATTTCCACATCTCCCTGTTCTCGACGCTGACCACGCTTGGCATTCCGCAGGACATCACGCTGCAGGAGTTACGGATCGAATGCTTTTACCCTGCCGATGACGCCACCCGTCACGTGTTCGAGGCGCTGGCCACCGAGGCCTGAAATGACGCCGCTGTCATAAAAGCACAACCGTGCTACTATCGCCGGGCCGTTGCTGCCCCGGTTTTTCGGGCGCCTGCAGCGGCGTCGTTACGTCTTCAGGGCGGGGTGAAAGTCCCCACCGGCGGTATGTGGAAACCATTGCAAGATGCGTTGCCACGAGCCCGCGAGCGCCCGCACTCCCGTGCGGGGTCAGCAGATCTGGTGAGATGCCAGGGCCGACGGTCATAGTCCGGATGAAAGAAGATGGGCGGAATCCGCACGGTGCGTGCGTGCGCGCGGAGCATTGGCCCGGGCTTTGCCATGGGGCGGTGCTGCGCGTGCGCCGGCTGCCGTGCGGTTGCCGCTTGATCGTTCCCCTGAAACGCCCTTGAACTGATTTGCACGGAGCGTTTCACCAATGCTGACTCTCAACAAGACCCCCGGTATCCCCGAAGTTTCCTCAGAACTGGCTGACGATGCCGACCCGCGTCCGCTCGCCGAGCGTATCGCCCAGGCCCTCGATGCCATGCGCGAAGGCCGTCCCGTCGTGCTGCTGGACGACGACGACCGTGAAAACGAAGCCGACCTGATCCTTGCCGCCGAGCGGCTGACCCAGTCCAACATGGCGATGATGATCCGCGAATGCAGCGGCATCGTCTGCCTGTGCCTGACCGCCGACAAGGTGCGCGACCTGGACCTGCGTCCGATGGTCGAGAACAACCGCAGCCAGTACGGCACGGCGTTCACGGTGTCGATCGAGGCACGCGAAGGCGTGAGCACCGGTGTCAGCGCAGCGGATCGCATCACGACGATCCAGGCCGCCATTGCCGATGGCGCGGGCACTGACGCCGTAGTCAGCCCCGGCCACGTGTTCCCGCTGGTAGCAGTGGAAGGCGGCGTGCTCCAGCGTCGCGGCCATACCGAAGGCTCGGTGGAGCTGGCGCGCATGGCTGGCCTGTCGCCGGCTGCGGTGCTGTGCGAACTGATGAATCCGGACGGTACGATGGCACGCCGCGCCGAGGCGCTGGTGTTTGCCCAGACGTATCAGTTGCCGATTCTGACGATTGCCGACCTCGTGGCCTGGCGCGAAATCCACGGCTGATCTGGCGCAATATCAGGCGAAAATCGCACGGAATCCGCGCGCGGGTATTGCCCCCATGGGTAATTCCGCGCGTCACGGGCTGTCGTGATGGTTCCATGCTGTGCGAAAATCCGGGGCTTCTTTCCCGTCTTGACGAGGGTACTCCCCGATGTTCTCCCGCATGCTTGCACGCGCGACCCTGCTCGTTGGCGCGTGTTTCAGTCTCGTGGCCCATGCCGAATCCACCGGTGCGGCGCCTTTCAATTCCAACGCAGTGCGTCCTGCAGCGGCTGCCGGTCTGTATCAGTGCAAAGGCCCGAGCGGCGGCACCGTGTTTCGTGCCTCACCGCGTGAAGACTGTGTCCTGCTGGCTTCGCCCGATCCCGGCGCGCCCGATCCCCGGCGTTGGGTGCCCCTGATGGGTGGCAATGGCGTGGTGTCCTATCTCGATCAGGAATCGATTCGTCGGCGTGGCACCGAGGTAGGTGTGGCGCTGGTCCACAATGCGCCGCCCGGCGTCATCAAGACCGCCAGCGGCGACACGATCCGTTCGTCGCTGAAACGCATGGTGTTCAACTGCGCCACCTCGATGTATGCCGTGATCGAGCAAACGCTCTACAACAAGCGCTACGCACGCGGTGAGTCGCTCTATACGATACGGGGCCCACAGGCCGGCATGCCGATGCCGGCTGCGTCAGGTACCCTGGCGGGCGATCTGGTGACTCGGCTCTGTCACTGAGTTCGAGTCTTGCAGCGGGTGGCACGTCTCGCGCGCCGCCCGCGTCCTGCCACTATTCAACGTTCAACGATTGTCATTCGCCAACGTGACGCGCCTTCCAGGTGCCGTTGGACTGCTTGCAGAACCAGCCCGACCACGCCTCGGTGGCGCTGCCGCGCTTGAGTTCGGACTTCAGCCGGCGGCACGTCTGGCCCTTGTCGGTGCGCGTTTCCACGGGGCTGATCATGCCATCCACCGCCTGGCGGCGGTTCTCGGCCGGGTAGTGCCACTCCACGGCCTTGTTGTCCTCGGTATCCACCAGCGCGGTGCGCACGGACTTCTGCAACGATGCCGCTTCCTTCTGCGTGAGCGTGCCGATAATGCTCCCAGACAGATAATTCTCGAAATACGCGAACGCGGACGGTGAAGCGGCCACGAGCAGGGCGGCAAGGCTGGCGGCTACGGCGATGCCACGGGGTCGGCGAACGTTCATGACGGTTTCCTTGTTGGTGATGGAAGTCGACAACTGACGCTGGCGATTGTAGACGCCTGTCGCGGCGTGCGGTGGATTCCAGCGCACAGCCTTTGACCTCGCCTGCCATCGGAACATGCTCGAAATCCCCCGCGGCGTGCATGCTCCATGCGTGTCTTTTGCCGCCAAAGCCATATGGCGAGCGGCTTTCACCCCACTGGTGAGACATTTTGTTGCAAACGTTGCGGCGCCGAAACGTGACTTTTAAGGCTCGAATTGTTAAGGTTCCGGCTCGCATTGCAACAATCCGGACAAGTCACCGCGACGTTGTCGTCCGTCTTCCATGGCCTAACCTTGGATGATGCGTAGCGCAACAGATCAGGTGCTGGTCCGTCTCTTGCTAAAAGTTGTCGCTGAACCATCGCTTGTCGTCATCGTTGTATCCACGTTGAAGTTTCCTGACGCATTCCGGTGCGGCCGCGTCGTCCGGCTGCCTGTTTCCCCGCTAACCCGATCACCGGCCTTCATGACCGCACATCCCACGTCGTTCCATTCCGCCCAACGCCAGACGGTAGCGCCCGCGCGCCGTTCATCCGGCAGAGGGGGAGCACTGGGGCGATGGATTGGTGGCGGCATGCTGGCCGTGATGGCCCTGACCGCGCACGCCTTCGACTTCGAGACGGTGGCGGCGCGTGCACGGCAACTCTCGGCCTCGCCGTACAAGCCCGCCAAGGCACAGGAACTGCCGCGCGAGTTGAAGGAGCTGTCCTACGAGCGTTACCGCGAGATCGAGTACAAGCCCGAGCGGTTTGCATGGCGCGGTGCGCGATTGCCCTTCGAGATTTCGTTCTTCCATGAGGGCATGGTGTTCGACCAGCCCGTGAGGATCAACGAGGTGGTGAGCGGCAGCGTGCGCGAGTTTCGCTTCGATCCGGCCGCGTTCAACTACGGTTCGCACAAGGTAGACCCGGCCAAGCTCAAGGGGCTGGGCTTTGCTGGCTTCCGGCTGATGTATCCGCTGAACCAGGGCAAGCGCAAGGACGAACTTGCATCGTTCCTCGGTGCGAGCTACTTCCGCGCACTGGGCAAGGACCAATGGTACGGGTTGTCGGCACGCGGCGTGGCCGTGGATACCGCACTTAATTCCGGCGAGGAGTTTCCGCGCTTTGTCGAATACTGGATCGAACGTCCTTCGGCCAACGACAAGCAGCTGACGATCTACGCGCTGATGGATTCGCGACGCATCAGCGGTGCCTACCGGTTTGTCATCAAACCTGGCGACGAGACCGTGATGGAAGTGAAGTCGCGCCTGTTCCTGCGCGAGCATGTCACCAAGCTGGGTCTGGCGCCCCTGACCAGCATGTACCTGTTCGGCGAGAACCAGCCATCTGGCAGCGCCGACTTCCGCCCCGAGGTGCATGACTCCGATGGCCTGTCGGTGCAACTGGGTACGGGCGAGTGGATCTGGCGCCCGCTGGTCAATCCCAAGCGGCTGCTGGTGACCTCGTTCGGTGCCACCAATCCGCAGGGTTACGGCCTGATGCAGCGCGATCGCAGCTTCGACAGCTATCAGGAAATCGGCTCGTGGTACGAGCGCCGGCCGAGCGCGTGGGTGGAACCAAAGGGCAACTGGGGTGCGGGCCGCGTCGAGCTGGTGCAGATTCCCACGCCGGACGAGACCAACGACAACATCGTGGCGTTCTGGGTGCCCGAGAATCCGCCCAAGCCAAAGCAGGCATTCGATTACGAGTACCGCCTCAAATGGCAGAAGGACGGCGAGAACCTGCCGCCGCTGTCGTGGGTGACACAGACGCGTCGGGGCCAGGGCCTCACGCGCAAGCAGGACGACACCAGCTTCTCGCTGGTGGTGGATTTCGAAGGACCGGCTTTCAAGAAGCTGGCCGACGATGTACGGCTCAATCCGGTGGTGTCCGCGGATGCCAACGGCGAGCTGCTGAAAACAATAGTTCAGCGTAACGAAGCCACGGGTGGCTGGCGCATGACGATGTTCATGCGGCGCAAGGACGAGAGCAAGCCGGTTGAGTTGCGCGGCTACCTTCGCAACGGCAATACAACCCTATCCGAGACATGGAGCTACATCCTACCTCCAGGCTGAAGCAGCGCCCGGCTCAGGCGGCCGCGGCATGCGAGCGCTATGTCGATCGCTTGCCGGTCTCGCCGGAACTCCGTGGCGAACTGCTGGCCGACACCCCGAAGCACGTCATCTCGACCGTGCCTGCCGAAGGCATCGAAGTGCCCTCGGCCATGATGGAATTGCAGGCGCGGCTCGCTGGCCGCGACCCGAAGGACAAGGACGCTACCGAATTGGATGCGCGCAGTACCCCGGGTGGGAGCACCTACGCTTCGGTCGGCCGTCGTTTCTCGATGGCCTATGGCAACCCCCAGATCGATGGCGAACCGCTGCTCGAACGTCACGACGACGGCACCGTGCGTGTCCATACGGGGCCGGAACCCGAGCGTGCATCGATGGTGCCGCGCCAATGGCCGCCGCATATCGTATGGGGCGGCATCCGCAATGGCTGGCGAAAGCTGATGGGCCGCTCGCCGGTGCCGGAGACCTGGGACACGCTGCATGATGGTCCCGATGCCGAGGGCAAGTGGCATCCCGCCGGCTCGCATCGCCGCTGGGTGCTGCTCGTACTGGTGGTGATCCAGACCATCACCGCCACCTACTTCATGTCGAACGTGCTGCCGTACCACGGCGCCGATCCGCTCGAAGTGGCGATCCTCACCTTGTTCGCCATTCTGTTCGCCTGGGTGTCCGCCGGTTTCTGGACCGCCATGATGGGCTTCCTCGTCCTGGCAAAGGGTGGCGACAAGCATCTGATCTCGCGCACCGCCGCGACCGATGCGCCAATCGATGCATCCGCGCGCACGGCCATCATCATGCCGATTGCGAACGAGGATGTGACGCGTGTGTTCGCAGGGTTGCGCGCCACGTACGAATCGCTCGAACGGACCGGCGAATTGCAGCATTTCGATTTCTTCGTACTGTCCGATAGCGGCAATCCGGACCTTCGCACGGCGGAGCACGATGCGTGGATGGAACTGTGCCGCGCCGTGGGTGGTTTTGGCCGCGTGTTCTATCGCTGGCGCCGCCATCGCGTGAAGCGCAAGACTGGCAACGTGGCGGATTTCTGCCGCCGCTGGGGCAGCAAGTATCGCTACATGATCGTGCTCGATGCCGACAGCGTCATGAGTGGCGACTGCCTGGCCACGCTGACGCGCCTGATGGAAGCCAATCCGGGCGCCGGCATCATCCAGACCGCACCGCTGGCCGTGGGGCGCGATACGCTCTACGCACGCGTGCAGCAGTTCTCGACGCGCGTCTACGGTCCGTTGTTCACGGCGGGGCTGCACTACTGGCAACTTGGTGAGTCGCACTATTGGGGCCACAATGCCATCATCCGTATCAAGCCGTTCATGGAGCATTGCGGACTGGCGCCACTGCCGGGCAAGGGGCCGCTCTCGGGCGAAATCCTGTCGCACGATTTCGTGGAAGCCGCGATGATGCGTCGCGCAGGGTGGGGCGTGTGGATTGCCTACGACTTGCCAGGTTCGTTCGAAGAACTGCCGCCGAACCTGCTCGATGAGGTGAAACGTGATCGCCGCTGGTGCCAGGGCAACCTGATGAACTTCCGGCTGTGGATGAAACAGGGCTTCCATGCCGTGCACCGCGCCGTGTTCCTGACGGGCATCATGGCCTATGTCTCGGCGCCGCTCTGGTTCCTGTTCCTGCTGCTGTCCACGGCTGCGCTGGCCAAGCATGCACTGGTGCCGCCGGAGTATTTCACCAAGCCTTACCAGTTGTTCCCGACCTGGCCCGAATGGCATCCCGAGAAGGCGTTGGCGCTGTTCTCGGCCACGGCGACATTGCTGTTCCTGCCGAAACTGTTCAGCGTGATTCTGTTGCTCAAGGATGCGAAGCAGTACGGGGGTCCGGTGCGCTTGTTCCTCAGCATGTTGATCGAGATGGCGCTGTCGGCACTGCTGGCGCCCACGCGCATGCTGTTCCATACGAAGTTCGTGATCGCGGCCTACAGCGGGTGGGGCATCTCATGGAAATCGCCGCCGCGCGAGGATGCCGAGACCCATTGGGGCGAGGCGTTCCGCCGACACGGCTGGCACACGGTGCTGGGCATTGTCTGGGGCGCCGGCGTGTACTGGCTGAGCCCGGGCTTCATCTGGTGGCTGCTGCCGATCGTCGGGTCGCTGGCGTTGTCGATTCCCTTGTCGGTCATGCTGTCACGCGTGCCACTGGGCCGTGCAGCACGCCGTGCGGGGCTGTTCATGATCCCGGAAGAAACGCTGGTGCCGCGCGAGATCGTCGAGACGCAGCAGCATGTGGAAAGCGCGCAGCACACGCCGGGGTTTGTCGATGCCGTGGTGGACCCCGTGACCAATGCGCTGATGTGCGCCACGGCCACCGCGCGGACGATCCAGCCCGAGCCGGCCCGAATGCAGCATGCTTCGCTGGTGCAGCATGCGTTGACCAATGGCCCGGGATCGCTGTCGCCGGCCCAGAAGCATGTGTTGCTGGGCGATCCGTTTGCGCTGTCGAAGCTGCACGAACTCGTATGGGGATCGCCGCTCGCGGACAGCGCGTGGAAGGAGACCCGGGTACTGTTGCGCCGCGCGCCGAACGTGCTGCCGCTACGGCCACGCCCGCTCTGACGCGGGTGTCCACAAGAAGAGCGGCAGGCCAGTGGCCTGCCGTTTTTTATGGGTGCGTGGGGATTGACGGACGCGTTTTAAACGCCTGACGCAGGGGCGCTAACGCAGCGCGGACACGCAGATCGGCGCGTTGATGTAGACGTCGCCCACACGGCGTTCGCCGCGGTCGTTCCGTGTCATGTAGCGGAACATCATGCTCACGCCGATCTTGGTCAGGATTTCCACGTCACGGTTCGCGCAGATGTTGCGCTGGAGCGGAGCGGCGTAGTTCACCTCGAAGCTGGCGAGGTCCAGCATCGGCCCGCGATAGTTGGTCAGCTCCAGTTGGAACAGCACGTGCTTGCCCGGAATGGACTGGCAGCGGCGCAGCCGCGTTTCGCCGTCGATCTCGATGGGCAACGCGTCATTGAGCTGCCGGCAGGCGCGCGCCAGGACGCTGTCAGGACGATTCGTGCTGCGCAGCAATTCGGGCACACCGGCCGCACCGGTGTTCTGGCCGGTGGCGGCGCCCTTGAGCATGCGTGAGAGTGCTTCGGCTTCGTCAACCACCACGGGCGCGGGTGACGAGGCGGGTGCCACGGCTGCGGGCCGGCCAGGCGCGGCCCATGCGGGCAGCGGCGGCAAGGCTGCTAAGGCAACCAGGCTGAGCGAGGCTATAAACGGCTTGGATCGTATGGTCATGCAGGATAACGGTGCCGGGGACGGGTCCCGTGATCCGTCTTCCGCGATGCGTCTGACTGCTTGGTCTGGATAACATCCGTACCGACAGGCAGGCATTGTACCCTCCACCTTGGCACACGTGAAAGCCGCGCCACACATGGATTTGCATGGTCGGAATGGTTGAGGCGGAATTTCCACGGTACTTGCAGCGGCTTGACGGATGGACCGCTACACGTTCCCGCGCTGTGCAACAATTGCGGCCAGACTTTCCGGAATCCTTTCATGACGTTCCATACGAGCGCGCCTTCTTCGGCGCGCTTTCCGCTCTGGCTGCTGATCTGCGCGTCGCTGACAGCCATCGCACCGCTTTCCATCGACATGTACCTGCCGGCCTTCCCGGCACTGGCGGCAGACCTGCGTACCGATATCGGACAGGTGCAACTCACGCTCGGCACGTTCCTGGTGGGGCTGGCCATCGGGCAGGCGTTCTATGGGCCGATCAGCGATCGCTACGGTCGCAAGGCGCCGCTCTATGTTGGCTTGACGCTCTACGGCCTGGCCGCTGCAGGTTGTGCGCTGGCATCGAGCGTGGAGTCTCTGATGCTGTGGCGCTTCTTGCAGGCGCTCGGCGGATGCACCGGGCTGGTGGTGTCGCGTGCAGTGATCCGCGACCGGCTGGAAGCCCGCGAGTCGGCGCGCGCGTTCTCGTCGCTGATGCTGGTGATGGGGCTGGCGCCTATCCTGGCACCGCTGATCGGCGGGGCAGTGCTCGCGGCGGCCGGCTGGCGCGCGATTTTCTGGATCCATTGCGGCGCTGCTGTCCTGCTGCTGTGGTTCGTCCATTCGCGCATGGAAGAGTCGCTCGATCCGCAACGGCGCCGCACGCTGCATCCCGGTACGGTGCTGCGCGGTTACTGGGAACTGCTGCGCGATCGGGAATTCCTGGGCTATTCGCTGTCGGCTGGCTGCGTGCAGGGCGGCATGTTCGCCTATATTGCGGGCTCGCCGTTTGTGCTGATCGAACTGCATGGCATCGATCCCTCCCACTACGGCTTTGTCTTTGGCGCGAATGCGTTCGGCCTGATCGCGATGTCGCAGGTCAACGCACGACTGGTGCGTGCACGCGCGCTCGATGACATATTGCGTACGGCCCTGTTTGCGCCGTGCATCGCGGGCCTGGTGCTGGCCGCGACGGCGCTGCTCGGCCTCGCTTCATTGCCGGTGCTGCTGTGCTGCTTCTTCGTGTTTCTCGCCGGACTCGGCTGCATCACGCCCAATGCTTCGGCATTGGCACTGTCGCGTCAGAGCCATCGCGCAGGCACGGCCTCGGCGCTGATGGGTACGCTGCAATTCGGCTTCGGCACGATAGCGGGCGCGGCAGTCAGCGTCTGGCACGACGGCACGGCGTTGCCGCTGGCCGTCGTGATGGCGATCTGTGGAAGCGGCGCCGTCCTGCTGCGCCTGTATGGGCGAGCTGGCCTGCAGCCGCAACCTCACTGACGACTTCGGGCGGGATTCAGGCCGCCTGGTTGGCGGGTTGCGCAGGCGCCATCGGCACGGCTGGCGAGTTCTGCATGACCACGACCTGTGCCGGCATCGGCGCGGCAAATCCGGCCTGGCCAAACGTGTCGCGAATCGTGCGGTTGGTATCGAAATAGACCTGCCAGTAGTGATCGTTATGGCAGAACGGCCGGACGGCCAGCACGGGCCCCACGAGCGTGAATTCAAGGATCTCGACTTCCACGGCTGGGTCAGGCAGCACGTTGGGAATCGCGGCAATCTTTTCCTTGAGCAGCGCGGTGGCCGCTGCCACATCGGTGGAGCCGGCCAGTTGCGCTTTCAGTTCCACGCGCCGGAACGCATTGGCCGTGAAGTTCTGGATCGTGTCCGAGAAAATCTTGTTGTTGCCGACCACGGTCATGACGTTGTCGGGGGTATTCATCGAGGTGGCGAACAGTCCGATCTCCACCACCGTGCCGGTGACGCCGCCGATGGTGACGAAGTCGCCGACCTTGAACGGCCGCAGTACCACCAGAAACGCGCCTGCTGCGAAGTTCGCCATCAGCCCTGACCATGCCATGCCGATGGCGACGCCCGCCGCAGCAATCAGTGCCGCAAACGTGGTGGTCTGGATGCCGAAGTAACCGAGGATGCCAATTACCAGCACCACGTTCAGCGTGACGGTGACAATCGATCCGACATAGCGCAGCAGGGTGGGATCGACGCTTTGCTTGGCCAGCGATTTCTGCACCAGCCGCACCACGAAATGAATCAGCCAGCGGCCCACGACCCAGAATGCCAGGGCAGCGAGAATCTTGACCCCGAATACTGTGGCGTAGCCGTAAATGATGTCGCGGATGCTTTGCAGCGAGGTGGTATCCATGAGACACGCTCCAGTTTTGACGGGCAGGAAAAAACCAGGGACGGCGAAAGAGAAAACGCTGTCGGGAATGTCAGGATTGCGAGACACGCCTGTTGCGGCGTTTGGGGAGGGGCAAGGGCATTATTGGACGCGCGGGCCCGAAAGTTCAAGTCAAACTTTGTGATGTCGGCGTTGCTGCGCGACCGGCGTTCAGCGCGATGTGCCGGTCGCGCGTGTCATCGGAAACGTCTTACCAGTTCGTCTCCCGCTCTGGCGTGGCCGAGATGCGGTGCAGGGTCAGGTCGGCGCCGTTGAATTCTTCCTCGGCATCGAGACGAATGCCGACGAACTTCTTCAGCGCGCCATAGACCAGCGTGCCGCCGACAACTGCCACGATGATGCCCGCCAGCGTGCCGGTGATCTGCGACACCAACGATACGCCGCCCATGCCGCCCAGCATGCGCGTGCCGAAGATGCCCGCCGCGATGCCGCCCCACGCGCCGCAGAGGCCGTGCAGCGGCCAGACGCCGAGCACATCGTCGATATGCCACTTGTTCTGCGCCAGCGTAAACAGATAGACGAACAGCAGTCCGGCCACCGCGCCGGTGACGAGCGCGCCAAGCGGATGCATGATGTCCGAGCCCGCGCAGACAGCCACCAGACCAGCCAGCGGGCCGTTATAGGAGAACCCAGGGTCATTGCGCCCGGCCGCCCACGCAGCCAGTGTGCCGCCGACCATCGCCATCAGCGAGTTGATGGCCACCAGACCGCTGATCTTGTCGATGGTCTGGGCGCTCATCACGTTGAAGCCGAACCAGCCCACGGCCAGCACCCATGCCCCAAGCGCCAGGAACGGAATGTTCGAAGGCGGATGCGCGCTGATGCGGCCATCCTTCTGATACCGGCCACGCCGCGCGCCAAGCAGCAGCACGGCGGGCAGGGCGATCCATCCGCCAACCGCATGCACGACCACCGAACCGGCAAAGTCATGGAAGGGCGCGCCAGTCACCGAGGCCAGCCAGTCCTGCAGCCCGAACCGGTTGTTCCAGACGATACCCTCGAAGAACGGATAGACAAATCCCACCAGCACGAACGTAGCCACCAGTTGCGGGTTGAACCTGGAGCGCTCGGCGATACCGCCGGAGATGATCGCCGGGATGGCCGCCGCGAAGGTGGCCAGGAAGAAGAACTTCACGAGTTCGTGACCGTTCTTCTCCGCAAGCACTTCGGCACCGGAGAAAAACTGGACGCCGTAGGCGATCGTATAACCGATGAAGAAATAGGCCAGGGTTGAGACCGCAAAGTCGACCAGTATTTTCACCAGTGCATTGACCTGGTTTTTCTTCCGTACGGTGCCCAGTTCCAGGAACGCAAATCCGGCGTGCATGGCCAGCACCATGATTGCGCCGAGCAGGATGAACAGCGCATCCGTGCCAGTCTTCAGGTTATCCATCGTTATCTTTGCCCGATTTATGCTCGAAATGGGAGCAGCGATAAGCAATTTGCGTTCCTGAAAAGGCGGCAAAACGGGGAAATTCGCGCAAACACGGTGCGGAATGCACTGGGATGGCGCTCTTCAGCCGGGCTTCCGGACGGCATCGGCGCCGCTGACGCTGGAAAGGGAGGTAGTTATCCAGCAATGCGAGAGACCTTATGCGCCAGATTGACGCATTTGCGGCGATGCAGCAGACCCGAAAAGGTGCATGGAAATTTCCTGCACCATCGTGATGCTTTGCGCTTGGGCGGAATAATCGAAGGCGGGGGAGCATATTATTGCTGACACGCCACTTTTTCGATCTATTCTCGGTTTCTCACCCAAGTGCGCCGTTCTTTACATGAAATTCAAATAATGTGATGTCGCGATCTGGGAAACAGAGGGGTAAAACGCCCGCTAAGTGTTGCCACAGAACGATTTGCGGCGGTTTTCGTTGCATTGGTGCCACTGGGGATTGCTCAAGCCTTAATGGGCAGATTAGACTGCGCCGATCGGACTTTTTGCCACTTGGCATAAGTCCGGTGACGACGACCAACAAGGGAAACAGCCATGAATAAAGGTGAACTGGTATCGGCCATCGCCGCGGAAGCAGAACTCAGCAATGCCGCCGCCGAGCGCGCGCTGAACGCTGCGCTGGACAGTATCAAGAAGGCAGTAGCCAAGGGTGACTCCGTCACGCTGGTGGGTTTTGGCAGCTTCAGCTCGGGCAAGCGTGCCGCCCGTACCGGTCGCAATCCGCGTACTGGTGAAACCATCAAGATCCCGGCAGCAAAGACGGTGAAGTTCTCCGCCGGCCAAGGTTTCAAGGACGCCGTGAACAAGAAGAAGTAAGCGCATCACGTCTGCGGAGTACAGAGAGCGGCCTGCGGGGCCGCTTTTCTTTTTTGTGCCGGGTCTCTTCTCGCGGAATTCCTATCTCTATTCGTGCCATTGCGAGGCGTGTCGCGTTACACTGCCCGCGCCTCAGGCTCGAATTCTGGATTTTCAGCGATGAACGATTTGTCCCACCAGCTTTCCATGACCGTGCTGATGACGCCGGACATGGCCAATTTCTCCGGCAATGTCCACGGCGGCACCATTCTGAAGTACCTGGACATGGTCGCGTATGCCTGCGCCAGCCGCTACGCCGGCCGCTACGTGGTGACGCTCTCGGTGGACCAGGTGATGTTCCGCCAGCCGATCCACGTAGGCGAACTCGTGACGTTCCTGGCCGCCGTCAACTTCACGGGCCGCAGCTCGATGGAGATCGGGATCAAGGTGGTGACGGAAAATATCCGCAGCAAGGTTGTGCGCCACACCAATAGCTGCTATTTCACGATGGTTGCCGTGGACGACAACGGTGCGCCCGCCGAGGTGCCGCCGCTGCAGCCGCGCGACGAAGTGGAGCGCCAGCGCTTCGAGGCCGCCAAGCAACGCCGCGCGCTGCGCCAGGAAATGGAACGCAGGCACGACGAGATCAAGGGAGCAACATCGGAATGAGCGTCAGGAACATCGTCAGGACTGGGCTGTGCGTCATGGTGGCGTGCTTTGCAGCCGCCGTCCATGCCGAGGAAATCGGCAGCGTATCGACGAATTTCCGCATGACGGGTTCCGACAAGGTCGTCATTGAGGCCTACGATGACCCGCAAGTGGACGGCGTGACGTGCTATGTCTCGCGGGCGCGCACCGGTGGTATCAAGGGCTCTCTCGGTATGGCCGAGGACCCGCCGGAGGCGTCGATTGCCTGCCGTCAGGTGGGCACCATCGCGTTCAAGGGCCCGCTGAAGGCACAGGAGGACGTGTTCTCCGAGCGCATGTCGATCCTGTTCAAGACGCTGCACGTGGTGCGTGCGGTGGACCGCAAGCGCAATACGCTGGTCTACCTGACCTATTCGGACCGCATCGTCAGTGGTAGCCCGCAGAATGCGGTGACGGCCGTGCCGGTGCCGGCGGGGACGCCGATCCCGGTGAAATAAGCGAGTCGAATGAGGGCGGACCCGAGAGCCCGCCCGACCCGCTGGACCTAATCGAACAGCTTGCGCAGGTTCGACTTCAAGATCTTCCCGTTCGGATTGCGCGGCAACATCTCGTCCAGCACGATGATCCGCACCGGCACCTTGAACCCCGCAATCCGCTCGCGCACAAACGCCTGTAGCTCGGTTTCGCTCGCCGCCATCCCCGGCTTGAGACTCACCACCGCGGCCGGTTCCTCTCCCAGCGTCCGGTGCGCGATGCCCACCACAGCGGCATCCATTATCGACGGATGCGCATACAGCGCGCTTTCCACCTCGATGCAGTAGATGTTTTCGCCACCGCGAATCAGCATGTCCTTCATGCGATCCACGATGTACACGAAGCCGTCTTCGTCGAGACGCGCCACGTCGCCAGTGCGCAACCAGCCGTCGGAAAACGTCTTGGCCGTGGCCTCGGGCTTGTTCCAGTAGCTGTGGACCACATTGGCGCCGCGCACCATCAACTCGCCAATCTCGCCCACGGGCAGCGCGTTGCCGAACCCATCGTCGATCTTCATCTCGCCGATTGGCAGGGACGGGCCGCTGCTATCTGCGCGATGCACGTATTCCTCGGCGCTGTGGCTCGTGAACGTGGCCGACGTTTCCGTCATGCCCCAGCCAATGCCTGGCGCAGCTTTTGGAAACGCTTCCTGGATGCGCCGCACCAGTTCCGGCGAGGCGGGCGCGCCACCGTAATGCATGTTTTCCAGCGACGACAGGTCAAAGGCTGCGCGTTGTGGATGTTCGATGATCTGCCATGCGATGGTAGGCACACCACCTGCCGAAGTGCACCGCTCGGTCTCGATCAGGCCCATGGCACGTAGCGTGTCCCACCGATGCATCAGCACGATCTTGCCGCCCACGGCCAGCGCGCCATTCAGGACCGACATGCAGCCCGTGACGTGGAAGAACGGCACGGCCAGTAGCGCGGCTTTCTGTGGCGCATTGGGGTCCGGTTCCGGCACGGGTTCGCCGCGCCGCAGTAGGTTGCGCAGCGGGCTGAACTGCCCGCAGACCGCTACCGAGCACGCGTTGCGATGGGTTCCCACGGCGCCCTTGGGCTTCCCGGTGGTGCCTGACGTGTAGAAGATCGTGGCATCGTCCTCGGGGTCGAGCGGGACGATGGGCAGCGATTGCGAGGGCAGGGTGCCCCACGTGCGGGATTCGCCAATCACTGAAGCCAGCGGCACGATGCGTGGATCGTCGAAGCTGGCATCCTCTGGCGCACGCGAGACATAGATGCGTTCCAGCGCGGGGCATTGCGGCAGGTGTTCGAGAATGCGGTCGAGCCGCTCGAAATCGACGATGGCGATCTTGCTGCCCGAGTCGGCCAGCCCATATTGCAGTTCGGGGCCGGTCCACCAGGCATTGAGCGGCGTGACGATGGCGCCGGTCAGCAGGCCTGCGTAGAAGGCCACGGGCCATTCAGGCAGGTTGCGCATGGCCACGGCCACGCGATCGCCGCGGTGCACACCGTCGCGCACAAGCTGATGCGCCAGCGCCGTGGCGGCAAGCACGAACGCGCGATAGCTGACGCGCTCCCCCTCATAGACCACGAAGGTGCGCTCGCCCCACGCGGCCGCTACTAGGAACAGGTCGCGCAGCGTGGGTGGCGCGTTCTTCCACACGGTGGTGGGCACGCCCCGGATCACGCGTGTTTCAGTTTCGAACGGCGCGCCAGGCGCAGTGAGCCGGGCGTGGGCCTCGGCAATCGACATGACCGGCCACTGGCCGGCAGGTGTTGCGTGTTGCGGTTGCTGCGGTTGATGCGACATGCATGGCCTCCCGCGAGAAACTGCCCATGAACGAGCAGGAGGGCAGCCGGGCGGCGGCCCTCCCCAGGTCACTCAGGTAACGACTCAGATTGTCACGCCACCGTCCACGACCATCGCCTGTCCGGTCATGAACGTGCTGGCTGCCGATGCCAGGAAGCATGCAGCACCGGCAATCTCCACCGGCTCGCCAATGCGGCGCAGCGGGGCGTTTTCCGTGGATTGCTTGTAGCGGACCGGATCTTCCCAAAGGGCGCGCGCGAAGTCCGTCTTGATCAGGCCCGGGGCGATGCAGTTCACGCGCACGTTGTGCGGCCCGAACTCCACGGCGAGGTTGCGGGCGAGTTGGAAGTCGGCGGCCTTCGAGACGTTGTAGACGCCAATCGTAGGCGACCCACGCAGGCCGCCAATGGACGACACGATGATGATCGAACCATCCTTTCGATCAATCATCTGCGGCGCCACCATCTGGATCAGCCAGTGATTGGAAATCACGTTGTTGTCGAGCACCTTGCGGAACTGCTCGTCCGTGACGCCGCTCATCGGCCCGTAGTAAGGGTTAGATGCCGCATTGCAGACCAGCACGTCCACGCGGCCAAACACGCGGTTGGTCTCGTCCACCAGATGCTGCAGTGCTTCCTTCGACGAGATATTGGCCGCAACCGCCAGCGCCGTGCCCGCGCCGTGCTTCGCATTGATGGCGTCGGCCACTTCCTGGCAGCCTTCGATCTTGCGCGAGGAAATGACGACTTTGGCACCCTGCACGGCCAGTTGCTCGGCGATGGCGCGGCCAATACCGCGCGAAGAACCCGTGATGATGGCTACCTTGCCCGACAGATCGAACAATGACATGGTGGATGTCTCCTGATGGATGGCAGCGGTCCTGGCCGCCACCTGATTCGTGAATGAGCCGGAACATTATGGGCAACCACCCGCCGCTCAGTCCACCGGCCAAGGGCCGCGACCGACCCGTTATCAGCAAATGTTCTGCGGGCAATGCGCGCGATGCATGGCTACATCCTGCAGCGCAGAATTTCGGTTCGTCGGTTCAGGTTGTGCGGTATGCCGGGAGGATCTCGGGCAAGCGTGCCGTCAGGGCGGCGCGAAGGTCGTCGTCCAGGCGGATGCCGAAGCGCCCGGTGAGCAACTCGATCACGGCCGCGGCGGAAGACAGCACCTGCTTGCGGACCTGTCCGTCCGAGGTGCGCTCGGTGAAATCGGCGTTCGCCAATGCGAGCCGTGTGCCATCGGGCTCGATGCGGGCCGCCATCAGCGTCGTTGTGAAGTGGCTCTCCGGATGGGTGGACACGTACCAGTTGCGGGCCACGTAATCGATTTGCGGCTGCGGTGTCAGGTCGAAGCGATACATGACGCGCCATGCGTCGGCGTCCGCCGTTTCCCCGCCATCGCCGACGGTCATGTCGTACAGGTGAAAGGCTGCGCCAGCCTCTGCAGGTGGCACAGGTTGCAGCCGATGGAGCTTCTGCGGCGCGATCGGCGAAGACAGCGGCAGCGCAAATGCGGGCGTGGGACCACCGAACCCGACATCGGCAATATGGCTTTCGTGGGCCACTTCCACGCGCAACAGCATGTGCGTCAAGCCTGTGCGTGCCGAGGCCGGCATGTTCCAGCGCACGCGCGCGGCCAGCGGCGTTACGCAAAAACCCAGCGATTTCAGGCCCGCGCAGAAAAGCGTGTTGAGTTCGAAGCAGTAGCCCCCGCGGCCCTGATACACGAGCTTCTCCAAGACTGACGGCAGGTCGATGGCTACGCGGCGACCTGTCAGCGAGTTCAGGTTCTCGAATGGCAGATGCCGCAGATGGCTGGCGATCAACGCGTCGAGGGTTTCCAGCGTCGGTGGCGTGGGCTGATCGAAGCCGATGCGCCGCAGCCACGCTTCGCGTTGATCGGCAGTCAGGGCAGGTATCTGGTCGGCGTCGAGCATGGCGAGGGGAGAAGGAAGATTAGTGGAGTGCCTCGAACGGCGGGTTAACGCCGGGTTTTTGCTATTCCGCAGCGCTTTTCGCGTGACTACTATAAATCGACCTCAAAACCCGGCGGGCATCGTGGTTTCGCTACGTTGCAGCATTCGAGACCGGCATACATTCCAGGAGACCCCACGTGAAAACCCTGATCGATCATCTGTCCCAGTACGCCGCCTATCACCGCGACTCACGCAACGTCGTCACCCACTTCGTAGGTATCCCGATGATCGTGCTGGCCGTGACCGCGCTGCTGGGACGCCCTGCAATGCCGCTGGGCGAGGGGGGCGTGGCACTGACACCGGCCATCGTCGTCTACGCACTCGCTTGCCTGTTCTATCTGCGGCTGTCGCTCGGATTCGGCGTGGCGATGGCTGTGATCCTCGCGGCGTTCGTCTGGGCAGGCGCGTGGATCGCGACGTTTTCCACGACGGCATGGCTGGCCAGCGGCATCGGTCTGTTCGTGCTCGGCTGGATCATCCAGTTCGTGGGGCATTACTACGAGGGACGCAAGCCGGCTTTCGTCGACGACCTTGTCGGGTTGCTGGTCGGCCCGCTTTTCCTCGTGGCGGAAACCGCTTTTGCACTGGGCCTGGCGCACGAAACACGAGACGCGATGGCTGCGCACGCGCATTGATTCGCGGAAACTTTTGCGCGTTTGCAGCGTCTGTCAGACGCGAAAGTGGGGGTACGTAGCGCTCCGCAGAGAGTTTCCTGACGCAAAGCAGCGACAAAACACGGGGTTTTTACTTGGTTTGACCTGCCGCATGTGAGAAAACCCCTTTACTTCTGGCCGTTTCCGCTATGATTCAGTGCGTGCCGGCCAGCATGGTTCACGACTCTGCAAACGACTAGCGTCAGGCAGTGATTGCGAATCGGCCGGAACGACAATCTTCAACTCTCGTATATCGACATGGCGACCAAAGCGAAACCGACCGCGAAGACTGCAACCAAGGCTCCTGCCAAGAAGGCAGCAGCAACCAAGGCACCCGTAAAGGCTGCCGCAAAGAAGGCCGCCGCTCCGGCCAAGAAGGCTGCTCCGGCCGCTGCTCCGACTCCGAAGCCGCTGAAGGACACCTTCAACAAGTCGAGCCTGGTCGCTCACCTGGTAGCGCAAACCCAGCTCGAAGCCAAGGCCGTGAAGACGGTTCTGGCCCATCTCGAAAACACCATCGTTAGCGCGCTGAACAAGAAGGGCGCTGGCGAATTCACGCTGCCGGGCCTGCTGAAGGTCACCGCACAACAAGTGCCGGCCAAGAAGAAGCGCTTCGGCAAGGACCCGTTCACGGGTGAAGAGCGTTGGTTCCCGGCCAAGCCGGCCAGCGTCAAGGTCAAGGTCCGTCCGCTGAAGAAGCTGAAGGACGCTGCGGCCTGATAGCCCGATCCCTTTGGTAGTCGCCTGTCCACCTTCGGGTGGACGGCTTGAAACCCCACGCTTGAGAAAGCGTGGGGTTTTTTGTTGGGGGTTTGGTTTGTGTTTGCCCTGTTTTTCTCCCCTCTCCCACTGCATGGGAGAGGGGAGCAAGCCCATCGGTGCTTGAATCAATAAGCCTTGAAATTAGCCGCCACCCGTTGCTTCAGGAACTCCCCCGCGGTGATCGCCGGATACAACTTTGACGGGCCTTCGATCATGGCGTTGCGGTTGGCCTGGCAGAAGAACGCCAGGCTGTAGCGCGGTCCCATGTATTCGCCCGGTACTGGATTGCGTACGCGATGGAAATTCGAAGGCAGGCGGTCGTCGCTCCAGCGCATCAGCATGTCGCCGATGTTGCAGGTGATGACGTCCTCGTCGGGCGGGATCGGGGTCCATGCCTGCGCTTCCATTTCCTTGCCGGGGCAAACCTGCAGGCCACCTTGACCCTGCCGTTGGAACAGCAGCGTCAGGCAATCGAAATCGGTGTGCGCGCCAGCGCGCCACAGTTCGAGCTTGTCCTGCGCTTCGGGCGGGATGGCGTAGTAGTGGAGCAGGCGCAGCGTGCTCTGGTAGTCGGGCGCGGACGGGTCATGCGCACGCGTGAAGAAGTCGCTGTCGAAGCCGAGTTTGTCCGCAAAGCACGACAGCACCTTCATGCCCACTTCCCAGGCTTGCCGCTCGAAGGCCAGCATCGTGGCCTGGAAGCCTGCCAGTTCTTCGTCAGTCGGCCATAGCGGTGCCATATGCGGCCGCGTGATTTGATATGACTCTTTCTGGTCCGGCGTTCCCGTGGAGGGACGCACCTGCGCGCGCGATTCCCATCCGGCGTTGTTGGCCTTCTGCAGCGGATACTGGGCCTTTACCGAATCGGGCAGCGCGAAGAACCGTTCGGTCATCGCAAAGGCCTCACGCGCGGCGGCCAGTTCGATGCCGTGGTTTTCAAGCTGGAAGAAGCCGATATCGGTGGCGGCCTGCCAGAGCTGGTCGCTGATCTCCGCCTTGCGCTGGTCGAAGTCCGACAGGTCGATGCGCCGGATCTCGCGCGCATCGGTCTCGAAGCCATGCGCGCCCATGCGCGATTCGCGGGCCAGTTCGTGAAGGGGGAGGGTGGTGTCAGTCATGTCGTTCCGGGTTCAGGAAAGGTGAACGGGCCGGCCGACGGGGGAGCGGGATGCCAGGACAAGGCTCTCGATCTCCGCCGTGGCGCGGACATCAAGAGCAATTTCCTGCCGCCCTTCGGAAAGAAGGGATGGGGCGGTTGAACGCTTCTACTCTTCGCTATGCACTGAGCAGGTTTCGGGCCAGCCGGTTTGGTGCGTAAAGCCGGTCCTGGCAAATGGCACATACGCTGAATTCACCGGAATGACGCATCGCACGTTGCAAGTTGGTGCGCTGGAATGGGCCGGAACGGTGCCATGCCAATGCTTGACCGTGACGCCTTCAATCCAGTTCGACCACGATCTTGGCGCGTGCCGTGCCCCCCGCAACGACTTCGTAAGCCTGCTCTGCCTGGACCATCGTGAAGCGCCGCGGATCCACGACGGGACGCAACTGTCCGCATTCCGCCAAACGCGTGGCCTCGGCCAACATCTCGCCATGATGCGCACGCAGCTTGCCGGTCAATAGCGGATACAGCGTGAACACACCGGAGTAGGTGGCTTCGCGGAAGGACAGCGGCGCCAGCGCATGCGTTCCCCACCCCAGCGCGCTGACCACATGGCCGAAGTGCCTGACAGCGGCGAATGAGGCATCGAGCGTGGGGCCGCCGACCGTGTCGACAACGAGATCGAATCCTTCGCCCTGGGTCAACTCGGCCACGTACTGCTCAACCGTCTGCGCGCGATAGTCGATGGGCGTCGCGCCCAGTTCGGCGACCAGATCGAGATCCTTCGCACTGGCAGTGGCGAATACCGACGCACCGAGAGCACGCGCCAGTTGCACCGCGATATGTCCGACGCCGCCGGCACCGCCCTGCACGAGCACGGTCTGACCGGCCCCAAGGTGTGCACGATCGACGATGCCCGCATAGGCTGTGATGAAGGCCAGCGGCAACGCGGCGGCCTCTCGCATCGACAGGTTGCGCGGCTTGCGGGCCAGCAGGGCGGCGTCGACGGCTGCGTACTGGGCAAGAGAGCCCTGGATGCCGCCCACGCCGCCAGTCATGCCGTAGACCTCGTCGCCCGGACGAAAAGCCGTTACGCCCGCGCCAATCGCTTCCACGGTGCCGGCCATGTCGATGCCGAGTATGAGTGGCAACGGATGCCGGGCGTGCGCGGCGGCGCCAGCGCGGATCTTGGTGTCGAGCGGATTGAGGCCGCTCGCTGCGATGCGCACCAGCACCTGTCCCGGACCCGGTTCGGGCCGCTGCAGTGTGGTGGATACGAGTGGGCCGCCGTATTGATTCAGCACCAGAGCTTGCATGGTCGATGTCATGTTCTGCCTTCCTTTCGGTCATCACGCGATGCGGTCTTGCATTCCGCGTGTCGTGGCATTCATCATGTGCCATGCGGAATCGCATGAATATCAACAATATCGAATGGCACCCAATCGAAAATGCATGGGCTAAAGCTGGAGTGGAGTGATCTGCGCATTTTCCTGGCGATCGCACGAGCCGGGACGCTTGGCGGCGCTGCGAAGCTCATCGGCCAGACACAGCCGACCATGGGACGCCGTTTGCGCACACTGGAGGAGGCAGTGGGGCAACTGCTGTTCCACCGCACCACCGAAGGTCTGGTGTTGACCGATGAGGGCAACGCCGTGCTGGTGTATGCCGAGCGCATGGAAGAGGAAGCGCTGGGGCTGGCACGCGCACTGGCTGGGCACGGCAATGCGCTGGCGGGGCCGCTGCGCGTTACGTCGTCCGACTGGTTCGGCATGTATGTGCTGACGCCGGTCTTTGCACGTTTTCTTGGGCAACATCCGCTGGTGTCACTGGAACTGGTGACGGATTCGCGTCAGCACAGCCTGGCCCGCCGCGAAGCCGACCTGGCATTCCGCATCATGCCGTTCGAGGAAGCCGACGTTATCCAGCGCAAGCTCATGCACATGGAATATGCGTTGTATGGACACCGCGAACTGGTGGCGCCGCGTGCAGGAGACGGGACGGGCGCGGCACTCATCACGATGGATACGGCTTTCGATGCGCTGCCAGACGTGGCATGGGCGCGGCGGATGCTGCCGCAGGCGCGCACCGTGTATCGCAGCAACAACCGGGGTGTACAGGCGCGCATGTGTGTCGAGGGCGGCGGTTTCGCGGTGCTGCCGTGTCCGCTGGGCGATGTCATGCCGGATCTTGTTCGCGTCGATCTCGGCGAAGCGCCCCCCGGACGCGATGTCTGGTTCGGCTTTCACAAGGATCTGCGGCGGCTCGCCCGCTTGCGCGCCCTTGTGGATCTGACGATGGATTCGCTCGGCCAGAGCCAGGCGCCGAGCGAATAAAAAAAGCCGGCACAAGGCCGGCTTTCAAACTTCAACACTACAACTCAACGCAAATCGAGGATGCTTACTGCGGTCCGAGCTTCTTGATCAGGGCGTCCAGCATGCCGTGTTCTTCTTCGGTCAGGTCGGTCAGCGGTGCACGCACCGGACCGGCGTCGCGGCCCACCAGCTTGGCGCCGGCCTTGACGATCGACACGGCGTAGCCATGCTTGCGGTTGCGGATGTCCAGGTACGGCAGGAAGAAGTCGTCGATCAGGCGACCCACCGTGGCGTGGTCGTCAGCGGCGATGGCGCGATAGAACTCCATCGCGGTCTTCGGGATGAAGTTGAACACGGCCGACGAGTACACGGGCACGCCCAGTGCCTTGTAGGCGGCGGCGTAGACTTCGGCGGTGGGCAGGCCGCCCAGGTACGACAGGCGATCGCCCAGCTTGCGGCGCACGCGCACCATCGCTTCGATGTCACCCACGCCGTCCTTGAAGCCGATCAGGTTCGGGCACTTGTCCACGACCTTGGCCAGCAGATCCGCACCGATGCGCGAGTTGGCACGGTTGTACACGATCACGCCGCACTTGGTGGCCTTGCAGACTTCTTCGATATGGTTGGCGATGCCGTCTTCGCTGGCTTCGGTCAGGTAATGCGGCATCAGCAGGATGCCGTGGGCGCCCAGGCGCTCGGCTTCCTTCGCGTACTCGATGGCCACGCGGGTCGGGCCACCGGCGCCGGCCAGGATGGGCACCTTGCCACGGCAGGTTTCCACCGCCGTGCGGATCACGTTGGAGTAATCCTGCTGCGTCAGCGAGAAGAACTCACCCGTGCCGCCAGCGGCAAACAGGGCGGTGGCGCCGTACGGGGCCAGCCATTCCAGGCGCTCTGCGTAGGTATCGGCGCGGAAGTTGCCTTGCTTGTCGAAATCGGTAATGGGGAACGAGAGCAGGCCCTCGGAGATGATCTGCTTGAGTTCTTGCGGAGTAGTCATGTCGCTCTTCCTGATCGCCACATGGCGAAATAGTGATGTTGGGGTGGAACAAGGGCGTCTTGTAGCTCGTTCCACCGTGTCGATGGCTTCGAGATAAGTCATCGTACAACTATCAACTTGACCATGCAAGCAATACGGTCGGATTTGAGGGAAAACCCCGTGTTCAGGTTGCTGCTAACCTGTCATCCGGGCACCTTGCCAGGTCCATTTCGGCATACCGTGCGGAAGGGGTGCATCACCCGCCAGACCGCAAGCTAATTGAAAGCAGCCGTTTTTGGGCGCGATGCACGGCATGAGGGCGCGGTGCACCGACTCAGGGTAAACGCGCGCTGTGTCAGGGGGAACCCGATCACTATAATTCTTGTCGTACGACGACATATCACAAGCCGGTCCCAACGCATTCCTGCATCAGGCCCCGGTTGTGAGGAGACCCGATGACCGCAACACCCACCACCGGCGCAGCTGCCGCCTCCGGCGCCCGCCGCACCAATGTCCGCTACTGGATCCTTGCCCTGATCTTCATCGTGACCACGGTCAACTACGCCGACCGGGCCACGCTATCCATCACCGGCCCCGCCATGCGCGAGGAGTTCGGCTTCACGGCTGTGCAGATGGGGTACATCTTCTCGGCGTTCAGCTGGGCCTACGTGATGGCGCAGATTCCGGGCGGCTGGATGCTCGACCGTTTCGGCGCCCGCCGCATCTACGCGGTTAGCATCTTCTTCTGGTCGCTGTTCACGCTGCTGCAAGGCTGGATCGGCATTTTCGGCACGGTTGGCGCCACGTTGTCCGCGCTGTTCGCGCTGCGCTTTGCGGTGGGCCTCGCGGAGTCGCCGGCGTTCCCGGCCAATGCCAAGGTTGTGGCGAGCTGGTTCCCCACGGATGAACGCGGCACGGCATCGGCCATCTTCAATGCGGCCCAGTATTTCGCTGCCGTGGTGTTCACGCCGCTGATGGCGTGGATCGTCCATAGCTGGGGCTGGCACCACGTCTATCTGTGGATGGGCATCATGGGCATGCTGCTGGCGCTGGTCTGGCTCAAGGTCATGCGCAGCCCGGCCACGCATCCGGCCGTGAATCCCGCCGAACTTGCGCACATCGAGCAGGGCGGCGGCCTGATCCACATGAACGAGGGCGAGGGCAAGGCGAAGGAAGCCAGCCCGACCGGCTGGTTCTACGCGAAGCAACTGCTGACGAATCGCATGCTGGCAGGTGTCTACCTGGGTCAGTACTGCGTCAACGTGCTGACGTACTTCTTCCTGACATGGTTCCCCGTGTACCTGGTGCAAGCGCGCGGCATGTCGATCCTGAAGGCAGGCTTCGTGGCCTCGTTGCCCGCGATCTGCGGCTTCCTCGGCGGTGTACTGGGCGGCGTGATCTCCGACGCGCTGCTGCGTCGCGGCCATTCGCTGACCCTGGCCCGCAAGGTGCCGATCGTCGCCGGCATGGCGCTGTCGATCTCGATGGTGGCCTGCAATTACGTGGATGCCGAGTGGCTGGTCGTGGCCATCATGGCGCTGGCGTTCTTCGGCAAGGGCATCGGCGCGCTGGGCTGGGCCGTGGTGGCCGATACGGCGCCCAAGGAAGTGATCGGCATGGCCGGCAGTATTTTCAACACGTTCGGCAACATTGCCGGCATCGTGACGCCAATCGTGATCGGCTATATCCTGAGCACGACGGGCTCGTTCAACGGCGCATTGGTGTTCGTCGGTATCAACGCCCTGGTCTGTGTGCTGAGCTACCTGGTGATCGTCAAGGACATTCGCCGCGTGGAACTGAAGCACCCCCAATAAAGAAGGAATCCCCCAAATGTCGGACTTGTCGGTTCAGAACGTGGCGGCGGCGCCCAAGCCGCTCTACATCCGCATCCACGCGAATGACAACGTGGCCATTGTTGCCAACGACGGCGGGCAGCCCGCCGGCACCGTGTTCCCGTGTGGCCTGACCCTGGTGGAACATGTGCCGCAGGGCCACAAGGTAGCACTGGTGGACCTGAAGCAGGGCGATGCCGTGACGCGCTACAACGTGGCCATCGGCTATGCGCTCAAGGATCTGCCGCGCGGTAGCTGGGTCAACGAGCGTGTCATCGAGATGCCCGTGGCGCCCGGCCTGACCGACCTGCCGATCTCCACGCGCCTGCCCGAGCCGCTGCCGCCGCTCGACGGCTATACGTTCGAGGGTTTCCGCAACCCGGATGGCTCGGTGGGCACGCGCAACATCCTGGCAATCACGGAGACCGTGCAGTGTGTGTCCGGCGTGGTGGATTTTGCCGTGCGACGCATCAAGGCCGAACTGCTGCCGAAATACCCGAACGTCGATGACGTAGTGGGTCTGGAGCACACCTACGGCTGTGGCGTGGCCATCGATGCGCCCGACGCCATCATCCCGATCCGCACGCTGCGCAACATCGCGCTGAATCCCAATTTCGGCGGCACCGCGATGATGGTGAGCCTGGGCTGCGAAAAGCTGCAGCCGGATCGCCTGATGCCGCCGGGAACCATCCCGATCCAGACCGGCGCTGGCGAAGTGCAGGTGGGCGTGGTCTGCCTGCAGGACGACAAGCATGTGGGCTTCGCGTCGATGATCGATTCGATCGTTGCGATGGCAGAGAGCCACTTGAAGACGCTCAATGCACGCAAGCGCGAAACGGTGCCCGTTTCCGAGCTCGTGGTGGGCGTGCAGTGCGGCGGCAGCGATGCGTTCTCTGGCGTGACCGCCAACCCGGCCGTGGGTTTCGCCACCGACCTGCTGGTACGCGCCGGCGCAACCGTGATGTTCTCGGAGGTGACCGAAGTGCGCGACGGCATCGACCAGTTGACCTCGCGCGCCGCTACACCCGAAGTGGCCGAGGCGATGATCCGCGAGATGGACTGGTACGACAAATACCTGGACCGCGGCCGCGCGGACCGCAGCGCCAACACCACGCCAGGCAACAAGAAGGGCGGCTTGTCGAACATCGTCGAGAAAGCCATGGGCTCGATCGTCAAGTCCGGTAGCGCACCCATCGCCGGTGTGGTCTCGCCGGGCGAGCGCGTCAAGACACGCGGCCTGAACTACACCGCCACACCCGCCAGCGATTTCATCTGCGGCACGCTGCAAATGGCCGCCGGCATGAACCTGCACGTGTTCACCACGGGGCGCGGCACGCCGTATGGTCTGGCCGAAGTGCCGGTCATCAAGGTAGCCACGCGCAGCGACCTCGCACGCCGCTGGCATGACCTCATGGACATCAACGCGGGCAGTATCGCCACCGGCGATGCGACCATCGAGGACGTGGGCTGGGAACTGTTCAACCTGATGATCGAGGTGGCGAGTGGCCGGAAGAAAACCTGGGCCGAGCACCATGGCCTGCAGAACTCCCTGGCACTGTTCAACCCGGCGCCGGTGACCTGATCGGGGAGTGCGGGAGGGGTCTTAACAAACAAACAAACAATAAGAAACAGAGCGATGTCGCTGCGTAAGCGCGGCATCGCTCTTGTGCTTTTTAGGGCACTTCAAGCAAGCCCGGTCGCATGTGTCGCAGCCGATGGTATAGTCCAGTATCTATTCATGATTCTATTCAAGAATCTATTCAGATATGGCTTCGCTCCCCGATCAGATCCGGTTCCGGCTCGCCGGTGGCCCGGCCACGGCGCGCCAACTCATTGAAAACATTGGAGTTAGTCAGCCAACGCTGTCGCGCGCCATCCAGGGCATGGATGGCGAACTGGTTCGACTAGGCGCTGCCCGATCTATTCAATATGCCTTGCGTGACACTGCTCGCGGGTTTGGCGAAGTGCCGGTCTATCGCGTGTGTTCGGACGGTACGATCCGCGCGCTGGGCGATCTCATTCCCGTGCGGGCGGACGGCTTCGTGATGCGCGAAGCGGAGGGGGGCGTTACCCGTTTCAGCGACAGCCTGCCGTGGTGGCTGCTGGATATGCGGCCGCAGGGTTTTCTCGGTCGCGCCTATGCCGCGCGATATGCGCAGGGGCTGGGCCTGCCCGCCAATGTGGCCGAGTGGAACGATAGCCAGATCATGCGAAGTCTGATCGCGCAGGGCCCGGACGCCGTGGGCAATCTGTTGCTGGGCGACCTCGCGCGCGACCGCTTCCTGAGTGCCGAGGTGCCGAAGCCGCTCGCGGAAGCCGGAAAGGGATCGGTCTACGTGCGGCTGGCGCAAGAGGCTGCGCGGGGTGAGTTACCGGGATCATCTGCGGGTGGCGAGCAGCCCAAATTCACGGCCTATGTCGATACGACGCGTGGGCCACGGCATGTGCTGGTGAAGTTCACGCTCCCCGAAGACAACGCGATGACCGAGCGCTGGCGCGATTTGCTGCTGACGGAGCATCACGCGCTGGAGACACTCGCGGCGTCAGGCATCCGCGCGGCACGATCGCATGTCGTCGATCACGGTTCGCAGCGATTCCTGGAGGTGGAGCGATTCGACCGGGTCGGGCCGCTGGGACGTCGGGCGCTGTTCTCGCTTGAATCGGTCGAAGCAGAGTTCGCCGGTCAGGGCAGCGCCATCTGGCCGGTGATCGCCGCGCAACTTGCCAACGAGCGACATATCACGCCGGAGTCCGCAGAAAACGCCGCATTGCTCTATGCGTTCGGCACGCTGATCGGGAACACCGATATGCACAACGGCAATTTGTCCTTCACCAACGGCGAAGCGCTGCACGCGCGTCCCTACGTGCTGGCACCGGCCTACGACATGCTGTCGATGGGATTCGCGCCGCGCGCGAGCGGCGCCTTGTCTAACACGCTGGTGCCGGCCAACTTGCGCTCCAATGTGCCGAATGCAATCTGGATGCGTGCGTACAGCATGGCCGAAGACTACCTGAGCGGGCTGCGTGCCGAATACCGCTTTTCCGCGGCATTTGGCCCGTGTCTGGATAGCCTCGCCACCCATATCAGAGAAGCAGGCGCGAAGGTCTCGCGCCTGGGGTAGCAGGGGCAATTTAGCCGCCAATCACTTGCTTGGCGAAGGTCGCGCGTTCCATTTCCATGACATTCACCGTCACTTGCACGGACTGCCCTTCGGTGCCGGGCCGCACGCATTCGGCGATGGCACTGGCAACGCGCTCGCCAAGATCCTTTCGGATCGCCTGATCGCGGCCATCGAGAATCTGAAGCGTGGCATGCACGAAGCCACGGTCGCCCTGTTCGGTCCCGCGGCGATACGTGTCGAGCATGATCACGCGCGACTTGATCGACGGTTCATCGAACTGGCCGCTGGCGAGCAGCGCGGCATTGCACTCGTCGAGCAGTTCTTCTTTCGAGCGGGCAAGGCGGGTGTTTTCGGTGATTTCGACGATGAGGTGGGGCATGGGAATCGGGTCCGGTGAGAGGGCAGGAATTCCGCATCGTACGGCAAACGCGGCATTCCTGCGTGGCTCGATATGACGCTCAGGCGGTGACGCCGAAGGTGGCCTCGATCCTGCGGACGTGCTGCTGCAACAGCGGGCGGACTTTCTCCAGCAGGTGCGCGGGCGGCACCAGTGCGTTGGGTCCGCTGCAGCTCAGCGTCATGGGCGGCAGCGACGGGCCTGGACGGAACGCCAGCGCGATCGAGTTGATATCGGGCAGCCACTCGCCGAACGACGTGGTGCAGCCCAGCCGGCGATGCTCGTCGCGGCATTGCATCAACATGCTCTCGGCCGTGGGCGCGGGCGTCTTGTCATCGGTGCGGAACGCTGCCAGTGCCTGACGTTGCTCCGTGTTCGACAGCGCCAGCAGGTAGGCGCGGCCCGCCGCCGTGGTCAGCCCCGATACGCGGCTGCCCACGGGCACGCGCAGCGTCAGGTAGCTCTCGGCCTGGCAGTTCTCGAAAATCAGCATGCGGCCACGATCGCGCACGATGAGCGAGGCCACACCCTTCGACAGATCGGCCAGTTCCTGCATGAACGGACGCGCCACGGCCAGCACATCGGCGCCCTGTTGCGCGGCTGGGGCCAGCGCGAGCGCCGAACTGCCGAGGCGGTAGCGCACAGGATCGGTCAATGCCTGCAGGTAGCCGAGTTCGGTCAGCGTATGCGTGAGCCGCGAGATCGTGGACTTGGGCAGGCCGCAGCGCTGCGCCAGTTCGGCATTGCCGAGTTCGCTGTCGAAGGCGCGGAAGCAGGCCAGCACGTCAAGGCCGCGCGCCAGGGCCGTGACGAAGTGGCGGTCTTCCTTGCGCACGCTTTCCTTCTTCGCTGGCGTGGCAGGGATGGTGGCGGCCTGCGTGGTGTCGAAAGTGTCCGGCGCGGTGGTCAGTGTCTGTTCCATATGTTTCATATGTTCCATGGCGTGGCTCACAGGTTGCCGGCTGCAAGCTGCTCGCGCAGCTTCGCCTTGAGAATCTTGCCGGACGGTGCGGCGGGCAGTTGCGTCACGATGCGCACTTCGGCGGGCATCTTGTACGGCGAGAGACGCTCGCGCAGGAAGGCGCGCAGCGCGGCCTCGTCGAGCGTCATGCCGCCGCGTACCTCGACGAACGCGATGACTTCCTCGTTTCCCTCGATCGCCCGGCCTACCACTGCCGATTGCAGCACGGCGGGGAATGCGTTCAGCGATTGCTCGACTTCCTCGGGATACACGTTGAAGCCCGAGTGAATGATGATTTCCTTCGAGCGGCCCACGATGGACACCGCACCATCGGCGTCGATTCGTGCGAGGTCGCCGGTATGCAGCCAGCCATCGGTATCGATGGTCTGCGCGGTCAGGTCGGGGCGCTTGTAGTAGCCCTTCATCACGTTCGGGCCGCGCACCAGCAACTCGCCGCTGCCATCGGGCAGGGGCGAGCCGAGCATGATCTCCACGTCGGGCACGGCCGCGCCCACGGAGCAATCGCTACGCGGCGTCTCCACGCGCGTCTGGCAGACCGTCGGCGATGTCTCCGTCATGCCATAGCCGTTGTGCAACACGATGCCGAATGCCTCTTCGAAGGCCGCCTTCAGCGTGGCCGTCAGCGGTGCGCCGCCGGACTGCGCCATCCGCAGCGCGGGCGTGCGCAGGGACTGGCCGTTGGCACGGCTCCACTCGATGACCTTGGCGTACATGGCGGGCACGCCGTGTAGCACCGTCAGTTGTTGATCCACGAGTGCCCGAGCGAGCTTCTCGGGACGGAAGCGCGGCTCGTAATACACCGTGGCGCCGTTCGACACCGGGCCGACCAGCAACACCGACAAGCCATACACATGCGAGATCGGCAGCACGCCGTAGACGCGGTCGCCGGGTGCCACGCGCGACTGCAGCCGGTTGGAATGGCCGATGAACATCAGGTTGGCATGCGTCAGCATCACAGCCTTCGACGCGCCCGTAGTGCCCGTGGTGTAGATCATCGCCGCCACCTGCTGGCGTGGGTCGGCCTCCACCGGCTCCGTGACCGCCGCGTCATCGACGGCGCTGACCAGCAGGCGTCCGACATGGGTCCACTCGGTCCACTGCGCACCACGGGCGAGGCCATGCTCGCGCGCTTCGGGGAAATCGTTGTCGAGATAGAGCGTCACCCGCGCGCCGGCGTGCTCGACGATGTTGGCGATTTCACGCGCCGAGAGCCGCGCGTTGACGGGTACGGACCACGCGTCGATGGCGCTGAGCGCGAGCAGCAGCACGGCGCATCCCACGCTGTTCTCGGTCACCAGCACCACGCGATCGCCGCCCCGCACGCCGAGTTGCGTCAGGGTCTGGGCGGTCTCGCGGACGGCTTCATCAAGTTCCGCATAGCGCAACGCGCGGTGTGCGTCCATCACGGCAATGCGGTCGGGATGGCTGGCCACCCATGGCGCCATGGTCTGGTGCAGGCGAGCGAATGCTGGCTGGAAGGGGGGGTGCGATACAGGAATGGCGGACGCCGGGCCAGACTGGCCCGCCGGTGCGGCGGTACTGCTCATGTTGTCTCCAGGCAAGGCTCCGGCGTGAGTCCGCCGGTATTCGATGTGGTGCATCGTCCCATCCCGATCCTGCGGGCGTCAACCGCGTGGCGGAATGATGGTTCTGCCTGACGGAATCAACTGGCAAGTTTTGTGCGAATATCGCCGTCCTGTGTCTATCGCCAGGCACGCTCGGATGGTCGGCAGTTTGTGGGAAATCGCGACATGTCTGCCAATGTCTGCTCATCCCAAACCCTACTCGTCACATAACGCGGCAGACATCGGAGATGGGAACGATTATCATGTGCGTTACTTTTTGAGACATCGTAGAAACATGAAGCAGGGGATTACGGTCGCATACCGCGCAGGCATTGCCTCGCGCGCCATCGCGGCCATTCTGGGCGGCTATGGCGTTGCGGCGCTGGCTACCGGCTGCCTGTCGCTGGTGCTGGCGCAGTGGGTGGGCATGGCGCGGGCCGAGGCTGTGGTGACCGCCACGCTGTTGTCGTTCCTCTGGTTTGCGCTGGCCGTGATCTGGGTGTTTGCCGCCGATTCGGCGCTGCGTGCGTGGATCGGTCTGGCAATTCCTGCTGCGGTCCTGGCATTGGGCTGGTTTGCCCTGGGTGGTGCGTGATGACTGAACTCAGAAAAGGTCAGGGGCTGCGCCAGGCCATGGCGTGGCTCCATACGTGGTCCGGCCTGCTGGTCTGCTGGTTCCTGTTCCTCGTGTTCTGCGGCGGCACGGCCAGCTATTACCGCGACGAGATTTCGGTGTGGATGAAGCCGGAACTGCATGCGTCGCTGAACAGCAAGGTGTCCGAGGTGGATGCCGCGCAGCGCGCCTACACCTTCCTGCAGCGCGAGGCGCCCAATGCGGAGCGCTGGTTTATTTCGTTGCCCGACGAGCGTAATCCCACGATCTCGCTGTTCTGGCTCCGCAAGCCGACCGCCGAGGACAAGGGCAAGAACAACCGCGCACGGCTTGAAACCCGAACGCTCGACCCGGCCACCGGCGAGCCGATTGCCGGTGCGCGCGACACCCGCGGCGGCGATTTCCTGTATCGGCTGCACTTCGACCTGCACTACATGCCGGCGATATGGGCGCGCTGGATCATCGGCTTCTGCACGATGTTCATGCTGGTGGCCATCATCAGCGGCGTGATCACGCACCGGCGCATCTTTGCCGATTTCTTTACGTTCCGCGCCAGGAAGGGACAGCGCTCCTGGCTCGACGCGCACAATGCCGTGGCCGTGCTGGCACTGCCGTTCCACTTGATGATCACCTACACGGGCCTGGTCACGCTGATGCTCTTGTACATGCCGTGGGGGATCCAGTCGGTGTACAAGGGCGACGAGCGCGCGTTCAACACCGAACTGGCCGCCCGTGCGCCGCGTAACCTGAAGGCGTCGAAGGACAGCGCGCCACTGGCGCCTATCGCGCCGATGATGGCGCAGGCCAATGCGCGCTGGAACGATAGCGGCATCCAGCGCATCACCGTCGAACAGCCCAACAACGCCAGCGCCACCGTGGCGCTCACGCGCCGCGATGAACGCAGCATGCGGACCACGCCGCCATCGATGGTCTTCACCGGACCCACCGGCGAGTTGAAGGCGACGCTGGGCGAGGAAATGGCCGGTGCCAGCGCCACCCGCTTCACGATGGTGGGCCTGCATGTGGCGCACTTCGCGCCAACATTGCTGCGCGTGCTGTTCTTCCTGTCCGGCATCGCCGGCACGCTGATGGTTGCCACGGGTGCCGTGATGTGGGCCGTCAAGACACGACAGCACCATGCCAAGCGCATCGCCGCCACGGGACGCACGCCGTTCGGCCTGCGGCTGGTGGAGGCCCTGAACCTGGGTGCGATTGCCGGTCTGCCGATCGCCTTCGCCACGTATTTCTGGGCCAATCGCCTGCTGCCCGTGGATATCCCGCAACGCTCGGCCGCAGAGATCCAGGCATTCTTCGCCGCCTGGGCGGCCGCTGCGGTGCTTGCGCAGATTCGTCCGACGCGCGGCATGTGGCGCGTGCAGCTATGGATCGGTGCGGCGCTGTTTGCCGGGCTGCCTGTGCTCAATGCCTTCACCACGTCCACGCACCTCGGCGTTACGCTGTTCCACGGCCCGGCTGTGGTGGCGGGCTTCGACCTGACCGTGCTCGCGCTGGGTATTGGCTTGGGAAGTGCCGCGTGGCTCGTCGGAAAACGCAAGGCGCCGCGCAAGGCTGCGGCCCCGAAAACGGCCAAGGCCACCCCGAGCAACGTGAAGGGTATCGAGGTGCCGCAATGAGCGATGTCGGGATGCTGCCGATCGGGCCTGCCTGCGTGGCCGGCCTGGGGTTCGCCGTCGCCGGTTTCACGTGGCTGGCGACCGCAATGGATCGCCATCACGCGGACATGTTCGGACGCGGCACGTCGCCGGAACCGGCACGCGCCAGGCGCCTGCGCTGGCAGGGGGCGTTTGCCCTGGCCCTGGCACTTGCGGCTTGCGTGCTGGCCGAGGGCTGGGCGTTTGGCGTGGTGTATTGGGGCGGGCTTCTCACGCTGGGTGCATTGACCGTGGCGGGAACGTTCTCCTGGGCACCGCACGCGTCGCCACGCGTGGCGCGGACGGCGGTGATCGTCGGGGTTCTCGCAACAACGCTATCGCCCTTGCTGGCGCCAGTCCACGGCTAGTCTTCGCCATCTGTCGGATGGTCTTCGAGCAACGCCACCAGAGCGTTGCCTTCATTTTCTGGAATCGGGTTAAGCCTGCCCGCGCGGAGGGATTGCGCGGCGCAAAAATTATTCTTTTGGGAGTGTCACCTTGTCTTTCACGAACCAATCGCGAGCGTCCGTCTCGCGTACCCCGTTGCGTCACCTTGTCACCGCACTGGCTGCTGCCGGCCTGCTGCCGACGCTTGCCTTCGCACAGGAGGCAGCCGCCGATGCGGCGGCGCAGAATCCCGTTACCACGTTGCCGGCCGTGACTGTGAAGGGCGCAGCGTCTCCCGACCAGTTGCCCGAGGCGTATGCCGGCGGACAAGTGGCACGGGGCGGTCGTCTCGGCGTGCTCGGCAACCAGGATTTCATGGACGTGCCATTCAGCATCACGTCGTACACCTCCCAGCAGATCCAGAACCAGCAGGCCCGTACGCTCGGTGGCGTGCTCGCTGACGATCCCGCCGTGCGTGTGACCTCAGGCTTTGGCAATTTCTCCGAAGCCTTCGTCGTGCGCGGCTTCACGCTGAATGGCGACGACATCGGTTACAACGGCCTGTACGGTATTGCCCCGCGCCAGTTGGCCTCGACCGAAGGCCTGGAGCGCGTGGAAGTGTTCCGTGGCGCCAATGCGTTCCTGAATGGCGTATCGCCTTCGGGCTCGACGGTGGGTGGTTCCATCAACCTGGTGCCGAAGTACGCGCTGGCCGCGCCGATCACGCAAGGCACGATCGACTACACCAGCGACGGCCAGGCCGGTGGACACATCGATGTGGGCCGCCGTTTCGGCGACAAGAAGCAGTTTGGGGTGCGCGTCAATGCGATGGCGCGTGGCGGCGATACGGCGGTGGACAACGAGAGCCGCCAGCAGCGCCTGTTCACGCTGGGCCTCGACTACCAGGGCGACAAGTTCCGCGTGAACGCGGACTTCGGTTACCAGAAACAGTCGGTGTTCCAGGGTCGCAGCACTGTCACGCTCGCCAACACCGCGACGGCGCTGCCGGCGGTGCCGTCCTCCACCACGAACTGGGCTCAGGAGTGGACGAACTCGAAGCTGGAAGATACCTATGGGACGATCCGCGCCGAGTACGACATCGCGAAGGACTGGACGACATACGCCGCCTTCGGTGCTCACCACACCAACGAGTTCGGCAGCTACAGCGGCGCCACCGTGGGCAACAACGGTTTCGGTACGGCTACGCGCCTCACCGTCCCGTACAAGCAGGACACCGTCACGGGCGAAGTGGGTGTGCGCGGCAAGTTCGCCACGGGTCCGGTCAAGCATACGGTCAACCTGAGCTGGTCGGGCTTGAAGCAGGAGAAGGCCACGGCGTTCGCGTTCTCTGGTTCGTTCCCGACGAACCTCTATAACGCGCCGTCCGTTGCCTATCCGGCCGCGCCGATCACCGGCAACTTCGACGATCCGTACACCACGGCGCGCGTGAACCTGAACGGCGTCTCGTTCTCCGATACGATGGGCTTCTTCAACGATCGCGTGCTGCTGACCGCTGGCCTGCGCCACCAGGTGATCAACGTGCGTGGCTACGCTACCGGTACGGGCGCGCAGACGTCGACGTACAGCGACCAGGCCACCTCCCCGATGTTCGGTCTGGTGGTGAAGCCGCTGCAGAACGTGTCGGTGTACTACAACTACATCGAAGGTCTGGCGCAGGGTCCGACGGCAGGCAATACCGCCATCAACCGGGGCGAGATCTTTGCGCCGGTCAAGTCGCGCCAGCATGAGGCGGGTGTGAAGTACGACGCGGGCAAGTTCGGCACCACGCTGGCAATCTTCCAGATCGAGCAGCCCCAGGGCACCACGGCCAACAACGTGTTCTTCCTGCAGGACCTGCGCAATCGCGGCGTGGAACTGAGCGTGTTCGGCGAGCCGTTGCGCGGCTTCCGTCTGCTGGGTGGCGTGTCGTACATCGATTCGAAGTACCAGAACACTGGCAATCCGCTGACCGAAGGCAAGAACGGCATCGGCGTGCCTAACTACACGCTGACGCTGAGCGGCGAGTATGACCTGCCGTTCCTGGCTGGCTCGACGGTCTCGGCGCGCTATATCCAGACTGGCCGTCAGGCCGCGAATGCGACGAACTCGATCAGCCTGCCGTCGTGGAACCGCTTCGACCTGGGTGCGCGCTACAGCTTCAAGGCTGCGCAAATGCGCTACACGGTGCGTGCGGCCGTGGAGAATATCGCCGACAAGGACTACTGGGCAGGTGTTTCCACCTCGGCCAGCACGCTCTACATGGGCGCGCCGCGTACCTTCAAGCTCTCGATGACGGTCGACTACTGATCATTGATCGGCAGTTGCAGCCATTTGCTCCGTGCGCAGCCAGTCGCGCGGAGACTGGCCCACCCGGGCCAGGAACACACGTGAGAGGGCCGATGGGTTGGCATAGCCCAGTTCGTCGGCCAGCAGTTTCAGCGGTGTGCCTTCGCGCAGCCGCGACTGCGCCAGGCTGACGCGCCAGTCGGTCAGGTAGTCGGCCGGTGTCTGGCCGACGACATTGCGAAACGCCTCGGCGAACGCGCTGCGCGACATGCCCGCGCAGGCCGCCATCTGCTCCAGATTCCAGCTTTCTCCCGGTGCCTCGTGCATCGCCACCAGTGCGCGCGCGAGCCGTGCATCGGACAGCCCCGTGATCAATCCGGGCTGCACGCCGGCTGCGTCGGGATGATCGAGCATCCATCGCAGTAGCTGAATCAGCACCACTTCGAACAGCCGATCCGCCAGCAGCCGCTGGCCACAGCGCACGCGCTCGGTCTCGGCGAACAGCAGTGACAGGGCAGGGCCCAACCCTTCGACTTGCGCCAGTGGCAGCACGATCAGCGGCGGCAACGCGCGTGCCAGCGGATTGCGCACGCCGCCCGCGAATTCGAGGGTGGCGCAGGCAAACTGCGAACCCTCGGCGGGCGGATTGTGGAAGGTGTGGATGGCCGGGCGCGGATAGAACAGCAGCGATAGCTCGCGGATCGACAACTCCCTCGGCAGTCCCTTTGTGCGATGCGTGACAGTCATCTCGCCGTCGCGCATGACGTGCAGGAAACCGCGCGCCGGCTCGTTGAAGCGCGAAATGCCGCACAGCGGGCCGCTATGGAACAGGTGCGCGTGGATGCGGAAGCGCTCCAACAACGCCGAGAGCCGGTCGATGGGAGCGAGAACGGGAGTGGTGAGGCTTGCCATGGCGTCTGGACGAATGGGTATGTTTGCTGGACGGATAGTATCCCAACGTGCGGCGGTAGCGGCCATAGTGGAACCCAAGGACAGCGACACACCAGTCCGAACGTAACGAACCCACCACGCATCCGCATCAGGAGTCCATCATGACCGCACGTATCCCCGTACCCGACACGCAATCGGCCCCCGCTGGCAGCCAGGCCGCCCTTGCTCAGATCCACGGCGCTTTCGGCGTCGTTCCCAAGATGTTCCGCGCCGTATCCAATTCGCCGGCCGCGCTGCAATCGATGTGGGGCGCCTTCGGTGCGCTCGGCGGCGGCGTCATTCCCGCGGCGCTGGGCGAGCAGATCGCCGTGGCAGTGGCCGACCGCAACCGCTGCGAGTATTGCCTGGCCGCGCACACGGCGCTAGGCCGCAAGGCGGGCGCCAGCGCCGAGCAGATGGCCGCCGCCCAGCGTGGCGAATCGACCGATCCGAAGACCGCCGCGGCACTGGCGTTCGCCCTGCAACTGGTGGAGTCGCGCGGACAGAGCAGCGATGCCGATATCGCCCGTCTGCGGGAAGTCGGTTTCAATGACGAGGAAATCGTCGAGATCGTTGCCCATGTTGCGCTGAACCTGTTCACCAACTACATCAACGTGGCATTCGCCGTGCCGGTGGATTTTCCGGCGGTGAAGCTCAATCCGCGTTAATTCCGGTCTGACGCAGATGTAAAAAAAGCCGCTCCTCGGAGCGGCTTTTGTCCCATGGTGCGACGCCTCAGGCGTGGATCACCGAGGGAGTGAACTGCTTGCCGGTCAGGCTGGCCACGGCAACGGCCACGGCTTGCTCACGCGCGCCATCGGCAGCCGGGGAGGGCATGAAGCGCTCCGGTTCCTCACGGGCCAGACGTTGCAGGTGGCGCAGCTTGGCCTTCAGGCCCGGCTCGACGCGCGAATCGGGGGTGACCGTGGACGGGCAGGCCACACCCAGAATGTCGAGCGCCTGTCGGAAGTTGTCGACCGTCAGCCCTTCGGCCGGGTCCACGCAGACCAGGCGGGCGCGCTGCTCCGCACTGAACGACGCGGCCGGTGCCGTGGACAGGATCACCCAGGCGCCCGGCATGGCGTGCTGGGCAGACCATGCGCCGATTTCCGCAGCGTGGCCGCCATGCACGGCCGGCGTCATGCCTTCCACCTGAAGGTCCAGTTGCTGGAAGATCGCGGCAGGCGTGCCGCGTCGCCATGCGTCGGAGACCACCACCCGGGCGCCAGCAATACCGAACAGCCGGCGCAGGAAACCCAGGGCGATGGGATCGAAAAACCTGACATCCCGAAGAGTCCCCGTGTTCGGCGTACCGCCCAGACGGGCAGCGGAGCGGTCCGAGTACAGGACACCGGGTACGTCCAGCATGATGAGGCGTTCAGACATGATTCGTGGTCACTCGTGATGGGATGGGTCTAGCGTATCTGGCTTTTTGCCGAGAAAGCGGCCACAAAATGTGCATAAGTGCAACAGTTGTGTAACTTGCTCGGTTCACTCGTAAATGCCGGTTACCCCGTTCCCGTATTTGTTTCCTGCGGACACAACTGCCGCACCAGGCTTGGGATTGCAGCCCGAAACGGCTTGCGGATGCTGACCCAATGATCGCCTCAACGGGCCGTCGGGCCAGCCGGTTGACAGGAATTTGAAAGGAAATGTACGGCAATCGGTCGCGGCCGCAACATGGGTGACATTAGCGGCGGCGCAGCAATTGCATTTCGAAATGCTCGAAGGCGTATTGGCAGGGAATGCCGCAGAACAAGTCCGTCGCGCCAACCGGTTTCTCGCAGGCGTGGCAGGTGCCGCAGGGCTTGAGGCGGGGTGCCCAGTCGCGTCCGGCGTGATCGAAGTCTTCCTCGAATGACGAATCGTCCTGGGCGGCCTTGCGGAGCATGCGTCGTTCCTGCCTTTTCGCAACTTGCGCGTCTGCGTTGATGGGTCGGGGCCGACTGCGCCAAGGGCAGTGGCACCGGCATCCATGCTAGCGCGGCCACCTTCATCGGCAAATCGGATCAACACTATTTACGGCAATACGCGGGCAGCCTGAAGCCGCGCCTTCTCTGACGGCAAGGTGCGCGGCCCCGGGCGGCATTGCGGCGATGCGGCAATATCGTTGGCGGACAGCTTCAGAACTGGAAGCGTGCCACATCGCTTTCGAGCGCCGCAGCCTGCAGGTCCAGCCGTGCTGCCTGGCCAGTCACGCTATCCACGAGCCGTGCGTTGTCGGCGCTGGTCTGTTCCAGACGGGCCAGCGCCTCGGTTACCGTGCGGATGCCGGCGGCCTGCTCGCTGGCCAGGTTGCCAAGCTCAGAGGCCAGCGTATGACTGTGGTGCACGGCGGAATCGATGCCGGACATTGCAGTTTCCACGTGCGTGCTCAGTTCCGCCCCGCGTGCAATCTCGCGCGCGGCGGCGCCGATGATGGTGTTGATTTCCCGCGCGGCCGTGGCGCTGCGTTGCGCCAGCGCGCGCACTTCCTGCGCCACCACGGCAAAGCCTCGTCCGGCTTCGCCAGCGCGCGCCGCTTCCACGGCAGCGTTGAGCGCGAGGATATTGGTCTGGAACGCAATGCTCTCGATCACGGCGACGATGTCCGAGATATTGCGCGACTGGGCGTGGACGTTGGCCATGGCTTCGCTCATATCCCGTACGGCAGCCATGCCGGTGCCGGTGGCCAGCCGCGCACGGCTTGCCATGTCGCTCGACTCCTGCGCCTGCTGGTGAGCCTGCTGGACCAGTGCGGTGAGCCGCGTCACGTTGGCGGCGGCATCGGCCAGCGCAGCGGCCTGCGTACCGGTACGCGTGGCAAGTTCCTCGTTGCCCTGCGTGATGCCGTGGCTGGCGTCGGAGATTTCATGCGCGCATTGCTGGATACGGGCCAGTACGCCGGCCAGCTCCTCGCGCATGCCTGCCAGGAAAAACAGCAGGCTGCTGCGGTCGTGGCTGCGCAGCGCGACGTGCGCGGTCAGGTCGCCACCGGCGATACTGTTCGCCACGGCTGCGGCATCGCGTGGTTCGCCACCCAGCTCGCGCGTCAGGCTGCGTGCGGCGATCCAGGCCAGCCACGCGGCGGCCAGCAGGCTGGTCATCAGCAGGCCGGCCATGACCCATTGCGCGCGCGTCTGCGCGGCGGCCACGCCGGCCACCGTGTCGGCTGCCTGCTGGGCGAGCGCGGTCCGCGTGGTTTCGATCAGCGCGCCGAGCTTCTGCAGTTGCTGGCCCAGGAAATGGCTTTCGATGGAGACCGAGGCATCGAACTGCAAGGCATCGAGCGGCTGCTTGCGCATGAGATCGACATACTTGTCCGTCAGTTCGCCCGCAGCGGCGCGTTCCGTCTGCAACGCCTGCGCTTGCTGGGGCGCGGCGGTACGCACGCCGTCCACGGCGGTAGCCAGATTTTTCATGGCGGCGGCAATATCGTTGGTCGCCGTATCCCGCTCCGCGCTCGATGTGGCCAGCGTCAACGCCAGTTGCGCGCGTCCCAGCGTGGCGAGCGAGGCTTGCGCGCGCTCGGCGGAAATGGCCCCGCGCATATCGCGCTGGTAGAGCGTGTCGGTGTCCTGCTTGAGTTCGATGAGGTTGACGATGCCGGTCAGGCCGACGATGGCACCGAATGCGTAGATGAGGGCGAACGCGGCGGAAAGCCGCAGGACCAGCGGCAGTCTTGCCAATCCCTGCCACACGGATTGGCCGCGCCGGGCGGGCAGCCCGATCTTGATGGCTTGCAACACGAAAAACACTCCTCCGGGGCAATGCCCCGCCATGCCATGACCCATGCGCAGCAGCTTCCGGGTCTCTCGATGTCTGGCAAGGAACCAGGGAACCCGTGACGCCGCGGCGCGGTGTGATGGTCCGCGACGCATGTGACGTTGGCGTGACGCTGCGTCATTGGAGGAGGGATGTCTGAGGGGCGCTACATCGCGTTGCCGATGCAGCGCCCTGACGCATGGCTCAGTAGTGGAGGGCCAGCGAATCGTGCTCGCGATGCGCGGTGAGTTCTTCGCGCGCCGCGTGGTCGAGCACATCGAGCCGGTAGCCCTGTGCATAGACCACGGAAACGGTAACGCCGTTCTCGGGGCAAAGATTCAGGGTCCGCCGCATGCGAGACACCAGCCCGGCCAGCGCGCGGGAGTCTCCCGGCAGGTCGTGGCCCCAGATCGTATTCTCGATGCGCTGGCTGGCCAGGATACGGCCGGCATTGGCGAACATCAGCATGGCGAGGTCGAACTCCTTGGGTGTCATCGGTATCCGTACGCCGTGCAGCGTGGCATAACGGCCGGGACTGTTCAGCTCGTAGCCGCCCGCGCGCAGGGGCAGGGGCGTCCGCAGCCGGGTATCCACCACGCGACGGCGCAATGCGCTGAGCCGAGCCAGCAGCACGCGGGCGCTGAGCGGACGGACCACGTAGTCGTCAGCGCCGGCATCGAGCGCCTCCACGACGTCGTCGTCGCTGCCCTGTCCGGCGATCAGCACGATGGGCACGTCGCGGTTGCGCACGGCACGCACAGCGCGGATGACATCGATGGCGGAGATATCGGGCAGTTCACGGTCGATCAGGAGCATGTCGTAATTGTCGTGCCCCAGGCCGTGGATCAGGTCGCGGCCGGCCTGAAAGTAACTGCACTGGAACCCGGCAATGGAGAGCAATTCCTGCATGGGATGGAGGGGGGAGGCGCTGCTGCCCAGCAGCGCAATGTTGGCACGCTCATTCATACGGCACTATCGATCCTGCAAAACACATTAAAAGGACAAAACGTTGGTGGCAGCGTATCGACGAGGGAGCGCTGCAACAATCGCGGATTCCTTAAAAAGGCTTCAGTGGCGTCACAGGTGTCGCGGCTTGCGGCGAGGCACGCTGGCCTGCGGCGTCTAATCCGATGTTTTGTATGGGTTTACGGGTGGCGGCTGCTTATCCACAGAACTTGTGGATAACCACGCCCGAACGGGTGTCGACCCGCCGTCCGCATGCGGAACCCATCGGCGTGATTAAAAAATGGGCAACTCCGGCCTGTACCATGGTGTGGATGCGCGCATGTGACGTGCCATGCCAGAATAGGGCCCTCTGGGTCAGGGAAGCCTCCGGGCTGCCAGTTGCCGATGCTGAGTCCAAGCGTGATTGCCGTGATCGTGGTCGCCTTCCACACCGTGGGAGTCGTGGCGGCCCTGCACGCCGTCATGACGGTGCGTACCGCGCCGGGCGCCATCGCGTGGGCGGGATCGCTGGTGATGATGCCGTACCTGACACTGGTGCCTTACCTGATCTTTGGGCGCAGCCGGTTCGCCGGTTACGTCAACGCCCGACGTTTCAACAACGACCGCCTGCGCGAGATCGGCCAGGGCATGACCGCACACGAGCGCGAGGCGCTCAGGGCCAGCGTGGTGGACTTGCCCGCGCAGGCATGCATGCGGGCACTGCCGGCCCTCACCGGCATTCCGTGCATGGGCAACAACGATGTGCGATTGCTGATCAACGGCGATGCCACGTTCGACGCGATCTTCGCGGCCATCGACGCCGCGAAGGAGCAGGTGCTCGTGCAGTTTTTCATCGTGCATGACGACGAGCTTGGCCGTGCGTTGCAGCGTCGATTGTGCGAGCGGGCCCAGGCCGGTGTCAGGGTCTATTTCCTCTACGACAGTATCGGATGCCATGCGCTGGGCCGCGAGTATGTTCGCGTGCTGCACGCGGCGGGCGTGCAGGCCCGGCCTTTTTCCACGCATCCCGGCTTTGTCAATCGTTTCCAGTTGAACTTCCGCAATCATCGGAAACTGGTCGTGGTGGATGGCGGACGCGCTTTCGTGGGCGGCCACAACGTTGGCAACGAGTACCTTGGCAAACGTTCGCCGCTGTCTCCATGGCGCGACACCCATATCGAAATCCGTGGTCCTGCGGTGCTGACACTGCAGATGGCGTTTGCCGAAGACTGGTACTGGGCTGCGAAGGAGGTGCCGTACCTGATGATGCCGCCGGACCCCAAGGTGGGCCAGGGGGAGGGGGGCGGGATGACGGTCCAGGTGGTGCCGTCCGGTCCGGCCGATGCGCAGGAAACCTGCTCGCTGTTCTTCGTCGAAGCGATCCGGTCGGCCAGACACCGGTTGTGGGTGACATCGCCGTACTTCGTGCCCGATGAGGCTGTGTTCGCGATGCTGAGGCTCGCCGTGCTGCGCGGCGTGGACGTGCGCATCCTGATTCCGTCCCGGCCCGACCACCTCGTGGTCTACGGCGCTTCCACGATATATGCCTACCAGGCCATCCTTGCCGGCGTGAAGGTCTATCGCTACGAGCCGGGCTTCCTGCACCAGAAGGTGGTGCTGATCGACGATATTGCGGCTGCGGTGGGCACGGCCAATCTGGACAACCGCTCGTTCCGGCTGAATTTCGAATTGATGATCATGACGGCGGATTCCGCCTTTGCCGCAGATGTGGAAAAGATGCTGGAGGCCGATTTCGCGCATGCGCGAGAGATCGATACCAGCGACTTTCTTGCATCCCCAGCCGTGTTGCGCGTGGCCATGCACGTGGCCAAGCTGTTTGCACCGATTCTCTGACGCGCCGCACGGCGCGTGCTGCGCCGCATCGGGCACTGGCACTATTTGTGTACACTGTCTACTATTAATGCCAACAAGATGGACGCTGTCCACATGAGGGGAAGCATGAACTGCGCAGCCGCCAGCATTCCGCCGTCGCGAACCACTTATCGGCATGGCGACCTGCGCCGTGCGCTGCTGGAAGCGGGCGTGGACCTGGCACGGCACGGTGGTCCCGATGCCATCGTGTTGCGCGAGGCCACGCGCCGCGCCGGCGTGGTGCCCAACGCCGCTTATCGCCACTTCGCCAATCGACAGGACCTGTTGCAGGCGGTACGCGCCTCGGCACTGTCGAGCCTGGCCATGGCCATGGAAGCTGAACTTGCCGCCATTCCGCCCGATGCATCTGCCGTGGAGCGTGCACGGGGCAGCCTGCGCGCCGTGGGCACCGGGTACCTGCGCTTTGCACTGTCCGAAACCGGACTGTTCCGGACCGCTTTCTCGGTGCCGGACGAGGTGGAGAACGATACCGATCCGGACAAGGCCGGCAACAGCGGCATGAATCCATTCGAATTGCTTGGTGCGTCGCTGGACCGTTGGGTCGATGCCGGAATCCTCCCGGCTGCGCGCCGCCCCGGCGCCGAATACATCGCCTGGGCGGCTGTGCACGGCCTGGCCATCATGCTGATCGACGGGCCATTACGCGAGGGCGCGAACGAGAACGCCGCCAAGTTCGGCCCACGCCTGCTGGAAATGGTGGAGAAAGGGCTGCTGGCCGTGTGAAGGAAAGGGAGCGAAAAAACGGGAGCGAAAAGTAGGGAGCGAAAAAAAGATGCCACGCGCGGGGAGCAACGTGGCATTGGAATCAGGAGTTGCAGGGGAAGGGTTCCCCGCAATCCATCTCGGATGCCCGTATGGCATGGGCGAAGTGGAGTCTATTAAGACGATTCTGAGAAAAAAATCGGAAAACCCTTAAATGAGGACTTCTTTCGCAGATACCTGTCTAACGTTTGCGGAGCGCCACGTGTGTGGTCCGCCAACGAGGGGAGCGGGACATGCGAGGCATGCGAGGAAGGATGCCGGGGATCGGAAAGGGCCTAGTGTTTTCGCTCGCCGCCCTGCTGGCGGGATGCGTGGCCTACCCTGGTTACGACGTGGCCCCCGGATATGGCTATGGCAGCTATTCGGGTTACGCGGGATATTCGGGATCTTCGGGATACACCGGGTATGGGGGATATGCGGGGTCGTCGAGCTACTACTATGGCGGCTACCCGTACGGCTATCCCTACGCCTATTACGGCGCGCCCATCTACGGCAGTGTATGGATCGGCAGCGGTTGCTGCGGATATCGGGGCTACTACGGCTACCGGGGCTATGGGTATCGCGGCTACTACGGTTATCGCGGTGGATACTACGGTGGATATGGCGGGGGCTATCGCGGCGGCTACCACGGTGGGTATCGCGGCGGATATGTCGGAGGGTATCGCGGCGGGTACGGAGGCTCCCGTGGCGGCGGCCGGGGTCGGCGCTAGCCGCCCGGCACTACACAGGCGTCACGGCAATTGCCGCAGCTGGCCGATGACGGACATCAGCCGGCCATGCGCCACGGTGACTGACGCCTCATCCTGCAGGGCTTCCTGATAGCGCTTGCGAAACGCTTCGTCCCCGCGTTCGCTGAACATCTTCTGCGTGGCGCCCGCCACGGCGCGGCAGGTCTCATCATGGTGTTCATCGCCATCGAGTTCCTCGTCGATCTCGACGATCAGCCGTGACAGCGGATCGAGCCAGCGGAAAAATGCTTCCTCCGTGATGAGCTGAACAAACTGGCCTGCGGGAATCGGACCATGCAGCCGTTCGTACTGGCCGCGATCGTAGCCGATGACTTCCTTGTGCACCTCGAGCAGCGCCGCGCGCAAGGCACGTAGCCCCGAGCGGCGGGTTTCCTGGATGGCGAGGAACTGTTCGCTGGGCATGCCCATCTCCACTTTCCTGTTTACGGGCAGGCGCTGTCGAGCCATGGTGCGGCGTCCTCCCGTGGACGCCATTGGCCTGTCCCTTGTTATTGGACGCACACGTACACGCTCGACGGGATGCACGGTGCGCGAAGTCAGTATAGGCACCCAAGATGCCCCGATCTAGCGCATCCGCCTAGCGAAATACCCGTATTGCCGCTGCGCCGCATTCCGTATGGGCCAAGGTGGATGCCAGCGCGCGGGCGATGCGTATTGCGACGCAGCAGCGACGCACCGCGCCATGTTCCGTGCTTCAGGCATGCAATGGATCGGAAGTCAGCCGCATTCGCGCGCGCAATGGCAGGTGATCCGAGGCCAGTTTCGCCATCGCGCTTCGGTGGCTGGCCACCGCCAGCAGGTGCGCGCGTGGCGAGGTCCAGATGCGGTCGAGTGCCAGGAACGGCCAACGCGACGGGAATGTGGACACATGCGGCGTGCGCTCGAAATAGGCATGCAGCCAGCGCAGCGGACGGCCCCACAGGAACCACTCGTTGACATCGCCAAGCAGGATCGTCGGTTGCTCCGGCGCCTCGGCCAGCGCAGTGAGCAGACGTCGCACCTGCCAGCGCCGCTCGCTCGGCAGCAGCCCCAGGTGCGTGGCAATCACGCGCAGTGCAAAGGTGCCCGATTCGATCGCATTGCATTCAAGCTGGGCGTCGATGGCGCCGCGCGGTTCGCGCCGCCGCACACTGAGGTCGATGTGGCGCACGCTCAGGGGCCGATAGCGCGTGAGCAATGCGTTGCCGTAGTCGCCATCGTCGCGCACGAGTGTCGGGCCGGGAATCGCATGCAGGCCGGTACGTTGCGAGAGGAACTGCAGCATGTCGAAGCCGGTGCCCCGCGTCTCTACCTCCTGTAGCGCGATGAGGTCGGCGCGCAGTTCGCATAGCACGTCGCAGATGCGGTTTGGCACGAAATGCCCATCGGTGCCGACGCCGCCATGGATGTTGTAGCTCGCCACGGCGATATCGGCATGCAGCGCGCCGTTTGGCACATGGGGTGCGTTCACCGCGCGCCTCCCGTGGCGTGCATCCCGCCCATCGGCGGGTGGTTGCGTCGCTGACGCCGCCGTCGTAGACCCCACCAGATGGCTGCCGGGATCAGCAGGACCAGCGCCAGCAAGGCGAAGGTCATGACATTCGGATCGCGCGCCGCCGCCGCAATGCGATTCACCAGCGATGCCGATAGCACGATGCCCGGCGTGATGCCGATGGCCGTGCCGAGCAGGCAATCCCGCAGCCGGATGCGCGAGGCACCCACCACAAGGTTCACCAGCGTGAACGGCGCCACGGGCACAAGCCGCAGCACCACCATCGCCAGCAGGCCGTGCTGGCTCACCTGCTGGCTGATGCGGTTGAGCCGCTGGCCACCGAAGCGTTGCACGGCATTCCGGCCAAGCAGCCGTCCCGCCGTGCAGGTGGCGGCTGCGCTCATCACGGTGCCGGCCAGCGCCACCGCGCCTCCATACAGCGGCCCGAATACGACAATGGTGACCACGATCAGCACCGTGACCGGCATCATCATGAGCCCGCCCACTACGAAGATCGCCACCATCGCCAGCGGGGCCAGCGGCATCCGGCCGATGTCCTGCACAACGCCCAGCACGTAGCGGAAATCGGCCCATTCGCGCAGTGGCGTATAGCGCCACGCGAAGGCCACGCCAGCCACCACCAGCACCAGTGCCATCAGCACCGCCACGCGGTTTGCCACCTGCGGGCGAACCTCGTTGCTCACGAACTCGGCCATGATCTGGTCTGTGTCGATCGGCTCGATGGGGTCGAGCAGCGCGGCATCGGGCACGGCGGCGTCAACGTCTTCCGGCACCGTGGGCGTGAACGGCTGCAGCGTGCGGCCTTCAGGACGGTGCAGCATTGCCAGCGCCTGGTTCAGGCGTGGTTTGGCTTCCAGCGCCTGCGTCAGTTCTTCCGTGGTGACGGCGAGGTGTTCGCAGAGCAGGCGGTCGCGCATCGAGCGGATGGCAGCCGCGATGCGCGCGTCGCCGTTGGCTTCGATGGTCACGTTGCATTCGGTGTCGAGCCCGAACGAGCGGTTGCTCAGGTTGGCGGAACCGATAGTCAGCAGATGGTCGTCCACGGCCATCACCTTGCTGTGCACGTTCATGCAGGCGTCGCCAAGGTCCGGCACGTGCGGACAGTACAGCTGGAAACGGCCCTCGGGGTCGGCGTCGCGCAACTCGCGGCAGAGCCGGGCACGCAGCACGCCCATGCTCGCTTCTTCCAGCCAGCCGCTTTCGGTGCGGCGCGATACCAGCGCGATGTCGGGGCCATCCGGTTCGCGCAGCCGTGTCTCGAATGCCTCGGCGATCAGGCCCGAACTGAAGTACTGGTTTTCAAGGTAGATGTTTTCGCGCGCGGCAGCGATGGCATCCACGTAGAGCGCGCGGATCTCGTTGATGCCGGGTGCGTCGTCGCGTTGCGGGAAGGTGCGGCTGATGCCCACGCGCAGGTCCGTGACATCGGGGATGACTTGCTGCGGCCATCGGTCGGCGCCCTGCATCTGGCTGGCCTTCGGTGTGCGCGGATGGCGGCCCGTGGCGCAGAACCATCGGTCGGCGGCCAGATCGCCCAGCGCGGCGGCGGCGGCACCATCGACCACGCACTGCACGTCATGGAACGGCGGATACGGCTTGCCCTCGGGGTCCACGCGGCGCGGCTCGTTGGCCAGATGGTGATGCGAATCCCATCGCCGGATCGTCAGGTCGAGCCCGCCGCAGAACGCCAGTTGATTGTCGATGACCACTACCTTCTGGTGATGCGAGGCGCCAGCCGGGTGATTCCCGTCGAGGTGAAAGGACAGGCGCCGGTGGGTCTGCCAGTGTTGACGGGCCGAAGGCAGGAACTCCCGCTCCAGCGCGAACACCATCGCGAAATCCCAACTCAGCACGTATACGCGCAGTTTGCGGCGGCGTCGGCACAGCGCGTTCAGGAAGTCGCGCAATTCAGCCGGCAGGCCGTCGTTGGGGGCATCGGGCAGCAGCCGCATGCGGCTGTCGATATCCCATCCGAGGATGTAGACCGTGTGCTCGGCGCGCGTGAGGGCCTCGCGCAGCGCGCTGAAATAGGCGTCGCCGTCGACCAGCATCGCGAAGCGGTGGCAGGGCTCCACGCGCCAGCAATTGTGACCAGGGCGAAGCAGGGGGGCGTCGGCAGTGTTTGACATGGCGAAGGGTACGCCGCGCAATTTTCGTACCGAGGCGCCTGGCCGCGTCAGACCGTCCCGCAAGTGGTTTGCCCTGTGTGCTGCTTACTTGCCTTTGTAAATATTGCAGTCAGCGGGCCGCCGTACGCCAGGCGCCGGGAGGCATGCCGAAGCGGCGCGCGAAGGCTCGCGTAAATGTGGTTTGATCGGGGTAGCCCACGCCATGCGCGATATCGGCCAGCGGCATCGTGCCGGCCATGAGCCACTGCACGGCCTGATCGAGACGTAGGCGGGTCTGGTAGCCGTGGGGTGTGTCGCCGAAGGCTTCGCAGAACAGCGTGTGGAAACGGCGTGCGCCCCATCCCACATGCGCGGCGAGGGCATCCACGCGTAGCGGCGAGTCGAGGTGTGCCCGCAGATAGCGGTCGATGTCGGTGACGGGAAAGCGTGCCGCGTCAACAGGTGCATCGCGCAATCCGAGCATCGCGGACAGGCCGTTGGCCAGTCCTGTGGCCTGCTGCCACGCGTGCTGGTTCGATACGTTAGTGCCGCGATCTGCGTCCCGTGCCGTGGCCAGCGCCCGGACGCGCGTCGCGAAGTTGCCGTCCATGGAGAACGTACGTGGCCGCGCCATCAGCCGTGCGGGCAAGGCCACCGAACTCGCAGGGAAGTCGGCCACCAGTTGCAGGTTGTCCGTCAATCCGGCGCAGAGGTGATGGGCGTCAGCCGGAATGACCAGTCCCACTTCCGCATCCACGCGGTAGGCATGGCCTTCGATTTCGAGTTCGATCTGGCCATCCACGCCGAACAGCAACTGATGATAGTCGTGCGCGTGACCGAACGGCTGGCGCGGATAGCGGCGCGGCTCGACCAGCGGCGAGGCGTGTTCAACGAGCTTCGGCATGGCGCGCGTTGCCGCGAGTCTGGCACAGCCACACGCCGATGCCGGCCACGGCCATGCCGAGCCACTGCACCGGACCGAGCCGGTCGCCAAATAGCAGCGCGGCCTGTATGGCGGCAAGCGGCGGGGCGAGGAACATCAGCGCGGCGGCGTTCGCTGCTTGTCCGCGCCGGACCAGCCCGAGCAGCAGCCAGGTGCCGAGCCCAGAGAGCACCAGCGCGGCCCAGGCCAGGCTGATCCACAGCGTCGGGCCTGGCGTCCAGCGCAGCGCGCCGGACGTTTCCGATGTCACCGACGTGGCACCCACGACCACAGCAGCCACCAGCATCGCCCCGGCGTTTTGCCAGGCCGAACTGGCGCGGATATCCGCGCGCGCAATCGAGGTCTTCTGGAGCAGGGTGCCCATCGTGATGGAGAGTATCGCCAGCAGCCCGATCAACATGATCCAGGGCGACACCGCGTGCGGAGCGCCGGACTGCATTGCGGGCAAGACTACCAGACCCACCCCCAGCGCGCCCAGCGCGAGTCCGCGCCAGGTACGTGCCGAAGGCCGCTCGCCCAGCAGCGGAATGGCGAGCAGCGCGGTCAGCAGCGGCTGCAGCGCCCCCAGCAGCGCCATGATCGACGGCGACAACCCGTGCGCCACGGCGCCATATCCCGCGCAGAGGTAAATGCCCTGCATGAGCGCCCCCGCCAGCAGATGCCTCGGCACCTGTGCCAGCGGCGGCCACGCCACCTTCGCCGCCAGCGCCGTGGCAGTGAACAGCAGCGCTGCCAGTGCGAAGCGGGCCAGCAGGAACAGGCTGGTATCGGCCACGGGCACGACGGCCTTGCCGACGATGAAGCCAGTGGACCAGATCAGGACAAAGGCTACGACGGGCAGCCA
>NZ_SCMX01000069.1 GCF_005503625.1 Cupriavidus sp. 2SB | reverse complement strand
CCCTCCGCCCCCTGCTGTTCACCGCCTTCGCGCTGACTACCTCCTTCGCCAGCGCCCAGGACGCCCCCGCCTACGGCCCCGAACTCGAAGGCTTCGACTACCCGTATCCCGTCCAGCAGTACAAATTCAACTCGCAGGGCCAGCCGCTGCAGATGGCGTTCATGGACGTCAAACCACAGAAGCCCAACGGCCGCGCCGTGGTGTTGCTGCACGGCAAGAATTTCTGCGGGGCCACGTGGCAGGAAACCATCCGCCAGCTCAGCGGCGCCGGATATCGCGTGATCGCACCCGATCAGATCGGGTTCTGCAAATCGACCAAACCCGCGCACTATCAGTACACGTTCCAGCAACTCGCCCGCAACACGCACGACCTGCTGGCATCGATTGGCGTCAAGGACGTGACCGTGATGGGCCACTCCACGGGCGGCATGCTGGCGATGCGCTACGCGTTGATGTATCCCGCCGACACGAAGCAACTGGTGCTCGTGAACCCGATCGGGCTGGAGGACTGGAAGGCCAAAGGTGTGCCTTCACTCTCGGTGGACCAGTGGTACGCGCGTGAACTCGACACCACGGCTGACCGCGTGCGCAACTACGAGAAGAACACGTACTACGGTGGTCAGTGGAAGCCAGAGTACGAGATCTGGGTCAAGATGCTGGCCGGCATGTACCAAGGCCCTGGCAAGCAGATCGTCGCCTGGAACTCGGCCCTGCTCTACGACATGATCTACACGCAGCCCGTGGTCTACGAGATGGGCGCCATCCAGGCCCCCACGCTGCTGATGATCGGCCTGACCGACACCACCGCCATCGGCAAGGACCTCGCCCCGCCCGAGATCCGCCCCACGCTGGGCCGCTATGCCGAACTCGGCAAGCTCACCGCCAAGGCGATCCCCCACGCGACACTGGTGGAGTTCCCCACACTCGGCCACGCCCCACAGATGCAAGACCCGCAGGGGTTCCACAAGGCGTTGCTGGAGGGGTTGGCAAAGTAAGTTCTGGTTTGCTCAACTCTCGGTTTTCTCCCCTCTCCCGCCTTGCGGGAGAGGGGCGGGGGAGAGGGCCCGGCGGTTCAAATTGCCGCTGGTCTGTGATTGACAGGCTTGCCCTCTCCCCCAACCCCTCTCCCACTTCGCGGGAGAGGGGAGCAAACCCACCGTGGCGCCAGCCCCGGTATCATGAACGAGCCCCTGTGCCGCCATGACCTTCGACCTCTTCGACCCCCTCCCTGCCGATGCCGATGCACCTGCCGTGGACAATCTCGGCCCCGGCGCGATGGTGTTGCGCGGGTTCGCGCGTGAGGCGGCGCCTGCACTGCTGGCGGGTGTGGGCGAAGTCAGCGCAGGCTCACATTTTCGGCATCTGATCACACCGGGCGGGCTGCGGATGTCGGTGGCCATGACCAATTGCGGGCAGCGGGGCTGGGTGTCGGATCGGTCCGGTTACCGGTATGACGAGATCGATCCCGATTCGGGCCAGCCATGGCCGGCGATGCCTGGTGCGTTTCTAGATCTGGCCGTGCGTGCCGCCGATGCCGCCGGATACGCCAGTTTTGCGCCCGATGCCTGCCTGATCAATCGCTATCTGCCCGGTACGCGGCTCTCCCTGCATCAGGACCGGGACGAACTGGACTTGCGAGCGCCCATTGTCTCGGTCTCGCTGGGCCTGCCGGCGATCTTTCTCTGGGGTGGCTTGCGTCGCGCGGACCGGCCTGCGCGGGTACGGCTGGCGCATGGCGATGTGGTGGTCTGGGGCGGTCCGTCGCGGCTCGTCTTCCATGGCATTGCGCCGCTGGCCGCAGGTGATCACCCACTCACTCATGGCGAACGCATCAACCTGACGTTCCGCAAGACGCGTTAAGACGCGCCAGGCACGGTAACGCCCGTCACCATCGCAGTTGCCTGCAACGTAATACAACCCTACGATAGCGGCCAGATCAGCGGCTCAGTCTTTCCGCTCATAAAAACACCGGTCCCATGCGGCCGGGACACCCGAGACAACACCCGATGTCAGCCACTCCAGGACGCGCCGACGCACGTCCCGACATGCCGCCTTCTCCGCCGCCCCCGAAGCCACCGAAGCCCGCGCCGCTCGCCGGCAATCCCCGCGATTCGATCCGCGCTGCCCTGCTCATTGGCGCCTGTATCGGTCTGGTCTGGCTGGCGGGCAGCGCCGTACATGCGCCGCCCGCGCTGATCTGGGCCGGTGCACTGGCTCTCCACGGTCTGCTGCTGGGCGGTGGGCGTACTGCCCGAACCCACGGCGACGCTGCTGTTCTTTCTCAGCGCAGTGGTGTTCCATATCGCGCCGCCGACGGTGGTCTTTTCCGGATTCACCTCCACGGCATGGTGGCTGATGTTCGGCGGCGCCGTGACCGGGGTGGCGCTGCGCAATACGGGGCTGGCGCTGCGGCTGGCCGACATCATCTTCCACAAGCGCGTAGGCACCTATCCGCAGGTCATCACCACGGTGGCGATCAGTGCGGTGGGACTGGCGTTCCTGATGCCGTCCACCACGGGACGCGTGCTGCTGCTGATGCCGATCGTGCTGGCGCTGTCAGACAGGCTTGGCTTCGCGCCGGGGTCGAACGGCCGCATTGGCATGGTCATGACCGTGGCGCTGGCCAGCTACATGCCGCCCACCGCGATCCTGCCTGCGAATATTCCGAATAGTGTGCTGCTGGGCGCCGCGAATTCGCTGTATCACATCAACCTCAGCTACGGCAGCTACCTGCTGCTGCATTTCCCGGTACTGGGCGTGCTGAAGACATTCGTGCTGATCTGGATGATCTGCAAGCTGTTCCCCGAGAACGGCCCCATGAAGCCGCAGCCCGCCACGGTGCGTACCGTGATGGGCCCGCAGGAGCGCGTGCTGGCCGTCATCCTGGCGCTGGCCGTGGCCGGGTTCGCCACCGATGCGTGGCACGGCATCTCGCCAGCATGGATCTCTCTGGCCGCGTGCATCATCTGCCTGCTGCCCGGTGTGGGACTGGTGCCGCCGAAGGCGTTGGCGGATGGCGTGCAACTGGTGCCGCTGATCTATGTGGCAGGCTTTCTGGGATTGGGCGCGGTGGTGGAATCGACTGGGCTGGGCAGCGCCATCAGTGCGGGCCTGCTGCATGTGCTCCCGCTGACGCCCGGCCAGACTGCGGCGAATGTCGGCACGATCAGTGCGATGGGTGCCTTGCTGGGAATGCTCTCCACGCTGCCCGCGCTACCTGCCGTGCTGACCCCGCTGGCACGCGATCTGGCATCGGCTACAGGGTTGTCGCTGGAATCGGTACTGATGCTGCAGGTGCCGGTGTTCTCCACCGTGTTCTTCCCGTACCAGTCGCCGCCGATCGTGATTGCGATGCAGTTGGGCGGCGTGGGATTGCGTCACGGCACGCGGCTGTGCCTGGCGATGGCGGGGGTCACGCTGGTGGTGCTGCTGCCGCTGGACTATCTGTGGTGGAAACTGCTGGGCTATCTGCCCTGAGGTCTGGACCGGGCGGGGATAACGCGCCTACCAGTCGAGCTTCTCCAGCACGGCGTCGCGCACCTGGCGCGGTTCGATGACGAGATCGAGCTGGTAGGCCCCGAGCAGCGCCAGCAACTGGGCAACGCTGATGGTCTCGGGATTCAGTTCCATATGGGAAACGCGGCTCTGGCTGATGGCAAGCCGCGTGGCGGCTTCGGCCTGGGTCAGGCCCGCGACCTTGCGCGCGCCCTGGAGCACCAGCCCCAGCTGATCGCTGGTAGTAATCGTGACTCTCGCGGACATCGCAGGCTACCGGGAAGTAAACACCCTGCAATCTATCAATCCCAGCCGGTGATTGACAAATTCTCCGCAAACGATTTGATCGACATCACCATCATTACCCATGCAATGGGTAGATGGGCGCCGAGTCGTTGCCAAAATCAAACGGTCTTACGAATTCGCGGCGCCGATCAACTCAAATAGTCGCGATAGCGCGCGCGGATTTCATCGACATTGGCCAGCGTACCGGAGAGATGCTTGCGCAGTGCTTCCTCGGCCCGCACCGGATCGCCAGCGGCAATCGCATCGACGATGGCCGTGTGATCGCGCAGCACCGCATGGGCCTTGCCCGGAATCGGCAGGTGCAGGCGGCGGAGTCGGTCCAGGTGGCCGCTCTGGCGGCGTACCAGCGCAAACAAATCGGGCACGGCCGCGGCCTCGTACATCTGGCGATGGAAGTATTGATCGTTGGCCGTGAATTCGGCCAGGTCATCCATGTCGAGCATGTGCTGCTGGCGTGTCACCGTGGCGCGCAGCCGTTCCACCAGCGCCGGGTCGGCGGTAGCGGCGAGCGTTCGCGCGATCTCCAATTCGATAGAGCGGCGCAGGAAGTGCGCCTGCCGCGCCAGCGCCACGTCGATGCGGCTCACACGCGTGGCGTGCTGCGGAAAGACATCGACCAGCCCTTCTTCGGCCAGCCGCATCAGCGCATCGCGCACCGGCGTCTGGCTGATGCCGTATTGCAGCGCCAGTTCCGGGCGCGACAGCACCGTGCCGGGTGGCAGCACCAGCGAAAGTATCTGCTCGCGCATATGTTCGAACACCTGCGGCGCGGCCTGGCGCGTGCGGTCGAACTGGAACTGGGACGGGTTGGGTAGCGTGGCAGCCATCGTTGGAGAACAGGAATATTGGGCGCGATTCTAGCCGAAACGCTTCGGGCAATTGCTGCGTTGACGTACTAATACATTAGTGCTTTAATTCCCAAAACAGTAGTCGTCGTACAACCTCGGGGTTGCGGACGACCGCGATGAAGATTTCACGGTGGAAGAGACAACCATGACGGCACAGAAGAAAACGCCGGATCAGTTGCGCAGCGCGCGCTGGTTCGCCCCGGACGACCTCCGCTCGTCCGGGCATCGCTCCCGGATCATGCAGATGGGCTACGCGCCCGATGAATGGATGGGCAAGCCGCTCATCGCCATCATCAACACGTGGTCCGACATCAACCCGTGCCATTCGCACTTCAGGCAGCGTGTTGAAGATGTGAAGCGCGGCATCCTGCAGGCCGGTGGGTTCCCCGTGGAGCTACCGGCCATTTCTTTGTCCGAAAGCTCGGTCAAGCCGACCACGATGCTCTATCGGAACTTGCTCGCCATCGAGACCGAGGAGCTGATCCGCTCGCACCCCATCGACGGCGCCGTGCTGATGGGCGGCTGCGACAAGACCACGCCGGGCCTGCTGATGGGCGCCACCAGTGCCGGCGTGCCGGCCATCTACGTGCCCGCCGGCCCGATGCTGCGTGGCAACTACAAGGGCCAGGTACTGGGCTCCGGCTCCGACGCGTGGAAGTTCTGGGACGAGCGCCGCGCCGGCAATATCAGCAAGACCGAGTGGATCGGCATCGAAGGTGGCATCGCCCGCAGCCACGGCACTTGCATGACGATGGGCACGGCCAGCACGATGACCGCGATTGCCGAAACCATCGGCATGACGCTGCCCGGCGCGTCGTCGATTCCCGCTGCTGACGCCAATCACATCCGCATGTGTTCGGAAGCTGGCCGCCGCGTCGTCGACATGGTGTGGGAAGACCTCACGCCCGCGCGCATCCAGACCCGCGCATCGTTCCTGAACGCGATTGCCGTCGCCATGGCGATGGGCTGCTCCACCAACGCCATCATCCACGTCATTGCCATGGCGCGTCGTGCAGGCCACGACATCGGCCTGGACGACTTCGATCGTGCGAGCCGCCATGTGCCTGTGATCGCCAACATCCGACCCAGCGGCGACAAGTACCTGATGGAAGATTTCTTCTACGCAGGCGGCCTGCCCGCGCTGATGACGCGCATCCGCGACAAGCTCGATCTCGATGCGCCCACGGTCACGGGCCGCACGCTGGGCGAAAACATTGCCGGAGCAGAGGTCCACAACGACGACGTGATCCGCACGTGCGAAAACGCGCTCTATCAGGAAGGCGCGCTGGCTGTCTTGCGCGGCAACATCGCGCCCGATGGCTGCGTGATCAAGCCCAGCGCCTGCGAGAAGCGCTTCTTCAAACATACGGGTCCGGCACTCGTCTTCGACGACTATCCGTCGATGAAGGCCGCCGTCGAAAACGAAGATCTCGACGTCACCGCCGACCACATCCTGATCCTGCGCAACGCCGGTCCGCAGGGCGGCCCCGGCATGCCGGAATGGGGCATGTTGCCGATCCCGAAGAAACTCGTGAAACAGGGCGTGCGCGACATGTTGCGCATGTCCGATGCGCGCATGAGCGGCACCAGCTATGGCGCCTGCATCCTGCACGTGGCACCCGAAGCGTACGTCGGCGGCCCGTTCGCGCTGGTGCGCACGGGTGACCTGATCTCGGTCGATATCGACCAGCGCAGCATCCATCTGGAAGTCTCCGACGAGGAACTGGCTGCGCGCCGCGCCGCATGGTTGCCGCTGCCTCCGCGCTATGCGCGCGGATACGGCTACATGTTCTCGAAACATGTGCGCCAGGCCAACGACGGCTGCGATTTCGATTTCCTGCAAACCGATTTTGGCGACGCCGTGGGCGAGCCGAGCATCTACTGAACCCGAGGCAATCTCCATGACCGAACTTAGCAATGCCCTGCGCGATGCATTGAAGACCGTCAGCACCGCCACGCTCTGTACTGCACTGTTCAAGCGCGGCCTGCGCAACCAGTTCATCCAGGACGTGCGTCCGCTGCAATCGAACCCCGGCACGATGGTCGGCCCGGCCTTCACGCTGCGCTACATCCCCGCACGCGAGGACCTGAACCCGATCACCGTGTTCCAGGACCCGAACCATCCGCAACGGCAAGCCATCGAGCAATGTCCGAGCGGCGCGGTGCTGGTGATCGACAGCCGCAAGGATGCACGCGCAGCCTCCGCCGGATCGATCCTCGTCACGCGGCTCATGCAGCGCGGCGGCGCGGGCATCGTCACCGATGGCGGCTTCCGCGACTCTCCGGAAATCGCGCAGATGGCGATGCCTGCGTATCACCATCGGCCTTCCGCACCGACCAATCTCACGCTGCATCAGGCGCTGGAGTTCAACGTACCGATTGGCTGCGGTGATGTGGCCGTGTTCCCTGGCGACGTGGTCGTGGGCGACGCCGAAGGCATCGTCGTGATCCCGCGCCACATGGCCGAGGAAATCGCCGCCGAGGCCGTGGAGATGACGGCCTTCGAGGATTTCGTGACCGAGGAAGTCCAGAAAGGCCGCTCGATCATCGGGCTGTATCCGCCGACGACGGAGAAGGCGAGGGAGGATTTTGCAGGGTGGAGGAAGAGTAAGGGGCGGTGAGTTTTCAAACCCTCGTTGTTTTCTCCCCTCTCCCCGCGCGGGAGAGGGGCGGGGGAGAGGGCCGGCAGTGCAAATTGCGACGTTTCGGCAAGCAGAACCTCGATGCCCTCTCGCCCAACCCCTCTCCCGCAACGCGGGAGAGGGGAGCCACCCAAAAAAGCAGTGCACACATCAGCAGGAGACACCATGACCCAACCCCCCCGCGTCCTCGCCGCCATCGCCCTTGCCGCCTTCACCCTGACCGCTCACGCCCAGGGCGAATGGCCGACCAAGCCCGTCACCATCATCGTTCCGTTCACCCCCGGTGGCGGCACCGATATCGGCACGCGGCTCGTGGCGCAGCGGCTGTCGCAATTGTGGGGTCAGCCGGTGGTCGTCGATAACCGTCCCGGTGCCGCTGGCAACGTCGGGCTGGAACTGACCGCACGCGCCAAGCCGGACGGCTACACACTCGTGGCAGGCAACGTGGGCACGCAATCGATCAACCCGTTCCTTTACAAGAAGCTCAACTACAAGCCGGACAGCTTCGTGCCCGTCACGATGATGGCCGAGTTGCCGTTCGCGCTGGTAGTGACGCCGGGCCTGCCGGCCAAGACGCCGAAGGAACTCGTGGCGCTGGCCAAGGCCAAGCCGGGCAAGCTCACGTTCGCGAGTTCGGGCACGGGTGGATCGCCGCACCTCTCGGGCGAAATCTTCAAGGCCGCCACCGGCACCGACATGCTGCACGTCCCATACAAGGGCGGCGGCGCGGCGATGACCGACCTGATGGCCGGCAACGTGGACATGCTGTTCGCGTCGATCCTCGAAACCACGGGTCATGTGAAGTCCGGCAAGCTGCGGGCGCTGGCCGTGACGGGCACCGTGCGTTCGCCGTCGATGCCGGACGTGCCCACGCTGGCCGAGGCCGGTATCCAGAACGCCGAGTCGGGATCGTGGGTCGGACTGCTCGCGCCGGCCGGCACGCCGAAGGATATCGTCGACAAGATCGCCACCGATGTGAAGAAAGTGGTGGCGATACCCGAAGTGAAAAAGCAACTGGTGGATCAGGGCGCCATTCCGGTGGGCAGCACGCCGCAGGAATTTGCGCAGACCATCGCCAACGACCGCAAGCGCTACGCAAGGATCATCGCGGATAATCACCTGAGCGCGGACTGACACGCGCCCGCCCTCCCGGAACAAGATAGGACTCTTCTCGCATGAAACCACGCCTCCTGCAGCACGGCCGGCTCCCCGAACAGACCGAAGCCCGCCTGGCCGAGCAATTCGATGTGCATCCGTTCTGGGCCGAAAGCGACCCAGCCGCCTACCTCGCGCAACACGGCGGCGAGTTCGTGGCGATGACTACGCGCGCCGCTATCGGCGTGGACGCAAAGATGCTGGGCGCCCTGCCCAACCTGCGCGTGATCTCCAGCTTCGGCGTGGGCCTGGACAAGCTCGACCTCGACACTGCCCGCGCACGCGGCATCGCCGTGGGCTACACGCCCGACGTGCTCAACGACTGCGTGGCCGATACCGCCTTTGCGCTGCTGATGGACGCCGCGCGCCAGGTCAGCGCCGCGGATCGCTTCGTGCGTCGCGGCGACTGGCTCAAGGGTGCGTATCCGCTGACCACACGCGTCAGCGGCAAGCGGCTTGGCATCGTCGGCATGGGCCGTATCGGCCGGGTTATCGCCAAGCGGTCGCACGGCTTCGATATGGACGTGCGCTACTTCGGCCGCAAGGCGCAGGAAGGGGTGCCGTATGGTTTCGAACCCTCGCTGGAAGCGCTGGCGAAGTGGGCCGACTTCCTTGTCATCGCCGCATCGGGCGGGCCGGAAACGCGTCATATGGTGTCGGCCGGCGTGCTGGAGGCACTGGGTCCACAAGGCTACCTGATCAACATCGCGCGCGGCACGGTGGTGGATGAAGCGGCGCTGATCGATGCCCTGACGAACAAGCGTATTGCAGGCGCCGGACTCGACGTGTTCGAGGACGAGCCGCGCGTGCCCGAAGCACTGTTCGGTCTCGACAACGTCGTGCTGCTGCCGCACGTTGCCAGCGGCACGCACGAAACGCGCGCTGCCATGGCAGGACTGGTCTTCGACAATCTGCAGAGCTTCTTCGCCACGGGTGCCGTGCTGAAATCCGCGGTCTGAGGCTGACAAAGCGTAGCCGGCCCGACACAGTGCCGAAACACTGCGTACGGCCACCAGCGCTACACTGGGCATCCCCTTTCCTCACCGGAACGCGCGATGCCCGCAAACCCTGCGCGGCCGCCCTCCGTGTCACGTCGCCGGCACCTGCTGGCCATGGGACTCGGGGGCGCCGCCCTCGCCACGCTGTCCCGCACGGCGCCGGCGCAAGCTCCCGCTGAACCCTCCCCTTCCGCTTCCGCTTCGCCGCTGCCGCTGACGGCCCAGACCACGGAAGGCCCGTACTACTTCGATGCCGGCAAGGTGCGACAGGACATCACCGAAGGCCAGCCCGGCGTACCGCTCGAGATCCGCTTTGCCGTGGTCGATGCAGCCGGCCGCCCGCTTGCCGGCAAGCGCGTGGACCTGTGGCATTGCAACGCGGCTGGCGTGTACTCGGGCTACGCCGGCCAGACCGACGATCACGACCAGCGGGTATCGACCAAAGGCCAGACCTTCCTGCGCGGCAGCCAACCCGTGGATGCAACCGGCACCGCCGTCTTCCACACGATCTATCCAGGCTGGTATGAAGGCCGGGCCACGCATCTCCACATGAAGGTGCTCGATGGCAGCCGGGCCATGCTGACCACGCAGTGCTTCCTGCCGGACGCACTCAGCGAGTACTTGTACACGCAGCTATCCGCCTATCGCCGCAAGCGCGTGCGGCAGACGCTGAACAGCAACGACGGCATCGCCCTGCAGGCGGGAGACACCACCCTGGGCGCGGTGCGCGAAGCCAACGGACGCTATATCGCCACGCTGACGCTGGTGGTGGACCCTTCGGCGACGTCGAAGGCGGAGCGGTTTCCGGGGCCGGGCGAGATGATGGGCGGCCCGCCTCCGGGGCCACCGCCCGATCATGGCAAGCTGGTCGCGCTGGAGGGTGAAGCGCGGGTGGCGGCGATTGTGCCGGGGGTGAAGCTGTAGATACGCTTCCTCTGGATTTCCCCCGATTCTTCTTCCATCTCCCGCCTGTGTTTGCTCCCCTCTCCCGCAAGGCGGGAGAGGGGCTGGGGGTGAGGGCCAGCGCTTCAAGCTCGAACTACGTCTCGACAAAGCAGCGCCCCGCCCTCACCCCCGACCCCTCTCCCGCGCGCGGGAGAGGGGAGCGCATATCGACCGGCGCGGGTTTTCCGATACGCTTCGTTCGATCCCCTCCGTTCGCCACCCCACCGAACTCTTCGCCGAGGCGATATCGGGCGTAAAACAATCGACTTACCCTGTGGGCGATGCTTGCGCGCATTGCTGGAGGCGTGTCGTCCGGAAATACCAGAAAATGCGACAAATCGCAGACATGATCAGCATTTGTTAGCTATGCTCCACGGAGCGTACAGGTAGAGCCAGCCTGACTGGCCTCAACACATCGGGTTAGGACGGCGCCATGATCGTCATGGGCGCCGCGTGCGGCGCAGTCTCCTGAGGGCTCCTGATGCAGCGCAGCTGGTTCCTGGTGGTGACGATCGTGCTTGCCATGCTCGCCACACTATTCCCGGTGGGGATCGGCGTATTCATGGCTCAACTGGAAGCCAATCGCCGCGAATCCGAGCAGTTAAGCGTCTTTGCCGACGCCGCGGTCGGCCGTGCCGAAGCGGTCATGACCCAGGCGCAGAATGCACTGCTCGATCTCGAATCCCTGCGGGACGAACCGTGCTCGCCGGCGCAGCTCGTCGAGATGCGGCGCATCACCTATACCTATCGCCATATTCAGGACGCCGGCATCTATCGCGGCGGCAAGCGCCTGTGTTCCGCACTGCTGGGGCCGATCCAGGCCGATCAGTTGTCCCTTCCCCCGCCCGACTGGCGCACGCGCGACAATCTCGATTTCTGGTTCGACCAGCCCAACCCGTTCGCCGCGCCCCGCCGCACGCTGCTGATCGGACGCAACGGCAACTACGTGGCCATCGATCCGCAGAATTTTGTCGATGTGGTGGATCGGGAGGCGCGCATGCTGGCCGTGGTGAATACCGATGCCGGCCGCATCTTCGCCGTTTCCCAGGGCGCGAGCCTGGCCCGATTGCAGCGCGCCTATGCAGACCACGCCTATGGGTCGGGTGGCGAAACCCAGCGCGATGACGACGCCTCGCTGGTACTGCGCCGCTCGCGCACCATGCCGCTGGCCGTGGTGGTGCTGGTGCCGCGCGCCGCGCTGCTCGCCAACTGGAAGGCGCTGCTCGCCGGCGGACTGCTGGTGGGATTGGCTGCGGGCGTGCCGCTCGGCATCCTGGTATGGCGCCGTGCCACGCGCCGCTTCAGCCTGGAAGGCGAACTGCGCGGCGCCGTGCGGCGCCACGAGATGGCCGTCCACTATCAACCCATCGTATCGCTGGCAACCAATCATTGCGTTGGCGTGGAGGCACTCGTGCGATGGCGCCGACAGGGCCGGCTCGTGCGTCCGAACCTCTTCATCCCGATGGCGGAGAACGCCGGGCTGATCCAGCAGATCACCGATCAGGTGCTCGACATCGTGCTGGCCGAACTCGGCACGCTGCTGCGCCGACATCCATCGTTCTACGTGTCGATCAATGTCGGCGTGGAAGACCTCAAGAGCCGCCGCTTCCTGGGCGTGCTCGCCAACCGCTTGCGTGGTACCGGCATCGCACCGGACCAGATCCGTATCGAAGCCACGGAACGCGGATTCCTCGAACCCGACGTGGCACGCGACACCATCCAGGCCTTCCGCGACGCCGGCCACCCGGTCTATATCGACGATTTCGGCACGGGCTACTCCAGCCTGTCCTACCTGCAGAGCTTCAAGGTCGATGCACTGAAGATCGACAAGTCGTTCGTCGACACCATCGGACAGGAAGCCGCTTCCAGCACCGTGGCACCGCACATCATCGCCATGGCACAGTCACTGGGACTCCAGATCGTGGCCGAAGGCATCGAGGACAGCGCCCAGGCAGACTTCCTGCGCGAACAGGGCGTGGACTACGGCCAGGGCTGGCTGTTCGGACGACCGGTGCCTGCGGTAGAGCTGGCGCAGTTGCTGGCGCGGACGGCGCCGTTGGCGGCTTGAATGTTCGGGCGGTTGTGCTAGGACCAGCGCGATCGCTTCCAGAGTTTCGCGACCATCACGGCAACGCAGTACATCGTCGTAGGGAAACAAGCCGAGACCGCCGACGTTTCCACCAGATAGCCCCAACCGTACGGACACCAGATCGAACTCCCGACGAAGGCCAACACGAAGCCGAAAAGATAGGCCACGACGCATTGAAGAAAAAACGGAACACTCCGAAATTTCTTACTGTGGAACAGGATGCCGGGGTACCCGACAAGCAATACGCTCTGGTACCACAGCAGTTCCACGCTGCATTCGATAAGCATGCTCTTCTCCCCTTCGATTGAAGTCGAAGAGGCTACTGCGCGGCCACTTTCTGTTGAATCACAAAACCATTAAAGTGATTCGTCCCGCAGCGCTAGAATCTCCCATCAAACAAAAAAAACCGGAGACCCATCATGTCCCTGCCCGCCCTTTTTCTCACCGCCGCCGGCGTTGGCCTGGCCGTTGCCGCACCCGTTGGTCCGATGGGCATGCTCTGCATCCGCCGCACGCTGACTGACGGTCCGCGCGCCGGGCTGTCGATTGGCCTGGGCATTGCCTGCGGGGATGCGGTGTACGGACTCGTGGCGGCGCTGGGACTGGTGGGCGTGTCGCAGTTCATGCTGGCCTACGACAAGCCGCTGCATCTGGCGGCGGGGTTGTTCCTGCTCTACCTTGGCCTGCGCACGTTCTTTCAGAAGCCGACCGATCAGGTGGCGTCGTTGCGTGGCAATGGCACGGGGCTGCGCGCGTTTGCCAGTGCCTGCCTGCTGACGTTGACGAATCCACAGACCATCATCATGTTCGCAGCGCTGTTCGCCACGCTGGCGCCGCGCGGGCCGTTCTCCACCTCGATCGCGATGACTACCGTGCTCGGCGTGTTCTGTGGATCGGTGGCATGGTGGTGCGTGTTGGTGGCAATGGTTACCGGCGCGCGGCATGCGCTGGGCACGCGGCTGCGCCAGTGGATCGACCGTGTGGCCGGGCTGGCACTGGCCGCGTTCGGACTCGCGGAGATTCGCCGCGCCATGTCGTGACAGGGGCGCGCGCCGCGTGACGCCGGCTTCGCTCCGCCAATCTTCCGGTTGACCCGTGGTCCATCCTGGATGACGATGTGGAGGTCGTTCTCCGCCACCGGGCCAGCGTGCTTTCCACGCCGCTAGATGAAACCTCTTCCATGCGTCCGGTGAAGCATTTTTCGACGCGCGTACGCCCCCAAGCTTGCAGCCTTTCACTCACTGGTAGGTTCACCGGAGCTTCTCGCATGCCAAGCACTTCGACGAATTCGTACCCGGCCTTCCCCGGCTGGCCGATGGCCCCGTTCGCGTTTCCGCAGTTGCCTCAGTTCACGGCACCTTTTGCTGCGCCGTTCGCTACACCCCTCACGCCTTTCAACCCCTTCGTTCCCTTCGACAACACGGTGCTCAATAGCTGGTACAAGTTCGTGGGGCTCAATACCGACTTTGCCAAATCCATGAGCGAGGAAGCGCAGTTCGACTGGGCGTCGCTCTTTGTGCCGCAGGACCCTGAAGACCTTTATGCCCGGCAATTGACCAACCAGATTCCGTTCCTGTCGATTCCGCTGCACTACGCCACGTCGATGATGGAACTTGGCGCGGCCACGCAACGGGCCTGGGTGGATGCCTGGGGTCACTTGCTCAACCTGCCGGCGCTGTCCGTGGGAACCGGGACGCCGGAAAACGGTGTCGAAGACGTGGCGGCTGCAAACGTTCGCGAGACGCCCAAGTCACGCAAAGAACGGTCGCATTGAGCCAGCGGGCGGGCGCGACAGGGACTATCCTTAATGGATACTGCAAAGACAGCCGTCAAGGCTTGCCTCAAGCCGCTCGCCCGACAAAGCAATGTGGGCGCAGTCGGGCGGCTTCCTGAATCGCGCCCCATCTGGCGAGGCTTTCATGAGCAAGACCATCCTATCCAGCCTGATTGTTGCAGCGGCGGCCGTGGCACTGGCCCCCGTGGCCCAGGCGCAGACCAAGCAGTACGATCCTTACAGCCAGGGCGCCCGCTCCGGCAAGGCTGATCCCTATACCGACGGTGCCAAGGCAGGCAAGTTCGATCCGTACACCGACGGTGCCAAGTCCACCACGCGCACCGACCTTGCACCGACCGCAAAGGCTGACCCGTACACGGACGGTGCCAGGGGCAAGCCCGACCCGTACACCGACGGCGCGAAGATCGGCAAGCCCGATCCGTACACCGATGGCGCGAAGTCCGACAAGTACAACCCGTACACGGACGGTGCCAAGTCCAGCAAGTAACCTTCACGCAGATCACCGCAGTTGGCATTGCAATACCCGTGCGCTCAGGCGCGCGGGTATTGTGCTTTCTATCGGCGTCTCGCTTCAGGCGGCAGTGCGCACGAGCTTGAGCGCATTCTGCAGCGCCACGTCCACGGCATCCGCCGACGCATACCCAGTCACCACCTGGTAGAGCTTCTTGCCGTCCCGGAGCGCCAGCGTCGGGAAGCTGCCCACACCCCAGAGCCGTGCGGTGCGGAAATCGACGGCGGTTTCCTCGATGGCAGCCTGCGTCTTCCATTCGTCGAGAAAGGCCACGGCATCGATCTTGTGCGACTGTTGCACCAGGGCTTTCGTCGCCACGTCAGCCAGGACGCGACCATTCGTGGTATCCAGCCCATCCACATAGAACGCATGCTGGAGCGCGCGGAACACCGCGAGCAAGTCCGCATCGGGCGCGAGCCTGCGCGCCGTCACCACCGCCCGGCAGATGGGCTCGGTGTCGTAGACAAAACCCTCGCGCGCCATCAAGGCATCGCGATTGAACGGCAGGCCGCTGGCCTGTTCCACGCGCGTCCAGTGCTGCAGCCGGAAGCGCTTGCCCGCATCATCGAGAACATCGGTGGCGCCGGCACGGATGCCGCCCACGACGATGCGCATCGGGAGTTCGGGGTGCCGCTGCTGCAGCGTGGTCAGTTCCTTGCCAAATCCATAGCACCAGGAGCACATCGGATCGCCGATATAGATCAGTTCCATCATTCACCTCATGTGGGAGACGGTCATCGGCGCCATAGGCGTTCGGTGACGCGTTTAACTACAATGTCCGGAATTCGACCTCCGAATTCTGGCGACCTCGTGCCGGACATTGAAGGACGCACCGCCAACAACAGTCATTACACGGTGTCAATAAACCATGAAGCGCCAATTCGACGACCTGCAGCTTGGCAGCATCGAACTGTTCTGCCTGGCTGCAGAACTCAGCAGCTTTACCGCAGCAGCCGTGGCCGCCGGCGTGACGCCTGCCGCGGTGAGCCGCAGCGTGTCTCGCCTGGAGGAACGGCTCAACGTGCGCCTGTTCGTGCGTACCACGCGCCAGATCCGCCTGACCGAAGAAGGCCGCGCGTATTTCGAGCAAAGCCGGACAGCCCTTGCGCAACTGGTAGAGGCCGAGCGCCAGATCAGTGGCCAGCATGCAACCCCAGCCGGGCGCCTGCGGATCAGCTTGCCCACGCCTTATGCCCACTATCGCGTGCTGCCCGTTCTCCCCGCATTCCGCGAGCGCTATCCCGAAGTGGAAATCGACGTCCACATCAGCAACCGGAACGTGGACTTTGCCGATGACACCTATGACCTGGCCGTACGAGGCCGCGCGCCCGACGATTCCGCGCTGATCGCGCGCAAGCTGGAAGATGCGGAACTGGTGCTGGTGGCCACGCCAGGTTATCTGAAGCGCTACGGCACGCCGCAATCCCTGGATGATCTGCAGGCGCACGAATGCATCCAGTTCGAGCGGCCCAGCAGCGGCCGGCGCATTCCGTGGACCTTCCGGCTGGATGGCGAAGACGTGGACATCGTGACCACAGGCGCGTACGCAGCCTCCGAAGACGTGCTGGGCGGCGCCACGCTCGCTCGCGCTGGTGCAGGGCTGTTCCAGACGTATCGCTTTGTCCTGGAGGAAGACCTGCGCAGCGGCGCGCTCGTGGAAATCCTGCAGCAGCACGGCGGCACCTCGCGGCCCTTCATGCTGCTGTACCCCCACGCGCGACACATGTCGAGCCGCGTGCGGGCACTGGTAGATTTCCTCGTCGAGAAGTTCGCCGACTGAAGCTCACTGGTTGACGTTCACTTGCTGCGCGGATCGTCGTCGGCATGCACATACTCGATGCCGAGCGGTCCGTTACCGCTGACCTGCGTGACATATCCCCCCGACCGTGCCCAGTGGAAATGGGGGGTGCCGCCCGGCAATACGACCACGCTGCCCGGCGGATAGGCCACCAGCCGCTGCGGATCGAATTCATCGCCAATGCCGATGTAGAACACACCGGAGATCACAGTATAGATCCGATCCTCGGGGTGCACGTGCGGGAGCAGCTTCACGCCACCCGGCACACTCACACGCACCACATATGGCCCCGCAGCCGCCGGGTCCCCCACGAGCACCGCAAGCTGCGCACGCCGGGGGAAAGCCGGGAAGCTGGACCACTTGATGTCCTCCTGCAGGATCGATCCATTGGCCTTCGGGGAGAGTCCCGCAGCGCTCGTGGTGCCAGCACCAAGCATCGCTGCCATCAGGCCAATCGAGAGGCCAAGTCGTCTTGTCGTCGTGTTCATCGCTGCGTTCTCCATCGTTGCCGGCCAATCGGTCATCGACCGATCCGTGCGCACGAATATAGAAGCGCCCGGCAAGGCGATAAACAGGTGTGCCGGAACTTCAATTGATACACGGCGGAACAAGCGGTTTCGCGGCGGCTTCTCGCGGTGTTCGGGCCCATCACTACAGAGCGATACAAACACCCCCTGCACGCGGAACATGTTGGACACATGCGCTCACTATCGTCCCGCTACCGAGTCGGCGCATCGCCAGGCTCCACGCAAAAAAGGACTCCGAACATGGCACATCCCATCTCCAGGCCCGGTCTTGATCGCTCCGCACAGCGCACCGCGTTCAGCGCGGCCGCGTGCGCACTGATGCTTTCCCTCGCGTCGCTGTCAGCGATGGCGCAAGCTACCCCGGCACCTGTCGACAAGACTGGCACCACGGTCACCGAGCGCCTGCGTGGCGAGGACACGTCGATTCGTCCTTTCGCCTATCACGCGTCGGACAAGGAACTGGCCGACCTGCGCCAGCGCATCGCCGCCACCAAGTGGCCCAGCCGCGAACTCGTGAAGGACGGCACGCAGGGCGTGCAATTGCAGACGATGCAGAAGCTCGCGCAGTACTGGTCCACGGACTATGACTGGCGCAAGTTCGAAGCACGCCTCAACCAGTATCCGCAGTTCGTGACGAAGATCGATGGCGTCGACATCCATTTCATCCACGTGCGTTCGCGCAACAAGAACGCGTTGCCGGTCGTCATCACACACGGCTGGCCTGGCTCGATCGTGGAGCAGTTGAAGCTGATCGATCCACTGACGAATCCCACGGCGCACGGTGGCAACGCGGCGGATTCCTTCGACGTCGTGATCCCGTCCTTGCCGGGCTACGGTTTCTCCGGCAAGCCGGAAGAACTGGGCTGGGATCCGGCCCGCATCGCGCGGACCTGGAACGTCCTGATGAAGCGCCTGGGTTATACCCGCTATGTGGCACAGGGCGGTGACTGGGGCGATGCCGTGACCGAGCAGATGGCGGTACAGGCGCCGCCGGAACTGATCGGCATCCATACGACGATGCCTGGTGCGGTGCCGCCGCAGATCGAGAAGTCGTTGCAGGCCGGTGCGCCCGCCCCTGCCGGCCTCACGGCCGACGAGAAGCGCGCGTATGGGCAACTCGATTTCTTCTACAAGCACGGGCTGGCCTATGCACAGGAGATGACGAACCGGCCGCAGACGCTGTATGCCATCGACGATTCGCCGGTCGGGCTGGCCGCGTGGATGCTCGATCACGATGCGCGCAGCTATGAACTGATCGCACGCGTGTTCGACGGCCAGCGGGAAGGACTGACGCGCGACGATGTGCTGGACAACGTCACGCTGTACTGGCTGACCAACACCGGCGTGTCTTCGGCGCGACTCTACTGGGAGAACAAGTTCGCGTTCTTTGCGCCGAAGGGCATCAAGATCCCGGTGGCAGTGAGCGCCTTCCCCGACGAGCTGTACCAGGCACCGAAGCGCTGGGTGCAGCAGGCGTTTCCCAATCTGCTGCACTATGGCCGGCTGGAGAAAGGCGGTCACTTCGCAGCGTGGGAACAGCCCGAAGTGCTCAGCGACGAGTTGCGGAAATCGTTCCGCTCGTTGCGCTGATACGTCGAACGGGGCCCACCGGTCAGCGTCGGACCGGCGCCCCCGCCTTGAGCCACGGCAGAAAACCATGCAGGAAGCGCATGGCGGCCGGCATGAAGTAGCTGCCGTGGTGATAGCAGGGGTCGAGCGTCGAGACGATGCGGCGCCCCGGTCCACTCACAGCGTCGTCATAAAGGATCGAACGTCCATCCACGGTATTCACGACCGATATCGCACCCGATGGTGTGACAAGGTCGCCATGCCTGTGCCATGTGGCATCGGCCAGAACCAGCCGGGCATACAGGCCGTGGGTTTCATCGCCCACGCGCAGACCGGAGTCCGCATCGGGTTCTAGCCACCACCAGAAGTTCGTCTCGCCGGGACGCCACTCCACATTGTCCAGCCACAGTTCGGGTCGGGTTTCGCCAAGCGCCACCACCAGCTTTCCCGCTGCGAGAAAATCCGCGATCATCTGCCGCGCCGCGATCAGGTCCAAAGGGTTCTGCCGGCTGGCCACGTACAGGCAGTCCACCTCCGAGAGATCGGCACGCACCAGATCCGGCGCATGGATGTTGACATCGAAGATCCCGCTGAAGGCCGGATCATTGAACGTTGCATGGTGGTAATACGTGCCACCGTCCACGAATGCGATGCGCATGCCCTACTCCTCTTCCTTGCCAAGCACTGCCGGTGCGCCGGCCTCGATCCAGTCAAGAAGCTGCGGTGCGATGCGCGCGGCGCTGGTCTGATCCGCCGCGTACATCCAGCAACTGTTGCCACCGTGCATGAAGATTTGTCCACCGCGCGGGCGTTGCCACACCCAGTCCAGCGGCGACCCATCGCGCTGCAGGCGATGCAGCACCACGGCATCGGGCGGCGCGGGATTGGCGCCGCGTCCATAGAAGCCCGCTACCCCGCGCCGGAAGCTCAGGTCGTCGCAGGACACGCCGTCAAACACTGGATGCGGATGTACGCGCTCGACGATCAGGTCCTTGACGCCCCGGCCCGCCGCTACGCGGAATGGCTCCAGTTCGTCGAAGATGGGATAGACCAGATGGCCGTTGAACACCACGGTGCCCCCGGCATCGAGATGGGCGCGCAGCGCGGCGCGATGGTGCATCATGGCGCGCTGGTCGATGTGTGCCTCGATCAGGATGGCCGTGCGCTCGCGGAAATCCTCGGCGGATAGCTCGCGCAAAGAGCGCGACGCCATGGCGCGCGATTTCAACAGCCCAAGGAACGCAGGCATCTCGTGTGAGACGGCGCGGATATGCAGGACGTTATGCGTCACGATGACTCCAGTTTCTCCACTGTGGAATGCGAAAACACCGGCACTGCCGTGCCGGCGCGGGGAAGCGCGTCCAGTCTCACGCGGCGTACCGGCACGCGATACAAGCGCGACAACGCGGCTTCATCCATGATGCGGTCGGGTGCCCCCGAGGCATGCTGGCCATCGGCGAACAGCAGCACGGCATGGCTGGCGAATTCCAGTGCGTGCTGTGGCGCATGCGTACTGAACATGATGGTGATGCCGGTGGCAGCCAGTTCCGCCAGCAAACGCAATGTCAGTGACTGGTTGTGCCAGTCCATGGCAGCACAGGGTTCATCGAGCAGCAGCACATCGGCCTCCGCTGCCAACGCGCGTGCCAGCACGATCAACTGGCGTTCACCACCCGATAGCGAGAGAAAGGCGCGATCGGCCAGATGCCCGGCTTCGACACGTTCCAGCGCGGCACGGGCAGCGGCATAGTCTGCGCGCCCCGGTGCACGCAGCATCGAGATGCCCCCGGCGCGGCCCAGCAGCACCATTTCCAGCGCGCCGATGGGCAAGGCGGGATGCACTTCCTGCGGCACAAATCCCATGCGCCCCGTCGGGTGTACTTGTCCCGCAGCCGGTGCAAGATGTCCCGCAAGAATCTTGAGAAGCGTCGATTTGCCCGCGCCATTCGCGCCCATCAGCGCACACAAGGCGCCACGCGGAAGCTGCAGCGAGAAATCACTGAGCACGGAGCGCGCGCCATAGCGATGACCAATGCCACTGCACTGCAAGGCGATCTCAGTCATGCGCACTCCTTCCCAGCCGGCGAATCAGGAATGCGAACAATGGCGCGCCGAATAGCGCAGTGAGTGCCCCCAGCGGAATCTCCATCTGCGTGAGCGTGCGCGCCAGCGTATCGACGATCACGAGATAGGCAGCGCCCGCCAGCACGGTATTGACCAGAAAGTGCCGATGGTCGCCGCCGCAACTCATGCGCACCAGATGCGGCACCACGAGCCCCACCCAGCCCACCACGCCACACACGGCCACACTGGATGCGGCGATGACGCCTACCGCCAGCAGCGCCAGCACGCGCACACGTCGCACGGGCACGCCGAGGCTGCGCGCATCGGCATCGCCCACGGCCAGCGCCATCAGGTGGAAGCGCATGCCATACAACAGCAACAGGCTCAGGCCGATGCATGGCAATGTGAGCCAAAGCCGGGGATAGTCTGCGGCAGCCAGGCTGCCCATCAGCCAGAAGACGATGGCCGGTAGCTGGTTCTGCGGATCGGCCATCACCTTGATCAGCGAGACACCCGACGCAAACACCGCATTGACCACGATGCCGGCCAGTACCAGCAACACCGTGCCGCCGCCTTCGCCCTTGCGCGCACCGGCGAGCCAGTACACCGCGAGCAGCGACAGCAAACCCCAGAGCAGCGCACCGGTGACAACAGGCCAGCCATCGCCCAGCCACAGCAACGCGAGCACGCCACCAAACGCTGCGCCGGACGATACGCCCAGCAATTGCGGCTCGGCCAGCGGGTTGCGAAACAGCGCCTGCAGCGCCGCGCCCGCGCCCGCCAACCCCGCGCCGACCACGGCAGCCAGCAAGACGCGCGGCAGGCGCACGCCCTGCACCACGTTCTGCTGCAGCGGACTCCAGTCACCCTCGCCCAGTAGCGGCGCCGCAAGAATGCGCAGCACGGTGCCCGGTGCAATGGCGTAGCGGCCTGCGGCCATCGCCAGCACACCAACGACCGGCAGAGCGATGGCCAGGATCAGCGTGGAAGGTGTGAAGCGAAAAACAGGGCGAAATATGGAACGAGACGTCACGGCTTCGTCTCCTTGCCGAACAGCGTGCGGTAATGCGCACTGTCGCCATTGATGCCGAGCTTGAGCAGGTCATCGGTATCGCGTTCGCTCAACGTGTAGCCGTAAAGCATGCGATAGGCTTCGCTCACGCGCACCCTGAAACCCGGCACGGCACGTTGCGGATGGAACAGGCTGGACAACCAGTCCAGTGTCAGCGGTGTTTCCTGGCTGGGCGGGTCCCAGCGGAAACCGCCGTGCGGATAGCTGTAGATGCGCCTGTCACGCACTGCTGCCAAGCCTTGCAATCGCGGATCGCGATAGAGATCGGCGGGTGCGAGTCCCGGCTCGAAATTGTTCAGCAGCACGATCTGTGGATTCCAGGCCAGCAACTGCTCGGCATCGATCTGCGCGAAGCCGGGCACGCCGGCCGCGACATTGATGCCACCGGACAGGCGGATATCGCCATCCATGCTCGCGCCCTTGCCCGCCGCGCGCAAACCCGAACGCGCGCGCTGCAGGTAGACCACACGGGGCCGCTCCGCATCGGGGATGGAAGCCGCCCGCTTGCCAGTGGCCGCTCGGCTCGCCTCGAACCACTGTGCAAGGGTTTCGCCGCGCCCGGTCTTGCCCAGCGCTGCGCCTACCAATCGCAGCCAACCCGCGGCCAGACTGCTATCGCCATAACGCAACGTCACCACGGGCAGGCCGAGGCCGCGGATCGGACGCACGATATCGTCGCCACGATCCCCCCACTGGATCACCAAGTCTGCACGTGTGGCAGCGAGTGCCTCCACATTCGGCACGAAGCCTTCACCCGACACCTGCGTGGGCAACCGCGCCGCCTCGGGGAACATGCGTCCCAGCATGCCGAGTTCGAAGTCCGCGCGGCTGGCACCGTGCATGCCTGCGAGACGCGCCGCGCTACCATCCACCGCCATGACCATCGAGGCAATCGGAATCGGAATGACGGCCACGCGCTCGACACGTTCCGGAATCGATACGGTGCGGCCCAACTGGTCCACGACGCTGCCCGCGTGGGTGTTCGATATCGCGCCCAGCAGCAACGCCGACGATACGCGCAAGTATCCGAGCGAGCGCATCAATACGTCCCCACCAGCTTGAGCACCACGGACCGTCCCGGCTCCACCAGCGGATTGCCCACCAGCGTGTTCGGATACGACAGGTTCTCCGTCACCGTGGGATTGCGGCCCACCTTGTTGAACACGTTCTCCACACCAGCCAGCAGCTTCCAGTCGCGCCATTCGCTACCGAGCAGGCGATCCACATCCATGCCGAAGAGCAGGTCGACCATCGTGTAGCCGGGTGTGCGGCGCTCCTGCGTCGGGTCGATGTTGCGCTTGGCCTGGAAGGCGCGGATCACGCCTTCACCATGCCAGCCCTTGCCGTCGTAGCGCAGCGAGGCATTGGCGGTCAGTGGCGCCACGTATGGCAGAGGCTCGCCGTTGATATCGTTCCGCGCATGCGTATAGGTGGCAGAGAGCCCCGCACTCCACTGTTGCGTGATGCGCGCGCGCCCTTCCAGTTCGATACCGCGGATCGTGGCTTTGCCCAGGTTCTGCCGTTGGAACAAGTTGGGTCCCACGCGACGCGGTGTGATCAGGTCCGTGTACTTGCTCTGGTAAGCGGTCAACCGAGACCAGCTACGACGGCCATACCAGCGCAACCCCATCTCGGCGGTCAGGTTGGTCTCGGGCGAAAGATCGGGCGATGGCAGCATGGGCTGCGTGCCCGCGATGCTGGCAATCGTCAGGTTCATGCCCGATGGCGCGCGAAAGCCCCGGCTCAAATTGCCCACCACTTGCCATGCGGGCGCGAACTGGTAGATCGCACCAATGCCACCGGTTACCGCGTAGTGGCGCGGCGAAGTCTTGCCTTCGTATGCCCGTGTGAGCGCGGGAGCTTCGTTGGGAATCGCGTCGCCGATGCGCACATCCACGATGTCGCCGCGCAGCGATCCGGACAGCGTCCAGTTCTCGCCAACGTGCCAGTTGTCGTGGATGAACAGGCCCACATTGGTCTGGTCCGCGCCGCGCTCCATCTGCCGCCAGCCGGTGCTGCCGATCAATGCGCCCGTGCTGTTGCGGTAGCGCTGCACATTGTTGACGCGGCCATCGAAGCTCTCGTTGAAGAAGTCGCCGCCGAAACTCAACGAATGGCTGCCGAGCCGCTTCATTGCCGTGACGTGGCCGCCCCATACCGTGGGCGTGTAGACCTTGATGTGGTTGTACACCGTCACCGCAGGCGACCTGCTGTTGCGTTGATAGATATCGGTATCGAAATCGCGCACGTAGACGCTGGCGTCGAGGCTGTCGATCCACGTGGCGACACGGCGTCCTTCATAGGCCAGCCGCACATAGCGTTCGATGATCGGGTCTTCGCGCACGCTCAGATACGGTTCGCCCGGCGCCGCGCCCAGGCCGCCCGCCCGCTTGCTGACCACGCGCTGGTAGCGCCCGGACAACTCCCAGCGCGAATCGGCGCTTGGTGAGAAGCCCACCGCCATATCCGCACCCGTCGCATTGAACCCGCTATTCAGCGCATCGCCGATGGGGGTGGAGTAATCGCCCGCGTCGCGATGATTGATGCCGAGCATGACGTCGAAGCCCTTGCCGCCGCCAAGCAGTTCGGCACGCCCGCCCACCATGTTGTTGACACTGTTCCACTCCACGGCGCGGATCTTCGGCTTCAGCGAAAACGGTTGATCCCGTTCGACCTTGGCACGGCGCGTCACGATGTTGACCACGCCTGCCATGGCATCGGAGCCATAGATCGACGACGCCGGTCCCCGGATGACCTCGATGCGCTCCACCGAGTTGGGATCGATCATGTTGTATTCGAGCGTGCTGCGGCCCCGGTAACGGTCGCCGTCGATGGCCATGATCGAGCGGCCGGAGTTGGTGTTGAAGCCGCGCATCACCAACTGCCCACCGAGTCCGCCCGTGCGCGCAAAGGCGAGGCCGGGCACATCGGCCAGCATCCCCTGGATGCCGCCGCTGCCTACGCGATCCTGAATCTCCTCGCCGGAGATGACCGTCACCGCGCGCGGCGTTTCCTCGATGGAATCGGCCGTGCGCGTCGCGCTCACGGTCACGCCCTGCAATTCATGAACTTTGCCATCCTCCGCCGCCGCGCTCACGCACGGCCAGCCCAGCGCCAGGACACTGCCTGCACCGCAGGCTACAAAATGACGTAACACATTGACCTCCCCGAGGGTGGTCCTCTTGTCAGAGGCCCACGTTTTCGCGAATGATTATCATTTGCGAATTATTCGGATCTCGGGGTCAATCACCAATGAGAAATATCAAGACAGCGCGGATGAACGTGGAAGCGGTGCAGGTCATGCTCGCCAGCCATCCGTTATGGAGCCAGACGATACCGATCGAGCCACTGCTTGCGGACGCTTCGATCACGGCGCTGCAGAAAGGGGATTGCGTATTCCGGCAGGGCCAGCGCGCGGACTACTGGTATCTGGTCATGTGCGGCCGCATCGATACGCTGCGCATCGGGATCGATGGCGAGGACAGAATCCTCCACCACGCGTTGCCGGGCCAGTGGCTGGCGCCCATCGTCATGTTCATGCCGCATCGGACGTATCCGGTCGAGGCGCGTGCGGCAGAAGACAGCACGTTGTGCCGCTTCGGACGAGACAATCTCCACCAAACGTGTCTCGACCATCCCCAGCTTGCGCTATGCATGCTCGCGCTGGCGGCCGATGTCCTGCATCAACGCATCGACGATGTGGACACGCTGGCCAGCACCAGCGCCGCGCAGCGTCTGGCCGCCTACCTGCTGAAGCTGGCGAACAAGACCGGCATGCGCGTCGAATTTCCGCTGAGCCAGCGCCAGTTGGCTGCCAAGCTCGGGATACGCGCAGAAACGTTGAACCGGTTGCTTGCCGACTGGCAGAAGCTCGGCTATCTGGAAGGACGCGGCCGGGCCTGGCGTATCACGACGCCGCGCGCGTTGGAGACGTTGGCCGGCAATGTGGCCTGCCCGGCGGATGGAACGGCTCAGGCCCTCTCTGCCCCTATCCCCTGAAAACACACATCGAGCATGCGACTGACGATGGTGGCATCGTCGAGCTTGCCGTAGACGCGCAGATACTCCACCGCCGGGTCGCAGGTGCGCGCGTAGTAGCTGAACAGGATCACGTCGTCCGGCAGGTCACTGTTCAGGTCGCCGGCTTTCTTGGCCTCGACAACCATCCCCTTTAATCGCCCGTTCAACTTGAGCACCCGCGCCACATAGGGCAGATTGCGCAGCAGCATGTCGCGCACGGCGGGGCTGGTCGATGGGAGAAAGGGCAACCCGCCCTGGAGCCGCACAGTCAGCGCCCACTCCAGCAGCGCGCGCAGGCGTCCCATCGCGGTGAGGTCATCGGGCAGCGCATCGAGGAATGCCAGCGCGCCGTCGATCAGGCGGATCATTGCCGCCCCCACCAGTTCGCCCTTCGATTTGAAATGCTTGTAGAGACTGGGCTTGGAAATACCGACCTCGCCGGCCACGTCGTCCATGGTCATCAGGTCGAACCCCTTTCCCGCGAGAATGCGGGTCGCCGCGTCGAGGATCGCGTCCTCACGCAACTGGAATGCCTGGTCCTTGAAACTGAGCCTGCCGAAAATACTCATTAGTAAATCTCGCTACTATGTAGTAGTCTTATTTCCGAAACGGTAGCGTCCATCTTAGCACCGGCTGCGAAAAACGCACTGCCAAAGCAAGAAATCACCGGGAGCACGGGTCGTGAATGCATCTTTCGGCACCTCAATTGGACTTCGCATCGCCGTGATCGGCGCCGGCGTTTCGGGGCTGGCCAGTGCGTGGCTGCTTGCCCGTCGGCACCGCGTCACGTTGTTCGAGTCGGGCGATTATCTCGGCGGCCACACCAATACCGTCGACGTCACGCTGGATGGACAGACCAGTCCGGTCGATACCGGCTTTCTGGTGTTCAACGACCGCACCTACCCCAACCTGATTGCGATGTTCGACGAACTGGGCGTGGCGTCGCGTCCCAGCGATATGTCGTTCTCGGTGTCGATGGACCACGGGCGCGTGGAATGGGCCGGCACCAGTCTCAACACGGTGTTCGCGCAGCGTCGCAATGCGTTCTCGCCAACGTTCCTCGGCATGCTGCGCGATATCGTGCGCTTCAACGGCGCCGCGCCGCGCAACCTTGTGCATGCGGATCACAGTGGTTGCTCGCTGGGCGAACTGCTCACCATCGGCAACTACGGCCAGCCTTTCCGCCAGCACTACCTGCTGCCGATGGCCGCCGCGATCTGGTCGTGTGCCACCGCCGATGTCTTGCGCTTTCCCGCCGCCACGTTCCTGCGCTTCTGCATCAATCACGCGCTGCTGCAGATCACCAATCGTCCGCAATGGCGCACGGTGTCCGGTGGCGGACGCGAGTATGTCCGCCGCATTGCTGCACAACTCGACGATGTGCGCCTGCGCACTGCAGTGCGTGCCGTGCGGCGCGATGACGACGGCGTCAATGTCATGACCGACGATGGCACGGAGCGTTTCGATGCCATCGTCATGGCAACCCATGCGCCTGACACGCTGCACATGCTGGCGGATGCCAGCGATGCCGAACGAGATCTGCTGGGCGCGGTACGCTACGGGCCGAACGTCGCCATCCTCCACACCGATCCCACGTTGCTGCCGCGCCGCCCCCGCGTATGGTCGGCGTGGAACTATCTCGGTGGGCAGCGCGCCGATATGTCGCGTGCGGTATGTGTAAGCTATCTGGTCAATCAGCTTCAGCCGCTGCCATTCCGCACACCGGTCGTGGTCACGCTCAACGCGTTCCGCGAACCTGCGCCCGGCACCGAGCTGCGTCGCTTCACGTATCAGCATCCACTGTTCGACCTGCGCGCCATTGCTGCGCAGCAGGCACTGCCCGCGCTGCAGGGAAGCCGCCGCACGTGGTATGCCGGGGCATGGACGGGTTATGGCTTCCATGAAGATGGCCTGAAGTCCGCGCTGCGCGTGGTGCGCGATTTCGGTGCATTGCCAACCTGGGCCCGGCTATGAATCCCAACGCCTGGCTACTGCAGTGTCGCGTCATGCATGATCGCCTGCGGCCGGTGCGGCACCGCTTTGTGTATCCCGTGTTCTGCCTGCGGCTGAACGTCGATGCACTCGCTCAACTCAACCGCTGGTGGTTTGGCATCGACCGTGCAGGCATCGTCAGCCTGCGCACACAGGACTACGGCGCGCGCGACGGGAGCGACCTGTCCACGTGGATGCGTGCGCGACTGCGCGCGGCGGATCTTCCCGACGATGGCGAGATCTGGCTGCAAACGTTCCCACGCCTGTTCGGCTACGCCTTCAATCCAGTGAGCTTCTGGTTCTGCCATGACCGCGACGGCAACCTGCGCGCCCTGGTAGCGGAAGTCAACAACACCTTTGGCGGGCGCCACACCTATCTGGTGACCGCACCCGACCTCGGACCCATCCATGACCGGACGGTACTGGCCACGCGCAAGCTGCTGCATGTATCACCCTTCAACGATGTGCGCGGCCATTACGCGATGCACGTGCGGGAGTCGGGCACCACGTCTTTCGTCGGCATCGACTATCTCGACGATGCCGGCATGCTGCTTCGCACTGCAATCAGTGGACACAAGCAGCCCCTGACAGGCACAACGATGCTGCACGCCTTGCTGCGCCAGCCGTGGCTCACGCTGTCGGTGACGCTGCGCATCCACTGGCAGGCATTGCGACTCTGGATGCGTGGCGTGCCCTTCCACGGCAAGCGGCCGCCCGCCGATGTATCGCCTTCTCCCGCTACGGAATCGCCTCTCGACGATATTCGCCCATGATCCGCTCCGCGTTCAGCCTTCGTACCTTGTCCCCGTGGTCCCGTTCGGCATCGGCAGAGATTCCCGTGGCGGGCCGCGTGTTCCTGGCCACACTGGCGCGCGTGAAGGTGGGCCATATCGTGCTGACGCTGCCGGACGGCGCGGAAAGGATCTTCGGAGATCCCCACGCGTCGCCGGGCGCTCGGCTGACACTGCGCGACTGGCGCGCCTGCGAGCGGATACTGCGCGCAGGCGATATCGGCTTTGCCGAGGCGTGGCGCGATCAGTGGGTAGACAGCCCCGATGTCACCGCGCTATTGCGTCTCGCCCTTCGCAACGAGTCCGCGCTGCCGCGCACCATCGCCGGCACATGGCTGTCGCGCCGCTGGTATCAGTTGCGGCATCTGCTGCGCAAGAACACGCGCGATGGCAGCCGCCGGAACATCCACGCGCACTATGACCTCGGCAATGATTTCTATGCGCTGTGGCTCGACGACACCTGGTCGTACTCCGCCGCATGGTTCGCAGGCGATGTCGATCAACCCTTGCACGATGCGCAGGAAGCCAAGTACGCGCACATCTTCGACACATTGAAATTGCAGCCCGGCATGCGCGTACTGGAAGTTGGCTGCGGCTGGGGCGGATTCGCATTGCATGCGGCGCGACGCGGCGTGAACGTCCATGGCATCACGATATCGCCTGCGCAACTCGCACGGGCGCAGGAACGTGTCAGGCAAGCCGGCATGGAAGATCGTGTCTCGCTGGCACTGTGCGACTATCGCGATCTCGATGGCAGCTACGACGCCATCGTGTCCATCGAGATGTTCGAAGCGGTGGGCGAAGCCTACTGGCGCACCTATTTCGACACGCTGTACGCGCGCCTGCGTCCGGGCGGTCAGATACTGGTGCAGTCGATCACCATGGCCGAGCATCGTATCGACGCCTACCGCGCCAGCAGCGACTTCATCCGCGAATTCATCTTTCCCGGAGGCATGTTGCCCAGCCCCGGACATTTTTCGCGCGCGGCGGGCCGATCCGGGTTGGCGGTCAGCATTGTGCTCGCGTTCGGCCATGACTATGCCGAGACACTGCGACGCTGGCGCCAGCAGTTCATGTCACGTCGCGACGAGGTGATGGCGCAAGGCTTTGATGAAGCATTCGTGCGGCTGTGGCATCTGTACCTGTGCTACTGCGAGGCCAGCTTCGACGAAGACCGTACGGACGTGATGCAGTTCCTGCTCACGCGCGAGGTCTAGCATGCGACGCGCGCCGCTCGCTCCAGCCCTGGCGATGATCTTGATGATCGTCTCGCTTGGCTGCGCAGCAGCGGAAGGCTGGCGCACGGCCTTGCCGCAGGCACAGCTCAGCGGCGAGGGCGAGTATCGCTGGTTCGGCCTGCGTCTCTATACTGCGCAACTGTGGTCCCCGCATCTGCCGCCGAACATCGACGCACCGTTTGCGCTGCAGGTCACGTACGCACGCGCCTTCACTGCACAGCGGCTGGTGGATACCAGCATCGAGGAAATTCGACGCATCCATCGTCCGAATGTCACCGCCGCCACGCTCGAACGCTGGCGCGAGGCATTACAGAAAGTCTTCGTGGATGTCCGTGCCGGTGACAGCCTGACCGGCGTCTACCTGCCCGGCGAAGGTGTGCGCTTCTTCGCCAACGATCGCGCAACGGGGCAGATCGATGACGCGGCGCTCGCCCGCGCCTTCTTTGCCATCTGGCTTGATCCCGCCACCCGTGCGCCGGCCTTGCGATTGAAGTTGCTGGGGCAGACAGAATGACCGCGCCCGGCAACTTTCCATTGGCCGCCTATGGTGCGCTCGGCCTGCCGCTGGCAATGGCCGCATTGCCTATCTACGTGCAAGCCCCCGCCTACTACACCACGCGACTGGGCATGTCGCTCTCGCTGGCCGGCGTGGTCATGTTTGCCGCACGTCTCATCGATACCGCGCAGGACCCGTTGCTCGGCCGATGGATAGACAAACTCGTGCCACGCGGACGTCTGCTGCCCGCCATGTGGCTGGGCGCCATACTGCTTGGCGTAGCGTTCGCGGCGTTATGGTTGCCGCCGGTCTCCGGCGATACGTGGCTCGCCCTCTGGCTGGCAGGCGCACTCGTGATGGTCTACATCGGACACAGCCTGCTCAACGTCGCGTATCTGGCGTGGGGTGCGCGGCTCGCCAACGACAAGCCAACACTTACGCGCGCCGCCGCATGGCGCGAAGGCGCGGGACTCGTCGGCGTGCTGCTTGCCAGTGCCCTGCCCGCGTGGCTGCTGTCTGCGCCAGACGCTGTACCCCGCACGGCCATGACGATATTCGCGATGTTGTTCGCCATGCTGCTGATATGCGCGCTATGGATGCTCATCCGTTTCAGCCCCACATGGCGCGGCGTGTCCTGCCCGACGCCGATGCCATGGCGCACTTTGATGGCGAATCACGCATTCCGTGCGCTGCTGCTGCCGTATTTCCTGAACGGCCTGTCGATTGCCATCGCCGCCACGCTCGCCGTCTTCTTCATCGAGGATCGGCTGGGCGAGCCGCGCGCGGTGGCACCGAGCCTGACGCTCTATTTCCTCGCAGGCGCGGTTGGGCTACCGGGCTGGGTATGGATTGCCGGACGCCTCGGTGCCATCCAGACATGGCGCATCGCGATGCTGCCCGCCGTGCTGGCGTTCGTCTGGGCCGGACTGCTCGGTCCCGGTGACACGTTGCCATTCCTCATCATCTGCGCGCTGTCCGGACTCAGCCTCGGCGCCGATCTCGCATTGCCTCCCGTGCTGCTGGCCGAGCGGATTCCGGCCAGCGAAGGCCCTGCGGCTTACTACGGCGTATGGACCTTGCTCGGCAAACTCTGCCTGGCGATTGCGGGCCTCACCCTGCCCATACTCGCCGCACTCGGCTATCAACCCGGCGCACTCGCCACCGGCTCAGGCGGACTCGCGCTGGCGTGGATGTATGCCGGCGTGCCTTGCCTCCTGAAGTTATGTGCGATGGCGAGCCTGACAGCCTGCCGCCGCGCCTCACCGGAGGTGTCGTCATGACATATCTTCGTCGCTGGATGGCAATCGGTATCGTGATGCTGTGCGCGGCCTGCTCTGCGCCGGACGTCTCGCACTACGCGGATCAACGCCCCCCGCTCGATGTGCCAACGTTCTTCCGTGGCAAGACCGAGGCATGGGGCATGTTCCAGAAACGCAGCGGCGAGATCGTCAAACGCTTCCACGTCGATCTGGAAGGCCGCGAACAGGATGGCCGCTTCGTGCTGGAAGAGGACTTCCGCTACAGCGACGGCACCACGCAACATCGCACCTGGACGCTGACGCGTGCCGCCGATGGCAGTTGGCGAGGCACCGCGCCGGACGTCGTAGGCGAGGCCACGGGCCACGCGAGCGGCAACGTGCTGCAGTGGAAGTACACGCTGCAATTGCCCGTGGATGGCAAGACCTATGACGTGCAGTTCGACGACTGGATGGTGCTGGTGGACGAGCGCACGATGATCAATCGTGCGCGTGTGAAGAAGTTCGGATTCGAAGTGGGCGAGGTGACGGTGTTCTTCCGCCGGCCCGCTCCCTGACGTTCGGAAACGATCATGCCCACCTTCGGCCTGAACCTGAACCCTCGCCTGACCGACTGGACCGGCCAGCGCGTCTGGCTGGTGGGCGCCTCCAGCGGCATCGGTGCGGCACTCGCACAGGCGCTGCTGGTGAAGGGTGCGAACGTCGCGGTTTCGGCACGGCGCGCGGAGACGTTGGCGACGGTGATCGACGGCTATCCCCGTGGCGTCGCCATGCCGATGGATGCGAGCCACCCGCAAGACTGGATCGCGACGCACACCACGTTGCGCGAGATGTGGCAGGACGTGGACGTGGTGATCTTCTGTGCGGCGGAATATCGCCCGCTACGGCCCTGGGATGTCACCGCCGACGAAGCGCGTCGCACCATCGAGACCAATCTCGGCAGCGTCTACTATGGAATGTCCGCTGTGCTGCCATCGATGCTGTCGCGCGGCACCGGCGGACTGGTGCTGCTTGCCAGTGTGGCCGGCTATATGGGGCTGCCCAACGCCACCGTCTACGGACCCACCAAAGCGGCGCTGATCAACCTCGCCGAGCTGCTTTATGCAGAACTGCATCCACGCGGGCTTGGCGTCTATCTGGTCAATCCGGGATTCGTCAAAACACGTCTCACGGCACGCAACGATTTCCCCATGCCGTCGCTGCAAAGCGCGGAAGAGGCGGCCAGCGCGATACTCTCCGGCCTGGCGCGCGGCCGCTTCGAAATTGCCTTTCCCACTATGTTCACGCGTGCGATGCGGCTGGCCAGCATGCTGCCCTACGGCCTGCGCCTCACATTGCTGAAACGCCTGATGAAAGCCACCTGATAAAACCAATGCGCCCACCATGACCACTGCCACCGTTCATCCCGGCACCTTGTCGGCCCTGCTGGACTGGTACGCCACGCTCACACCGGAATCGCTGGATGCGCTTGACCGCTTCTACGCACCGCAAGCGCACTTCCGCGATCCCTTCAACGATGTGCGCGGCCATGCCGCCATCCGCGCGGTGTTCGAGCATATGTTCGAAGCCATCGTCGATCCGCGCTTCCTCATCGACAGGAAGTTGATGGGAGACCGCGAAGGATTTGCCACATGGACCTTTACGGGTGCGATACAGGGCCGACGATTCTCGGTGCCCGGCAGCTCGCATCTCCGCTTCGGCGACGACGGCCGCGTCAGCGATCATCAGGACTACTGGGACGCCGCAGCATTGTGGCGCCATCTGTCGCTGATCGGCCCGCCCGTCGCCTGGTTGCAGCGACGCTTTGCCACGCCACTCCCCCGATGAGCATGATGAATGCGATCCACGCGATGACATTGCTGCGAAGCGGATGGCGAGTCTTGCAACTCGTGCCCTTGCTGGCGCTCGGTGCATGCAGCACGATGGATGCGCTCAATGCGCTCACCTCCGACGCCGCCTACACGCGCCATGCCGATGTGCCATATGGCGATGGCCCGCGCGCACGTCTCGATGTGTACGTGCCGAAGCAACCCGCTTGCGGCACCACTGCGCCCGTGGTGGTGTTCTTCTACGGCGGCACCTGGAATAGCGGCGAGCGCGCCGACTATCGCTTTGTCGCGGCCAACCTCGCGCGACACGGCATCCTGACGATCATCCCGGACTATCGCCTCTACCCGGAAGTCACGTACCCCGACTTCCTGCGCGACAACGCTCGAGCCGTGGCATGGACACTTCAGCATGTGGCCCGCTATCAAGGCGACCCGCAACGCGTTTTCGTCATGGGCCACAGCGCAGGCGGCTACAACGCCGCGATGCTTGCACTCGATGCACGCTGGCTGCACGACGCTGGATCTGACCCATCGACATTGCGCGGCTGGATCGGATTGGCTGGTCCTTACGACTTCCTGCCGATCGTCAATCCCGAAGCGCGACCCGTGTTCCATCATCCGAACTACCCCGCCGGATCGCAACCGATTGACTATGCATCCAGCGCCTCGCCGCCCGCATTTCTCGGCGCCTATAGCGGCGACAAACTGGTGAACCCCCAGCGCAATTCCGCGCAGATGGCGGAGAAACTGCGTGCCGCAGGCGTCCCCGTGACGTATCGCGAATATGGACACCTTTCGCACACGCTGCTGATTGGTGTATTCGCCTCACCGTTGCGCTGGCTTTCGACGGTGAGCGACGATGTGGCCGCGTTCGTTATCGAGCAAGCGAAATGCAAGTCTTGAGCGTGATGTCCTGTTCGACGCTTACAGACCGAGACAGGCCGCACCCGCCGCAACGGCGATGCAGGCGAGCCAGCGCGTCTTGCTGACCGATTCCCGCAGGAACACGCGTCCGATCAGCACGGCGAAGACCACGCTGGTCTCCCGCAACGCAGACACCGCACCCATCGCACCCGACTGCAGCGCCCAGATCACGATGCCGTACGCGGCAACCGACACCAACCCGCCGACCACGGAGCTGATCACGGCTTGCGGCTGCTCGAACATCGGCGTCCACAATGCGGCGCTCCCGCGCTTCGCTACAAACAGCACCGGCATCAGCCAATAGAACATGAACATCCACGAGATATAGCTGAGCGGCTGACCTCCGGACAAGCGCACACCGATGCCATCGATCACGGTATAGAGCGCAATCGTTGCGCCAGTGGCCAGCGCGGTCAGCGCCCCGCTGCGCGACACCTCACGCCCTTGCACCGCAATCGCGATGATGCCGCCCGAGATCATCGCGATGCCGAGCAAGCGCAACGGGCTGATCGCTTCCTGCGCGAACAGTGCCGCGCCCAGCGTCACAAGCAGAGGCGAAGATCCGCGCGCGATGGGATAGGCCAACGCGAGGTCATTGCGCCGATACGACAGCACAAGGCTCACGTTGTAGACGATGTGAACCAGCCCCGATGCAATGAGGTACGGCCACGACGCGCTGGCCGGCAGCGGATTGTTCGCGACGACGACTGTGGCGAACACCGCCATCGCCATGCTCATCCACGTCATCGACAGAAAGCGGTCGCGATTGCCGTGCAGCATCGCGTTCCAACTGGCGTGAAGCACGGCGGCAAGCAGCACGAATCCGGCGGTGTAGCTGAGCATGGGAAGAAACGGGTGGAGGCGAGGAAGACAGGATATCTATCTTGTTCAGGGCCTACAAACCAGATAAATTGCCGAATCGCGTTAGAAAATCTCTCGCACCTGTGCATATGAAACGGCAACTCCCCCCGCTCAATGCCCTGCGCGCCTTCGAGGCCGCTGGCCGACTCGGCAGCTTCAAGGAAGCCGCCGCCGAACTGCACGTGACTCACGGTGCCATCAGCCAGCAGGTTCGACTGCTCGAAACATGGCTCGGTGAAGCCCTCTTTGAGCGACACAATCGTCGCGTGACACTGACTCCCGCCGCCAATGCATACCTCGCGACAATCGGGCCGTTGTTCGAGCAACTCGCACAAGCCACCGCAAGGTTCGGGATCATCGAAACCACCTCGCGAACACTACTGGTCAACGCCTCCGCAACATTCACCTTGCGCTGGCTCGTACCCAGACTCGCAAGGTTCCGCGCCGCACATCCCGATGTCGAAGTCAAAGTGGAAACATCAAACGGCCCGTTGGAGAGCCTCAACGACACGCCCGACGTCATCATCCGCGGCGGCCCCGACACGTTCTACGGCTACTCGACCCACGCCTTCCTGACCGAAGAGCGCGTACCGGTCTGCAGCCCGTCCCTGCTGCAGCGCATACCGCTGCAGTCTCCCGACGACTTGCGCCAACACACGCTGCTGCACACATCGAGCCTTCCCCGTCTCTGGCCCGACTGGCTGGCCCGCGCACGCATCCCCACCCTCCGCCCAGCCGCCGCACTGACCTTCGACCACTTCTACCTGACACTGCAGGCCGCCATCGACGGCATCGGCATCGCCATGGGCCCCACGGCACTCGTCTCCGACGACCTCGTCGCAGGCAGACTTGTCACCCCCTTCGCGGAACCGCGTCTGCCTTCGCGCAGCTATTGCG
>NZ_SCMX01000068.1 GCF_005503625.1 Cupriavidus sp. 2SB | reverse complement strand
GCATATGACTGACCTTTCTCCCCTCTCCCGCGCGCGGGAGAGGGGAGAAAGGTCAGTCATATGCTGCGAGCTCGCTTGCTCTACCAATTCGCCCCACCCGCCATCCGCTTCCGTCGCGCCTGTTCCTTCTCGCTCGGTTCGATCGTCTCGAACGTGCCTACCGGCACTTCACCCACCGGCACATAGGTACTGAGCACGACGCCGGTGGTGGAGTGCAGCGAGTCAACGAGTTTCAATCCCTCCGGCCGCACGTCCGATTCGAACAACCGCTTGCCGCGGCCGAGCACCACGGGGAAGGTCCACACGTTGTACTCGTCGATCAGTGCCGCAGCCTGCAGCGTCTGAATCAGGTTGCCGCTGCCGATGATCTGCAGGTCCTGTCCCGCCTGCGCCTTCAGCGCGGCCACCGCCTTGGGCACGTCGTCGCCCAGCAGCGTCGAGTTATTCCACGTGACCTGTTTCAACGTGCGCGATGCCACGTGCTTTCTCGCCGCATTGAGCGTTTGCGCGATCTCGCTATCTGCGGGCTGATAAGGCCAGTAGCCGTCGAAGATCTCGTAGGTGCGGCGTCCCAGCACCAGCTCACGGTCCTTGCCGTCGAGGCCCTTCATCGAGCGCCCCATCACCTCGTCCCAGTACGGAAAGGTCCAGCCGCCGTGCGCGAATCCGCCGGTGGGATCTTCCTCGGGACCGCCCGGCGCCTGCATGACGCCGTCGAGCGATACGAAGGTGGAAGCGATCAGTTTTCTCATTCGTTGTCTCCGTTCACATTCATCGCAGCGCACTGGCCGCCATATGGATCGCGCGCCGGATGCGCGGGAACGTGCCGCAGCGGCACGCAATGTCCTTCATCGCAGCATTGATGTCGGCGTCGCTCGGTGCGCGCCGCCGCGTCAGCAACGCCGCTGCCGCAATCAACTGCGCACTCTGACAGTAGCCGCACTGCACCACATCGCATGCGATCCATGCCTTGCGCAACGCATCGGCGACGGGGCCGTCGAGTCCTTCGATCGTCGTCACGCGCGCATTGTTGATGCCCTTGACCAGTTCGCGGCATGCCGGCTTGGGTTCCTTGCCCACCAGCACGGTACACGCGCCGCAGATGCCCACGCCGCATCCAAACTTCGTACCCGTCAGACCCAGTTCGCAGCGCAACACCCACAGCAGCGGCGTATCGGGTGCCGAGTTGACCGTGACGGTCTTGCCGTTCAGAGTGACTTGCACCATTGGCACCACCTGTCTCCTTCCTGCGTGCGCTCGGCTTCCGGCAATGCCGGCGGTGCCGTCAACGGCAGACTGTATGGACGTTTGCTGGTCAGCAGCGCCACCGCGTTTGCGACAGCCGGGGCGATGGGAGGCGTCCCGGCCTCACCCACACCATGCGGCAGGTTGCCAGTGCCGGTCATGACGCGCGTGCGGATCTCCGGACATGTCTCGATATCGATCAACGGCACCTCGCTGAAATAGTGCTGCTCCACCTGTCCGTTGCGAATCGTCACCGCCTGCTGCAGCGCCGCCGAGAGTCCGAAGACGATGCCACTCTCCATCTGCTGCACCACCATGTCCGGATGAATCGCCAGCCCGCAGTCCACCACGCAGAACACGCGCGTCACACGAAATCCGGCGCTCCCCTCGCTGGCCGTCTCGCGGCGTACCTCCGCCACCTGCGCCACGATGCTGTCGAACGATACGTGCATCGCCATGCCGCGCGCGAACTCCGTGCCGGATCGATCCTTCCACTTGCGCGGTTGTCGCCAGCCCGCGAAATCGATCAGCGCGCGCAACACCGCCGCATGCCGCCGATGTTCAGGCTTGCCGAGCAGCGCCAAGCGAAAATCGATCGGGTCCTTGCCTGCTGCCGCCGCCATCTCGTCGAGAAAGCTTTCCACGAAAAACGCCTGGTGCGAATGTCCGACCGAGCGCCAGTAGCCCACGGGAATCGGCAGATCCACACGCGTGTGCGCGACGCTCACGTTCGGGCATTCGTACGGGATGTCAAAGCCGCCTTCGGCCATCGTGCCATCGGGCATATGGCGTGCAAGGAATTCCGGTACGCCGTACGTACGCGGCAGCACCTGTTCGGTCACGGACTGGCTGGCCGACACCGCATGCCATGCCGCAAGGTTGCCCTCGGCATCGAGCGATCCGCTGAACTTCGCCACGCACGCAGGGCGATAGAAATCGTGCGTCATGTCCTGTGGCCGCGACCATATCGTCTGCACGGCACGGCCTTTCATCTGCGCGGCAATGACGGCGGCCTGCGCCACGTAGTCGACTTCAAGGCGCCGGCCGAAGGCCCCGCCGAGATACGCCTGATGCACGGTCACGTCGTTCACGCCGATTCCCAACGCATCCGCCACCGCCTTGCGCGCGGCCTGTGGCACCTGCGTGGAGACCCACACCGTGGCGTGCCCACCGTCCACCAGCGCCGTGCAGTTGATCGGCTCCAATGCACCATGCGCGAGGTAGGGCACGGTATAGCGCATCTGCAGCACCTTGCCGCGTTTCAGTGCTGCATCCGCATCGCCCGCCTCGTAGTAAGTCACGCGCGATGTGTCGTCGATGGCGCGCTCCAGCGTCTGCATGATGTCGGCAGTGTTGAGTTTCGCCGCCTCGCCGTGGTCCCATTCCACTGGCAGATTGCATAGTGCGCGCATGGCGATGAACGGGTTATCCGCAATTACGGCCACACCGGCCGTGCCACCGTTGTAGCCATCGACCACAAAGCAGCCATGCACGCCCTTCACATCCTTGATCGACACATCGCGTGACTTGGGGCCACCGCCGAGCGTCGGACACATCAACACGCTGGCATACAGCAAGTCGACGGGTTGGCCCCCTTCCGTCTTTCTCGGCAGATCGGCGGGACCGATATCGATACCGAAACGCAGGCTGCCATCGAGCTTGGCCTTGCCTTCGATCCGCTTCGGACTCGTGCCGATCAACACGTAGGCTGCCGGCGTCTTGAGCGTAGGCGAATACGGCTGTGACAAATCGCGTGCCAACGGCACAAGCTGACCGAACGTGGCGGATCGTTTCGACGCGGCGTGCGACACGACACCGGCCTTGGCTACGCATGCTTCCACCGGCACGCCCCACAGGTTCGCCGCCGCCGTGCAAAGCATCGCGCGGGCCGATGCCCCGGCTTCGCGCATCGGCATCCACAGGTCCTGGATGCTGGTGGACCCACCGGTCACCATCGAGCCAAAGTAACGCGTGGTACGACGCGCGAAGTCGCGAATGAACTCCACATGCTCGCGCGGATCGTCATCGCGATAGGGCAGTCCGTTGACGATGTTTTCGCGGTTGATATAGATGCGGTCGATGGGGGATTGCACCACGCGTACCTGGGTCCAGTCCGCATCGAGTTCCTCGGCCAGCAGCATGGCCGCACCAGTGTGGATGCCCTGCCCCATCTCGGCCTTGCTCATCACCACCGTTACACGGTTATCCGTGCCGATGATGACCCAGCCGTTCAGCGGTATCTGCGTATCGGACGATCCAGCGGGCGCGGTGCGGCTTTCCAGCCGATGGTCGGGACGAAACAACGCCCAGCCCACCGCCAGCGTGCCTGCGGCAGCAACCCCCGCGCCGCCGATCAGAAAGGTTCTACGACTGAGCATGAAGTTCTCAGCCTCCCCCCGCGTTTGACCCCAAAGTCCCCGGAACCCTGCCTATGTGTCTCCGATTTGCAAATCGGAATGATCGTGTCTTTCGATCACCTATATTAGGTGATGTTATCGATGATCGCGAGGCGCCATTTCATGCCTGAAGCAACGCCGCACGACCCGACGCCGGCGGTGCCAGCGGATACGGCATCTTCCATCACGGGCCGCATCGAGCTTTACACGCACGAGCCCATGGTCAACTGGCTGAGTCCACTTCAGTTGCTCATGACGGCGGTCCGCGTGGCCGTGGCGCAAATCATTGGCGCATTTGCCGATGCGCGCGCCGTACAGGCCGCGCTCAATCCCGCCGTGTCGAACCCAACCATGCAAGTTAGCGCGGGCAGCGATGGCGCCACCTGGGTCGACTATCTCGCGGATACCGGCGACGGCTGGCACTCTACCTATTCGATGGCGCTGTGCGTGAGCCAACCCGTGCATCTGCAAGGCGAGAACCAGGCCCTGCCACGCGCCGGGGTGCTGCTGCTTGGCGGCGATCAGGTCTATCCCACGCCGGCCAACAGCGGCTATCGCACCCGCTTTCTCGATCCGTTCCGCGCCGCGTTTCCCGCGCCCGTCCCAGCGGACGCCACGGCCAACAGCGAAATCCCCATCGTCGTACCCGATGCGCCGTTGATGGTGGCCACGCCTGGCAACCATGACTGGTATGACGGCCTGCGCGGCTTTGCCCAGTTGTTCTGCATCGGGGAACCCATCGGCGGATGGCGCACGGCCCAGCGGACGAGCTACTACGTCCTGCAATTGCCGCATGGATGGTGGATCTGGGGCCTGGACCTGCAACTCGAATCCGAAATCGACCGGCAGCAGTACGAGTATTTCAGGGGGATGCATGCAAAGCTTGCCCCTGGTGATCGCGTGGTGCTATGCACGCCCGAGCCGAGCTGGATCGACGAGATGCAGCGCGTCGCACGTTCGCAACGTCGCACACTGCCGACCATGGAAACCCGCACGCCCCGCTTCCGGAGCCTGAGCCGCATCGAGCTCTTGCTCGGTGACCATCTGGCTGTGGTTCTTGCCGGTGACATGCATCACTACGCGCGCTACACGCCGCGCACCGGCACCGATGGCCCCGAACGTTTTACCTGTGGCGGGGGTGGCGCGTTCCTGCATGGCACGCATCAGTTGCCGGAGACGCCTTCCTCGATTTCCATCGGCGCCACGCGGCAACACTATCGCCTGGCCGATTCGGTCTATCCGGACAAGGCCACCTCACGTCGTCTGCGCGATCGTGCGTGGCAACTGCCCGCGCGCAACGCCAGCTTCTGCGCACTGGTGGCGCTGCTGTATTTCCTGCTCGACTGGATACTGCACAGCGCCACGCCCCCGGCAGGCTCGATGATCGGTAGCGGCGGACTGATGGCGGCACTCTCGCAGGTGGAGGTCGGCTTCGCGCAGACTCCCGATGTCTGGCGATTGTTGCTGCGGGCGCTGGCACGCAGTCCGTCATCGGTGCTGTTCATCCTCGCCATCGTCGCGTTCTTTGCCGCCCTGGCGACGCGGGGCCCGAAGGGGCTCTTTTCGCTGGACGGACTCGCCGGTGCCTTGCACGGTTTGCTGCATGTCGCACTCGCCTTCGCGCTGCTGTGGGTGTTCACGCGCATCAACGTGCATCACTTCGGCATCCATGCCGCCGACTGGCGACTGGTGCCGTTGCTGCTGATCGAGATCTTGTTCGTGGGTGGCCTGTTGGGCGGCCTGCTGTTCGGCATCTGGATGGTGCTGGCCAATCGGCTATGGGGCCTGCACATGGAGGAAGTGTTTTCATCGCAGGGCATCGACGACTACAAGTGCCTGCTTCGGATGCGCTTCGATGCGGACACGCTGACCATTCATCCGCTCAAGCTCGAATCGGTTTGCCGTCGCTGGTCGCTCGGCCAAGGTGTGCAGGCATTGCGGAAATTTGGCCACACGTGGCGACTGCGTGCGAATCCTGACGCGCGGGGTCCGCGCTTCGTTCCCGCCAGTGGTGAGACGCCACCGCCGATGGCGATACAGCGCATCGAGGCGCCCATCGTCGTGCATCGGCATCCACAACGGACATCGCCATGAATGCCGGCACCTACGATGCGATCGTCATTGGCAGCGGCTTCGGGGGCGCGGTGTCCGCCTGTCGATTGGCGCTGGCCGGGCGCAAGGTATTGGTGCTCGAACGCGGCAGGGCGTGGACGCCTGCTACCTATCCGCGCGACGAACACGACCCGTGGTTGTGGAGCCAGCGACGGCCGCACCGATTCAACGGATGGGCCGATATCCGCGCGTTCGACGACGTGTGGGTGATTGCCGGCGCTGGGGTCGGTGGCGGGTCGCTGATCTACGCGAACGTTTCGGTGGAGGCGTCCCCGGACACCTTCGCGCAAGGCTGGCCCCTAGATATCACTTACGCATCGCTCAAGGACTACTACGACACCGTGGGCGCGATGCTCGATGTCGCAACCGTTCCCGACGATCAGCTCAGCGAGCGCGCGTTGCTGCTGCGCGAAGGTGCCGAGGCCAGCGGCTGGGGCGAACGTTTTCGCAAGCTGCCGCTGGCCGTCACGTTCTCTCCGCACTGGCGCGCCGATTTGCACGATGCGCGCAGTGATCGTCATTCCGAACGATTCCTGAACCGGCATGGCCGATGGCAAGGAACATGCGTGCATTGCGGCAACTGCGACGTGGGGTGCCAGGTCTCGGCCAAGAACACGCTCGATCTCAACTACCTGGCGGTGGCGGTGGACCACGGCGCGGAAATCCGGCCGCTGCATGTGGTCAACCGTATCGAGCCGCTGGCGCAAGGCTGGCGCGTACGCTTCGACAGGATCGACGTGGACCGAGAACGCCGGGAACCGGGCGAGGCCACTGCCACGCGTGTCATTCTCGCCGCTGGCTCCATCGGCAGCACCGAACTGCTGCTGCGTTGCCGGGACGAACATCGCACGCTGCCCGCGCTCTCCCGGCGCCTTGGCCACGGCTGGGCGCACAATGGCGATTTCGTGACACCGGCGTTCTACGACCAACGGATGGTGTCCCCCGCCCATGGCGTCACCATCTCTGCCGTGATCGACCTGCTCGACCGCAGTGGTCCCGGTGGCCAGTCGCTATTCGTGGAAGACGGCGGCATTCCGAATCTCGCCGGCAACTACATTCGTCGCCGGCTGCGACGTTTGCCGCGTGGAAAGCTACGCATGTTGTGGAAGGAGATCGGCGGACTGATTGACGATGGCGATCCGCTCGAACACATGATGCCGTGGTTCGGCCAGGCCGTTGACCCTGGCGATGGTCAACTGCGGCTGTGCCGCAAGTGGTATGCGCCATGGCGCCACACGCTCGACATGCAGTGGTCATACCGCGCCTCGGAAGCCGTCATCGAATCGATGATTGCAGCGCATACGCGTCTGTCGCATGCCACGGGCGGCGATCCGTGGGTGCCGCCTACCTGGCGGCTGCTGCACAACCTCATCACGCCGCATCCGCTGGGCGGCTGCAATATGGGAAGCCATATCGACGACGGCGTGGTGGATGCACAGGGTCGCGTATTCGGCTACGCCGGCCTCTACGTGATGGATGGCGCCATCGTGCCGCGCCCGCTCGGGCTCAACCCCTCGCGCACTATCGCTGCGCTGGCAGAGCGGAGCGTAGCGCTGCTCCTGCGCGAATCGCGCTGAGGCGGGTGAGGTCGGCAGCGGTCTGCGTTAAAATTCGTCGCCTCGCAGAATGCATCGGCATGGACAGGTGGCAAGCTCAATGGATCACAGTGACACGATGGCCGCGGAGGACGACGCCTCCCGCATCCACGAACCCCGGCTCTGGCGCGACAAGGGATGGACCGCACGGGTCATCAAGAACGAAGATGGCGACGGCTGGGCCGTAGAGATGATCCGCGACGGCAGCGCCGAACCCGCGCTCGTCGGGCCGTGGACGATGGGCCGCAACAAGGTGGACCCCAAGCCACTCGACGCCACCGCGCACCAGACACTGGTCAAGACGGCGAGCGAAGTGATTCGCCGCCACGAACAGCAACTGCACGGCCAGCTCAACAAACAGGTGACGATCGAACACGAATCCGACACCCTGGAAGTGCGGCTCGTTATCACCCCCGATGAATTCGAGCCGTTCGGCACACTGACGGCCACCAACCGCTTCGGCGATACGCTCGGCACGACAACCGTCCGGCCAGATTTCAAGTTGACCCGCGACAGCGCGGCGCGCTGGGCCGAAGGTGGCTTCGGGAAGATCCGGGGTTAGACGGTGCTGTTGGTTTTCTCCCCTCTCCCGCATTGCGGGAGAGGGGCCGGGGGAGAGGGCCAAGCCGCTCAAATTCCATCAGCTTCCTGCAAGCCCTCAATCGTCCCGATTCCCCCTATGCGACGCCGCTTCGCGCATCATTTCACCGGCTTGCGTCCCGGTAACACCGGCATGGCCGGACCAAGCGCAGCCCTGACCGCCGCCTGCTCCGCAGCGGACTGATCGATATCCGCGCCGGCATCGCCCGCTTCGCTGACACCGATCGCAAGTACCACAGTGCCACGCGCCACCGGCACGGGAATGGGTGCCGACATGCCAAAGCACGGCGCCGCACCACATGCCGCAGCGTCGCCACCCACCGCCACGCGCGACACGGACACCGTAGCGGCGCCGAGCTCGGCAAACGTCGCCGCGCCCGCGCTGCTCACCACGAGTTGGCGTGCCACCAGTGCGAAGGACACCGTGATCTTCGGATCGGCACCCGCAGTCCGCGCAATCGTATTGCCAGCGCGTACGTAGAGCGGCCGGAAGCGGAAGTAATCGGTGAACTTGCCTTCATCGAACCGTTGCTCGATACCGAGCACGGCCAGCAGTCCGGGACGCGACGGCGCATCACCGACGGCATACCGCGCGAAGACCACGCAACGTATCCCCCGGAATCCTGCGGCGGAGAATCCCACATCGACGCTGCTAGCATCCAGCCCCTCGCGCTGTGCAGGTGCGGATGCCGACCCGCTGCGCGCGGCTGTCGTGTCGATGACATCGCGCGATGCCGAAGCGAGAAAGGCCCCCGCCGCACTGGCCCCTTTGCCGGCAGACCTCGGCGCCGGTTCGACACACTGCGGCGATGCCAGCAATTCCCGCACCTGGCGATACTCGGCCTGCGACAAGATCGCCGCCAGTTCCTTGTCGGACATCCAGTCCCGATGCGCTCCCACCCAACCCTGCGCGGCCCGCTTGGGCTTGCCACTCTGCGTATCGGGCATCGGCCCCGGCTTCGGCGTCGATGTGCTGCAACCCAAGACAAGCATGCAGGCGGCCAACGGCCCGGCAATGGTCTTCACGGCGCGCTCCTTGTTCTCGATCCCCCTGACGAGACCCACAGGGTAGACAACGAATCACACGCCGGGTACCAGTCAGAAGATTGAATAGACCTGTGGATGGTAGGCAGGGGGGCTAAACCGGGCTAGGGGAGCCACGTTTTCTGCAAACAGGTCATCGCCAAAAATTGATTTTGCAGTTTCCTTGATCAGCGGCTGCTAACACGGCAAATGGACCGTTCTCAGCACATGGAATTCGGCGTAAGGTGCGACCCCGCGAGTGGTGGGATGGGCGTCACTGGAACAGGTTTGACGCCGAATACTCATCCGACGAACGGAGGTCTCGGAACATGGCGAAGGAACAGGTTGCGCGCGGAACTGGCGGGATAACGACACCACCTGCGACCCCGCACTGGGCGGTGTCATCTGGCGCTGGCTACCGCTTTGGAAGGGCGTGCGGCACTTCAGGTCATGGCCCTCTTGCGCAAGGCAGCGCCGAGGAGGTCAAACAATGAATACGATGAACCTCGCCTCCAACGTACTCGGAACATTCCGCAACCTGCGTGACCTGGAAGACTTCGGGCACGTCTATCTTGTCGTAGATCCGCTGGCTGGAAGCACGCCTCTTGCGTACTGGGCCGAGCGTGTTCCCTCCGATAAGCAGTGGATACTCCCATACCGACCGGCTCGCGACAGTGCGCTGACAAGTCCTCGATTGTTCTTGCTCGACGCATCGCGGGACGACGTGCTGGAGGACTCCCTGATATGCGCCGGCGCCGTCGACGACCCGCAAGACATTGCCATCCCCAACACTGCGATTTGCGGATGGCTTTTTTCTCGCGTCACGCCATTGGACCTGTCATCCCATCTCGTTACCGCCATGCAGCAGCGTAACGCGAGACGGGAGCCGGTATGCCTCCGCTACTACGATCCGCGTGTGTTGCCCCGCTTGAACGCGATCCTTGACGCCGGCCAACGGTCAAAGTTGCTTGGCCCCGTCGAATACTGGTTTGCCATGGATCGCGCCGGAACGTTTGCAAACTTGCAGACCCAGCCACCGCGTCATGGCGTCTCGGCATCCATATCCGCAACGGCAGAGCAATGGGCGTCAATCGATCGCATCGGTGCACTCAATCGGACGATCGACATTATCGAGAAACACAAGGGCGTACCACTGCCTGCGGACAAGCAGGCAGACGTGGACGTATTGCTCGTCCGCGCGGCCCGACATGGGCTGACTTCCCTGGAAGATGCCATCACGTTTGCCTTGTTCGCCTTTCTGTTCTCAAGGGACTTCGATCAGCATCCCGAGGTGATAGCGGCAATAGCGGATTGCAACAGCCAGAAAACCACGTTGTTGGAAGCACTGAAGTCGTTATCTAACGATGTCTGGCAAGACATCGCCCAGCGCTTTGGTCGTCCGGCGCCATAAACATGACCACGCCCGAAAATATCTCCGAACTCATGGAAGAATCGGTGTTGCCCGGTCAGATGGGCGGCAGGAAGCATTGCCGATTCTGCAAGCCCAAGGGGTACACATTCCTGCCACTGCGCTATGCCGTGGTGTGCAATGCTCCGGCCAGCCAATGGCCTGACCTGGCGTCGACACTGGGCGCAAATGTCACGGACAAGACCGTGGGCGAGTCGCGCTACGCCGTACGCCTGCTGCGTGAGGGCTACCTGTACGTGCTGGTCGAACGAAAGCGTGGTCCGCAATGGCAGGGCTACGCCGTCACCCCCGGCGGCATGCTGGCGCAGTTCCCGATCGGCTTTCCATCGCCGGCGCAGGTGCCATTCACGTGCGATCTGGCCACCGATGGTGTTGGCGCCTCTCTGGTCTCGATTGACCGGATCGAGGAAGTCTCGGCCATCCACATGCTGTTCTCGCCCGATATCGTGCCGGCTGCCATGCTCGAACAGCGCGCCAGGGACCGGCTCGGCATGCAGACCCTGTCCCCGAAGGGATGGAACGGGCAGGTTCACACGCTGCGAGCAAGCGAACTGACGCAATGGGTGGCCGAGTTCAAGCTGAATGAAGTCGACGCTGGCGACATCGCGGCAAACGCACTGCGACGAAAAGGACAGGTTCAGATCAATCGCCAGCTCTATCCCCTGATGGGTGGACCTGGGGTGGACGCGCCTGACTTCGACGCACACGGCCAGCGCCTCACGAACCTGATCAAAAGGCTGGAAGAAACAAAGTCACCGGCCGTGGTGCTGTGGGACCCCGTCGGCATCGCGCAGGAATTGAACCGCTCGATGCGCGCGGTCGAGGAAGACATCGAAGCGGTTATCAAACCGCAGGAATGGGCATTGCAGACTTCGTTTCGTATCGAAGGATTCAAGAACCATATCCTCACCCAACGGGTGGTGCCTCCCGGCAGCGCCGATTATGACCCGATCACTGCCACGGTGGCCCCCAACCCCGCCTATCTGCAGTGGAAGAAGAATCCGCAAGCCTGGGAACAGAACGCGCGAAAGGATGACTGGGCGCGCTACGAGTCCCGCTATGACGAAGCGGCGCGTGCCAGATTGATCTCACAGTTCAACAATCAGCTCGGCTCGAAGTTCGCGGATGCGGAAAAGCGCTTTACTGACCTGAAATCGTGGATAACCAGCTCCGCGCTGCTTGACGCCCTGGATTGGTATGGCAAGAACGATGTGAATGGCGGCGTGCTGTTCGCGTATCAGGTGTCGCTGTGTACTTATGGCATGGGGATATCCAAGGGCGGGCAGGCGCTGCTGCGAGCGTGGGCCACGGATATGGAGATCAGGCGCGGCAATCTGATCAATCGCCAACTCCTGTTCAACCAGCAGGCTGCCACGGAGGACTTCAGGCGAATCGCGAAGAGTCTGCAGGGAAAGTCCGATATCGACACCGCTCACCTGCAAACGATGGTAGCGAATATTGTGGGGACGTTCGACAAGGCCGGGAGCATTGCCGCGTTGGCGGATCGCGGCAGGCTTCCACCGGGTATGGGCGGTGTAGCGGCCAAGTTCGTCGCTGGCGCCCAACTCTGTTGCACCATCGGTCAGGCCGCCATCCAACCACTCAATGGTGCCATCACCAAGTTCTACGCGTTCCTGCTGTACCTGCGCGGCGGCGCCCACGCATTCATGCAGGGAATGACGGATATGGTGATTGGTGTGTTCAATGCCAGCTACGGCTCCAATCCAGGCGTCCACTACGACGAAGCGAATCGTATGCATCAGAAGCTCAAGGCAGCGAATCTTGATCCGAAGAACACCAACCTCGGGGCAGCACGCCTTGGGGCAGTGCTGGCGTTGATCGAACTCTGGAACCTCGGCAACAAGTTGCGCGCCGCGTCGGGCAAGGGTCTAAATACACGCGAGCGCCGGGAGTTGTACGCCGCCATGGCTGCAACTTCCGCAGCGGTTGCCATCACGAGCGCGAATCTGATGAAGGTGGTGCGCAACGGCTCGGCGTGGATCCAGCATCTGTCGCTGACCAACGGGATGCTCGGGGGGATGGCGGCGGGGCTGATGGCGGTGGAGGCGTTTGAGGACATGCACCAAGCGTTTAGCGATGGTCGAGTGTTCGCTGGCCTTGCTTTGGGTACGAAGGGCGTCTTGGCCGCTGCCGCGGCAGTTGGCTCGATATATGTCGGAGCACTCTACAGTGGACCGTTGTTGGAAAGGATAGGCAAGATCGCGGGGCCGAGGTTGTTTGGGAATACTTTCATGGGATGGGGTCAAAATATTACCGCACATGCCTTACGGCCAATAGCACATCGCGTCCTTGCCGGTGTGGCACTACGTACCGCAGCCGAAGCACTGTCTGGCTTCTTTGGCTGGTTGCTAATCGGATATCAATTGAGCGATCTGATGCTCATGAGAATACGAGATGATCCGATGCAGGTATGGTTGACCCGATGCTATTTTCGCAAGCCAACCGAGACTTATCGAGGACTCTTGGGAACCATGGTCCATGACAAGAGGGCTGGCAACCCTTACGAAAATTGGGACCAGGAGGATAATGAGTTTCAGAAGGCAATGCAGGCGCTGATCCCTCACAACAGGAAGGGGGAGCGGATCGGCAGGCCTTTGATGCCGCACGCGGCGCCGAGGAGTCAGTGATGCTGGTCGAGGAAATCATTGCGATCGGCTTGAAGGACGCCCCCGACGTCGATACCAGTCTGGATACCGGAGCGATGCCACACGAGGAGCGTGCTGCAGAGCGTCCGATTGCCAATGCATCGGTATTCAAGAAGAACGATACCTATCTGGAAGTGTGCGGGCAGTTCGAGGCCCAGCGTGGGATGTTTGGTTTCGCGGTTTCTGTTATTCCGCTTGGAGTGATCGGCTTTTTGAGCGATGGGGTACGCATCCTAGCGGTAAGCCTTGTAAAAGGAGTTACGGAATCGGGGGATGTCGTCGCCAGTCGAGGAGCGACCTTGTTCGTTCTAGTTCTCATGATTTTTCTGCTCAGCGCAGTGGTATGGGCGGTCAAACGGCTTGCCCTCCCCCTACTCCGCAAAGATTACTTCACCACCCGTCGCACGCTCATCCGCTTTCATCGCGTCACTCGAAAGGTGTATGTCCATCAGCCCCCTCATGCCGGTGGCATCAACACCTACGACTGGGACGATGTCATCGCGACGCTGGACGACCACGAGCCAGAGAAAAGCAGCGGTCGGCTGATCATGGGCTGGGTCGACATGGAAGCCGCGCAAGCGCGTGGCCTGATTTTCGTGGGCCGTGCCGCAGGCAACGCTGCGCGTGGCCGCGCCTGGTGGGAATACATCCGCCGCTATATGGAGGAAGGACCCAACACGGTGCCAACACCTCGATTTCGATTATGGAAAGGCGTGTGGCCACATATGTCGCTTCTGGAAATCTTCTACCTATATCCCGAGCGGCTGTTGCATGGCGGTCCATTGTGGTGGATCTTGCTGCCTTGCCTTGCACCGATTGATCTCGCGCGTGCCGCACTACACTGGATTGCCATGCTGCTCTGCGTGGAGCCAAAGTTCCCGCCCGAGATCGAGTTCGCCGGGATCGAGAAAGGGGATTTGCAGATCATCTGCTCGCGAACGCCCTAAGGGTTTCCCCTCCCCCTGCATCCAAACCACCCCCTCCCGTGTAGAGCCTATGCAAACCCCGAGGTTTGCATCCTTCGATGCGCTTTACCCTACCGGGAGTCCACCATGATTCGCAGCGTATTCTTCTCCGCCTCCGCCGCAGTACTCCTCTCCGCCTGCGCTTCCAACAGCGGCAATATGTCGATGACGCCACCCGCGCCTGTGGCGGAAGCCATTCGAGTGCCGGCTGGCAACAAGATGGCCATGCAGACCGTTGGCAGCGGTCAGTTGCTCTATGAATGCCGTGTGAAAGCCAACACCCAGGCCGAACACGAATGGGTTTTCGTCGGTCCCACTGCCGTGCTGAAGGATCGTGGCGGCGCGACGGTTGGCAAGTACTACGGGCCGCCGGCTACGTGGGAATCGAGCGATGGGTCGAAGGTCACTGCTACGCAGGTCGCCACGGCGCCGGGCGGTGACGGGAACATTCCGCATCAACTGGTCAAGGCCAATCCGGCGATGGGCGCGGGCAGCATGATGGGGGTCACGTTCATTCAGCGCGTCGCCACGAAGGGTGGTGTGGCGCCGAGCATGCCGTGCTCCAGCGCCAATGTCGGGGCGAAGCAGACCGTGGGTTATCAGGCCGACTATCTGTTCTGGAAAGCGTCCTGAAATCGGCCGGGCGCCTGAAACGTGCGTTGGGCGGCTATGATGCGCCCATCGCCTCGTGACAAAGGGGCAGACCCAGGACGCCAATTTGGACACCGCTGCGCCTCGCATTCAGGATTTGTTCGATTACGCGGGCGCCCTTGCCGGTTGCGCGAAGCGTGATGCGGGGGCGCTGCGCCGCCTCTACGATCACGCCTCGCCCTATCTGCTGGGCGTGGCGTTGCGCATCGTCAGGGATCGGCAGACGGCCGAGGATGTCCTGCACGATGCCTTCCTGAAAATCTGGAACGCCGCCGGCAGCTTCGACGGCAACCGGGGCGAGGCGCGCGGGTGGCTGTTCTCGATCGTACGGCACGAGGCCCTGAACGTGGTGCGCAGTCGCTTGCGCACCGTAACGGTCGATGAGGACACCGCAGAGGCGCTCGATGCCGAGGCAGCACTGGCAGCGTACGGCGACGAGATCGATGCGGCGGAGCAGCGCGTGCTGGCGGGTCGTCTCGGTGATTGCCTGACCCAGCTCGACCCACCAAAGCGCGAGAGCATCCTGCTGGCCTATCTCGATGGTTGCTCGCATGCGGAAGTTGCCACCCGCCTGGGCGCGCCGCTTGGCAGCGTCAAGGCGTGGATTCGACGCGGCCTGCGCGCGCTAAAGGAGTGCATGCAATGAGTGCCGGCACACCCGGTCCCGACGACCGAGAGCCAGACGATGCGCTGGACCAGCTTGCCGCCGAGTACGTGATCGGCACACTCTCCCAATCGCAACGCGAGGACGTGGAACAGCGCATGCGCGCCGATGCCGGATTCGCCGCAAGGGTGCGCGAATGGGAAAGCCGCATGCATCCGCTTACCGCGCTTGCCGAGCCGGTGCAGCCTTCCGCTGCGCTGTGGCATCGCATCGCGGCCAGCGTCGGACTTCGCTCGATCAAAAAAGACAAGACAGAAAACTGGTGGAGCACACTGGCCGTGTGGCGCGGTCTCGCGCTTGGGGCATCCGCGTGTGCGGTGGTGTTGGGCGTCTTGCTGGGCTCGCAAGTCCTGGCGCCTGCGGGTCCGCGCTATGTCGTGGTGCTCGCCGAGCCGCGCGACAAGACGCCGGGCTGGCTGATCCAGGCGTCGTCCGACCGCACGTTGTCGCTGGTTTCACTGTCATCGCAAGCCGCGCCGAGTGGGCGCAGCCTGCAGTTCTGGACCAAGGCCGACGATTGGGCGGGGCCGGTATCGCTGGGACTTGTACGTCCCGGCCAGCGGCTGGAGATCCCGATCAACAAGTTGCCGCCACTGCAGCCAAACCAGTTGTTCGAGATCACGCTGGAGCCGCCCGCCGGATCACCGACCGGACGACCCACCGGACCCATTCTCTATATCGGCCGCGCGATCCGGGTCGGTTGATCGCGCCCGCTCACGCGGTTTCCGGCACCGATGGGGCAGCCTGTGCGATAGCGGTGCTGCCGGCTTCCTTTCGATGAACCAGTCGATATAGCACTGGCAGCACCAGCAACGTCAGCGCGGTTGAGGACAGGATGCCGCCGATCACTACGGTCGCCAACGGACGTTGCACCTCGGCCCCGGTTCCCGTGGCAATCGCCATCGGCACAAATCCCAGCGATGCCACGAGCGCGGTCATCAGCACAGGGCGCAGTCGCGTCAGCGCGCCGGTACGCACCGCATCGTCGAGACTGTGTCCATCCTCACGCAACGAGCGGATGAACGACAACATCACCAGTCCGTTCAGCACGGCAACCCCGCATAGCGCGATAAAGCCCACCGCCGCCGAGATCGACAACGGAATGCCGCGCAGCCACAGCGCAAGAATGCCGCCCGTCAACGCGAACGGAATACCCGTGAACACGAGCAGGCCATCCTTGAGGTTGTTGAACATCGCGAACAGCAGGATAAACACCAGCAGCAGCGCCACGGGCACCACCACCTGCAGACGCTGTTTCGCAGACTGCAGTTGCTCGAAAGTGCCGCCCCACGTGGTCCAGTACCCGGCTGGCAGCTTGACCTGACTCTGGATCGCGCTCTCTGCTTCCGGCACGAACGAGCCGATATCCCGGCCGCGCACGTTTGCACTGACCACGATCCGGCGCTTGCCGTCCTCGCGCGAAATCTGGTTGGGGCCTGGCGCCATGTCGAGCGTCGCAATCTCGCTCAGCGGAATAAACGTGGTGCGGGCATCGGCTGCGCTACCCTTCGGCAGCGGGATCGGCAACCTGCGCAGCGCTTCGATGTCGGCACGCACTGCCTCCGGCAATCGCACGACGATATTGAAGCGTCGATCCCCCTGGAAGAACAGACCCGCTTCGCGTCCGCCGATGCCGACTGCCACGGCGTCCTGCACATCGCTCATGTTCAAGCCGTAGCGCGCGGCCTTGTCGCGGTCGATGTTCACGGTCAACATCGGCAGCCCGGTGGTTTGCTCCACCTTGACCTCCTGTGCGCCTGCTATACCTTGCAGCACCGTCGCCACCTTCTTCGCGGTCTCGTCGAGCACCGCGTTGTCGTCGCCGAAGATCTTCACAGCCACATCGGAACGCACGCCCGAGAGCAACTCGTTGAAGCGAAGCTGGATCGGCTGCGAGAACTCGTACGCATTGCCCGGAATCTTGCCCGCTTCCTCGCGGATGGCGGCCAGCAGCTCGGCGTGCGTCTTCTTCGGCTTTGGCCAATCCTTCTCCGGCTTGAGCATGACGTAGCCGTCGGAGATATTCGGCGGCATCGGGTCGGATGCAATTTCCGCCGTACCCGTGCGTGCAAAGATGCGTTCGATCTCCGGGAATTTCGCTTTCAGCGTGGTTTCGATGGTCTTCTGCATCTCGACCGATTGCGTCAGGCTCGTGGCCGGAATGCGCAGCGCCTGAATCGCCATGTCGCCCTCATTGAGGTTGGGGATGAACTCGCTGCCGAGCCGCGTGGCAATTGCCAGACAGAACACCACCGATACACCGGCGAGCGTCAGTACCACCGGCGCATTCGCCAGCGAGCGCTCCAGCAGCGGTGCATAGCGCGCCTTCGCCCACAGCATGAGCCGGTTCTCTTTCTCCGCCACGCGATTGCCGATGAACAGCGCCACCGCAGCCGGCACGAACGTGACCGAGAGAATCATCGCGCCGAGCAGCGCCAGCACCACCGTGAAGGCCATCGGATGGAACATCTTTCCTTCCACGCCCGTCAGCGCGAAGATCGGCAGGTAGACGATCATGATGATCAACTGACCGTACAGCAGCGGACGACGCGCCTCGCGCGCAGCGGCGAACACTTCCTCGAATCGCTCGGACCGTGTGAGCGGTCTGCCTTGCACCCCTTGTGCGTGCGCGAGCCGCCGCACGCAGTTTTCCACGATCACGACCGCGCCGTCCACGATGATCCCGAAATCGAGCGCGCCAAGACTCATCAGGTTCGCACTGATGCGGTAGTGCACCATGCCCGTGAACGTGAACAGCATCGACAGCGGAATGACGAGCGCCGTAATCAGCGCCGCGCGCACATTGCCGAGGAACAGGAACAGGATCACGATGACCAGCACCGCGCCTTCGAGCAGGTTGTTCTTGACCGTGGCAATGGCCTTGTCCACCAGCTTGGTGCGGTCATACACCGTCACGATCTGCACACCGTCCGGCATCGTGCGGTTGATGGATGCCACGCGCTCGTCCACCGCCCGCGACACTGCGCGGCTGTTCTCGCCGATCAGCATGAACACCGTACCGAGCACCACTTCCCTGCCGTTGTCGGTGGCCGCGCCCGTACGCAGTTCGCGGCCGATTTCGACGTTGCCGATATCGCGGATGCGGATCGGCTGGCCCTGTGCCGTGCCAACGATCACGTTGCGGATATCGTCTTCCGATTTCACCTGGCCCGGCGCACGCACCAGATACTGCTCGCCCCGTCGCTCGATATAGCCCGCACCAACGTTGTCGTTGTTGCGCTCCAGCGCGGTCACCACATCGCCGAGCGTCAGCCCATACGACGCCAGACGCTCAAGGCTTGGGGCCACGAGGTACTGCTTGTCGAAGCCGCCAATCGTGTTGATTTCGGTAACACCCGGCACGGTACGCAATTGCGGGCGCACCACCCAGTCCTGCAGCTCGCGCAGATCGGCGAGCGTGTAGCGCGTGCCGTCCGCCTTGCGCGCGCCTTCATCGGCTTCCACAGTCCACAGATAGATTTCCCCAAGGCCCGTAGAGATGGGGCCCATCGCCGGCACCACGCCCGGTGGCAGGTTACCCTTTGCCTCCTGCAGCCGCTGGTTGACCAACTGCCGCGCGAAGTGGACATCCGAGCCATCCTTGAAGATCACCGTGATCTGCGACAGCCCGTAGCGCGACAGCGAACGCGTCTGCTGCAACCCTGGCAGGCCGGCCATCACGGTTTCGAGCGGATACGTCACGCGCTGCTCGGTCTCCAGCGGGGAATATCCAGGGGCCGAGGTGTTGATCTGCACCTGCACATTGGTGATGTCGGGCACCGCATCGATGGGCAGGCGCGAATAGTTGTAGACACCGAGCGCGGCCATGGCAAGCACGGCCAGCAACACCAGCCATCGCTGCTCGATGGCGAACCGGATCAGACGTTCGAACATGGCGTGCTCCCGGTTCAGTGGCTATGCTCGGCGCTGGACTTGCCGAGTTCGGCCTTCAGCACGAAACTGTTGGCCGTGGCGATGCGTGCGCCGGCATCGAGTCCTTCCACGATTTCGACGACCTTGCCGTTGGTGCGTCCGACCTTCACGGCGCGCATCGTGAATCCGTCCGGCGCCGAGAGGAACACCACGGTCTTCCCTTCCACTTCCTGTATGGCATCGGCCGGTACGGCAACGGGCACGTCCACGGCGGCACCGATCACGCGGACCGTGACGAACAAGCCCGGACGCCATGCCATTTGCGGATTGGTGAGCGTCACGCGCGCCTTGGCGGTGCGCGTCTGTTCACCGAGCAGCGAGCCCACATACGACACCGTGCCCTCGGCCTTGCCATCGAACGCGGTCGAACGAACCTCGACCTTCGCGCCAAGCCGCACCCGGTCGAGATCCTGCGCCGACACCACGAACTCCGCCCATACCGCCGAGAGATCCGACAGCGTGAAGACGTTCGTGTTATCCGCCACGGCCTCGCCCAGCGAGATGTGCTTCTCCACGATCATGCCGTCGAACGGCGCGCGCAGTTCATAGCGATTCAGTGCCGACGAACTGGTCGATGCGCCCACCGCCGTCAGTTTCTGCTGCGCGTTCTGCACCGCGATCTGCGCCTCCTGCAGCGCGTTGCGCGCCACGAGGTAATCCTGCTCCGCGGAAATCTTCCCTTCCCAGAGCTTCTTTTCCCGATCATGCGTGGTGCGTGCCAGTTCCAGGCGCCGCTGCGCCGCCAGCAGCTCGCTGCGCTGATCGGACAGCGTGGTGCTGGCGAGCACGGCAAGCACCTGTCCTTTCTTTACCTGTTGCCCGATGTTCGCGGGTACGCTTTCGACCACACCCGCCAGTCTTGGCACCACGTGGGCGGTGCGGTCTTCGTTGAAGCGGATCTCGCCGGGAAATTCCACGCCCGATGACACCTGCGCGGCACCTGCCGCCTGCACGACGATGCCAGCCTTCGCGATCTGCTCCGCAGTCAGCGCGATCCTGTCCGGGGTCCCCGCTTCCTGGGCGTCCTTGCCGCCCTTGGCGTCTGCCTCTTCCTTGCCGTGCTGCGCCTTGTCGTCGTGCTTCTCGTCGTGCGCGTGCTCCTTCTCGTCATGCGCATGCTCTTTCTCGTGTGCATGCTCCTTCTCGTGCGCATGCTCGTCGTCGTGCCCGCCGCTACTGCCGCCGATGTTCGTGAACAGCGCAGCGCCAGTGGCGAGCGCCCCTACCAGGATGATTGCCGCGATCGCGGTCTTTTGTTTCTTCGTGATTGCCATGATGAATTCCGTCTGAACGTACGCCGCTTTAGTGTCCGAGGATGCGATCGATCGTCGTCGCGGACTGGTAGGTCTGGCCCAGCACGCCGAGATAGCGGATGCGAGCCTGGAACAGGGTGCGCTGCGCGTCGAGCACGTCGAGATAGCTGAACTTGCCTGCATCGAAACCGATGGTCGCCGCGTTGAACGCCTGTTCGGCAGCGGGCAGCACGGTGTCCTTGAGCGTCCGCGCCGAATCCCGCGACACGGAAAGCTGGTTCGACGCCTGCAGCAACGTGCGCGATAGCGCGATGCGATTGGCGAGATACTCGTCCTGCGCCTTGTCCGCCTGACGGATCGCCTGATACAGGTTGCCCTGGTTGCGGTCGAATAGCGGCAGCGGAATGGCCACGCCGATCACCGCCATATTGCGGTTGGCATCGTTGTCGCGCTTGGCGCCGAGGCTCAGCGTGAGGTCGGGATACTGGCGGCTACGTTCCACGCCCACCACCGCCTCGCGCCGATCCAGTTCCGCGCGGCTCATCGCCACGAGCGGCGAGTCGTCGAGCGCCTTCTGCAAGGCGGCCGGTGCGGGCCGGGATGGCAACGCATCCAGATCGCCCTGTGCTTCGGAGAATTGCGGCGCCGTGTTGCCCCAAAGTGCCGACAGCGACTGACGCGCCGACATCAGGCTCGCGGTGGCTTCGGCCAGTTCCAACTCGGCATTGGCCTGCTCCACGCGCGCCTTGGTCTCGTCGACCGGTGAAATCTTGCCAGCCGCCACACGCCGCGCCGCCGCCTGCGCGCCGCGCCGCGCGATATCTGCCGATCCGTTGGCGAGCTTCACGCGCTCCTGCGCAATCAATACCGAGAAGAACGATTCGATAACCTGCGCGCGGATATCGGCGCGGACACTCGCCAGGCTGGCCTGCGCTACCTCGCGTGCGCGTTCTGCCGCGCCGATGCGCGCGGAGCGCTTGCCACCCAGTTCAATGGGGATATTGGCCTGCGCGGTAGTGCTGCGCGTCGACTTGCGCGTGTCTTCCATGCTTGCCGAGATTTCCGGATTCGGAATCGTACGGGCCTGCATGATGCCGCCCTCGGTGGAATCCAGCTCCTTGCCGGCCGCCGACAGCGTGAAATTGCTGGCCGCCGCCAGCGAGAGCGCGGCATCGAGGCCGAGCGGTCCGGCACCTTCCACGGGGGAGGCGACGGATACGTTCGCGGGCGCCTGCGCCATCGCAGGCATCGAGATCAGAAACGGGCTATGAAATACGGCCGCCAGCCCAAGCGGCGTGAGGATTCTTCGCATCGAATTGCACCAGGAAAAATGACTGGGAAATTCGGCGAAACGACTCGGAATTGTGAAGGGTGCGTCTCGCCGTTAAACGAGACGAAGCCACTGCGGACGATCCGGCGCGGTGGGGCCGCGCGAGGAGAAGGGCCAGACGTGCGGGGGAATGCTCACGTCCTGGAACCGCGCATCTCCGCTATCCACGAACGTGCCAAAGGCCAGCGGGACCGAAACGATGTGGCAGACGCCACAGTCAGTATCGGCAACCCCGGCCTTTTCCTTCTCCGAATCCCCCTGCGCGGCCTGATGACGATGATCGTGATGTCCGAGATGCCACGACGCCACTGCCGATTCGTGCTGGCAATAGCGAGCCGCTGCCGCCCAGGAAAACTGGAACGGCAAAACGAGCAACAGACAAATCAGAAAAAATCGACGCATCCAGCTGGAGGTTTGAGAAGAGGGTCGGCGCAAGGATACCGCAATCCGGATACCCGCCGCATTACGATATGGCGACAACCGCGCGCCTCAAGGGCTACACAGCCAGTCGCGGCGCCTGCGTGCGCGAGCGCAGCGCAAAGCCAATCTGGATCGCACCCGCGGTCAGCCCCAGACCGGCGCCGATCTTCCACGCCATCGAATAGTTCGACATCAGGTCGTACAGCCATCCGCCGCCAAAAGCGCCGATAAAGCTGCCAAGCTGATGGCTGAAGAATGCCACCCCGGCGATCATCGCCTGCCACCGCAGCCCGAAGGTCTGGGCGATCCACCCTTGCACCAGCGGCGACACACCAAGCCAGAGAAATCCCATTACCGACGCGAAGACCATCGTGCTGCCGGGCGTCGGCAGGGTATGGAAGAACCAGATGAATCCGACCGACCGGAGCATGTAGATGCAGCCGAGCAGCAGCAGCTTGTTCACGCGTCCGCCGGCCCATCCGAAGAACAGGCTGCCCAGTACATTGAACCCGCCGATCAGGCCCAGCGCCTGCGCGGAGAGCATCGGGTCCATGCCGCAGATATCGAGATAGGCCGGGAGGTGCGTGGTCAGGAAAACCAGTTGCATGCCGCAGACCGTGTAGGCGAATGCCATCACGAGGAAAGGCGGATGGCGCAGCGCGGTCATCAACGCCTGGCGTCCACTCTGTTCTGCCTGTCGGGCATCAAGCGGCGGCCGTGACTTGTCTACCCGGCCCGCTGTCCATGCGGCCGGCAACATCACGATGGCCAGCACGACGAACGCCGCCACGCCCATGCGCCATCCCCAGTCCTGCGTAATCGCCTGCCCAATCGGCGCGGCCAGCATCGCGCCCAGTGAACCGGATGCGGACACGAAACCCAGCACCATGCTGCGCATCTGCGGCGACACCGCGCTCGATGCCGTGGCCATCGCCATGGCCGTGCCCGTCGTTGCCATGGCGGTGCCGATCAGCAATCCGGCACCGATGATCACGAACAGCAGCGAATGCGCGGACGCCAGCAGCACGAGTCCCAGCAGATACAACGCGGAACCACCGACCATCAGCGGACGAAACCCGACGCGCACCGCCAGCGCACCGGCAATCGGCTGCAGGATGCCCCATGTGAGATTCTGGATTGCTACGGCAATGGTGAAGTCACCCACCGAGATCCCGACGTCACGCGTCAGCGGCGGCACGAAGATTCCCAGGCTTTGTCGCAGACCCATGGCGAGGGACAACATCACGGATGCGCCAATGAGAATAGGCAACACGGGGCGCAGGGAAGACAGCCGAGACATGACGGGAAGCTCCGTGGGGGCGGGGCGGAATGCGAAGTTCCCGATTTTGCAGCAAATCGCGTAGATGCGTTATTGGCGACAACGCGTAGGGGGTGTTGCCTGGCAGTATGGAACGCGGATTTTGACTTTCTCCCCTCTCCCGCGAAGTGGGAGAGGGGCGGGGGAGAGGGCTTGCAGTGCAAATTGCGACTTGTCGATGATTGCACCGCCGGCCCTCTCCCCCAACCCCTCTCCCGCATGGCGGGAGAGGGGAGCAAGCCGTGGGGGAGCGCATGCGACGGGCGAAGGTAAGACTCACCCGCCCCGCAACACCGTCCTGAATCCAATATGCGAAGTCGGCAAATCCCGCTCTGCAGGCTCCCTCGCCGATGCACGATAGCGAACACAAAAATCCGGCGCGCAGAGGAACGACCCACCCTTGATCACTGCCATCCGCGTATCGCGAGCCCTGCGCGATGATTGCGCGGCCACATACGCCGTATCCCCATTCGCATGCGACTGGCGCGGCCCGGTATAAACATCGCCCGTCCATTCCCACGCATTCGCAATCATGTCGTAGAGCCCGAACGCATTGGCCGTGTAGCACCCGACCGGCGCCAATCCATCGAAGCCATCCTTCGCGCTATTCAGCGTCGGAAAAATGCCCTGCCAGTAGTTTGCAGTGGGCACACCGTTGGCATCGTTCGGCATCGTTTCCAACGCAGGCCCGGATTCGCCGGCTTTTGCTGCGTACTCCCATTCATCCTCGGTCGGCAGATCGCGACCGAGCCACGTTGCATAGGCGCGCGCATCGGCCTGCGTCACCAGTGTCACCGGCTGGTTGTCCTTGCCTTCGATCGATGACGTCGGGCCCGACGGATGCCGCCAGTCCGCGCCGCGCACCATCGACCACCATGCGTAGGGGCGCGACTGCAGTTCTTCGCCGCTCGGCTTGTGGAAGACCACGGCTTCACCCGCGCGCTCGGCATCGGTGACATAACCCGTGGTCTTTACGAACGCGGCGAACTGCGCGTTGGTGACTTCCGTGCGGTCGATCCAGAAATCGCGCACGCGGACTTTGCCCGCTGGTCTTTCATCGGGATAGCCGAGCGTGGTGCCCGGTACGTACTCGCCGCCGCGTACATGTGCCATGCCGGCCGTGCGCGCCTTGCGCCATTCCCGCGGCAGCCCCGTGTACCCGCTGCACTGGCCGGGCGTGCCAAGCGGAGCCGAAGCATGCAACGGTACGGCGCGCACGGCAAGCGTGGCCGCCGCCCCCACGGCGAACGCGCCAAGCACCACCCACGCCACTGTTTTTCTCATCGCACACTCTGCACCGGATAACAGGAAGACCGTCATGCTAAGAAGCCACGCGCGCGCCACTAACGAATGATTTCGGCTATCGATATTCGTGCAGCGCAGCACATCTCGCGCTTGACGCCCGTGCGCGGCACGCTATATAACGACGGCGTGGGTAGAAGCGGTCGATTGAACAGCAGCGGCGCAATGCCGCGACGTTCATCTGGAGATTGCTCACTGACGGAGTTCCTGTCAGTGGCGCGTTCGACCAGGCCGGTCCCACCTCCCTGACACGACTCCCTGTCTTTCACCAGAGTCATCGTTAGGGGATCTCAATGATCATCGACACCAGCTGTTATCCGACCAACCTGGTCGACCTGGCCTGGCGGCACGACGGCGATCCGTTCACCGGCGAGCGTCTCATCCAGATGATGGATGGCCCGTTCACGATCAACGGCAAGCCACGTCGCATCGACAAGGCATTTATCCAGCCGCCGCAAGGCAACACCATCTACACGTACACCGATGGCGAGAAATCCGGCGCCGAATCGATCGATGCGTACATGGGCTACACGCGCGAGATGGTGGCGAAATATCCGGACCGTTTCATCGGCTGCTTCGTCTACAACCCGCGCTGCGGCGTGCAGAACGGCGTCAATGCCATCGAGCACTACGTGAAGCACCTGGGCTTCAAGATGGTCCAGTTCCAGGCCAACATGCACGCCTACCGCCCGGACCGCGCGCTCGACTGGCTGCGCCCCGCGTTGCAGAAATGCGCGGAACTGGGCGTCATGGTCAAGCTGCACACCGGCGATGGCCCGTACAGCATTCCCACCGAATGGGTGCCGATGATCAAGGAGTTCCCGACCGTGAACTTCATCATGGCTCACTTCGGTGTGCAGACCGGTGGCGTGTATTGCTTCGAGCCGTTCCAGATGGCCATGGACATGCCCAACGTCTATTGCGAATCCGGCTGGTGCCTGCAATCGCGCATCGTCGAGTTCGCCAAGGTGCTGCCGAAACACAAGATCCTGTTCGGCTCCGATACGCCGCCCAACGAGCCCGGCATGTGGCTGCGCCTGCTGGAAGTGCTCTGCTTCGAGCCGCCGCAAGGGCTCAATCTCGATGAGGACACGCTTGAGGACTACCTCGGCAATAACGTCGCCCGCATGATCGGCCTGGAGCCGACGCCCGTACCGCGCACGCTGGAAGAAGCGAAAGCGCGCCTGGCTGCATGACGTTCCCACGCAAAACGAGATTTCGACGGAGCACACGAACATGATCATCGACACCCATCTGCACCCCACCAACCTCGTGGACGAAGCATGGCGGCATACGGGCGAGCCCTTCAACGGCGAGCGCATGCTCAAGATGATGGACGGCCCCTACATGATCAACGGCAAGCCGCGCCGCATCGACATGGGCTTTATCCAGCCGCCGCCCGGCAACACGGGTTATCGCGACGGCAACCGTCGTGGCCGTGAAGGCATCCGCGACTACATGGCCTACGTGGCAAGCCTGTGCCAGAAGTACCCGGATCGTTTCATCGGCAACTTCACGTTCAATCCGCGCTGGGGTCCGGAAGAAGGCGCGCTGGAACTGGAGTTCCATATCAAGGAGTACGGCTTCAAGATGCTGAAGCTGCATGCCAACATGCACGGCTATCGACCCGACCGCGCGCTTGACTGGCTGCGCCCCGCGATGAAGGTCTGCGCCAAGTACAACATCGTGGTGCTGATCCATACCGGCGACGGCCCGTACACGATTCCGACGATGTTCTATCCGGTGATCCGCGAGTTTCCGATGGTGAATTTCATCATCGGGCATTTCGGCATCCAGACCGGCGGCAACTATTCGTTCGAGGCGTTCTGGATGGCGATGGATACGCCGAACGTGTACTGCGAATCGGGCTGGTGCTTCCAGTCACGCATTGTCGAGTTTGCGCGTCAGTTGCCGCGCGACAAGATCGTGTTCGGCACGGATACACCGCCGAACGAGCCGGGCATGTGGCTGCGCGAGCTGGAAATGCTGTGTGGCCCCGCGCCGCAGGGCATGGATCTCGACGAGGATGGGCTGGAAGACTACATGGGCAACAACATCGCGCGGCTGGTGGGGATCGAAACCACCGCGCCGCCGAAGACCCAGCAAGAAGCCCAGGCACGTCTGAAGGACACCTACGCCAGCACGCGCTGATATGCGCTAAGCATGCGCTGATATGCATCGATAAGTAACTCCCGTCTGGTCACGCCCTGCGCCGCTTCACGCGACGCAGGGCGCGGCAACGGTATTGGCCTTTCCTTCTGGAGCCATGCCATGACATCCTCATCTTCTTCCGGTTCTTCCGGCCCGGTGTTCGAAGACACCTCGCAGGATTTTCACAGTTTCCTCGCCGCGTATCGTGCGGCATTCCCCGACGATGTATTGACCGTGCGCGAGCCCGTGAGCGCCGACCAGGACCCTACTGCGCTGGTGTGGGCGCTGGCCGCGCAGGATCGTCATCCGATCGTCGTGTGCGATCAGGTGAGCGGACTCGGCGCGCCACTCGTCACCAACCTGTTCGCATCGCGCGAGCGCGTGGGTCGCATGCTCGGCGGCGTATCGCCTGCGGGAATCCATGCCGAGTATCAGGCGCGCAGCCGACGCGCGATGCCGCCGCGCGTCCTCGAATCCGGCGCGGTGACATCCATCGTGCAGGAACAGGTCGATCTCACAACGCTGCCGACGATCCGCCATTTCGCATCGGATCGCGGGCCCTACATCACCAATGCGATCCTGATTGCCGAGGACCGTGAACTCGGCTTCGGCAATGCAAGCTATCACCGCTCGATGCTGCACTCGCCCAACGAGATTGCGACGAGCCTGCATTCGCGCGGCCATCTGTGGCGCATGTTCCAGCGTGCTGTCGAACAGGGGCGGCCGTTGCCGGTAGCGATGGTCATCGGTGCGCACCCGCTGTTCATGCTCGCCGGTGCGGCACGCCTGCCATACGGCGTAGACGAGCGCCACGTCGCGGGCGGACTGTTCGGTGCACCGCTCGACGTCGTGCGCACGCCGCGCTACGGCATCGCCGTGCCCGCGCATGCGGAGTTCGTGCTCGAAGGTGTGCTCGATCCCACCGCGCGCGTGGAGGAAGGACCGTTCGGCGAGTTCACGGGTTACTCGTCGGATCGCTCGACCAACAACCTGTTCCGCGTGGAAACCGTGATGCGGCGCAGCGATGCGTGGCTCGTGGATGTGGTGGGCGGCAATTCGGCGGAGCACCTGAACCTCGGGCGCATTCCCCGCGAGTCGGAGATGGTCGAGAAGCTCAAGGAACGCTTCCCGTCCGTGACCGCCGTCCATTATCCCAGTTCGGGCACACACTTCCATGCCTACGTGGCACTGCGGCAATCGCGTCCTGGCGAAGCGCGGCAGGTGATGCTCGGTCTGCTTGGCTGGGACCCGTACCTGAAGACCGTGGTGGCCGTGGACGAGGATGTCGATATCACGCGCGACGAGCAGGTGCTGTGGGCCATCGCCACGCATCTGCAGCCACATCTTGACGTGGTGGTGGTCGATGGCCTGCCCGGCAGCGCGCTCGATCCCTCCGCATCGGGTGCGGGCACCACATCGCGCATGGGACTCGATGCCACGCGCGGGCCGAACTTCGACGGCATCCGCGCGCAGATCGGCACGGACGCCATGGCACGCGCGGCGGCGTTGCTGGCCCGTATCGATCCGGGAAAACACTGACCCGGACGTTCGGAAACGTACACAAGTACGGCGCCCTGCGGCATTGATCGTCTAACCCGATCGAATCATCCGCTGCGCCCCATTTACCCCATGTCCGGCGGCTGGCATGCTGCCCCAAAGACAATACGCAGGTGGCGAGAGACGTGGCACAGACCACGGGGGCGGCAACTGTGGCTCCTCCTCCGACCAACCATGTGGGGCAGTTCCGGCCTGGAAGACGAAGGAGACAGCATGACCCCCCAACACACCTCGCGCAATGTCGCTCCGGTGCATCCGGTCGATGAAGTCCTGCCCCCGCTACGCCTGGCCGCGCTCGGCCTCCAGCACGTGCTCGTGATGTATGCGGGCGCCATCGCCGTGCCGCTCATCATCGGCGGCGCACTGCATCTTCCCAAGGACCAGATCGCGTTCCTGATTGCGGCGGACCTGTTCTGCTGCGGATTGGTGACGATGATCCAGAGCATCGGCATCTGGAAAATCGGCATCCGCCTGCCCGTGATGATGGGCGTGACGTTCACGGCCATCGCACCGATCATCGCCACGGGATCGAATCCATCGCTCGGCCTGCCAGCCGTGTTCGGTGCGGTGATGGTCGCAGGCATCTTCACGCTGATTGCCGCGCCTTACGTGAGCAAGATGATCCGCTGGTTTCCGCCCGTGGTGACAGGCACCGTGGTGCTAGTCATCGGCATCTCGCTGATGCGCGTGGGGGTGAACTGGGCTGCGGGTGGCAATCCCACGCTCAGCACGCCCGCCGGCCCGGTGCCGAATCCCGCATACGGATTGCCACTGCATATCGGCATCGCCACGGTCGTGCTGCTGACCGTGCTCGGCATGATCGCGTTCTTTCGCGGCTTTCTCTGCAATATCGCCGTGCTGATCGGCATCACCGTCGGGTTCGTCATCGCCGTGGCAATGGGCAAGGTCAGCTTCACCGGCGTGCATGCGGCGGACTGGGTGGCGTTGATCACGCCGTTCCACTTCGGCTGGCCGACCTTCGACCTGATGACCGCCATCACACTTTGTGTGGTGATGGTGGTCATCATGATCGAAGGGGTGGGGCAGTTCCTGGCGCTCGGCGAGATCGTCGAACGGCCCGTCACGCCCGACGATCTCGCACGCGGCCTGCGCGCCGATGGGGTGGGTGCGTTGGTGGGCGCGGTGTTCAACACGTTCACGTACACGTCGTATGCGCAGAATGTGGGACTGGTCCAGGTCACCGGCGTACGCAGCCGCTGGGTCTGCGCAGCGGCGGGCGGCATCCTCGTGGTGCTGGGCTGCCTGCCGAAGCTGGCGTTCTTTGCTGCATCTATTCCGACCTATGTGCTCGGCGGTGCGGCGCTGGTGATGTTCGGCATGGTGGCAGCCACGGGGGTACGCATTCTCGGGCACGTGGACTTTGTCGAGAACAAGAAGAACGCGTACATCGTGGCCGTGAGCATCGCACTCGGCATGATTCCGCTGGTGGCAGACAAGTTCTTTGCGCAGTTGCCCGAGCTTGCAGCGAAGTTCTGCCAGAACGGGATTCTGTTGGGGACGTTGAGTGCGGTGTTGTTGAATTTGTTGTTCAACGTGCGGGGGGAAAGCGCACCGCAGATGATGGGGAAGAAGATGGCTTGAGGTTGAACCCCTCTCGGTTTTCTCCCCTCTCCCATGCAATGGGAGAGGGGCGGGGGAGAGGGCGGGCGGTTCTGCTTGCCGATATCGCAGTTTGAACTGCTGGCCCTCTCCCCCGACCCCTCTCCCGCCTTGCGGGAGAGGGGAGCAACCAAGCGGGAAACTACGACCTCCCCATCTCCCCCCGATGTCGCATCAACAACTCCCGGAAGCTCTGCGCCGGTGGCGACAGCGACCGATCCGCGTGCGTCAGTAATGAAATCTCGCGCGAGATCACCGGGTCTTGCGGCATCACCGTCACCAGTCCAAGCGACGATGTCAACCGCGTCACTGCAGTACTCATCACCGCAATCCCGAGTCCCGCATCGACCATGCCCACCATCGTCAGCGGCAGCGACACCTCATGCACGCGCGATAGCGTGATGTTGTGCGTGGCGAGCGCGGCGTCGAGGCAATCGCGAATCGGGTTGCCGCGATGGGGACCAATCACGGGCAGCTTCGCCACGTCCTCCCATTTCAACTCGCGGCGGCGCGCCAGCGGATGGCTCGGCGGCATCACGATGACGAATGCGTCGGACGAGAGCCGGTGCGCGAGGAGATCGGGCTGACCCTCGGGAATCGTGCCGATGCCGAAATCCACCGCGCCCGCGCTGACCATGCGCGGCACTTCATCCTCGGCCACGTCGTGCAGTTCCACCTTGACGCCCGGATGTCCCACGCTGAACTCGCGGATAAAGCGCGGCAGCATCAGCGCGGCCTGGATCGATGACGCGGCAATCGACACGCGTCCGCGTCCCAGCGTGCGCAGTTCGACGGAACTGTCGAGCACGCTGTCGATATCGGCAACGGCCTTGCGCACCATGGGCAGCAGTTCCGCGCCGGCCTGCGTGATCTGCATGAGCCGTGTATGGCGATCGAACAGCTTCAGACCCAGATGTGTTTCGAGTTCGTGGATCAATGCACTGATCGACGATTGCGACAAGTTCAGTTTTTCGGCGGCGCGCGTGAAGTGAAGTTCTTCGGCCACGGCGATGAAAGCGCGTAGCTGGCGCAGCGAAACGTTCAGGTTTGCGGGCATGTCTCCCCTGCTCTGTTGCTCTGTTGTATTGGCGATGGCAGTCGATTCAGAGGGTAACACGATCAATAAATCCGATTCCGGGCATTTACCGATGGGAGTCCACCAACCATCATCCAGGGACGGCCAAGCGTTCCTGGCATCGCCACTCGCGCACGGGCCAACGGCATTCCACAGGAGTGAAGATGAGAGCGTTTGAATACCTCGAACCCGCCACGCTGGCCGAAGCCTCTGCGCTGCTGCAGCGCTGCGGTGGCCGCGCCAGCGTACTGGCCGGCGGCACCGACCTGCTCGTGCAGATCAAGGAGTCGCATCGCCAGCCCGCACACGTCATCAACATCAAGAAGATTCCGGGCATGGATGTGCTGTCCTTCGATCCCGCCGAAGGATTGCGCATTGGCGCACTGGTGACCACGCGCGAAGTGGAAACCAGCTATGCCGTGCGCCGCCACTATGCGAGCCTGGCGCGCGCCGTGACGGACTTCGCATCGATCCAGGTGCGCAATCGCGCCACCGTCGTCGGCAACGTGTGTCGCGCTTCGCCTTCGGCAGATTCACTCGCGCCGCTGATTGCCGACCGCGCCGAGGTGCACCTCTACGGCCTCCATGGGTCGCGGTCGATGTCCGTCGAGGCGTTCGTTACCGGGCCGGGCAAGACCGCACTCGGCGTGGATGAACTGGTATCGCGCATCACGATCCCCACACCGGCGCCGAACACCGGCAAGGCGTATCTCAAGCACGGGCGCCGCGTGCAGATGGAACTCGCAACCGTAGGCGTGGCGGTGTCGATCACGATCGAGCGCGGACACTGCACCGATGTGGGCATCGTGCTCGCCGCCGTGGGACCGAAGCCCCTGCGCGCAGCGAAAGCCGAGGCCGTGCTGCGCGGCCATTCCCTGAGCGATGCGCTGGTACTTCAGGCCGCGCACACGGCCATGGAAGATGCCCGCCCCATTACCGATGTGCGCGCAAGCGCCGAATACCGCCGCGAGATGGTGGGCGTGCTGACGCGCCGCGCCATTGTCCAGGCCCTGGAGATGCTCTGATGCGCAAACTGATTGCACTCGAAATCAACGGCGAGCCGATGGAAATCGCCGTGGAACCTCACAGCACGTTGCTCGATGCATTGCGCGACGACGCCGGACTCACTGGCACCAAGAAAGGTTGCGATGTCGGCGAATGCGGCTCCTGCACGATCCTCGTCAACGGCACGCCGATGAACAGTTGCCTGATGCTCGCGCCGGAAGCCCACGGTTGCAGCCTGACCACGATCGAAGGGGTTCAGGCAAGTCCCGACGCCGTGCATCCCGTGCAGGAGCAGTTCATGCGCTGCGGCGCTGCACAGTGCGGATTCTGCACACCCGGCTTCGTCGTGGCGGCCAAGGCGTTGCTCGATGCCAACCCGCAACCGACGCGCGACGAAATTCGCTTTGCCATCGCCGGCAACATCTGCCGCTGCACCGGTTACACCAAGATCATCGAAGCCATCGAGCGCGCCGCCGCAGACATGGCAGGTTTGCCCATGACGGAGGTGACGCGATGACTCATGCCGTGATCGGACATAGCGTCAAGCGCACAGACCTGCTCGACAAGGTCACCGGCAACGCCAAGTACGTCTCGGACATGCCGATGGCCGGCCTGCTCCACGCCAAGATGAAGCGCTGCAACGTGGCGCATGCGCGCATCGTTCGCATCGACACCTCGGCTGCATTGGCGCTGCCCGGCGTCAAGGCCGTCCTCACGCACGAGAACGTGCCGCGCGTGCTGCATGCCGGCTCGCCACACCCGCGCTCGGCATCGGTGACATGCGATCAGTACATCCTCGACGACAAGGTGCGTTACTGGGGCGAAGGCGTGGCCGCCGTGGCAGCCATCAGCGAGGAGATTGCGGCGCGTGCCGTGGAACTGATCGAAGTCGAGTACGAACCGCTGCCCGCAGCATTCACGGTGGAAGACGCTGCCGCGCCCGGTGCGACGTTGATCCACGACCGCGAACCCGGTGGCAACCTCGTGCTGCCGCCGGTACGCATCGAACGTGGCGACGTGGAGCGCGGTTTTGCTGAAGCCGACTTCATCCTCGAAGGCGAATACGAAGGGGGCCGGCCCACGCCGGCCTATATGGAACCCAACGTGCTGACGTGCCGCTGGGACGGCAACGGCAACCTGACCGTGTGGATTTCCACGCAAACCGCCTTCATGGTGCGCGGCATCATGGCCGAAGTGCTGGGCCTGCCGCTGCACAAGGTGCGCGTACTGGTCGATCACATGGGCGGCGGCTTCGGCGCGAAGCAGGATCTGTTTCAGAGCGAGTTCCTCTGCGCGCTGCTGGCGCGCGAGACGCACCGCCCCGTGCGCATGGAATACACGCGTGAGGAAACCTTCACGGGCGGACGCACGCGTCATCCCGCAAAGATCTGGCTGCGCCAGGGCTTTCGCAACGATGGCACGATCACCGCGCGCGAAGCCAAGGTGGTGTTCAATTCCGGCGCCTACGGTTCGCATGGTCCCGGCGTGACGAACGTAGGCACGGCGGCGATGGTGTCGCTCTATCGGTGCGAGAACGTACGGCTGGAAGGACGCTGCGTCTATACCAACAGCCCGATTGCCGGCGCCTTTCGCGGCTATGGCGTGGTGCAGACCTACTACGCGCTCGACATCCAGATGGACGAGGCCGCCGAACGTCTCGGCATCGATCCCGCCGAACTCAAGCTCAAGAATGCCGTGCGGGAAGGCGATATCGCACCGTCGAATCATCCGTTGATCGGACACGGTCTCGAAGCGTGCATCGAGAAAGGGATGGAGGTGGTCGACTGGAAGGCGGCTCGCGCACGCACACGTCAGCAACAAGGCGTGATCCGGCGCGGATGGGGGATCGGCTGCGAGATGCACGGCAGCAGCGCGTATCCCGGCATCAAGGAGCAGGGCAACGCCATCGTCAAGATGAACGAGGATGGCACCGTGGTGCTGCTGACCGGTGCTGCCGGGCTTGGCACGGGCGCGCATACCGCGCTCGCACAGATCGTGGCAGAGGAACTGGCGATTCCATTCGAGACCGTCAGCGTGGTGCATGGCGATACCGATGTGGTGCCATGGGATATCGGCGCATTTGCGAGTCATACCACCTATATGGTGGGCCGCGCGGCGCAGATGGCCGCCACGGAAATCAAGACGCAGTTGCTGGCGCGTGCAGCCAAGCAGATGGAAGCGGAGCCGGCGCAGCTTGTCATCGAACACGGCGTGATTTCGGTAGTCGGCCGCGAGGGTCCGACGCTGACCGTGCGCGAGGCCGTGATGCCACGCAAAGGCTTGCCTGCAGCGCAGTTCGTCGGCACCGCCACGTATCACCCGACCAAGTCGTATTCGTTCGCGGCGCATTTTGCGGAAGTCGAGGTCGATACGGAGACGGGCTTCATCACGGTCAAGCAGGTGGTGCCAGTGCATGACATCGGCAAGGTCATTCATCCGGTGGCGGCTGCGGGACAGATCGAAGGTGGCATCCAGCAGGGCATCGGCCACACGCTGTACGAGGACTATCAGATCGACATGCAGACGGGCCGCTCGCTCAACGCCAACTTTGTCGACTACAAGATGCCGCTGGCGATGGACATGCCCGAGATTCGCACCGTGCTGCTCGAAGCCGCGCCCGATCCGGGCGGCCCGTTCGGCGCGAAGGGCGTGGGCGAAGATCCGATTGTCGCCATTGGACCGGCCATCGCCAATGCCGTGTTCGATGCGATTGGCGTGCGCTTCCGCCACTACCCGATCAAGCCCGAGCAGGTATTGCAGGCGCTGGCTGCGAAACGTGCGGCGGAGGTTGCAGCATGAGCACCGCGCGCCGGGTCGTCGTCGCAATCACCGGCGCGAGCGGCGCGGTGTATGGCGTGCGATTGTTGCAGGCGCTGGCGATGAACGATGACTGCGAGACGCACCTGATCTGTTCATCGTCAGGACTACTGACCTTGCATCACGAACTCGGGATGCAACGCGCGGATGTCGAACGAATCGCCGGTGTCGTCCACAACGTGCGCGATATCGGTGCCAGTGTGGCAAGCGGATCGTTTCGCTGCGACGGCATGGTGATTGCGCCGTGTTCGATGCGCACGCTCGCCGCCGTGGCGACGGGCCTCGCGGACAACCTCATCGCGCGCACCGCCGACGTCATGCTCAAGGAGCGGCGCAAGCTCGTGCTGCTGGCGCGCGAAACACCGCTGCACCTCGTGCATCTGCGCAACATGACCACGGTGACCGAGATGGGCGCCATTGTCATGCCACCGGTGCCTGCGTTCTATACGCATCCCCAGCACGTTGACGACATCGTCAACCACACCGTGGGCCGTGTGCTCGACCTGTTCGGCATCGATCACGCGGGCCTTGTTTCACGATGGGCCGGCATGCGTGCCGCGCTCACACCCCATACCAACGAAGAACTTATCCCGGAGACGCCATGACCCACAACCACCAAGCCCTGCCGCCCGTTCCCGTCACGATCCTGACCGGCTTTCTCGGTGCCGGCAAGACCACGCTGCTGAACCACATTCTCACGGAGAAGCACGGACACCGCATTGCCGTGATCGAAAACGAATTCGGTGAAGTCGATGTCGATTCGGATCTCGTCATGACATCCGATGAAGAGATCTACCAGATGACCAATGGGTGTATCTGCTGCGTGGTGGATGTGCGTACAGACCTCGTGCGCATCCTGCAAACGCTGCTGGAGCGGCCCGAGCGCTTCGACCATATCCTCGTGGAGACCAGCGGACTGGCCGACCCCACACCGGTTGCCGCCACGTTCTTCATGGATAACGACGTGGCAAAGCAGGTCACGCTCGACGGCATCCTGACGCTGGTGGATGCGGTGCATATCGAAGACCATCTCGACGATCCGAAGCTGTCGGGTTTCGACAACCAGGCGGTGGACCAGATCGTCGCGGCGGATCGCATCATCCTGAACAAGTGCGATCTGGTGTCCGATGCACGGCTCGATGCGCTGACCACACGGTTGCATCATCTGAACGAAGGCGCGCAGATCGTGCGCTCCAACTATGCGCAGGTGGATCTGTCGCGCATTCTTGGTATCGGCGGCTTCACGCCGGGCCTGGCACAACTGCCTGATGACACGCATGACCATCATCACGGCCATGACCACGATGCCGATCACGTCTGCGATGAACTGTGCGATCACGCGCATGACGATGACGAGCATGCGCACCGGCATGATCCGTCGGTGTCATCGGTGTCGCTGGTCTTCGATGTGCCGTTTGACCGCCAGCGGCTGGAACACGCGTTGCGCGCGCTGCTGGCTGCACAAGGTGACGATGTGTTCCGCATGAAGGGCATCGTCGCCGTGCAGGACGATGAACAGCGCCACGTGCTGCAGGCCGTGCACCGGCTGATGGATTTTCACCCGGCGGATGCGTGGGGCAATCAGCCACGCGAAAGCAAGTTCGTCTTCATCGGCCGCAACCTGGATCGCGCCCGGCTGCAAACGCTTCTGCGCGTGTGCCAGCCAGCACAGGTCGCGGCATAACGCAGTCTCTGGGACCCCATCGCGATACCGATGGGTGCTTGGCGCAGCCCACGTTTTGGGGGGCTGCGCTTTTTTTGTTTGGAGGGGCATATCGACCGCTGTTGGTTTGCTCCCCTCTCCCATGCAATGGGAGAGGGGCTGGGGGAGAGGGCCGGAGGCTCTGCTTGCCAACCACGTCGCAATTTGCGTCGCTGGCCCTCTCCCCCGCCC
>NZ_SCMX01000067.1 GCF_005503625.1 Cupriavidus sp. 2SB | reverse complement strand
CCAGTTCGGCACCCAGCGCACGCTCGATCAGCGCCTTCTTGAACGCCATGGCCGCATCCTGCACCGCCTCGGCGGTCATCGGGCCTTTGACGAACTGATCAATCAATTCCTTCCGGATGGCGGGCAATTCCCGCAATGGGGCTTTCGGTTTGCGTGGCATACATGCTCCTTAACGACATGTTATGCCCTACACACAAAATTCCTGACAGGCCCAAATGAAACAATTCTCCACAGGACACCCGTCCCGCTCAATCCTCCGCGTTTTCCCCAACTGTCCCGATTGACCCGGGACTCTCGCCTCATGTCAGGCACGGCATCGATCTCCACAATGGCTCCTACGGATTGGCCATCGCCATCCGCTTTTTCCGGAGTTTCAAGTTGGAGTAATCACGATGTTGAACGCAGCAAAGACCCTTTTCACCGCTTCCGCACTGACCCTCGGGCTGAGCACCGCCGCACACGCCGGCGCCTGGAGCGAGGTATTCATCCCATCGACGGCATCGACGCAGCACGCCAGTGCGGCAGTTTGCAAGCGCGGCGGATTCGATCCGTATTCGGAAGGCATGCGGATCGGGCCGCGCGATGCCTATAGCGACGGCGGCAATCGTCAGGGTCCGCGCGATGCGTTCACCGACGGCGCGCGCAGCATCGGCCAGCAGGGCGCCTGTGCCTCGCGCGCGGCGTGAATCACGCTGACGGAGCATTGCCCCGTTGAATCACTGCCCGGATGCCCTGCGCACCGGGCAGTTTTCTTTTTTTCCTTGCGAGTGAATACACGTGGAGTCCCTTATCCGCCGCGTACCGCACGCACTGCGTTTCGCCTGCCGCACTTTGCGCGGGCGGCATGTGGCGCTGATGTCCGCGCGATGGGGAACGTTGTCTAAGATAGGTGAGTCGCCCGGCACGACCGCACGCGGTGAACCTCTGCCCGGTATCGGCAACGATACGGGCCGCAGGCACGCCGGTCCGCTCGTATCCTGCCCCGCGCGCGACGCCGCCATGCCGATGCTCAAGCAGCAGATTCGCCTATGCACCAGCCCTGACCGCGTACGTCTGGCGTATGCGATCACGGGTAGCGGGCCGCCGCTCGTCAAGGCGGCCAACTGGATGAGCCATCTGGAGTTCGATGTCGGCAGTCCGGTCTGGAGCCACATGCTCTACGCGCTGTCCGAACAGCACACGCTGATCCGCTATGACGAGCGCGGTTGCGGGCTCTCCGATCGCCATGTCGATGACCTGTCATTCGATGCATGGCTGCGCGATCTCGAAACCATTGTCGATGCCATGGGCGTGGATCGCTTTCCGCTGCTGGGCATCTCGCAGGGCGCATCGATTGCGGTGGCCTATGCCGTGGCACATCCCGAACGGGTGAGCCACCTGATCCTGCACGGCGGCTACGCGCGGGGCCGGCTCAAGCGCAATCCCGGTCCCGAGATGCAGGAGGAAGCCGAGTTGATGATCCGGCTCGCGGAGATTGGCTGGGGTCAGGAGAACCCCGCGTTCCGGCAGTTTTTTACCACGCAGTTCATTCCGGGCGGTACGGCGGAGCAGCATCGATGGTTCAACGAGCTGGAGCGTGTGTCCACCTCTCCGATCAATGCCGCGCGCTTCATGCGGATCTTCAACGATATCGATGTGGTGACGCTGTTGCCGCTGGTCACTTGTCCCACGCTTGTCCTGCACGCCGTGCGCGATGCGCGTGTGCCATTCGATGAAGGGCGCCTGATCGCGAGCATGATTCCCAATGCTCACTTCGTCCCGCTCGACAGTGGCAACCATCTGCTGCTGGAAGCGGAGTCCGCCTGGGATCGCTGGATCGACGAGGTGCGGGCCTTCCTCCCGCCGCCGGCGCCATCGGCAGATCCCGCCTTCGGGGCGCTGACCCGTCGAGAACGCGACATTGTGGTGTTGATCGCGCAAGGCCGCGACAACGCGCAGATCGCGGCACTGCTCGGCCTGTGCGAGAAAACCGTGCGAAATCACATTACGAGCATTTTCTCGAAACTCGAAGTCGAGAATCGCTCGCAGGCTATCGTGCTGGCGCGGGAATCGGGCTTCGACCGGCAGCACCTCTGATACGCATCGGGCCAAACCGGCTTTTTTGTTCCTATATTTCGTGCTTGACGAGACAGGTCTGTCTACCAATAATGGCGAGACAGATCTGTATCACGTTCTACGTTTCTCGTTCCTCATCCATTCCTGGAGATCACGCATGTCGAATCAAGCCGAAGCCCGTCCGCCGTTCCCGCCGTTCACCCTGGAAACCGCCGCCGCAAAAGTGCGCGCCGCCGAAGACGGCTGGAATTCCCGCGATCCCAAGCGCGTGGCGCTGGCGTACACCGTGGACAGCGCATGGCGCAACCGCGCCGAATTCGTGAACGGTCGCGAACACATCGAAGCGTTCCTTGCGCGCAAATGGCAGAAGGAACTGGACTATCGGCTGATCAAGGAATTGTGGGCACACGACGGCAACCGCATCGCGGTGCGCTTCGCATACGAGTGGCGCGATGACTCCGGCAACTGGTACCGGTCGTATGGCAACGAAAACTGGGAGTTCGACGAGAACGGCCTGATGCAGCGTCGCTTTGCGTGCATCAACGATGCGCCGATCAAGGAGGCGGATCGCAAGTTCCATTGGCCGCTGGGACGCCGGCCGGATGATCATGCGGGGTTGAGTGAGTTGGGGCTTTGAGCCGTTTCACTTACCCTTGGTGTGCTCCCCTCTCCCGCGCGCGGGAGAGGGGCGGGGGAGAGGGCCAGCGGTCTAAATTGCGACACGTCGGCAAGCAGAACCTCTTGCCCTCTCCCCTAACCCCTCTCCCGCAAGCGGGAGAGGGGAACAAGGAAGCGTTGCGCAAAACTACTGCATCGCCTTCAAATTCCCCACCCGCACCAGCATCTCCGTGAACATCTGCATATCCAGGTTCAGATCGGAGACTTCCTTGTATTCCTTGGCGTTGTGCGCGGTGTATTTCTTGCCGGGCATGGCCGGGCCGAAGTTGATGGCGTTGGGCATCAGCTTGGCCGTGGTGCTGCCGGCGGTAGGAACGGGTTTGGCTTCGAGGCCCGTGGTATCGCCGTAGACATTCAGCAGCGTGGAGAGCCATGCGCCCTTCGGATCGCGAGCCATCCAGTCGCCCTGGTCATGCTGGATTTCAAGCGTGGTGTGCGTCGTGCCGGCCCATGCCTGAACGCGCTCGGCGATCTTCGCGCGCAATGCGTCGGGTGTGGAACCGCGCGGCATGCGCACGTTGGCCGTGACTTCCAGCTTGCCGTTGCGCTCGCGGATCAGCGTCGGTGAAATCGTCAGCGGACCCATGAAATCATCGCGATACCCCACGTCGAGCTTCTCGCCGAGGTAGCCCGTGCCATACAGGTCGGTCAGGTAGCGAATCGCGTGCGCGTACTGGTTCTGTGCGAACTTCACCCCCGATTCCTGCAGGAACAGTGCGAGCCGTGGCACCGGGTTCACGCCTTCTTCCGGGCGCGAGCCGTGGGCGGATGAGCCCGTCACCTTCACGTCGATGCCGTCGCCGTTGCGCGCGATGTCGATGGCGAACTTGCCTTGCGCGGCGTACTGCGCGATGAAACCGGCGTGCGCCTTATCGAGCGCGGCAGCCGTGGCATCGAGATCGCCACCCGTGATGCGTGCCGTGGCGGTCTGCGGAATCGCATTGGCCGATGCCGCGCCTGCCATGGCGACGATGGCAGGCTGCTTGCCATCGGTGGCCTGCACCGGGAAGCGCACCGTCAGCGCGCCCGATCCCTTCTCCGCAACAACCGCCGGGTACTTGCTGTCGAGCACGATGTTGTACTCGGGCAGCGCGGTCTTGTCGCGGTAGTACTTCATGCCGTCGCCGCCGGTTTCCTCGGTGGTCTCTATCATCAGGCGGATCGAGCGTGCCAGCGGCACACCACTGTCGCGCACCGTCTTCATGGCGAAAAGTGCAGCGGCAATCGAACCCTTGTCGTCGATCGTGCCACGACCGTAGAGGTAGTCGCCCACGCGCGTGACCTTGAACGGGTCGAGCTTCGTGCCATCGTCGAGCACCCATTCGTCGGCCACCACAGGCACCACGTCCGCATGCGTCAGGATGCCGAACGTTTCCTTGCCCTGGCCCGGCAGCGTTACCTCGAACACGCGGTTGTCGACGTTGCGGAACTGCAGGCCGAAGTCCTTCGCCATGCGCTCCACGACCTTGCCGAACTCGATGATCGCCGGGTTCTCGTGCTGCGGCACTTTCTCGTCGCGCACGGTGCGCAGCGCCACCATCTCCGTGATGCTGTCCAGCACCGCCTGGTGGTTGTGAACGCGGTTGTAGACGCCCAGCAAGCGGCCGATGTTGACCAGATCGTCGCCCTTCAGCGGCTTCTTCGCGCGGTAGGCGCGCACCGATGGCGCGAGTTTCGGATCGGCCTTGACCGCGGCATCCAGAAAGGCCGCGAAGCTGGCAGGCGGCGTGGCGGTGGCGCGGGCCACGATCTGATCCAGTTCGGGTTTCACCAGCGGGGCGGCGATTGCGGCGGGGGTGCCGGTGGCAATCAGTGCGGCAGCCAGCAGGGTCGCCACGGGCAGCACTACGGTCAGGCGGGTCATCGGTTGTTGTCCCTTCGTGTTTTTGATGTGCCCGAATGATAGCGATGGGGGCGCGTGCGTGGAAGGGCATCGCGATAGCCAAAATCAATCGTAATTCGACGATCGATAATAGTAATTTCCAATGAGGATGGTTGAAACGATGAATTGTACAAATCACATGCCCGCCGGGAGAATGCACTCCATCGCCACAACACGTGGCGCCCCAACCAACCCAAGGAGCTATACCCATGCTGCAACACCGTGAAGGCCAACGCGTTCCCAACGTCACTTTCCGCGTCCGTGAAAACAACGAGTGGAAGGACGTGACCACGGCCGATCTGTTCAACGGCAAGACGGTTGCAGTGTTCTCGCTGCCCGGCGCCTTCACGCCTACCTGCTCGTCGACGCACCTGCCGCGCTACAACGAACTGGCCCCGGCCTTCCGTGCCGCTGGCGTGGACACCATCCTGTGCGTGTCGGTTAACGACACTTTTGTGATGAACGAATGGGCCAAGGATCAGGAGTCCGAGAACATCGTCATGATCCCCGACGGCAACGGCGAATTCACCGACGGCATGGGCATGCTGGTGGACAAGGCCGACCTGGGCTTTGGCAAGCGCAGCTGGCGCTATTCGATGGTGGTTCGCGACGGCGTCGTGGACAAGATGTTCATCGAGCCGGAAGAGCCGGGCGACCCGTTCAAGGTGTCGGACGCCGACACGATGCTGAACTACATCGCCCCGAACGCCAAGCGTCCGGACCAGGTGGTGGTGTTCTCGAAGGTGGGCTGCTCGCACTGTGCCAAGGCCAAGCAACTGCTGTCGGACAAGGGCTTCGAGTACATCGACGTACCGCTCGACAACAAGATCCGCGGCAAGGTGCTGGGCGCCATGGCCGGCAGCATGACTGCACCGCAGGTGTTCATCAACGGCAAGCTGATCGGTGGCGCCGAAGCGCTCGAACAGCATCTGGCCGCCTGATCGCCTGATCGCAACGATCCTCCCCCCGCCCGGGCCCGGTTCCCCCGACCGGTGTCCTGGGCACTTATTCCCCCGCAACGTCCAGGCAGTCGCCGGACCCGATGGCACCGCACGCTGCAAGGCGGTCCGGTGCCATCCCATCCGCCGATTGAAATTTTTCAAGCCGTAGCAGGCAGCATCACCCGATTCAGGAAACGCACCATGAAAACGATTCAGACCGATGTGGCAGTGATTGGCGCAGGCACCGCAGGGCTGGCCGCGTATCGTGCGGCCATCGCCGCCGGCAAGCGCGCCGTGATCATCGAGGGCGGTGAATATGGCACCACCTGTGCCCGCGTGGGCTGCATGCCGTCGAAGCTGCTGATTGCCGCAGCCGAAGCCGCGCACGAGGCGCGCCACACCGCTGCGTTCGGTGTGCACGTGGATGGTCCGGTGCGTATCGAAGGCCGCGAAGTCATGCAGCGTGTGCGCAACGAGCGCGACCGCTTTGTTGGATTCGTGGTGCGCGGCACCGAGAGCATTCCTGAAGCAGATCGCCTGCGTGGCTTCGCGCAGTTCATCGACAACACCATCCTGCAAGTGGGCGATGACACCGTGGTGCGCGCCAGCCGCGTAGTGATTGCCACGGGATCGCGTCCGGCCGTGCCGCCGTCGTTCAACGTGTTCGGCGACCGCCTGATCATCAATGACGATGTGTTTTCGTGGGACGACCTGCCGCGTAGCGTGGCCGTGTTCGGCCCGGGCGTGATCGGTCTCGAACTGGGCCAGGCACTGTCGCGACTCGGCGTGCGGGTACGCGTGTTTGGTGTGGGCGGCGGCGTGGGTCCGTTGTCCGATCCTGAGATCCGCACCTATGCGGCCGAAGCGTTCAACGCGGAATTCCCGCTGCTCCCGGATGCCCGCGTGACCGACATGCGCCGCGAAGGCGACGAGGCCGTGATCGCGTTCGAAACGCCCAGCGGCAATGTGGCTACCGAGCGCTTCGACTATGTGCTGGCCGCCACGGGACGTCGCCCGAATGTCGACAAGCTCGGTCTCGACAACACGGCCCTGCAGCGCGATGCACGCGGCGTGCCGGTGTTCGACCCCATCACGCTGCAGTGTGGCGACGCCCCGGTGTTCATCGCCGGCGATGCCAACAACGTGCTGCCGCTGTTGCACGAAGCGTCCGACGAAGGCCGCATCGCGGGCGAGAACGCGGCGCGCTGGCCGGACGTGCGAAACCTGACCCGTCGCGCCCCGATCGCCGTGGTGTTCTCGGACCCGCAGATCGCGATGGTCGGCAAGCGTTTCGCCGATCTGACCCCCGGCAGCTTCGTCACTGGCGAAGTCAGCTTCGAGGATCAGGGCCGCAGCCGCGTCATGCTCAAGAACAAGGGGCTGATGCATGTGTACGCAGACCGCGCCACGGGCCGCTTCCTCGGCGCCGAATGGCTCGGCCCGCGCGCCGAGAACATTGCCCATCTGCTGGCCTGGGCATATCAGCAGGACCTGACCATCGCGCAAATGCTGGCGATGCCGTTCTACCACCCGGTGGTGGAAGAGGGGCTGCGCACGGCGCTGCGGGATGCTGAGGCGAAGCTGGTGAAGTTGGCGGAGGCGGCTTAAAGCAGGTTTGCTTTCCCGCTGGTTTGCTCCCCTCTCCCACAAAGTGGGAGAGGGGCTGGGGGAGAGGGCGGGCAGCTCTGCTTGCCGATAACGCAATTAGAACCGCTGGCCCTCTCCCCCGACCCCTCTCCCGCGCGCGGGAGAGGGGAGCAAACAGGCAGGTGGAGATACAACAATACAGACCTGTCTACTATAATCCCCTCCATGACCACCCCATCCGCCCGCGATCGCATTCTCGATACCGCCGCCCGGCTTTTCTACAGCCAGGGCTACCGCGCCACCGGCATCGACCGGATCATCGCCGAGTCCGGCGTCGCCAAGATGTCGCTGTATCGGCATTTCCCGTCGAAGAACGACCTGATCCTCGAGTATCTTCAGCGACGGCACGATCAGTGGATGACATGGTTCGAGGCCGGCGTGCGCAGCCGCCTCGCACAAAGGCCCAATCTCGATGTGTTCGCCGATACATTGGGCGAGTGGTTCGCTACAGACGACTATCGCGGTTGCGCCTTTATCAATATGGTGGCCGAGACGGGCAGCGGGGCGGGTGACGATCCGCGACTGCTGGAGCAGTCGGTATCGCACAAGGCGTCGCTGCAGGATTTCGCCCGCGACATCGCGGCGGAACTGGGGCTGGCCGAGTGCGAGGCCGTGGCAGCGGAAGCCATTCTCTGCATCGAAGGCATGATCATTCGCGCGCAAACCACACACGATGCGTCGGTCGTGGATGCCGGACGGCGCACATTGACGCGTCTGCATGCCGCATACGTCTCCTTGTAAGGACGGCGTAACGCGCTGAAACATAGCCATACAAGGTAAACCCTGATGCCGCGTTAAAATGCGTCTCTCAGTTGCCGGCCGCCTCATTTTTGTCGCGCCGGCGACGTTCGGGATGCTCCAGTGAATGCACTCAACAACGCCCGGCGCACCGAGATCGATCTGATTCGCGGCATCGCGCTGCTCTTCATCGTGGTCGATCACGTCAACGGCAGTGTGCTGGCCGACTATACGATCCGCAATTTCCAGCTCTTCGACGCTGCCGAGGTGTTCGTCTTCCTGGCCGGCTATTCGGCCGGCGCCGCCTATCTGGCGATGGAAGCCCGCGACGGTGCCAGCGCCGCGCGCAAGCGCCTGCGCCGCCGTAGCTGGGAAATCTACAAGGCGTTCGTGCTGACCGGCGTGCTGATGCTGCTGTTCGGTCTGGTGCTCGCGCTCTGCAAGGTGCCGGCCCCCGCCGTGCGTGCTACCGAAGCGCCCGACTTCATGGCCCAGCCAATCGCCACGGTCTTGCAGGTGATCGGCCTGGCGCGCCAGCCTTTTGTTTCCGATGTATTGCCGATGTACGCCGTGTTCATCGGCGTGGCGCCGCTCGCCATTCGTTGGGCACGTGCGCAACCGTTGGCCTTTATCTGCGGCAGTGTCGCGCTCTGGCTGATGTCGCCGGCGCTGTTGCCGCTGCTGCCGAGCAGCGAGCCGCGCGGCTGGAGCTTCAACCCCTTCGCCTGGCAGTTGATGTTCGCCATGGGGTTGTTGGCACGCCTGCGTCCGGACTTTATCCTGCCGCAGCAGACCATCGTGCGTCGCGCTTTCACGGGCGGTGCCGTAGTGGTGGCGCTGGTGTGCATGGCCGCCGCCTATCTCTGGATGCGTCCCCACGTCTATGAAACCTGGCTGCCCGCATGGGTGCCGACGATGGTCTTCCCGCTGCCGAAGCAGAGTCTTGCCGCGCTGCGCGTGGTCAGCTTCCTTGGCCTGGCATGGCTGGTCTATCTGGCCGTGCGCGCGGGATGGGTGGAGCGCCTCGCGCGATTCATGGGCCCGGTGGTCCAGATCGGCCGGCACAGCCTGTTCTGCTTCGTGCTGGGCGCCGTGGTCTCGGTGGGGATCGAAGGATTGACCTACGGGTTTGCTGGCGGAAGGCCCACGCGACCGGTGGCGCTGACCGGGGACATCGTCGCCGTGGCCGTGCTGCTGCTGGTGGGCGGCTGGTATGGGCGCCGCAAGGATGCGGCCAAGGTGGCCGCAAAACTGAAATCGAAATCGAAGATCGTGTCGGCCTGATTCCCGTCAGGCAGCGCCCGTCCGCGAGCGCACCCAGGCGATGGCCCGCTCCAGATGGGCCGAAGTGTCGCCGGCCCGGTAACTCATGATCACGGGCGAGACAAAACCCGGCGCATCAATCGGCACGTAACGCACGTCGTCCCGGTGCAACCGTTGCACCGAGGCCGGCACCAGCGTGATACCCAGCCCGGCTGCGACGAGTCCCAGCGCAGTCTGCAATTCATTGGCTTCCTGCACGATTTTCGGCTGCAGCCCCTGCGCGCGAAATAGCGACAGTACGTGATCGGCATAGCTGGGCCGAGGCCGTGCGGGGTAGAGGATCAGCGGCTGCCGCGCCAAGGCGTCGGCATCGAACGGGCCGGCTGGCGCCGCCGCCGTGGCGGGCATGGCGGCCACCAGAGACTCGGCCATCACCGCCTCCTGGACGATGGCCGGATCGCTGAACGTCAGTCGGCCAAAGGCGAGGTCGATGCGGCCGGACTTGAGGGCATCGAGCTGCTGCACCGTAATCATCTCGGTCAGTCCAACTTCCACACCGCTGTCATCGCCGCGCAATTCGCGGATCAGGTCCGGCAGCACACCATACAGCACCGACGGCACGAAGCCGATCCCGAACCAGCGCTTCTCGTTGCGGCCAATGCGCCGCGTGCCATCGAGTGTCTCTTCCAGCCGCTGCGTCAGTTGCAGCGACTGCTCCAGCAGGAAACGCCCGGCCTCCGTCAGCCGCAGCCCGCGCCCGATACGGTCGAACAGCGCCACGCCGATTTCTTCCTCGAATTGCCGGATCTGCCGCGATAGCGGCGGCTGTGCCATGTGCAGTCTTTCCGCCGCACGCGTCACATTGAGTTCCTGTGCCACCGCCTGGAAATAGCGCAGATGACGGAGTTCCATATCCCTTGCTCCTTCCCTTCGATCTATACCCTGCAGGTATCAATCGAGACATCATCGGTCTTGGACACCCGTTGCGTCAACGGCCATACTCGACTGCACAACGAATCCGCATGGAAAAAGTATGACCACGACGATTTCTTCCATTGAGGCCATCCTGGTGGACCTGCCCACGATCCGGGCGCACCAGTTGGCCATGGCCACGATGCAGCAGCAGACGCTGGTCATCGTGCGCATGCGCTGCAGCGACGGGGTGGAGGGGATCGGCGAGGCCACGACGATTGGCGGCTTGTCCTATGGCGACGAGAGTCCGGAAGGCATCAAGCTGACCATCGACACCTACCTGGCGCCCGCACTGGTGGGCGAGGACGCCGCCAACGTACACGGTGCGATGGCACGACTGAACAAGGTGGCGCGCGGCAACCGGTTCGCGAAATCGGCGCTGGAATCGGCCATGCTCGATGCACAGGGCAAGCGCCTTGGCGTGCCGCTGGTCACGCTGCTGGGCGGCGCGGTGCGCGAGACCTTGCCGGTACTCTGGACATTGGCCAGTGGCGATACGGGCCGCGATATCGAGGAGGCCGAGCGCTTTCTGGCGGAGCGTCGCCACAATACCTTCAAGCTCAAGATCGGCCGGCGCAGCGTGCGTGACGATGTAGCGCACGTCTCGGCGATCAAGCGGGCGCTGGGCGATCGTGCCCGCGTGACCGTGGACGTGAATCAGGCATGGAACGAGGCCGATGCGGCCACGGGCATCGCGATGCTCGAAGCGGCTGGCATCGACCTGATCGAGCAACCCACGCCACGCGACCATCCCGCTGCGCTGGCGCGATTGTCCCAGCGCTTTGTGGTGCCGATCATGGCCGACGAGTCCGTGACTGGCCCGGCCGATGCGATGGAACTGGCGCGGCTCGGCGCCGCCGACGTCTTCGCGCTGAAGATCGCCAAGTCCGGCGGCATCTTCGGCATGTTGCGCACGGCGGCCGTGGGCGAGGCGGCGGGCATCGCGCTCTATGGCGGCACGATGCTCGAAGGCGCGGTAGGCACCATCGCCGCCGCGCACGGCTTCTGCACGCTGCCGCAACTGGCATGGGGCACCGAACTGTTCGGCCCGCTGCTGGTGAAGGACGACATCGTGACCGAGCGCCCCGTGTACCGCGACTTCGCGCTGCACCTGTCCACGGGGCCGGGGCTGGGACTCGACATCGACGAAGACAAGCTCAGGCACTATCGCCGCGCCTGAGCCGCTGACAGAACAAAGAAACAAGGAACGGAGACAAGATGAAATCGCTGCACACATTCGCCATTGCCGCATCGCTGCTGTTCGCGGCTGCCGCACCGGCCCACGCTGCCTATCCCGATCATCCTATCCGCTGGGTGGTGCCGTTTCCGGCCGGCGGCGCGATGGACAACATCGCGCGCACGCTGGGGGAAGACATGTCGAAGACACTGGGCCAGGCTATCGTCGTGGAGAATCGGCCGGGAGCAGGCGGCAACATCGGCGCCGAACTGGTGGCGCGTTCGCCTGCGGACGGCTACACGATCATCATCGTCGCCAACGGCATGGCGGTGAATCCGGCACTGTATGGCAAGCTGGCCTATGACCCGGTCAAGGATTTCGCGCCGGTCTCGCTGCTGGCCGTAGTGCCGAACGTGCTGGTGACCAACAAGGCGAAGACCTCCGCGAAAACCGTGGCCGAGGTCATCGCCAATGCGAAAGCCAAGCCCGGCAAATACACCTATGCATCGGCCGGCAACGGCACGTCGATCCACCTCGCCGGGGAGCTGTTCACGTCCATGGCGCAGGTAGACCTGCTGCATATTCCGTACAAGGGATCGGGCCCAGCCATTACCGATCTGCTCGGCGGGCAGGTGGACTACATGTTCGACAGCATCACCTCGGCCAAGCCCCATATCGACAGCGGCAAGCTGACGCCCATCGCCGTGACCACGAGCAAGCGCTCGACGGCGTTGCCGAACGTCCCGACCGTGGCCGAGGCGGGTGTGCCAGGCTACGAACTGTCCCCGTGGTTCGCGGCATTGGTGCCCGCGAAAGCGCCGCAGCCCATCATCGACACGTTGAATCGCGCAATGGTGGATGCCCTGAAAAAGCCCGTTGTGCAGCAGAAGCTGGCCGGCATCGGCGCAGAACCAATCGGCAGCACCCCGGCCCAGTTGAAGGACCATCTGGCCAAGGAAACGGTCAAGTGGGGCGCACTGATCAAGGAGAAGGGGATTCGGGCGGATTGATTGCAGGCCCTCTCCCTGCTCTGGTTTTCTCCCCTCTCCCGCGCGCGGTAGAGGGGAGCCAGGCCGGAGGTGTTACGGCACCACCGTCAAAAAGAGATACGCCGCAAAAATCACCAGATGCACCACCCCCTGCAGGATCGTCGTGCGACCCATTCCCAGGGTCAGTGACGCGACGATCATCGTCAGGAACAGCAGCACCATTTCTTTCGCACCCAGCCCCAGTTCCAGCGGTCGGCCGAGAAACACGAAGACTGCGGCCACCGTAGGAATCGTCAAACCGATACTGGCCAGTGCAGACCCCAGCGCCAGGTTCAGGCTAGTCTGGATGCGGTCGGCGCGCGCGGCGCGCAGGGCGGCGAGCCCCTCGGGCAGCAGCACCAGCGCGGCAATCACCACGCCCACCACGGCGGGCGGCAGGCCCGCGTCTAACACGGCGCGCTCCACCGATGGCGACAGCATCTTGGCCAGGGCCACCACGGCCACCAGGCACACGATCAGCAGCACTGCACTGACGGCCGCCACCTTGCCGGGCGGGGGCGGCGCATGCACGTTCTCGTCGCGGCTGCCTTCCACGAGAAAGTAATCGCGATGGCGGATGGTCTGCACGAAGACGAAGCAGCCATACAACACCAGCGACATCACGCCGGCAAAAATCAACTGCGAGGAAGACAGCACCGGACCCGGCGTGGTGCTGGTGAAGTTGGGCAGGACCATTGTCAGGCCAAGCAGCGTGACGAGAATCGCCATGGCGGCGTTGGCACCCGGCGCCTGGAACGCCTGCTCGCGATGATGCAGCGCGCCGACAAACAGGCAGACCCCCACGATGCCATTGCAGATGATCATCACGGCGGCGAACACGGTGTCTCGCGCCAGTCCCGCTTTCTCGGGGCCGGACGACAACATCACCGATACGATCAGCGCCACCTCGATCACCGTCACGGCAATCGCCAGCACCAGCGTGCCGAATGGCTCGCCTACCTTGTGCGCCACGACCTCGGCATGGTGCACTGCGGAAAATACTGCCCCGGCCAACGCGGTAGCCATCAGCGCCACCGTCCATCCCTGACCCGTCAGAAGAATGCCCAGGCCAAATGCGACCCAGGCGGCCAGCGGAGACCAGACGGTCCACGCCGGCAGCTTGTTGGAAGTTGCCATTGCTCTTGATTCCTTGCTTGTTATTGTCACTCGCGGGCGCGAGCGCAGAACCCGCAGGGCGCGGGCGCAAGTTAGTCAGGCAGCGGGGAGGGGCCGCAGTTCCCCAAGGGCGTGAAGTTTCGGGCGCTCAGTCTGAGGAAGCGCAACCCGAAGCCGATTTCACATCGTTGGCGGCACGGTCCGGCGGCGCGGGATCGAACTCGCGCAGCGCGGGATGGTGGCGGTAAATCCACCGTGCCGCGACGATGATGACGGCGAGAAATGCGAGGACGTATCCGACAAAAGAGACAGCATTCATTGTTCTGACCTGAGTGGATGCGGCTCTGATGGCCGGTGGCCGGTCAGTATGGGTGGCGATTCCTGCAGAAAACACCCTCTATTGGTGGGGCGAAGGCATCACCCAAGTGGGGGCTGCGGGTGATGAATGGAAGCTTCCGATCTACCGCGCTGTGTGGCAGGACGGCGGCAGGCCACTGCGGTGTCCCTTGCTGCTTTCAACCGTCCCGCTCTTTCCGCAAGCTCCGATTTTTCCTACCTAGTAGAACTCGCGTGTGTGGGCAAAAGCGGCCGCATTACTACGACTGCGTTCCAATAATCGTATAAATACTATCAAATCAAGTGAAATCTAATTCTGTATTTAATATTACTTATTTAAAATTATTGAATATTAATGTAAATCACATTGTGAATATTGAATAACATTTTCTTGTGTGAAATAGTGCACCGCGTTCGCCGTAGGTCACTGGGACAATGGGCACAAAAATCAGACAAGAGTCATGAGGCAAGAATCCTCGCTTCCGGTCTCGGTCGGAGAAAGCAATGAGGACGCGGGTGCGGCGCAATCGGACACCGGTCTGGAATCACTCTGCCTGATCGCTCGCTTCCACTCCATCCCGGTGGAATCCGATCAGATTGCACATCAGTTTCGAGCAGCGGAGCGGCTCTCGACGTCAGAATTGATTCTCGCAGCGCGTCATCTCGGCATGTCCGCCAGGTCGACGCGTATCCGGGCGGACCGGCTGTCTAAGGCCGCGCTCCCTGCCATTGCGGTCGGGCGGGATGGTTCCTTCGTCGTGTTAGCACGCGTCGACGAGGGCAAGTGTTTGATTCATGACCCGAGCGCGCACCGTCCCGAAATTCGAGATGTCGCAACGTTTTCTGAGTGGTGGACGGGGGAATTGGTTGTTCTTGCGTCGCGCGCATCGTTGGCTGCCGAATTGAGCAAATTCGATTTCACATGGTTTATTCCTGCGGTCATCAAATATCGGCGACTGTTTGTTGAAGTGGTAGTTGTTTCTCTGGCCTTGCAACTATTCGCCTTGGTCACTCCACTGTTCTTCCAGGTGGTCATGGACAAGGTGCTGGTACACCGAGGGCTGACCACCCTTGACGTGATTGCTTCCGGCCTGCTTGTCGTGGTTGTGTTTGACGTGATCCTGTCTGCCTTGCGAACGTATGTGTTTGCGCATACGACAAGCCGCATCGACGTTGAACTCGGCGCCAAACTGTTCCGCCATCTGTTGGCCTTGCCAATGAGCTATTTCCAGGCACGTCGTGTCGGAGACTCTGTTGCCCGGGTGCGAGAACTGGAGAACATTCGCAGTTTCCTGACAGGGAATTCCATTACGGTTGTGCTGGACCTGCTGTTCTCGATCGTATTTCTGGCGGTGATGTTCTATTACAGCGGCTGGCTGACGCTGATCGTCCTGATTTCTTTACCGTGCTATGTCGTGCTGTCGCTGCTGTGGACGCCACTGCTACGTGCTCGATTGCACGAAAAATTCAATCGTGGTGCGGAGAATCAGGCGTTCCTGGTGGAAACCGTTAGCGGTATCGATACGGTCAAGGCCATGGCCGTGGAGCCGCAATGGACGCGCAAATGGGACAACCAGCTTGCCGAGTACGTCAACGCAGGCATGCGGACAACGGTGATCAGTACGGTAGCCAATGGCGGCATCACCCTGGTCAGCAAACTGGTGACAGTTGGCACGATGTATTTCGGTGCCAAGCTTGTAATCGAGGGCGATCTGACCGTCGGGCAACTGATTGCGTTCAATATGCTGGCTGGCCAGGTGGCCCAGCCCATCATGCGGCTGGCGCAGTTGTGGACCGACTTCCAGCAAACAGGTATATCGCTGCAAAGGCTTGGCGACATCCTGAACACGCGGACCGAAACAGTCGGCAGTCGCAGCAGCATGCCAGCACTAAAAGGTGCGATAGCGCTTCACGAGGTGGTGTTCCGTTATCGGCCGGATATGCCTGAGGTGCTGCGCAACCTGTCACTAAAGATCGTGCCTGGTGAGGTCATTGGCGTCGTAGGGCACTCGGGATCGGGCAAGAGTACGCTGACCAAGTTGATCCAGCGCATGTACACCCCGGAGCAGGGGCGAGTTCTGGTGGATGGCATCGATCTCGCCCTGGTCGATGCGACTTCGCTGCGGCGCCAAATCGGCGTCGTGCTCCAGGACAACACCCTTTTCGCGCGTTCGATTCGAGAGAACATCTGCTTGACAGATCCGGGTGCTCCGCTCGAAGCCGTCATCCACGCGGCCCGACTGGCCGGGGCGCATGAGTTCATTTCCGAACTCCCGGAAGGCTACGACACGATCGTTGGCGAGCATGGCGCAACGCTATCCGGAGGCCAAAGACAGCGTATTGCCATCGCCCGTGCCCTGATCACCAATCCACGCATCCTGATTTTCGACGAAGCGACCAGTGCGCTCGATTACGAGTCGGAACGGATCATCCAGGACAATATGAAGTCTATCTGTCAAGGCCGGACGGTGGTGATCATCGCGCATCGTCTGTCTGCGGTACGCGAGGCGAACCGGATCATCGTGATGGAGCGCGGAAGGATCGTGGAGACAGGTTCGCATCATGAACTGCTTGCCACTCCCCACGGTCACTACGCGCGGCTCCACGCCTTGCAGGCGGGTTGATCATGCGAGCCATCAAACTGAAGCTTGCCGCAATCGGCGAGTTGGTGGCGCGGCACAACCGTGTATTCGGCCATGCATGGCGTGAACGAAAGTCGTTGGATCCAGTCGGTCGAACGCGAGGCGAAGCCGAGTTCTTGCCCGCAGCTCTGGCTCTGGTCGAGACGCCCCTGTCTCCCGCGCCGCGAGTGGCGATGTGGTTGCTGATGGGCCTTGCGGTAATTGCGTTGACGTGGGCCATCTTCGGCAGGATCGACATTGTGGCTACTGCGCAGGGCAAGATCGTGCCCAACGATCGGACCAAGCTTATTCAGCCACTGGAGACTGCGAAAGTCGTGGCCATCCATGTGCATGACGGGCAGCAAGTGAAAGTTGGGGACGTACTGATCGAACTCGATCCCACCGCTGCGCATGCCGATCAGCGCCGGCTACAGGTAGAACAGGTGAACGCGACACTCCAGGCCGGACGCGCGCGAGCCATGATGGATGCGTTGACGGGAAACACCCAACCCACGCTCGAACATCCCGCCGGGATTCCCGAGTCCGAGTACGCAGAGGCATTGCAACTGCTGGAAGGACACTTCGCCGAGTACGCATCCCGCCGTGCCCGGCTCCAGGCGGATCTGCGCCGCCGTGAAGCAGAGCGCCAGTCCACACTTGAACTGGTGCGCAAGCTCGAACAGACGGTGCCACTTGCACAGCAGCGGGCGAGAGACTTCAAGGACCTCGTCGCGAGGAACTTCGTATCCAAGCACGGCTACTACGAGCACGAACAGGCGCGAATCGAACAAGAGGCCGATCTGGCAGCACAACGCAGCCGGTTGAATGAAATCGATGCGGCCATTGCCGAGGCGCGCAGCCAGCTATTGGCACTCACAGCCGAAACCCGGCGATTGCAACTCGACAGCTTGCACGAAGCCCAGCAGAAGCTCGCAGCATTGACGCAAGAACTCCGCAAGGCGGATATGCGAACGACGCTGACGCAACTGGTGGCACCAGTCGACGGCACCGTGCAACAGCTTGCTGCCCATACGGTGGGCGGTGTCGTGACCGAAGCCCAGCCACTGATGATCATCGTCCCGAAAGACAACCCCATCGAAGTCGAAGCCTTTCTGGAAAACAAGGATATCGGCTTCGTCGCAGCGGGCCGTACCGCCACGGTGAAAGTGGAGACATTCCAATACACGAAGTACGGAACGATTAACGGCACCGTGATGTCGGTCTCCGACGATGCGATCAACGACGAAAAGCGCGGATTGATCTACGCATCGCGTATCCGGCTCGACACGGCGGAAATGCTCGTCGACGGACGCAAGGTCAGATTGTCACCCGGCATGGCGGTGACTGCTGAAATCAAGACGGGAAAGAGGCGGGTGATCGAGTATTTCCTTTCTCCGTTAATGGCACATGGGTCGGAGAGTTTGCGGGAACGGTAGAGGCGGCACCGACCAATCTCTCAGGTAACTGGTCGCAAATTTCGAGGAGCTGTTTATGGTCAAACTCAAGAATGAGTCGGAGCGGGGCACTGATAGAAGTTGCAAGAAAAAGCTGTGGCGGCTGATTACCGCCGTCTACGTTGTTCCATATCTGATTTTGGCAGCTATTGCCATCTTCTGGCCTGCTGACTCCGCATTTCTCGGCGTTGATTTCAGAGATGGCTGGGTTACCAACGCGGTGCCATCTATTTCGGGTTATGTCGCTCAATCAGCGTTCCCTGCGGCAACCGCGGCCTATTTTGTGTTGTCCGGATTATTGTCCTTGCCCTATCTAGTTATGGGGTTACGTGATCCTGTTGCTGTGATGAGTTTCGGTTCATATCAGAAAGTCGAAGAAGGGAAGAGAAAATATAACTCGCGGATTATGCCGGTGCGTCTGCTTTCCTTTGTTTTCTGCATCTTCGCAATCTGGGTTATGTGGGCGCAGCCTGGATATCAGTTTGATTCTATTCCGGTTCATGAAAACCGGTGGGCCTTGGCATTGGGCGGAGTGTTGCTCAGTTTTTTCACCGTGGCCTGCATATTTATAAACTCTGCTGGACTTTGCGTGCGGTACCTGATGAACCTAACTCTTTCGGATGAGTGTCGGTAATTGAATATGCATAGTGCGATCCTAATGAGTTTCTCAATTGTCTTGGCGATATCAGCTCATTCAACTCTAATGCATTTTTACGCAGATGATGAGGTGGTTATTCCTCTTTGGAGATTAATTTTTCCTTCTCCTTCAAGAGGGAAAATTGTTTCGATACTGTGCGCAGTATTGAGTGGGTTTTTCCTGTATGGGGCGATTATTTTATTGGATAACCCTATGAGTTGGAAGTGGCAGGCTTGGAGAATGTTTCTTGTCATGGGGGGCGCGCCACTTGCGTTATATGCAACGTATTTGATTCGACGAGTCAAGCGGGATCCGCTGGGAAATCTCGTTTTTGTTCCATCCTATGCCACGAGTTCCGAGTGGAAGGGACCAATTCTGTTTTCTGCAGTAGTTTCCATCATTTCTATGATTGTTTAAGGAGATTGTTATGTCAATTGCGGTTGCAATCGGTTCAAATTGGTCGAGACTTGCATCGAAAGGATTTGACGCGTTCGGAAATTTTCAAACGGGATGGGAACTAGGAAGTTCGAAAAATGCTCATGAGGCATTTACCAATCTGCTGAACTTTGCAGGACAGGTTGCGCCAACGTTGGGTCCTTTAGGGGCAGCGCTGGGGGTCGGTCTCAATAAGGCTGCGACGGTAAACAACACCGTATTAGCTATTGACAAATTCAATAAGGGTAAGCTTGAAACATCTGATTTGCTTCAAGTAACGGGATCCATCCTCGGAGGCCTGGCTGCAGTTGCGGTCGTTCTTGGGGGATCAGTCCCTCTCAGTGTAGTAGCAACTATCGCTTTGATTGGCCTGGCGGCTGGCCCGTCAGCTAGGGACGCTGTCAATGATGCGGTAAATGAACTCGGCAGGCGCGTACTAGGCGGTGGCACGGACATGCCTATCGACGACATCCGCGATATCGTCGGGCGAGCGGCAGTAACGCGCAGCCCAATCATTCTCGATCTTGATGGTGATGGCGTGGAAACGCTTGGCATGGGCTCGGGCGTTTACTTTGATCACGACGGCAACCGTTTCGCCGAAAGATCCGGCTGGGTCGGCAAGGATGATGGCCTCCTTGTCTGGGACCGCAATGCCAATGGTGCGATCGATGATGGCTCGGAGCTGTTTGGCAATTACAGCGGGCTGTCGAATGGTCAAAAAGCGGCCAACGGATTCCGTGCGCTGGCAGACCTCGATGGCAACAAGGACGGAAAGATCAACGCGTCTGATGCAGACTTCGCGAATCTGCGTGTCTGGCGCGACGGCAACAGTGATGGCGTGGTGCAGGATGGTGAACTCCTGACGCTCACCGAGGCAGGGGTAAAGAGCCTTAACGTCGGCTATAGGGAATCCGGTTCAGGCGCAGGCGGGATGGACGCCAATGGTAATGACCACCGCCAGGTGGGTAGCTACGAACGCACCGACGGCACAGACTCGACGATGTCCGATGTCTGGTTCAAGGTTGACAACGCCAAAACTCGAGAACGCGATGTTCTCAAGGTAGATAGCAGCATTGCAGCGTTGCCGGAACTGAAGGCAGCCGGCAACGTCCGCAGCTTGCATCAGGCAATGATGCGTGATGAATCGGGGCGTCTGAAAGAACTGGTCGTGCAATTTGGTGCTGAGGCGGATCGCACAACGCGCCAGTCGTTGATGAACGAGCTGATCTACCGCTGGGCGGGTGTGCAGGATGTCGACCCAAATAGTCGTGCGGCCACGCAGATATACGGCAATGCCATCGGCGATGCGCGGAAGCTGGCGTCGCTGGAAGCGTTCCTTGGCGACCCTTATTTGGGCACTTGGTGTTGGGGTACTCGTGATCCGAACCCCCACGGTTCCGCTGCCCCGATCCTACTGCAGGCGTATGACAAGCTTGTTGATTATGTGTACGGGCAGCTAATGCTCCAAACGCATTTCCGAGAAGTGATCGATGCAGTTCGCGTCTCGATCAGCGAGGAAGGCGTGGCTTCATTCGATGTTTCAGGAGCCGTTGCATTGCTGCGCAGCGCCTTCGACAAAGACGAAAAAACCGGGGTGGCGCTGATGAGCGAGTTCGGAGCCGCGATGAAGACTTCAGGTACGTATGGCTCCCAGTTGCTCGCCGCGGTGAGAGGCGCGGGAGACAGTTCCGCTTCGGGAGGTTTCGCGTTTCATCTCTCGAATCTGGGTTTCGCAGGTATCGTCGGCGATGCTGGGAGCAACACGCTCACTGGCACGGATGAGAAGGATGAGCGGCTGTTGGGAATGGGTGGAAACGATTATCTCTATGGGAAAGGTGGCGACGATCTGCTGGAGGGGGGCTCAGGCAACGACTCGCTATATGGAGGCCAGGGCAACGATGTGCTGCTGGGCGGAGACGGCCATGATTTTCTCCGCGGTGACGAGGGTGACGACATCCTCGACGGTGGCGCGGGCAATGACACGATGTATGGAGGGGGAGGGGCGGACGTATTCCGTTTCGGCGCAGGGCACGGCGCGGATAACATCCGCAGTTACACATCGTACCCGGGTGTCGAACGTGTCGATATTGCCGAGTTCACGGCCTATACCAGCGCAGATGTGATTTTCCGGCGCGATGGCGGCAATCTGGTGATGTGGCACGTCAACGGCAGGGAGAAGGTGACGATCGACTCTTTCTTTTCTGAAAGGGGGCAGTTCAGCACGGTGAAGGAATTGGTGTTTGCCGACGGTGAGCGGCGGACTGCGGAGTCCTTGCTGGATACCGTGCTGATTGGCACGGCAGGCAATGACAGGATCGACGGCCACGAGCGGTCGGATGTCATCCGAGGCCTGGACGGTAACGACATGATCTCCGGGATGGGTGGTGACGATGTACTGGAGGGCGGTGCGGGTCAGGACTCCTTGATGGGGGGCATGGGTAACGACAAGCTTGATGGTGGCTCAGGCAACGACTCGCTATATGGAGGCCAGGGCAACGATGTGCTGCTGGGCGGAGACGGCCATGATTCGCTCCGCGGCGACGAGGGGAACGACATCCTGGACGGTGGTATTGGCAGGGACTGGCTCTACGGCGGCTACGGCAACGACACCCTAACTGGAGGCAAAGGCAACGACCGGCTGTACGGCGGTCAAGGCGCCGACACCTATCACTTCTCCCGCGGAGACGGTATCGACACCATTAGCGACTACGACACCACCGCGGGCGTGTCAGACACCCTTCAGTTCGGGAAAGGCATTTCCAGCAACCAACTCTGGTTCTCTCGTTCTGGTAACGATCTCGCTGTAAGCATCCTTGGTACGACCGACAAGGTGATAATTGACAGTTGGTTCTCGAGCAAGAGCTACCAGATCGAGAAGTTTGTTGCTGGGGATGGCAAAGCTGTGGAGAGCGGTGCCCTTTTGAATCTGGTCAATGCCATGGCTCAGTTTTCACCACCGGGTGCAGCTCAAACATCGATGCCTCTAAGTTTTGGGGAGCCGATGCAAGCTGCCATGATCGCTGCATGGAAGTAGTGAGGTAGAAAAGAGGGCGCCGGAGTGGGCGCCCTTTCCCATTTGACGCATCGGGAAGCCGTGGGGTGATGATCGAACGGCTTGCGATTGGCTTCGAACCTGCCGGTCAAAACAGGGAAGGCGTGCCCCTATCGTCGCCTTTCCTGTCATCGACCTTCGGCGCAGCCCCCTTCGCCCCTCTCACCACCGGCGCCGCCTCCGCCCGCATCCCTTCCGCCGGAAACAACTTCAAAAAACTCCGCGCCACCTCCGGATCACGCGTTTGCAGCCATGCATCCCATTCGGCGGGCGGGACGATGACGACCGAGCGTTTTTCGTCGCCGGGGCGATGCATGCGGTTCAGTACGGGATGCGATGCCGCGTTGACCGTGAGCATCGTGAACGAGAGCGACTGGTCGGGCCATGCGCGCCAGAGTCCGGCGATGCCGAAGGCGGGGGTATCGGGCAGCCAGATCTTCCAGCGCTCGGCTTTGCCCGGTCGCTCGGGCGTACCGTCTTCGGGATAGGCATATTCGTAGAACGCGCTCGCCGGTATCAGGCAGAGCTGGCCCTGCCGCCATGCCGGGGCAAAGGTGGGTTTCTGCCCGACGGTCTCGCTGCGTGCGTTGGTGGTGTCGTAGCGTTTGGCGCCGGGTGGGATGCGTGAGCGGGGCACCATGCCGAAGGTGGCGAGCGCCGCCTCGCGCGAACCCTCGACCCCGGCTCGCACTATGGGGGCGGTGTAGTCCGGCCACGTTTCCTCGGGATACACGCCCGGGGGCGGTTCCACGCCGAAGATCTCGCGCAGGATGCGCAACTGCACGGGGGCATAGTTGGTACACATGACGGGGCATCCCAAGGGCCTGCGATGCTTCCATGGTCGGTGTGCGGGCGGGGCGGGTCAAGCGGGATCACCACCAACTGCCGGGTGTTTCACGCTTGGCGCTCAGTACGTCACCGTGACCGTCACGGTATCGGTATAGCTGCCCGGCTGGGGTGTGATTTGCGGTGGCACGCGGCCATAGACGGTGATCGTTGCCGCCGCGCCGGTGCCCGTGCCGCCGACAGTGGTGGTGCCGCCCGTGCCGTCGCCCCATGGAATCGTGTGGTTGCTATCGGTGAACAGTTGATAGCCGACGGTCTGCGTGCCTCCGGTGCGTGTCATGCGACGCGCCGCCACACTTGCGCCGCTGCCTCCCCCGGCATTGAGCGCGATGGAGTAAGGCGCGTTCTTCGTGCACTGAACGGTCAACTGGCTTGTGGCATCGTGGTTGGCGGTGAGCAGGCCCATCGAGCCGAAGTCGAGCGTGGTGGCCGAGATATTGCAATCGGCCACCACGGTTGCGGTGGCCGTGAACGTGATGGGAATGCTGTTGCCGGTGATCTGGCTGCAGTCGGGTGGCAGCAGCAGGTATTCGATATACGTGACCTGGGCATTCAATCCAGTGAACAGCGAGGAATAGGGACCGATGCCAGCGCCGGTCTGGTTGGCCAATATCCGGCCGTAGTAGTTGGCGGTACCCGAGCCATTGCCGAGCAGCGCGCCGAAATCGAGCATCACGGGTGGCGCCGAGGCGCCCGTGGTGCGCGATCCCCAGACCTGGCTGCGATCGCTGTTCGAGTAGATGTTGAAGTTCAGCGTCTGCGTGCCGTTGGCCATCACGCGCGGCACGACTGAAGTCCCGGCTGCGCCCGTGCCGATGTTGATGCACGCCCGCACGCGCACCGACACTGCCAGCCCCGTGCATGACACCGTGATTGTGCCCTGCACATCGGCCACGTTGCCGCTGACGGGGCTGTAGTTGCCAAACGCCATCGATGGCGCCGTGGCCGTGCAGACGGCCCACGCGCCCGGTGCGCACAGCAGCAGCGCCACGGCGAGCACGGCACGAACGAGCGCGCGCATCATGGGGTGCCTGCCTCGCAGGGCACCGGGCCGAGACGCGGCAGGGCATCGTCAGTGGCTGTGTAATGCAGCCGTGCCGTGCAGATGCCGTCCGGTGTTTCCGCGTGGAAGGTGTTGTCATCGTTGAGCGACTCAAAGAACGCGAGTCCGTCATAGCCCACCATCGTGCGCACGCCGCTTTCCAGATGGATGACAGGCGTGCCTGCCGGCAGGGGTTGCCCCAGCGCATCCGTCAGCACCACCTGACCGCCGCGATACGACTCGATCGAGAACGTGGCCAGCGCGCCGGACTGCAGCGCGGGTGCGATCGATAGCCGCGTGGAACTGAGCCGCGTGTTGACGGGCAAGGCCAGCGCATCGATCTCGATGCGGTTGGCGTCGTATGGCAGCAGGTTCGGCACGAGGATGTGGCCACTGCCGTTGGTGTTGCCGATGCGGCGGTTCTCCACCAGCACGGGCAGGTCAGCCACGCCACCGGTGGACACCAGTGCGAAGCTCTGGTCGATGCGGCGCCCGGCCAGCACGGTCCCGTCCATCGCCACCAGCGATCCGCTGGCCCCGAACTGCGTGCTCACGCGCCCCTGCAGATCCTGCACCGCGCCATAGGCATCGCCATAACGGCCACGGAAGTTCGCCTGGGCGAAGCCGCGATACGTTCCCGCACCCTTCTGCCCGCCCACCTGCCAGCCCCAGCCGCCCTCGTAGGGCGTGGCGTGGCTGATGGTGCCGATCATGGTCGGCTTGCCATCGTCGCGTCCCACGGTGGCGGATGCCGTGGTGCTGTTGTCGATCAGGAACGTGAGCGTAACCGATGCGCCGTACGAAGATCCTGCCGCGAAATCGCGATAGGCGCTCGCCGTGAACGAGAGGCGCCGGCTCCATTGCGCCGTCCACGCCAGCGAGCCGATGCGCGCCGCACCGTAGACGGGGTCGGAGAGATCGATGTAGCTCGCGGCGATGTTGCCGTTGCGCCGCACAGGCATCGAGACCGTGGCGCGATAGAGCGCATTGGGCATCGGCGCGCCGGAACGGGCGGCCAGGTCTGTGTAGTGGCCGAACGTGCGCGTGCCCTGCAGGTCGATGCTGAAACGCGGCGTGCGCCACTGGTAGCCGAGCCCGAGCTGGTTGCCGCCCGCCGCACTGACACTGCCAGACAGGTTCAGTACGCCCGTGGCCGGCAGCTTGAACAGCACGCCGCCGCCTGCGATGCCCACGCCGCGCGAGGCCTCGGCATGGCCCTCGACGGTCAGCGTATCGTTCACGCCGTAGCGCATGGACCCATTTGCAGCGGGTGCCGAGTCATAGCGAAACGAATCGACACCGTACTGGTCGCGCAGGAAGCCGACCTCGACCGAATAGTCGAACAGGCCGGTGGCGAGCAGCCGGGAATCGACGTAGAGCGGCACCGTGGTGCTGACGTCACGGCCCAATGCATCGCGCACGACAATGGTCGCCTGGCCGGCACCGCTCAGCGCGGGCGCGTTGTTGATGACGAACGGCCCGGTCGGTACCTGCCCCGAATACTGGCGCACGTTGTTGATGTAAAGATCGACAGCGCCGGGCACGGCGGCAGAGCCGGCCAGTGCGGGCAGTGGATAGGTGATCAGGTCCGGGCGCAGCCCGAAGTTGCGGCGCCACTGGAAGCCGCCGAGCCGCACCGGACGCGACCACGGCAGCGCGCCCGTGATCATGTCGCCGATCAGCACGGATTGCATGCCGCTGGGGTCCGCATGGGTCCAGTTCGAATCGAGCCGGACGTAGCGGCTGTCCCGCCCGTAGAACGATGCCACGCCGGTATTGCTGAACACGCCGCCGGGATGGAAGAAGCGCTGTTCGCTGTAGAGGCCGAGGTCCTGCCCCGAGTCTGGTTGCGCATAGGCTTCGTAGTTCAGCACGAAGCCGCGTCCCGGTGTCACGGGCGGCCGCGCCCGGTTGCGTGCGCCAAGCTGGGTGGGCATGCGCTGCGCGTCGTCGACGGTCAGGTACACGCGCTGCATGGCGGGTTCATAGCGATAGGCCACGCCGGGCAGGCGGTCCAGCGGCACCATGCCCTGGGGGTCGGCCAGCGTTGGGTCCGCGCGCAACCCCAGGTCGTGCAACTCGTCGATGGGCGTCAGCAGTTTGCCGTCGCGGTCTGCGAAGCGGGCGACGCTTCCGGTCGATTCGCCGTTGACCATGACCTCCAGGTAGGCGGTGTGGCCGGGCACCTTGTCGATTGCCTGCGCATGGAGCGCGCTCGTTCCCAGTGCGGCGGTCAGCATGCACGCGGCGGCGGCGATGCGGCGCATCACGATGCGCTGCGGGCAGCGCGACGTTGGCGATGGCGCGGGCGTGCATGTCATGAGCCCGGGTCTGGCCGGCCCGGCAGAACGGGCAGCGATTGCGGCTCGCCATTGATGGCGGTCTCCAGGCGCAGGTTTGCGCCCGGCATGAAGTGGGGCGGCACGCGGATCTTCCACGTGCGCAGCGCACCCGGCAACGCGTAGCCGAGCAGGCCCGCCGTGAGCGTCACGCGCTGGCTGCCGTTGACCAGTGCGGCATCGCTCACGCGTGCGTGGCGTGCGCCGCTGTTGCGCATGCCGAGCCACCAGTCGCCCTGGTCGCGCCACAGCGACAGCGCCAGCCGGGGCATCGGGGCATCGACAGGCGTGCCCGCGAACACCGGCACCGAGTAACGCAACTGCACGCGCACGCCCGACTGATTGGCGGGGGCGTTGCGTTGGGGCAGTTCGTCGATCAGCAGCCGGTAGGCCGATTCACCCGGTGTTGCCGTGTTGCCGGGCCGCACCACGCGGATCATCTGCTCGGCCTGGCCGCCGATGCGTACGATGGGCGGGCTGGCCACGACATCGTCGGCAGCCGTCAGTACATCGGCACCGTCAGCCTGTGTCCAGCGGAAGACGCGTACCTGTGCGTGAATGGGCGTGTCGGCCGTATTGCGCAACGTGAGCGCAGCAGCGCCGGCACCGGCAGGAAGGTCCACCCGTACCGGCGAGATCTGCAGCGAGGTAGCGGATGCCGGCAGGCAATAGCACGCCACGGCCAGCAGTGCTGCCGTCCATGCCTGCCTTGCCCGGCGCCGCCATGAGGCGACGCGCGGCATCAGAAGTTGATCGTGGCGGTGACCGTGCTCGTGTAGGTGCCTGCGGCGGGTGTGGCCTGCGGCGGCACGCGGCCGTACATGGTGAGCGTTTGCGCGGCGCCGCTGCCCGTGCCGTCCAGGGTATCGGTGCCCGGCGTGTTGCCCCATACCTGCGTGCGATTGCTGTCGCGATAGATCTGGTACTGCACGGTGGCGGCGCCAGCGTTTGTCAGGAGCCGGTTGGCAATGGTGCTGCCGGCGGTGTTGCCGCCATCGAGCCCCACCTGGTATGGCGCGTTGTTGCTGCAGGTGACGGAGAGCGTCGAAGCCTGGTCGACATTGGCGGCCAGCACGCCCTGCGAGCCGAAGTCGAGGTCGCTGGCGGCAATCGTGCAGTCGGCGGTCAGCGTGAGCCGCACGGTGAACGTGGTGGTCTTGATGGCTGCGCTGAGCCAGCCGGGCGAGGTCGACAGTACCGCGAACAGCGCGAGGGAAAATCCTGTGCGAAAGCGGCGAGACGGTGCCATTCCGATCTCCATAGCAGCAGATGCTGCGATGGTAGCGACCACTGCATCACTCGGCACCCGTTCTTACGATGTTCAACGGTGTTTAATCCATACAGGTGTGTGACATAAGGCGCGCTGAATACGATCCAACTGCCCAGAAGCCGCACCAGCCAAGGGATAGCGGCGGATTTCCGGCGGAATGTGGGGGATGGCGGGGGCCATTTGGCGGATTTCCGGAGGGGTCGCCGTGACCGTGACGGTCGTTTGAAACACCTTTCGCAAACGCTGCGGGGTCGTCCCGGTGTGTGCGGCGACGTTGTTCGCACGGTTCCTATAATGCCTTGGCGGGGCGGTGAAAAGCCGTGCCGCGCCATGCGTGCTTGCAGGCAGGGGCGCGCTTCCCAACCATCTCCACACCCAATGGGGAGACAACCATCATGATGAGTAGCGAAGCGGTGCTGACACAGGCACGAGCCGCGTTGGCGCGTGTGCCATACCAGGGCCATCAACTCCATCCCACGATCCACCTCCGCCTGTCTGACGGTGCGCTGATTCTTGAGGGCGAAGTGGCCGACATTGTCGACAAGACCCGGGCCGTAGCCCATCTGCGCCGCGTGGACGGCGTGACCACCGTGATCGATCATCTGCGTATTGCCAACGGGGGCCCCGTCGTGGGCGATGGCGACCTGCGCGCCGCGGTCTGCGAGCGGCTGCTCAATGCCATCGATTTCCGCAACTGCAAGATCTGCGCGAAGGTGAAGGGACAGTTGGAGCCCGTGCGCGAGGCCGTGGGCGAGCGCGCGGGGTGGATCGAGGTCTCCGTCCATGACGGAGCGGTGATGCTCAGTGGGCAGGTCATCAGCCTCTCGCATATGCGGCTGGCCGGCGTGCTGGCATGGTGGTCGCGTGGCTGCCGCTGCGTGGTCAACGACATCGTCGTGGCCCCGGCCGAGGCCGACAGCGACGAGGAACTGTGCGAGGCCCTGCGGCTGGTGCTGGAGACGGACCCGTTTGTCGACGCCTCGCGCATCCGTATCCGTGCGGACCACCGCGTGGTGGTGCTGGATGGCTACGCATCGAGCGACGGGGCGCGCAAGCAGGTGGAGCGCGACGCATGGTACGTCCATGGCGTGGAGGATGTCATCAACCACATCGCACTGAGTAGTTGAGGGGTGGGGGTGTCTCCTGTGGTGGGTCCCGACTTTCCTTGCTGTTGCGCGCGCCCAACTTCCCCCGGAATGGCGCAGGCGCTACATTGGAGGTCCAAAAAAACACAGGAGACACCATGCCGTTCTTCCTCCGCCGCCTGGCGATTGCCGCCGCTGCGACCCTGACCTGCGGCGCCGCGCTGGCTGCCGGCCCCGATGCCGCGCTGCTCGATGCGGCGCGCGCTGCGCAACCCGCTGTGGTGCAATCGCTCAAGGACATGGTGCTGATCGAATCTGGCAGCGCCAATATCGCGGGGCTGAACCGCATGGCGGATTACACCGCAAAGCGCTTGCAGGCAGCGGGCGGCCAGGTAGAGCGGCTGCAGACGACGAGCGGCGCGCCCATGGTCAAGGCCACGTTCACGGGCACCGGCAAGCGCCGCTTCATGCTGATCGGCCACCTCGATACGGTGTATCCGGAAGGCATTCTCGCCACGCAGCCGATCCGCGAGGAGGGCAACCGGCTCTACGGACCGGGCATTGCCGACGACAAGGGTGGCATTGCCGTGGTCCTGCATTCGCTGGATATCCTGAAGGCGCAGGGGTGGAAGGACTACGCGCAGATCACGGTGCTATTCAACCCGGACGAGGAAATCGGCTCGGGCGGCTCGGGCGAGATGATCGCCAAGCTGGCAGAGCAGCACGACTATGTACTCTCGTGCGAGCCGAACGTGGCCAAATCCATCGCCAAATCCGAATCATTGCTGCTGGCGGCAGCCGGCACGGCTACAGCCACGATGCAGGTCAAGGGCCGTTCCTCGCATGCTGGCGCCGCGCCGGAACTGGGCCGCAATGCGCTGATCGAACTGGCCTATCAGATGGAGCAGACGCGCGACGTGGCCAAGTCCGTGCCAGGCTCGCAGATGAACTGGACCCGCGCCAAGGCCGATGGCCCGTTGAACCAGATTCCGGAGACCGCCAGCGCGCAGGGAGACGTGCGCATCACCGCCAGCGGCGCCGCGCAGAAACTGCAGACAGCGCTGCAGGAGAAGATCGGCAGCAGCCGTCTGGTGCCGGAGACGCAGACCACGCTGACGATGGAAGAGGGCCGCCCCGCCTATGTTGCCGACGCCCGGTCAAAGGAGTTGGCCGCGCAGGCTCAACGTATCTACGCGGAGCTCGACGGCCGCTCGCTGATCTTGATTCCGGGCACGGGTGGCGGGACTGACGCGGGATTTGCGGGGCGCTCGGGCAAGCCAGTGGTGCTGGAAAGCTTTGGCCTGTCGGGCTTTGGCTATCACGCGCGGGATGAGTACGTGGAGCTGGATTCGATCGTGCCGCGGCTGTATTTGATGACGCGGTTGTTGCAGGAGGTGGGGAAGAAGTAGGTTTCGCGCCTATCTTCCCTGATGGTTTACTCCCCTCTCCCGCGATGCGGGAGAGGGGCGGGGGAGAGGGCAAGCAGTTCAAATTGCGATACGTCGGCAAGCAGAACCACGTTGCCCTCTCCCCCAACCCCTCTCCCGCGCGCGGGAGAGGGGAGAAAGGGAAAGCGGGAGAGGGGAAAACCATCGGGGAGCGAACGCCGCCGCTCCCTCAAGCCGCCAACTGCACCGGCGCCGCCCCAAAGTGCGGATGCCTTGAAAAAATCTCCGCAGCCCAGTTCACGAACACGCGCACCTTCGCAGACAGGTGCCGGTTCTGGGGATACATCGCCGATATCGGCAACTCTTCCGTGTGCCAGTCCGTCATGACTTCCACCAGACGTCCGCTGTGGATGTAGGGCTCCGCCATGGCGCGCGAGATGCGGGCGATGCCGTGGCCTTCCACTGCGCAGCCCAGGTACACGTCGGCGTCGTTGGTGGAGATCGCGGAGGGCAGCAGGATCTCGCTGTTCTCGCCGCCACGGCTCAATGTCCAGGGCATTTCCCGGCCGGTACGGTTCGACAGGAAGTTGACGGCCTTGTGCTGCGCCAGCTCGGTCAGGTCATTGGGTGCGCCAAAACGTCGCAGGTAGATCGGCGACGCATAGAAGGCCAGCTTCACCTGGCCGATGCGGCGCGCCACCATGGCTTCGTCGAGCGTGCCTACCCGCAACACCACATCCACGCCTTCCTTGAGCAGATCGATCGGCTTGCCGTTGATCGTCAATTCGAGTTTCAGCTCGGGGTAGGCGTTGAAGAAGTCCTGAAGGTGAGGCATCAACACGAGTTGTGCCAGCCCGCTGGTGGTATCCACGGCAAGCGTGCCCCGCGGCGAGTTGTTGTGGCGCGTGAGCGACTGTTCCGCTTCTTCCACGTCGGCCAGGATGCGGACACAGCGTTCGTAATAGGCGGCGCCATCGGTGGTCACGCTGATGCGGCGCGTGGTCCGGTGCAGCAGCTTGACGCCCAGATGCGTCTCCAGGTTTTGAATCAGGCGGGTAAGCGTGGCCTTGGGGAGGTCGAGCGACTCCGCCGCGCGCGCAAAGCTGCCGACATCCACCACCCGAGTGAATGCCTGCATTGAGACTAGACGATCCATGATGTTGCTTTCGAAAGGAGTGAGAGCAGGCTACGTTCCGAAGGATGGTCTGGCGAGAGTGGTCCGCTGCATGTCAAGTGCGCGGCCTGGATTTGCTGCCGGCGGTCCGCCAGTGGCGGCCGGAGCGGGGACGGGTGGAGGGTGGGGCGTCGGCGTTTGCGCTGTTTCCCCAAGTGCGCAGATGCCGAAGGACCGGAGTGAATCACATTTCCTATATCCATTTCAAGCGGTGTGGGTACGCTTTGTCGATTATTCCAGCGCAGAAACAGTGCATTGGCAATAGGTTGCTTTATCCCATCATAGTCAATCACCATAATTCGCTGCATCGCAACACAGTATCGACGGCCATTGTCCGCCGCGACCGCCATGACCAAAACCCCGATTTCCCGTAGTTCCGCCGCGCAACCGGCCGTAGAACAGGGCGAGGCGTATGTGGTCCAGCATGTGGTGCCCGTGGGCGACCACGAGATCCGGGTCTGCGTGTGTTACCCCGCAGGTTATTGGCCGGCGGCCGGCAATACGGCATTGTTGCCATGGCTGGTGTACCTGCATGCAGGTGGTTTTGTCGATGGTGGCGTGGAAGCCGCCAAGGAACTGGCGCGGGATCTGGCGGAGTCCGTCCCGGCCGTGGTGGTGACGCCGGGCTACTCGCTGGCGCCGGAGAACCCGTTTCCGGCCGCGCCCGAGGACGCGGTCAGCACGGTGGCGTGGGTGTTGAAGCACGCGAAGAAGCTCAAGGTCGACAAGCTGCGCTTTGCGCTGGTAGGCGAGGAAGCCGGTGGCAACCTGGCCATCGCCACGGCACAGATGCTGCGCGATCGCGGCCTGCCGCAGCCGGCCGGGCAATGGCTGATCCGTCCCGTGACCGATCCTTGCCTGCAGCATGCTTCTTCCGGCGGCCAGGTGCCGATGGAAACGCTGCGCAAGCTGGCCTGCAACTATCGCGACTACCTGCCCACGCCGGCAGCAGCGGTTCACCCCTATGCCGCCCCGGCATTGGCCTCGCGCCTCGGTGGACTGCCAGACACGCTGGTGCAGGTAGCAGAAAAGGATGCACTGCGCGCGGAGGGCGAAGCCTTCGCCGCGAAGCTCGGAAAAGCCGGCGTACCGGCCCGGGCGTTGATCATGCCCGGCGTCTGTGGCGACGGGGTCGAACATTCCCATGAAGATTGTCAGGCATGGGTGAAAGAAGGTGCGCGGTTCCTGCGCGAGAAGTTCGCGAAGGCCGACGACGCCTCGTAATCCGGTCCGAACACCGGCCGATACCGGGCATGTCCTGACGGTATCGCTTCAACAGCCAGCGCCTTTTGAGGCTGGCCCTCAGTCAGTGGCTTTGCCTCGCCCACCCAGGGCGGGACACCCCTTTGTTGTTCCCGTTTTCCGGCCCATCGGGCTGGCGGGCGGCGTTCGGCCCAAATTTTTGCTTTTCCAGTTGAAGAAAACCCGACGTAAAACGGAGTGAAGAAGATGAATCACAAGTCTCGACGCACGCTGATCGCCTTTGCCATCGTGGCAATCCTTGGGGCAGGCGTGGCAACCTCGATACTGCGCCCCTGGCATGGCGGAGAAGCGCAGGCCGCCAATACCCCGCCGCCGGCGCCTGCAGTGGAGGTGGCATCGGCAGTAGGACAGACCATCACGGAGTGGGATGAGTTCTCCGGCCGCATCGAAGCCGTGGATCGCGTGGAAATTCGTCCGCGCGTCTCCGGCACCATCGAGACGGTGCATTTCCGCGAAGGCTCGATCGTGAAGAAGGGCGATCCGCTGTTCACGATCGATCCGCGTCCATACGCCGCGGAAGTGGCCAAGGCGGAAGCTGCCGTGGCCGCAGCGCAGGTGCGTGCCTCGCTGGCGCAAACCGAAAAGGCGCGCGCGCAACGGCTGCTGGACGACAACGCGATCTCCAAGCGTGAGTTCGACGAGCGCATCAACACGGCCAGCGTGAGTTCGGCCGACGTGCGTGGCGCACAGGCAGCGCTGGAAGTGGCGAAGCTGAACCTGAGCTATACGCGCATCGTGGCACCGGTGTCCGGCAAGGTCTCGCGTGCAGAGATCACGGTGGGCAACCTCGTGGCCGCAGGCGCATCGTCGCCCGCGCTGACCACGGTGGTGTCGGTGTCGCCGGTTTATGCGAGCTTCGACGTGGACGAGCAGAGTTATCTGCGCTACACGGCGCCGGGCGCGACGGGCGGCAAGAACGACCTGCCGGTGTTCCTCGGCCTGGCGAACGAAGATGGCAACCCGCATCAGGGCAAGATCCATTCGGTGGACAATCGTCTGGACACGCGCAGCGGCACGATCCGCGTGCGCGCCATCTTCGATAACGCCGATGGCCGGCTGCTGCCGGGTCTGTACGCCAAGGTGAAGCTCGGTGGCGGCACGCCGCATCCGGCGGTGCTGATCAACGATCGCGCCATCGGCACGGACCAGGGCAAGAAGTTCGTGCTCGTCGTCGACAAGGCCAACAAGCTGGCGTATCGCGAAGTGGATCTCGGACCGACGTTCGAAGGGCTGCGCGTGATCCGCAAGGGTCTGCAACCGGGCGAGAACATCGTGGTGAATGGTCTGATGCGTGTGCGTCCCGGTGACACCGTGGCGCCCAAGAGCGTGTCGATGGCCTATCGCAGCGAACTCGAACCGCGCGCGACCACGCCGGACCGCAAGCAGGCGGCAGACGACGCCAAGGCCGAAAAGCCCAAGGTGAGCTGACGCGCCCCGCGCACAGGCAGTACTGAACTAAAAATCGCCCCCAAGGCAGTTTTGACATGGCGTCCGCCACGTGCGGACGGCCAGGGGGACTGCTTTCGCCGAGACCAAGATGAATCTCTCGAAATTCTTTATCGATCGCCCGATCTTCGCGGGCGTGCTGTCGGTGCTGATCTTCCTGATCGGCGCCATCTCGATGTTCAAGTTACCGATCTCGGAGTACCCGGAAGTGGTGCCGCCGTCAGTGGTGGTGCGCGCGCAGTTCCCGGGCGCCAACCCGAAGGTGATCGCCGAGACCGTGGCCACGCCGCTGGAAGAACAGATCAACGGCGTCGAGGACATGCTCTACATGAACTCGCAGGCCAACAGCGACGGCACGCTGACGCTGACGGTAACGTTCAAGCTGGGCACGGACCCCGACAAGGCGCAGCAGCTCGTGCAGAACCGCGTCTCGCAAGCCGAGCCGCGCCTGCCGGAAGACGTGCGCCGCCTGGGTATCACCACGGTCAAGAGCTCGCCCGACCTGACGATGGTGGTCCACCTCGTCTCGCCGAACAACCGCTACGACATGACGTACCTGCGCAACTACGCGCTGATCAACGTGAAGGACCGCCTCGCGCGTATCCAGGGCGTGGGCCAGGTGCAGATGTTCGGTTCGGGTGACTACTCGATGCGCGTGTGGCTCAACCCCGAGAAGATCGCCGAGCGTCAGCTTGCCGCGTCTGACGTGGTGCGTGCCATCCGCGAGCAGAACGTGCAGGTGGCTGCCGGTGTGATCGGCCAGTCGCCGTCGCTGCCGGGTACGGACCTGCAACTGTCCGTGAACGCGCAGGGCCGCTTGCAGTCCGTGGAGGAATTTGGCGACATCATCGTCAAGACCTCGCCGGATGGTGTAGTGACGTATCTGAAGGACATCGCGCGTATCGAACTGGGTGCATCGGAATACGCGCTGCGCTCGCTGCTGGACAACAAGTCCGCCGTGGCGCTGCCGATCTTCCAGGCGCCGGGTTCCAACGCCATCCAGATCTCGGATGACGTGCGCAAGACCATGGCCGAACTGAAGCAGAACATGCCCGAGGGCGTGGACTACAGCATCGTCTATGACCCCACGCAGTTCGTGCGCCACAGTATCGAAGCCGTGACGCATACGCTGTTCGAAGCCATCGCGCTGGTGGTGCTGGTGGTGATCCTGTTCCTGCAGACGTGGCGCGCATCGATCATCCCGCTGCTGGCGGTGCCGGTGTCCATCGTCGGTACGTTCGGGCTGATGCATGCGTTTGGCTTCTCGATCAATGCACTGAGTCTGTTCGGGCTGGTGCTGGCAATCGGTATCGTCGTGGACGATGCGATTGTGGTGGTGGAGAACGTCGAACGGAACATCGAGGAAGGACTGACGCCGAAGGAAGCCACGTACAAGGCCATGCGCGAAGTCAGCGGCCCGATCATCGCCATCGCGCTGACCCTGATCGCCGTGTTCGTGCCGCTGGCTTTCATGTCCGGCCTGACCGGCCAGTTCTACAAGCAGTTCGCGCTGACGATCTCGATCTCGACGATCATCTCGGCGTTCAACTCGCTGACGCTGTCGCCGGCCCTGTCCGCGCTGCTGCTCAAGGGCCACGACGCGCCCAAGGACTGGCTCACGCGTGGCATGGACAAGGTGTTCGGCAAGTTCTTCGTGCGCTTCAACCGCTTCTTCGGCCGCAGTTCGGATAGCTATGGCCGTGGCGTGACGGGTGTGATTCGCCGCAAGGGTTCGGTGTTCGGCGTCTATGCCGTGATGCTGGTGGCCACGTGGGGCGTGTTCCAGATGGTGCCGAAGGGCTTCGTGCCGGCGCAGGACAAGCAGTATCTGGTGAGCTTCGCCAAGCTGCCCGATGGCGCGACGCTGGACCGCACCGAGGACGTGATCCGCCGCATGTCGGAAATCGCGCTGAAGCATCCGGGCGTGGAATCGGCCGTGGCGTTCCCGGGTTTGTCGATCAACGGGTTCACCAATAGCCCGAGCGCCGGCATCGTGTTTGCCACGCTCAAGCCGTTCGACGAGCGCAAGAGCGCCGAACTGTCGGGTAACGCCATCGCGGCGGACCTGAACAAGCAGTACGGTGCGATCCAGGACGCGTTCATCGCCGTGTTCCCGCCGCCGCCTGTGCAGGGCCTGGGCACCATCGGCGGGTTCAAGATGATGATCGAGGACCGCGCCGCGCTAGGCTATGACGCGCTGTTCGATGCGACCAATGCGTTCATGACCAAGGCGCGTGCCACGCCGGAACTGGCTGGCATCTTCAGCAACTATCAGGTGAACGTGCCGCAGCTCGACGTACAGCTCGACCGTACCAAGGCCAAGCAGTTGGGCGTGCCGGTGACCGATGTGTTCGAGACGCTGCAGACCTACCTGGGTTCGGCGTACGTGAACGACTTCAACAAGTTCGGTCGCACGTATCAGGTGAAGGTCCAGGCCGATGCGCAGTTCCGTCAGCATGCAGAAGACATCCTGCAACTGAAGGCGCGTAGCTCCACGGGCGAGATGGTGCCGCTATCGTCGTTGGTGAAGGTCAAGCAGAGCTTTGGTCCGGACAGCGTGATCCGCTACAACGGCTTCACGGCGGCTGACATGAACGGTGGCCCGGCCCCGGGCTTCTCGTCGGGTCAGGCGCAGGCTGCGGCAGAACGTATTGCTGCCGAGACGCTGCCGAAGGGTATCGGCTTCGAATGGACCGAGCTGACGTATCAGGACATCCTCGCCGGTAACGCAGGCATCTGGATTTTCCCGCTGTGCGTGCTGCTGGTGTTCCTGGTGCTGGCTGCGCAATATGAAAGCCTGACGTTGCCGCTGGCCGTGATCCTGATTGTGCCGATGAGCCTGCTGGCTGCCATGACCGGTGTCTGGCTGACGCGTGGCGACAACAACATCTTCACGCAGATCGGCTTCATTGTGCTTGTGGGGTTGTCAGCAAAGAACGCGATCCTGATCGTGGAGTTCGCACGGGAGCTGGAGCATCAGGGCCGCACTATCGTGCAGGCTGCCATCGAGGCTAGCCGTCTGCGTCTGCGCCCGATCCTGATGACGTCGTTCGCGTTCATCATGGGTGTGGTGCCGCTGGTGATCTCGACCGGAGCCGGTGCCGAAATGCGCCATGCGATGGGTGTGGCGGTGTTCGCCGGCATGCTGGGCGTGACGTTCTTCGGGCTGTTCCTGACGCCGGTGTTCTATGTGTCGCTGCGCCTGCTGGCCACGCGCCGCGAACGCCGCGAGGCGGTAGCCCGGGATGCATCGGCCTCGCACGCCGTGGCCTCCGCAGAGTAATGGTGAAAGACATGAAAGACGTCAACAACGTGATGAAGCACTACCTGCCGAAGCTCGCGACGCTGGCCGCCGCACTGGTGCTGGCCGGCTGCTCGCTGGCGCCGACGTACAAGGTGCCAGAGACGCCGACCGCCGCCACCTTCAAGGAGGCGGACGCCGCCGCAACGGAAGGCGCGCAGTGGAAGACGGCGGTGCCGTCCGAGGGCGAGCATCGCGGCGACTGGTGGAAGGTGTTCGGCGATGCCGACCTCGACCGCCTGATCGACGCGGCCAACAGCTACAACCAGGACCTGGCCGCTGCGGCGGCCCGCCTGAAGCAGGCGCGCGCCTTTACGGGTGCCACCGAGGCGGACCTGTATCCGCAACTGAGCGTTGGCTTCGATCCTACGCGTTCGCAACCTTCGGCGGCATCGCAGGGTTTGCCGGATGGCACGCGCGTTGCGCCGCAGACCGTGCTCAAGGCGCGCGCATTTGCGAGCTACGAGCTGGACTTGTTCGGTCGCGTGGCGAGTAGCGTGAATGCGGCGCGTGCGGAAGAGAAGGGCGCCGAGGATCTGTATCGCTCGGTGCAACTGGCGCTGCAGGCGGATGTAGCCACGTCGTTCTTCGCACTGCGCACGCTCGA
>NZ_SCMX01000066.1 GCF_005503625.1 Cupriavidus sp. 2SB | reverse complement strand
TGTTGTACGAAGACCGATTTACCCACCCGCACCTCTGAGAGAATGCAGGCTTGCCAATCCATTCGACCGGCAAGCCTCTAGCTGTCCTGCACACAAAAAAACTGACAGGCCCCGATCACTGATTGTTTGCTCCCCTCTCCCGCCATGCGGGAGAGGGGCGGGGGAGAGGGCCAGCAGTGCAAATTGCGCCACAAGTCGGCAAGCAGAGCCTCCAGCCCTCTCCCCCACCCCTCTCCCACTTCATGGGATAGGGGAGCGCATAGCAAACGGTGTCGGCAATATGCCGCACCGCCAGATGCCTCCACCCCCAACATTCGGCTATCCTCGCAACTCAGTTCCAGACGAGGAAAAACAGCAATGAAAGCCGCCCGTCCCATGCATTCCCTTGCGCGCGCCGCCCTGGTTGCGTGCCTTGCCACCGCCCCTTTCGCGGCCAACGCCGCCGGTCCCGATAAATTCACCGTAGCCGGATTGGAGAAGCCCGCCACCGTACTCGTGGATCGCTGGGGTGTGCCGCATATCTACGCCAACACGCTGTATGACGCCTTCTACGTGCAGGGCTTCATGGCGGCGCGCGATCGGCTCTGGCAGATCGATCTATGGCGCAAGCGTGGGCTCGGCGAGATGGCCAAGGACTTCGGGCCGGCCTATGTCGAAGGTGATCGCATGGCGCGCGCAGTGCTGTTTCGCGGGGACATGTATCGCGAATGGCTGGCGTATGGCTCCGACGCGAAGCGCGTGGCCGAGGCATTTGTCGCGGGTGTGAATGCCTATGTGGCGCAGGTCGAGGCACGCCCCGAGTTGCTGCCGCCCGAGTTCAAGGCGCTCAACTACAAGCCGTCGCGCTGGCGTGCCGAGGATATCGTGCGCATCCGCCATCACGGCCTGACGCTCAATTTCACAGGCGAGATCGATCGCGCGCAGCTCTTCTGCTACGCGAAGCCGAATGCGGTGCGTGCCGACTGGGTGCGCCGCGAACTGGATCCGCCCGTCGAGCCGAAGGTGCCGGAGGGACTCGACACCTGCAACATTCCCGTGGCCGAATTGCGCAAGGCGTATGACCTCGCCACTGCCGCGCCGCGCTTCCCCAAGGAGTGGTGGTCGCAGCCTGTGGCCAAGGCCGAGAACATTCCGGTGAATGCGTTGTACGCCACGCTCGATGCATCGAGCGACACCGCACGCAGCCTGGGTTCGAACAACTGGGTGATTTCGGGTAGCCGCACCACCACTGGTCGGCCGATTCTCGCCAACGATCCGCACCGCGCGCATGGCGCGCCGAGCCTGCGCTACATCAGCCATCTGAATGCGCCGGGTCTATCCGTGATCGGCGCGGGCGAGCCGTTCCTGCCCGGCATCTCGATTGGTCACAATGGCACCATCGCCTTTGGCCTGACGCGGTTCTACATGGACCAGGAAGATCTCTATATCTACGAGACCAATCCTGCGCAGCCGCACGAGTATCGCTACAAAGGCCGCTGGGAACCGATGGAAACCGTCACCGAGCAGATTGCCGTGAAGGGTGAGGCCACGCCGCGCAAGGTGTCGATCGACTACACGCGCCACGGGCCGGTGCTCTACGCCGATGGCAAGACCAATCGCGCGTACGCCCTGCGCGCGGCGTGGCTTGACCTCGGCATGGCGCCGTACTTCGGTTCGATGGATTACATGCGCGCGCAAAGCTGGGACCAGTTCCGCGCGGCGATGAATCGCTGGGGTGCACCGGGCGAGAACCAGGTCTATGCAGACCGCTCCGGCAACATCGGCTGGATTCCGGGCGGGCTGACGGTCAATCGTCCGAACTGGGATGGCCTGATGCCGGTGCCCGGCGATGGGCGCTACGAGTGGGCCGGCTATCGCAATATGGACGAACTGCCGTGGGCGTTCAACCCTGCGCCGGGTTATGTAGTGACGGCCAACGAGAACAATATCCCGGCGAATCATCCCGCCGCGAAGATCGGCGTGGGCTACGAGTGGAGCGACAGCTCGCGCGCGCGCCGATTGAAGTCGGTGGTCGCCGCCAATCCGCGCAGTTCGCTGGAAGACTCGATGGCGTGGCAGAACGATACGGTATCGCTGCCCGCGCAACGTGTGGTGGCACTGCTCAAGCCGTTGAACAGCAGCGATGCGCAGGTGCAACGCGGTCTCGATCTGCTGCGCAATTGGGATGGCAACGAACGCGCGGACAGCGCGGCCGCAGCGCTGTTCGAAGTCTGGTTCAGCAAACACTTGCGAACTGCCGTGGTGCGTGCGGCGTTGCCGCCGGAAGCGGCGCGCCTCGTTGGTGCAGGCGACGCCAGCCGCGTGATCGCGGTGCTGGAGCGCCCCGACACGTGGATGACAGTGGAGAAACGTAACGAGGTGATGACGTCCACGCTGAAAGTGGCGATGGGCGATATCGAGAAGAAACTCGGCACCGATTCGAAGACGTGGCAGTGGGGCAAGCTGCACACCGCCGTGTTCAACCATCCGCTCAATGCCATCCTCGACCAGAATGCGCGCGCGCAGTATGACGTGAACGCGGGCCCGATTGGCGGATCGTCATTTACGCCGATGAACACGAGCTATCGCAACAGCGATTTCCAGCTGACGGCTGGCGCATCGTTCCGCATGGTGCTCGATGTGGGCAACTGGGATGCGTCACGCGCAATCAACACGCCGGGGCAGTCGGGCAATCCGGCGAGCCCTCACTATCGGGATCTGGCACCGCTGTGGGCCAAGGGGGAATATTTCCCGCTGGTTTATACAAGGAAGGCGGTGGAGAAGGAGAGCAAGGAAAGGGTAGAGTTGGTGCCGCAGTAACGTCCAAATCCACTCTTGGTGTTCTCCCCTCTCCCGCATGGCGGGAGAGGGGCGGGGGAGAGGGCCGGCAGTTCAAATTGCCACCAGTCGGCAAGCAGAACCTCAAGCCCTCTCCCCCAACCCCTCTCCCGCGCGCGGGAGAGGGGAGCAAACCATGCGGGAGAGGGGAGAAAGACAAGGCGGGGATGCGTGGCTTACAACGCCATCTCCAACACCCGCGCCACGTGCACCGCCTCTCTCCCGGCCCCATCATGAATCTGATGGCGGCAGCTCGTCCCATCCGCCACCACCAGCGTCTGCGCATCGGCCTTCCGCACCGCAGGCAACAACGACAACTCGCCCATCCGCATCGACACCTCATGGTGCTCAGCCTCATAACCAAAGCTGCCCGCCATGCCGCAGCAAGACGATTCGATCAGCGAGGTCTTGAGGTCCGGAATCCAGCCGAGCACCTGTTCCACCGGACGTACCGCATCGAACGCCTTCTGGTGGCAATGACCGTGCAGCAGCGCCTGCGCATGGCCGATAGGTTTGAACGTTGGCTCGAAGCGTCCCGCTGCGCGTTCGCGGACCAGGAACTCCTCGAAGAGGAACGCGTTGTCTGCGAGCTGCCGCGCGGCGTCTCCGTAGCCGTATTGCAGGAACTCGTCGCGCATCGACAGCAGGCATGAGGGCTCCAGTCCCACCACCGCTACGCCGCGCGAGACGAACGGCAGCAGCGCATCGAGCGCGCGTTTTGCCTCGGTCTTCGCTTCATCGACAAGCCCTGCGGCCAGGAACGTGCGGCCGCAACAGAGCGGTCGCTCGCCCGGTACACCGGAGAGGTGCACGGTGTAGCCCGCAGCTTCCAGCACGCGCTGCGCGGCGCGGGCGTTCTCGGGTTCCATGTGGTTGTTGAAGGTGTCGACGAACAGCACCACTTCCTTGCCGCCGGTAGTGGGCGCCACATAGTTCTCGCCCAGAAAAGCCGATTGCCAGCGCGGCAGCGAACGTTTGGCCGAGATGCCGAGTACGCGTTCGCCAAGTTGTGCGAGACCCGGCACGCTATCGCGCAGATTGAACAGCCACGGCATGCGGCTGGCGGCTCCCGCATAGCGCGGCAGGAACGCGACGAGCCGATCACGCATGCGCAGTTTGCCCGCGCGTGCGTTGGCGGCGCGCACTTCGATCTTCATCTTCGCCATGTCGATGCCGGTGGGGCAATCGCGCTTGCAGCCCTTGCACGACACGCACAGATCCATCGTCTCTTTCACGGCGGGGTCGAGCAGTCCTTCATTGCCCAACTGGCCCGACAGCGCAAGTCGCAGCGTGTTGGCACGGCCGCGCGTCAGATGCTGCTCGTCGCGCGTGACGCGATAGCTCGGACACATCGTGCCGGCGTCGAACTTGCGGCAGTGGCCGTTGTTGTTGCACATCTCCACCGCAGCGGCCAGTCCGAGTGCAGGGTCGCGACCTGTGCCCGGTGCGCTTTCTTCCTCGGTGACGGGGTCACGCGTCACGTTCCACGCCGACCAGTCGAGCGCAGGCGTTAGCGGTGTCACCGTATAGGTTGGCGGAAAGCGGAACAGCGCGGTCTCGTCCATCTTCGGCGTGCGGACGATCTTGCCGGGATTGCAGCGATTGTCGGGATCGAACAGCGCCTTCACTTCGGCAAATGCATTGGCGAGCGATGGCCCGAACTGCCAGGCCACCCATTCGCCGCGACACAGCCCATCGCCATGCTCGCCCGAGTACGCGCCCTTGTACTCGCGCACCATCGCTGCGGCTTCCTCGGCAATGGCGCGCATCTTGCCCGCGCCGTCGCGGCGCATGTCGAGGATAGGCCGCACGTGCAGCGTGCCCACGCTGGCGTGCGCGTACCACGTGCCGCGCGTCCCGTGCTTGTGGAACACCTCGGTCAGGCGCGAGGTGTACTCGGCCAGGTGTTCGAGCGGCACCGCGCAATCTTCGATGAAGGACACGGGTTTGCCGTCGCCCTTCATGCTCATCATGATGTTCAGGCCGGACTTGCGCACTTCCCACAGCGCCTTCTGCGGACCGGCATCAGGCATCTCCACCACAGAGCCGGGCAGGCCGAGATCGGCCATCAACTCAACCAGTTGCTGCAAGCCGCGCAGCGTGGCGTCGCGGTCCTCGCCGGCAAACTCGACGAGCAGGATCGCATCGGGTTCGCCAACCAGTGCGCGGTCGATGACGGGACGGAAGGCCGGATTGTTGCGCGCGAGATCGATCATCGTGCGGTCCACCAGTTCCACGGCCGCGGGCTTGAGCGCGACGATATGGCGCGTCATGTCCATCGACTGGTAGAACGTGGGGAAATTCACCACGCCAAGCGTCTTGTGCGTGGGCAGCGGTGCAAGCTGCAGCGTGATCTGGCGGAAGTAGGCCAGCGTGCCTTCTGAACCGACCAGCAGGTGCGCAAGATTGACGCTGCCGTCAGTGGTGTAGGGACGTTCGTTCTGCGGCGCAAACAGGTCGAGGTTGTAGCCACCTACGCGTCGCAGCACCTTGGGGTACATCTGCGCGATGGCTTCGCGCTCGCGTTCGGCGATGCGCCGCACGCCATCGGCAATCGCACGATGCGGAGCGGTGTCCGCTGGCCAGTTCGCATCGAAGCGCACTTCCTCGCCGCTGGCGAGAATCGCATCGATGCCCAGCACGTTGTGCACCATGTTGCCGTACTGGATGGAGCGCGATCCGCACGAGTTGTTGCCGGTCATGCCACCGATCGTGCATTGCGCGGCGGTGGAGACATCCACCGGAAACCACAGCCCATGCGGCTTGAGCCACGCGTTCAGGTGATCGAGCACGATGCCGGGCTGCACGGTGACCGTGCGCGCCACGGGATCGAAATCGATGACCTGGTTCAGGAACTTGCTGTTGTCGATGACCAGTGCTTCGCCAATGGTCTGGCCGCACTGGCTGGTGCCGCCGCCGCGCGGCAGCAGGGGTGCCTTGAAGTCGCGTGCGATATCGAGTGCGAGTCTTGCATCGGCTTCATCGTGCGGCACCACCACGCCAATCGGCATGATCTGGTAGATCGACGCATCGGTGGCATAGCGGCCACGGCTCGCGCGATCGAACAGCACCTTGCCGCGCATCTCGGCGGCAAGGCGGCGATACAGCGGCGATTGCAGATCGGGCGCGGACGCCGCGCCGGGCATGAAGCGAAGCGGTTGCACGCCGGGTGGCGTGGGGGTAACGGGCAGTGCCATGGGCAGGGATGTCTCCGGGTTGCGAGTACTCGGACACGTCGCCATGGCGTTGCACGCGCGGCTGCGCGTGACGCGTTCAGGCGGCGGCGTCCTGTACGCGTTCTAGTTCGGCAATCAGTGCGTCGTGCTTGTGCTGCAAATGCGCGCGCAAGATCTCGCGCAGCGCGCCGCCGTCCCGCTTCGACAACGCATCGAGCATGGCCCCGTGCTCCTGCACGGCCAGGTCCCATTTGTCGTGATCGAAGTTCGAGCGGAAGCGCAGCGCCTGGATACGCAGGTTGATGCGGCGATAAGTCTCCTCCAGGATCGGATTACGTGCGGCAGCGTTGATGGCGTCGTGGATGCGACGGTTCAGCGCGTAGTAATTGGGCAGGTCGCGGCGCGCATGGCACGCGAGCATTTCGTAGTGCAGCGCGCGGATCTCGTTGAGTTCGGCTTCGGTGATGCGCTGACAGGCGAGGTCGCCGGACATCGCCTCCAGCGCGCCCATCATTTCGAACAGGTGATTGATGGTCTCCTGCGACAGCACCACCACCTCGGCACCACGGTTCGGCAGCAGCGTCACCAGCCCGTCGGCAGCCAGTACCTTGAACGCTTCGCGCAACGGTGTGCGCGACACCTGCAGCAGATCACACAGCACGCGTTCGTTCAGGCGGGTGCCGGGCGCGAGATCGCCTTCCATGATCATGGTGCGCAGGCGCTGGGCCACGGCCACATGCAGGATCTGGCGGTCTACGGCTTGGGAGGATGCGGTCGGTAGCGTGCTCATCAGGGATCGCTTGGCTTGACAGTATTGTATTCAAAAACTACTCTGGGGCAAGCACGAACCGCGTTCCGGTGTCGTTGACGCCTCCGGAAGCCGCGCAAAGGCTGGCTCGAACCCCTTGCAATCGTTGATTTATAAGGGATTTGTGCGGAATCGGCGGGATTTGCCCCGGGCAACATTATCCCGCATGCCAGACCTGCAGTGCGCATCTGTTTTTTGAATACAAAATTCAAACATAAGGATACGAGGCGACATGATCCGACTGAATTCCCATCCCAGCGGCCGGCACTTCCTGCAGATTCCCGGACCGACCAATGTGCCGGATCGCGTGCTGCGCGCGATGGACTATCCGACCATCGATCACCGTGGCCCCGAATTCCAGCAACTCGGCAAGAAGGTGCTGGCCGATATCCGCAAGGTGTTCCAGACCGCACAGCCCGTGGTGATCTATCCCGCGTCCGGCACGGGCGCGTGGGAGGCGGCGCTGGTCAATACGTTGTCAGCGGGCGACAAGGTGCTGATGTTCGAGACCGGCCACTTCGCATCGCTGTGGAAGAAGATGGCCGATAAGCTCGGCCTGAATCCCGAGTTCATCGTGGGCGACTGGCGCCATGGCGTGGATGCCGCCGCCATCGGCGCGCGACTGGCCGAGGATCGCAACCACGAGATCAAGGCTGTCTGCGTGGTGCATAACGAGACGTCCACGGGCGTGACATCGGATATCGCCGCAGTGCGTCGCGCGATTGACGGCGCCAAGCATCCGGCGCTGCTGCTGGTCGATACGATTTCTTCGCTGGGTTCCGTGGACTACCGCCACGACGAGTGGGGCGTGGACGTGACCGTATCGGGTTCGCAGAAGGGACTGATGCTGCCGCCAGGTATCTCGTTTAACGCCGTCAGCCAGAAGGCCATCGCCGCATCGGCCAACGCGAAGTTGCCGAAGGCGTTCTGGGGCTGGGACGAAATCATCGAATCGAACAAGAACGGTTTCTGGCCGTACACCCCGGCGACGAACCTGCTCTATGGCTTGTCGGAGGCGTGCGACATGCTGTTCGAGGAAGGACTGCCGAACGTGTTCGCGCGTCATCATCGTCACGCCGCGGCCACGCGCGCATGCGTGACGGCATGGGGTCTGGAAATCCTTTGCCAGAACCCTGCGGAATACAGCCCCGCGCTGACCGCCGTGGTCATGCCTGAAGGGCACAACGCCGATGCCTTCCGGAAGATCGTGCTGGAGAACTTCAACATGTCGCTGGGACAAGGGCTGTCGAAGCTGTCGGGCAAGGTCTTCCGCATCGGCCATCTCGGCGACTTCAACGACCTGACGCTGATGGGCACGCTGGCCGGCGTGGAGATGGGACTTGGGTTGGCAGGCGTACCGCACAAGGCGGGTGGTGTGCTGGCCGCGATGGAGAGTTTGAAGAAAGCAGCGGTTGAGCCGGCGTTGCGGGCGGCTTGATTGGTTTAAACCCCTCTCGGTGTTCTCCCCTCTCCCGCAAGCGGGAGAGGGGCGGGGGAGAGGGCAAGTGGCTCAAATCGAGAGAGGTCGGCAAGCAGAACCGCATGGCCCTCTCCCCCAACCCCTCTCCCGTTCCACGGGAGAGGGGAGCAAGACAAGCGGTAAAACAAGAAGCAAAAAAACCCGAGGCCGCCCCTCAGAGGCGTCCCGTCATCACCCTAGGAGACAGATCATGACGTTGCGTTATGCCGCACGCGCGCTAGCGTGTGCTTCGCTGTTTGGTGTGACCTGGGCCGCTCCGGCCTTTGCGTGGGAACCGACCAAGCCGGTCGAGCTTGTGGTGCCGTTCAGCGCGGGCGGGGCCTCTGACCAGATGGCGCGCTCCATCCAGGGCATCATCGCCAAGCACAAGCTGATGGGCCAACCGATGATCGTGGTGAACAAGGCGGGCGCCAGCGGCGCGGAAGGGTTGATGGACGCGAAGGCCTCGAAGGGCGATCCGCACAAGCTGTTGGTCACATCATCGGCGCTGTACACGGTGCCGATGATCAGCCAGTTGCCATTCAATTGGCGCGACCTGACGCCGGTAGCGATGGTGGCGCAGGACGAGTTCGTGCTGTGGACCAACGCCGAAGCCCCGTACAAGACGCCATCCGACTACCTCGCCGACGTGAAGAAGACGCCGTCCAAATTCAAGATGGGCGGCACGAGTTCCAAGCGCGAAGACCAGATCATCACCGCGCAGACCGAACGCAAGGCTGGTGTGCGCTTTATCTACATCCCGTACAAGGGCGGCGGCGAGGCGGCCACGCAATTGTCGGGCAAGCATATCGATTCCAACGTCAACAATCCTTCCGAATCCATCGGGCAATGGCGTGCCGGCGAACATCGCGCACTGTGCGTCTTTGCACCGGAGCGCATGCACTACTCGGCCAAGATCACCGGCACGCAAAGCTGGGGCGACATCCCCACCTGCAAGGAGCAGGGCCTCGATGTGCAATACCAGATGCTGCGCGTGTTCATGCTGCCCGGTGGCGTGACGCCGGACCAGCAGAAGTTCTACGTGGATCTGATGCAGAAGGTAGTGGCCACGCCCGAGTGGAAGGAATACCTGGAGAAAAACGCGCTCAAGAACGATTTCCTCACCGGACCCAAGCTGACGGAGTTCCTGACTGCCGATGAAGCGCGGCACAAGGACATCATCAAGGAAGCTGGGTTCGTGGCGGCGGCGAAGTAGGGCCTCGACTCTCACCGATTGTTGTCTCCCCTCTCCCGCATGGCGGGAGAGGGGCGGGGGGTGAGGGCCAGCGGTACAAATTGCCAATAGTCGGCAAGCAGAACCTCCAGCCCTCTCCCCCAACCCCTCTCCCGCACAGCGGGAGAGGGGAGCAAACCAACAGAGAGGAAATCCCCATGAACAACGAAACACACGACGCCGCGCCGGCCGCGATATCGGTGCGGGCGGCGGAGATTGCCGTGGCGCTGCTGATTGCGATCGGCGCGGTGGTGGTGATGGTGAACAACTACCAGATCGGTGCTGGCTGGGCGCCGGATGGTCCGGAGGCAGGTTACTTTCCGATGCGCATCGGCGCGTTGATCTTTATCGCGTGCCTGGTGGTGCTGTGGCAGGCGCGGCGAATGGATCGCGAGGCAGTGTTCGTCACGGTGCCGCAGTTGAAACAGGTTGCGGTGATTCTGGTGCCGCTCACGGCTTACATCGGGCTGATTGCGTGGCTCGGCATCTACGTGGCGTCGGCCATCTTCATTGCGGGCTTCATGCGCGTGATCGGCAAGTTCGCGTGGTGGCGCGCGGTGCTGACGGGCGTGGCGATCAATGCGGTGCTGTTCTGGGTCTTCGAGCTGCAATTCCGCGTGCCGCTGCCGAAGGGTCCGCTCGAAGCGGCGCTCGGCTTCTAAGGGGCGACCATGGAAGAACTCAATTCGCTGATGGGCGGCTTTGCCGTCGCGATGTCGTGGCACAACGTCGGGCTTATGCTTGTGGGCATCCTGCTCGGCATCGTGGTGGGCGTGCTGCCGGGTCTGGGTGGACCGAATGGCGTGGCCATCCTGCTGCCGCTGACATTCTCGATGGAACCCACATCGGCCGTGATCATGTTGTCGTGCATCTACTGGGGCGCGTTGTTCGGCGGCGCCATCACGTCGATCCTGTTCAATATCCCCGGCGAGGCCTGGTCGGTGGCCACCACATTCGATGGCTATCCCATGGCGCAGCAGGGCGAGGCGGGACGCGCACTGACCTCGGCATTCACGGGATCGTTCCTCGGGGCGCTGGCCGGTGTGTTGCTGATCACGTTCCTGGCGCCGTTGGTGGCGAAATTCGCATTGCGCTTCGGGCCACCGGAATTTTTCGCGGTGTACTTCCTGACGTTCTGCAGCTTCGTCGGCATGGGCAAGGAACCCAAGGCCAAGATCGTCATCGCGATGTGTATCGGCTTTGCGCTGGCGGCGGTGGGCATGGACACGGTATCGGGCACGCTGCGCATGACATTCGGCTCCACCGAAATGCTGCGCGGCTTCGACTTCCTCGTCGTCGTGATTGGCCTGTTCGGTATCAGCGAAATCCTGATGACGATGGAAGAGGGCATCGCGTTTCGTGGCAAGCGCGCCAACATCGATCTCAAGGTGGTGCTCAAGACATGGGCCGAATTGCCGCGCTACTGGATGACGCTGATCCGCTCGTCGATCATCGGCTGCTGGCTCGGCGTGACGCCGGGCGGTGCCACGGCAGCATCGTTCATGGGCTACGGCGTGGCCAAGCGCTTCTCGCGCCAGAAGGACACGTTCGGCAAGGGCAATGTCGAGGGGGTGATCGCACCGGAATGCGCTGCGCATGCGGCGGGCACGAGTGCGCTGCTGCCGATGCTGGCGCTGGGCATCCCAGGTTCCGCCACGGCGGCCGTGCTGCTTGGCGGTCTGATGATCTGGGGTCTGCAGCCGGGGCCGCTGCTGTTCACCGAGCAGAAGACGTTCGTATGGGGCCTGATCGCCAGCATGTACCTGGGCAATATCGCAGGGTTGATCGTGGTGCTCTCTACGGTGCCGTTGTTCGCCGCGATCCTGCGCATCCCGTTTGCGATCATCGCGCCGCTGATCCTGGTGGTCTGTGCGATTGGCGCATTCACTGTGCATAACGCGATGTTCGACGTCTGGCTGATGCTGATCTTCGGCGTGATCGGCTATGTGCTGAAGAAGCTCGACTATCCGCTGGCACCGCTGGTGCTGGCGCTGGTGCTCGGTGATCGCGCCGAGGATGCGTTCCGCCAGACCATGCTGATGTCGCAGGGCGAAATGAATGTGTTCTGGTCGAATGGACTGGTGGGCACGATCATGGCGCTGGCCGTGGTGATCCTGGTATGGCCCGTGCTGGGCGGACTCAGGGAGAAGACGCGGCGGCGAATGGTGTCGGCGCACGAAGGCGCCGGAGAATGACCTGAATGAAAAACGGCCCGCGCAAGCGGGCCGTACTGCTTCTGCCGTACCCGTGGATCAGCCCACGTAGAAGAAGATGCTGATGAACTGGCAGATGCTGCCACCGAGCACGAACAGATGCCAGATGCCGTGGAAGTGCTTCACCTTTTCGTCGAACAGAAAGAAGCCGATACCGGCCGTGTAGACCGCGCCGCCTGCCACAAGCCAATACAGCCCCGCGGGCTGCAATGCCGCCGTCAGCGGCTGGAAGGCAATCACCACCAGCCAGCCCATGATCACGTAGATCGACAGCGACAGAATCCGTGTGCGATGGCCGATCCACAGTTCCTGGATGATGCCGATGGCGGCGAGTCCCCAGTTGATGCCGAACAGCGCCCAGCCCCATGGGCCGCGCAGCGTAACCAGTGCAAAGGGTGTGTAGCTGCCCGCGATCAGCAGGTAGATGGCGCAGTAGTCGAGCCGCCGGAGAACGTCCTTGGCCGGTCCGCGCACGCTGTGATAGACGGTGGAGATGGTGTAGAGCAGAACTAGCGTGGTGCCATAGACCACGGAACTGACCACCTTCCAGGCGTCGTGGTAGAGCGCCGAGTAAGTGACCAGCACCGCCATGCCAGCCGCGGCCAGCACTGCGCCCGCGAGGTGGCTATACCCATTGAACCGTTCGCCGCGATACATCCTGATGGCTCCAAGTTGCGAGGTGAATCAGGCGCTTATTCTGGCATGGATCGCGAAGTTGGGTGATTTTGCCGGAAGAAGCAGGGTCATTTCATCATCTGGAAAGGGTTTGACATGGGCGCCCTTGCGCACCGGGGCTGCAGTATCGCTACCGTGGCTGCCGGATGTTCATTCGCAATGCATCTGCATTCAAACGATCGATTCGTATCGCTCTGGTCACATCATTGACATATCAAGCGACGAGACTGCCGGTCTCGCATCGGATATCCCCCCGGGCGAGGGGTGCCCCCCGTCAATCAAGACATTTGGAAAGACAAACGCGGCCGAGAACGCGCCCGGGCACCTGGATTGTTGTTGCTCGGCCCGTCTTTCGACTCCTCGACCTCGACACATGACAAGCACAACTCCCGTTCATTCGCGCGTGATCAGGCCGGTGCTGGGTGCCGGCCTGCTGTCCCTGGCCCTGCTGCTGAGCGCCTGCGGCGGCGACGACAACAACAACCCGACGCCTCCGGCCACTGGCGGCGGCAATGGCGGTAACGGCGGCACTACGCCCACGGCCTGCACCACGGCTCACTGCGCGCCCGCGCCCTGAAGGCAAGTGACGGCCCGCCCCGCTGAAAACAGTCAGTCCCAAACAACTATCCATTCCCCGGACCCGGCATGACTTTCAACCCATCCAAGCGCAAGTTCCTGCGCAACACGGTCGGCACGGCTGCTGCCGCCGCCACGCTGGCATCGTTCCCGCCGAGCATCCGCCGCGCGCTGGCCATTGAGGCCAACAACGCCACTGGCACGATCAACGACGTCAAGCACGTGGTGCTGCTGATGCTGGAGAACCGTTCGTTCGACAGCTACTTCGGCACGTTCAAGGGTGTGCGCGGCTATGGCGACCGCTTCGCGATTCCGCTGGCCAACGGTCAGAACGCGTTCTTCCAGACCGACGCCACCAACAACACGCTCACGCCATACCGCCTCGATGCCAAGCTGGGCAACGCGCAGCGCGCCGGCAGCACGCCGCATACGTGGCCCAATGGTCAGGCAGCGTGGGATCATGGCCGCATGAACCGCTGGCCGGTGGCCAAGAACCGGTTGTCGATGTCGTACTACGAGACGGCCGAAGTACCGTTCCAGCGTGCGCTGGCCGATGCGTTCACGCTGTGCGACGCCTACCACTGCTCGATGCACACGGGCACGATCCCGAACCGCCTGTACTACTGGACCGGCACCAACGGCCCGAGTGGCAGCGGTGTCTCGGCCATGGTCAACGAGTTCAATGGCGGCAATGACGTGGGACCGTCCACGGCAGGCTGGGACTGGAAGACGTATGCGGATCGTCTCGTCGATGCCAACGTGAGCTGGAAGGTCTACCAGAGCTTGGCGGACAACTACGGCTGCAACGAGATGATGGGCTTCAAGCACTGGCGCGCTGCCATGGAATCGATGCCGGCGGGACGACGCCCCGTGGCACTCCCCGCTGTGTCGCCTGCCTACGATCCGGCCATCGACGATGCTTTGAGTCCGCTGGCCAAGGGCTTCGGCAACACCATGCCCGATGGCCTGCTGCAATCCTTCCGCGACGATATCGCCAACGGCACGCTGCCCGAAATTTCGTGGATCATCCCGCCGTCGCTTTACAGCGAACACCCGGGACCGTCGAGCCCCGCACAGGGCGGCTGGTATGTGCAGCAGGTGCTGGATGCACTGACGGCCAACCCCGAGGTCTTCAGCAAGACCGTTCTGCTGATCAATTACGACGAGAACGACGGCTTCTTCGATCACCTGCCGCCGCCTTCGGCGCCGTCGCGCAACACCGATGGCTCGCTCGCTGGTGGCAGCACGCTGGCCGATGCCGACATGGCGTTCGAGTACCACAACTATCCGCCGGCCACGACCACCCAGAACGCCCAGGCGCCGATCGACGGCAAGCCGTTCGGCCCGGGCCCGCGCGTGCCGATGTGGATCGTCTCGCCATGGAGCCGTGGCGGCTTCGTCAATTCGCAGACGTTCGATCACACCTCGACGCTGCTGTTCCTGGAGAAGCGCTTCGGCGTGAAGGAGCCGCAGATCGGCGCGTATCGTCGCGCGGTGTGCGGTGACCTGACCTCGGCGTTCAACTTCGTCAATCCGAACGCGCAGGCGTTGCCGACGCTGGCCGGACGCAGCACGAAGGTGACAGTGGACAACCTCGCGATTTCGCAGGCGGCGATGGCCGCGATTCCGGTCCCCACTACCCCGGTCACGCCCGTGCAGCAGACCGGCACGCGTCCTTCGCGCGCACTGCCGTACGAGCTGCACACCACGTCGCGCGCCGATGCCACGGGCAAGACGGTGACGCTGAGCTTCGCCAACGGCGGTGCGGCGGGTGCGGTGTTCCATGTCTACGACAAGCTGCACCTCGATGCCATTCCGCGTCGCTATGTGGTGGAAGCCGGCAAGACCCTGGATGGCGTGTGGAGTGTGGCGGCCGACAACGGCAAGTACGACCTGTGGGTGATCGGACCGAACGGTTATCACCGCGAGTTCATTGGTAACGTCAGCGAGCAGGCCACCGCCGAGATCCAGGTCTGCTACGAGCTGTGCGATCCGCCGCAACTGCAGGTCAAGCTGTTCAACCGTGGCGACAAGCCCTGCACGTTCAGCGCGGCGGCCAGGGCGTATCGCACCGATGGCCCGTGGAGCAAGACCGTGGCGCCGGGCGCCGTGGGCGAACTGGCGTGGCCGCTGGGCGATAGCGGAAACTGGTACGACTTCGAGATCGCCTGCGATATCGCGCCGTCGTTCCGTCGCCGCATCGCGGGCCGCATCGAGAACGGCAAGGATTCGATCAGCGATCCGGCCATGGGCGTGGTGGCGTAATCGGACAGGCGAGCCATGCAGTGCGCCGGCGAGTGTGACGTGTACACTTGCCGGCTGGCGTCCGGTCTGGCGATCGGGCGCCATCCCTACACTCCGACACGACCCAATTCACATGAAAACTCTTTCGCTGATGCTTGCCGCCGCGACGCTGGCAGTCTCGGGCATGGCCGTTGCCGCCGAAACGCTGCCTTCGGGCGTGGTCATCGAAACGATCACCAAGGGCACGGGCCCGTCGCCGAAGGCGACTGATTCGGTAAAGGTCCACTATCGTGGCACGCTGACCAATGGCACCGAGTTCGACAGCTCGTACAAGCGCGGCCAGCCGATCTCGTTCCCGCTGAACGGCGTGATTCCCTGCTGGACCGAAGGCGTGCAGAAGATGCAGGTTGGCGGCAAGGCCAAGCTGACCTGCCCGGCATCCACTGCCTACGGCGCACGCGGCGTCCCAGGCACGATCCCGCCGAACTCGACGCTGAATTTTGAGGTGGAGTTGCTGGGGATCGGGAAGTAAGGCTTTCCTCTCCATTGCTTTGACTCCCCTCTCCCGCATCGCGGGAGAGGGGTTGGGGGAGAGGGCCAGAAGTTCTGCTTGCCTACTGTTGGCAATTTGAACCGCCTGCCCTCTCCCCCGCCCCTCTCCCATAGGGAGAGGGGAGCAACCCCTCGGTTCTCGTATATCGCCCCCATGGACTCCCTCTTCCTCATCGTCGCCTTGGGCGCCGCTGTCGCTGGTTTTGTTCAAGGTCTGTCGGGCTTTGCGTTCGGCATGGTGGCGATGTCGTTCTGGGCGTGGGGTGTGGAACCGCATATGGCGGCGGCGATGTCGGTGTTCGGATCGCTAACCGGGCAGTTGCTTGCCGCCTTCACGGTTCGCCGCAAGTTTCACCTCGCCACGGTGCTGCCGTTCCTGCTGGGCGGCCTCGTCGGCATTCCCATTGGCGTGAGCGTGCTGCCGATGCTCGACGTCAACCTCTTCAAGCTCTGCCTTGGCACTGTGCTTGTGGTGTTCTGTCCCATCATGCTGTTCGCCAGCCGCATGCCGCGCATCACGCATGGTGGCCGCGTTGCGGATGGGGTCGTCGGTGCAATCGGCGGGATCATGGGTGGCATCGGCGGCTTCACCGGCATCGTGCCCACGCTCTGGTGCACGCTGCGCGGCTTTGACAAGGACCGCCAGCGCGTGGTCATCCAGAACTTCAACCTCGGCGCGCTGATCGTGACGATGGGTGTCTACATTGCCACGGGCCTGGTGACGCGCGACATGCTGCCGATGTTCGCCATCGTGGCGCCAGCCATGTTGATTCCGACCTTGATCGGCACGCGCGTCTACATCGGCATCAGCGAAGTCACCTTCCGGCGCATCGTGCTGACGCTGCTGAGTGCGTCGGGGGTGGCCATGCTTGTGGCATCGGTGCCGAAACTGATCTGAGATCCGTGCCCGATGCGGCACATCCATAAATCGGGCCTTCGACGAGCGGAAATCAGGGTTTATACTGATTAGCACATTCCGCCACCGCCCCTGTGGCCGCTTTCGCCCTGCATCGCCCCGCATCATGAACAAGCGTTTTTTCCTCTTCTGCGCCACGTCGTGGACCGCCGCCGCCATCCTGATTCTTGGCAATGGCACGATGTCCATGGATGTCCTGAGCGGCGTCGTGCTGCTGGCCGGGTTCGACCTGCTGCGTCCCTGATCAGCCTGCGAGACGCCCCTTGTTGGTGCTCGGCTTGCTGCACGACACAGCTTTTTTCGAAATCGCACGGTGATGCATGCTGCGCCCCTTCGTCGTCATGGCGATTCGGGGAACTAACGACTAGGCTTGCAGATGGTCCGTACGCTTTTGTCCTGCCAGACTTTGCGTACGTCAAATTCAATCGTTCGCAGGGAGGCTTCCATGAAGGCGTTCACGATGGCATTGGCGGTGGCAGTGTTTGTTCCGGGGCTGGCATTCGCAGCCGGCCCGGCCAACCCCGCCGACCGCTACGACTACAACATGCGCACCACCAACAAGGACGGCTATGTGCCGGATCCGGCGCGCGTGTCGAACAAGGATGGCTATACGCCCGACGCGGCGCGTGCTGGCGACAAGTTCGATCCGTACACGCAGGGCGCGAACAAGAGCACGTCGTCGGCCCTGACCGACACCAAGAGCACGAAGAAGAAGTCGTCGCAGAAGGCGCAGAAGAAGGCGCCGGCAGCGCAGTAAGTTGGCGTAGCGAAGTTGTCCCAGGGGCCGCGAAAGCGGCCCTTGTGCGTTTCAGCGCGTGCGGTCTTCGATACGCGCTTCGATACGCTCGATCAACCCATCGATCCATCGATGCAGTTGCCCATCCCACATCACCAGCCCCGTACTGCGCGCCAGGATGCGATACACGCTGCGGCGGTCCACCTTGCTCGCGCGCGCCGGGTCCAGCCAAGCGTCGTTCTCTGCCAATAGCGCCAGCGTTTCGAGCCCGATCAGGATCGGCCACAGGCACGCGAGCCGCAAGCGGATGGCGGTACGGGGCAGGGCGAAGGTGTAGGCCGCGGCTTCGCGGAAGTGATCCAGTGCGATGCGCAGCAGTTCGTTGCGCATGGGCACGGCGCGCGTTGAATTCGCTGGATCGAGCAGAAGTTGTGGTGTCAGGCCATGGCGATCGAGCACTTCGGTGGGCAGGTAGCAGCGGCCGATGCGCAAATCCTTGCCGCAGTCGCGCAGCACGTTCACCAGTTGCAGCGCCTTGCCAAAGCGCACGCCACGGCGCAGCATCGTGTCCACTGGTGCCTGCATGACGCCGGGTGCATGCGCATCGGTCATCGTGGTCCAGAACTCGCCTACGCAACCGGCGACGAGATAGGTATAGCGATCGAGATCGGCCAGGGCCGGCAGCGCGGCCACTTCGCCCGAACGTTCGTCCGGGAACGTGCGCAGATCGAACTCCATGCCTTCGGTGAGCGTGGTAACGATGCCCTGCACGGCGATGCGGTCGCGCTTGGCAAGCTGGGCCAGCACGTCGAGCGCAGGACCGATCGATTCGAGCAGCACTTTCTCGTTGGAGTCGGTCTGTTGTCCGGCCACTTCGACAGCGAGGCGTTGCGCCAGTGCGCCGTTGTCATCGATGCCATTCACACGCTCGCGCAGCGCAAGCAGCAGTTGCAGCCGCTGCGCGGGCGGAATCAGCGAAGTATCGGCGATCGTATCGGCGGCGCGAGCCAACAGGTAGGCAAGGCCGACAGGGTCGCGCATGCCCGCAGGCAGGATGCGCAGTGTCAGATAGAACGAGCGGGACACTCCCTTGAGTAACGGGCCTAGCAGGAAGGCCCGGTCTGGTGTCGGCATGGCATGGTGATGGCGTCGAGGAACGGCGCATTGTAGCGGGAGGCCGTCCCGCTGGCGTCACTGCATGTCAGGACTTCTCATACGAGAGTTCGGGATACCAGTCGCCGCGTCCTTCGGGGGTGGTGTCGAGCAATGTCCAGAGTGGATCGGGATCGGGTGCGCCGCGCGGGTCCTGTCCGGGGTCCGATATGTCGAAAGAGAACTCCGAACTGTAGAAAAGGCGGATCGTGCCGTCGCGCCGGCTGAACACGTTGTAGGCGGGCATGTCCTCGTCCCTGGGGCTGACGTAGTCACGTGTGAAATCGCCATCCGTGTCGGCGTAGATCGGCAACTGCGTCCAGCCACGTTCCGCCTTGGCTGTCTTGAGGCGCTCGATGGGCGAGCGCGCGATCATGGCAAGCGCCACGCGTTGTTCGATATCGGGCACCTTGCCCTCCCAGCCCGCCATCAGCGATGTACACATCGGGCAGGGCTTCTCGCGTTGCGGCCCGAACATGTAGCTGTAGATCACCAGCGTGTCCTTGTTGCCGAAGAGATCGGCCAGCGTGACCGGTCCGTTTTCCCCTGTGAAACGATAGGTCTTGGTCACTTCGCCGCCCGGCGGCAGTTCCCGGCGCATGACGGCCACGCGCTCGATATGGCGGCGCAGTTCGATTTCCTCTGCCAGCAGCGCGTTGCGCGCCTGGCGATAGGCGGTGGTTTCGTTCGGAAAGTGGATAACGTTACGCGCGGCAAGCTCGGTTGCCGGCACCAAAGTGGACGATTGCGTCATCGTCTGCCCTCCTGAAAAGCGAAAGCGTGGCGTACGCGCCACGCTGGGAAAAACCCGCGCTACCCGCAAAGCCCGGTCCGGCGCGGCTGTCTGACCAGCATAGGCAAAGACGTGTCCACATGCGCACTGCGCTATGTGACAGTCATTCCCATGTCACGCGCGGCGCTGCATAATCTCTAGCATCTGGGCTTCAAGGAATGACCTGATGCGCGTGACGATTCGTACCTCGACGATTCCAGGAACCCTAGACCGTGGCCCATTGCATCGGGCGGCTGTCTACCTCAATACCGAGGATGAAGTTCCACCGCTGATGATCAGCGCCTGGAGTCAACGTGAACCTGAAGTCTTCCTGGCCGCCCAGCGTTGGGCGCGCAGCCACGACTACATGGTTTCGAATCCCCGCAACGGCACTTACTACGGCGGACGCACTGCGCGCTGAAGCATCTGGCGCACCTGGGAGTTTGCCGAAGTGAGACGTTTGCTGTTGTGTTGCCTGGCGCTTGCCGCGTCGGGGCATGCCTTTGCCGATGTGGGCCTGCTGGAACGCCTGGTCGGTGCCTTCTCCCGCGATTCGCTCTGGAAACATGTGCAGGAACGGTGCCTCGTTCCTGCCACGCCTACTCACACCGATTGCGTCATCGTCGATCGCCAGCGCGGCTTCGTGCTGTACAAGGATGCGATTGGAGCCTCCCACTATCTCGTGATTCCTGACCAGCCCGTCGGCGGCGTGGAAGATCCGCGTGTCTGGTCGGACGGCAAAACACACAGTGCGTGGATGTTCGGCTGGCAGGCGCGTGACATCGTCGCCAAGTCGATTGGCAAGCCGTTGCCCGATCCGCTCGTCGGGTTGGCGATCAATGCGCGCGCGTCGCGCAGCCAGGATCAACTTCATATCCATCTCGATTGCATCAGCGACCGCGCGCGCGATTTCCTGACGACGAACAAGATCGGCACGCAATGGTCCGACCTGAGTTTCCAGGGCAAGCCGGTGCGCGCCATGCTGATTCCGTCCGCGCAGCCCACGCTGACTGTTGATCCTTTCGATGTGGTCAGGCAGAGCGCGGGCGGCAAGGAGATTGCAGACCGTGGCGTGTTCGTCGGCTATATCCAGCCAGCGGGCGGTGTGGCAGGGTTTGTCGTGGTCGATGAGCCGGTGGACAAGGCGGCAGGTGGCAACGGCCACGCGAGTGATTTCCTGGATCGCGGTTGCAAGCTGGGACGTGCGTTGCCATCGGACGGTTGAACCGGCAGAGGTTTTGCCAGGTGGAATGTGAGGCCGGTGGAATGCCGATCATTGCGCGATGATCGGCTTTTTCTTGCGTGTGACGGGCGCCGCGAGAGCCGACGCCAGCATCTTGCCGCGTAGAATACGTCGCGAGCCTCCTTCGACGTATCCCAATGCATACCCCGGCACCAGAACCGGAATCCAATCCGGCAACGCCCGCGTCTGACCGGCGCCCGCACACTTCCGTTGTTCCCAATCAGACCACCGTCTCGCGCGGCCTTGCGCTGCTGACGTTCGCCTTCATCCTGAGCCAGTTCTATCGCAGTTGCCTGGCGGTGATTGCGCCCGAGATCCAGCATGACTTTGCGTTGTCGCCCGCCGGTTTCGGGGCGATGTCGTCGTGCTTCTTCCTTTCGTTTGCTGTCGCGCAGATTCCCGTAGGCATTGCGTTCGATCGCTATGGCGTGGGGCGTCCCACGGCGTGGCTGTTGGCGATTGGTGCGTTATCGGCAGTTGGCTTCGTGCTTGCTCCCAACTGGGCGGTGGCGATGCTCGCGCAGATGGGTCTCGGTCTGGCCTGTGCGCCCGTGTTCATGGGCCTGCTGCACTACGCCTCCGAAAATCTCGACGAGCGGCAATACATGCGAATTGTGAGTCGCTCCAACGCGCTGGGCATGGTTGGCGCATTGTGTGCCACGGCCCCGTTGGGATGGATCTCGCAGCACGCGGGATGGCGGCCCGCGCTGGCAGTGTCCGCGTTGTGCATGGTGGGCGCGTGTTACGGCGTGTGGCGTTATGTGCGAGACAGCGGTCACGCGCAGGCGCGGCAGGCGCCGATGGGGGCCATGCTGGCCGAGAGCGGCAAGCTGCTGGCGTACTGGCCGCTCTGGACATTGATTCCGATGTGCGTGGCGATGGCAGCGGGTACGGGTTTCCGTAACGCGTGGAGCGGTCCCTATCTTGCGGATGTGTTTGGCATGCAGGCCGGCGCGCGCGGCGTGGCGCTGACATTGCTGAGCCTGACCGGATTCCTCACGGCATTCCTGCTGCCTGTACTTGTACGCCGCAACACGCTCAAGTCGACCGTAGGCGGATGGGCGTGTTTTGCGATGATGGGCGGTATCGCGCTGACGATCTGGCCCGATGCTGGCGTGGTGTCCGGCGTGGCGATGATGGCGCTGCTGTCCACCATCGGCATGTTGCATCCGCTGGTGATGGCACAGGGTCGAGCGCTGATTCCCGCGCAGGCGCGCGGTCGGGGGCTGGGTGTGCTGAACACGTTCGTGTTTCTCGGCTCGGCGCTGACGTCGTGGGGCTTCGGCCTGATCGCCAACATGGGTCATCAACGCGGCTGGGCGAACCCCGATATCTACGCGGCCATTTTTCTTTCGGCGGTCATCGCCGTGGTGCTGTCGCTGGTGGCCTACTGGTTCAGCCCCACCTCGGCACCGGTTGCGAAGCCCTGACGTCATAGCGAAGCAAGCGCGAAACATCGCACCACAGCGGCGGGTGAGTGGCCTCACTAAAGGGGGCATTCATCCGCCGCAATCATTTCAATATTACAAACAGCTTTCAGTTTGACGTTGTCGCCGCAATTCGCGTTTTCCCTTGGTTTTTGCTCAAGTTTCTTCTACGCCTGACCGTTAGGAATTCCAATGTCTGTCCGTGCGTACATGCATCGCGCGGCTACGCAGGAGGAGCGGCCGTGTGCAATGACCACGGCCTGCCACGAACCAATCAATCAGGTAAGAAGAAATGAAGAATCTTGGTATTGGTGTGCGCCTTGGCATTGGCTTTGGCGTGGTGTTGGTATTGAGCACGTTGATGACGGTGCTGGGCGTCTACAGGCTGCAGGAAGTTGCAGGCCGCACGCACGAGATGATGCAGGAACCGCTGGCCAAGGAACGGCTGGTGAGCGACTGGTATCGGCTCATGTATTCGAGCGTGCGTCGCACCACGGCCGTGGCGCGTAGCAGTGACCCCACGCTCGGCGCGTTCTTCGCCAAGGAGACGGCGTATTCGGTGAAGGCGATTGCGGAACTGCGCGACAAGATCGAGCCGACGCTGAAGACCGAGGAAGAAAAGGCCGCGTTCAAGAAGATCCAGGTGGTGCGCAATCCGTACAACGATTCGCGCGACAAGATCACCAAGCTCAAGGCCGAGGGCCTGACGGATGACGCGAACAAGGTGCTCGACAACGAGTTCGTGCCGGCTGGCGATGCGTACCTTGCCGAAATCCAGAAGCTGCTCGATATCCAGCGCACGTCGATCGACCAGACCGCTGGCGAGATCAACCACATCTATGAAAGCGCGCGCAACGGCCTGATCCTGCTGGGCGTGATTGCGCTGGCCATTGGCGTGAGCTTTGCCTGGTGGCTGACCATCGGCATCACGCGCCCGCTGCATCGCGCGGTAGGCTTTGCGCGCACCGTGGCCGCTGGCGACCTGACGAGCCGCATCGACGTGGACAGCACGGACGAGACGGGGCAGTTGCTCGAAGCCCTGCGCGAGATGAACGACAACATCCTTGGCATCGTCAAGGAAGTGCGCAACGGCACCGAGGCAATTGCCACGGGTACGAGCCAGATCGCGGCGGGTAATACCGATCTTTCGCAACGCACCGAAGAGCAGGCATCGTCGCTGCAGGAAACTGCGTCGAGCATGGAAGAGCTGACCAGCATCGTGCGGCAGAACGCGGATAGCGCCAAGCAGGCGAGTTCGCTGGCTGTGAACGCATCGGAAGTGGCGACGCAGGGTGGCGACGTGGTGGGCCAGGTCGTGAACACGATGGACGAGATCAACACGTCGTCGCGCAAGGTGGTGGACATCATCTCGGTGATCGAAGGCATCGCGTTCCAGACCAACATCCTGGCGCTGAACGCTGCCGTGGAAGCGGCACGTGCCGGCGAGCAAGGTCGCGGCTTTGCCGTGGTGGCAGGCGAAGTGCGCAGCCTGGCGCAACGTTCGGCTACGGCTGCCAAGGAAATCAAGTCGCTGATCGGGGATTCGGCAGATCGCGTCGAGCGCGGTTCGCAACTGGTGGCGCAGGCCGGAGAGACCATGGAGCAGATCGTGAGCGCGGTGAAGCGCGTGACCGACATCATGGGCGAGATCAGCGCGGCGTCCGCCGAGCAGAGCGCCGGCATCGAGCAGGTGAACCAGGCGGTGACGCAGATGGATACCGTCACGCAGCAGAATGCCGCGCTGGTGGAGCAGGCTGCTGCGGCGGCTGGCTCGCTGGAAGAGCAGGCGCAGCGTCTCAAGGAAGCGGTGGCAACGTTCCGGCTGGCTGCCTGATTGGTTTGAGCAAAAAAAACGCCGGCGGACCTGGATCTGCCGGCGTTTTTTTGCGCGTAAAGCGATACTTCGCGAAGCTATTTCGTCCGCGGCGGCACGATCGTGCCACCCGACTGGGCCGCATCCTGTACGTGCTGCATGTGCGGCATCATGTTGCTGTTCAGGTGGAACATCACCCATAGCGATCCCGACAGCGTGATGACCACCAGCGTCAGCGTGAACATCAGCGAGAGCATGTTCCAGCCGCCCTCCGATTTCGCGTTCATGTGCAGGAAGTAGATCATGTGCACCACGATCTGCACCGCGCCAATCAACAGGATCACGATGGCCGTGGTCGACGACTTGTCGAACACGTTGCCCATCACCAGCCAGAACGGCACAGCGGTCAGGAAAACCGACAGCACGAAGCCGGTCAGGTAGCCGCCCAGCGTGGAATGCGGTCCTTCCTCTTCATGGTCGTGCTCATGGTCGTGGCCGTGCCCGTGGCCATCCAGTGCGTGGTCTTGCGCGCTCATGGCAGTGTTCCCATCAGGTAGACAAAGGTGAAGACGCCAATCCAGACAACGTCCAGAAAGTGCCAGAACATCGACAGGCACATCAGGCGGCGGCGGTTGGCCGGAATCAGGCCGTGCTTGCCGACCTGCACCATCAGCACGAATAGCCAGAGCATGCCGAAGGTCACGTGCAGCCCGTGCGTGCCGACCAGCGCGAAGAACGAAGTCAGGAACGCGCTGCGCGTGGGGCCTGCGCCTTCATGGATCAGATGCGCGAACTCATAGAGCTCCAGGAACAGGAACCCGGCGCCGAAGAGCGCCGTGATGGCCAGCCAGATCTGCGTGCCGGCCACGCGCTTCTGCTGCATCTGCAGCATCGCAAAGCCGTACGTGATCGACGACAGCAGCAGGAACGAGGTGTTGAGCGCCACCAGCGGCAAATCGAACAACTCGGCCCCGGTCGGGCCTCCTGCATATTCGCGGCCCAGCACGCCATAGGCGGCGAACAGGCACGCGAAGATCAGGCAGTCGCTCATGAGGTAGATCCAGAACCCCAGCAGCGTGCCGTTCTGCGGATGATGTTCCTCGGTCAGGTAGAACTGGTAGCCGCCAGGCGGCACGTCGTCGGCCGCGGCGGTGCCTGTGGGCACGGGGGCATGTGCCGGCGTGCCGTTCGGGTGCAGGGGGAGCGTCGTATCAACCATGGCCGGTCATCAGTTGTTGAGTGCGCAAGGCTTCCGTCCGCACCACATCGTCGGTCGGAATGTAGTAATCGCGCTTGTAGTTGAAGGTGTGGATGATGGCGGCAATGATGATGGCCGCGAACGACGCGATCACGAGCCACCAGATGTGCCAGATCAGTGCAAAGCCCATCAGCGTGGAGAGTCCCGCCAGGACGATGCCCGCCGCCGTGTTCTTCGGCATGTGGATCGGAATGAACCCTTCGAGCGGACGCTTGTAGCCGAGCTGCTTCATCTGCCACCAGGCGTCGGTGTCATGCACCACCGGGGTGAAGGCGAAGTTGTATTGCGGCGGCGGCGATGAAGTGGACCATTCCAGCGTGCGGCCATCCCACGGATCGCCCGTTACGTCGCGCAGTTCGTCGCGGCGCAGGAAGCTGACCACCAGCTGGATGATGAAGCATGCGATGCCCAGCGCAATCAGGAACGCGCCGAACGCGGCAATCTGGAACCAGATCTGCAGCGAGGGATCGTCGAAATGGTTCATCCGGCGCGTCACGCCGAGCAGGCCCAGCCAGTACAGCGGCATGAAGGCGAAGTAGAAGCCCACCAGCCAGAACCAGAACGATGCCTTGCCCCAGGAGGCCACCAGCTTGTAGCCGAAGGCTTTCGGGAACCAGTACGAGATGGCCGCCATCAGGCCGAACAGCACGCCGCCGATGATCACGTTGTGGAAGTGGGCAATCAGGAACAGGCTGTTGTGCAGCGAGAAGTCCGCCGGCGGCACCGCCAGCAGCACGCCCGTCATGCCGCCGATCACGAAGGTGATCATGAAGCCCACCGTCCACAGCATGGGTGGCTCGTAGCGGATCTTGCCGTGGTACATCGTGAACAGCCAGTTGAAGATTTTCGCCCCGGTCGGTATCGAGATGATCATCGTCGTGATGCCGAAGAACGAGTTCACACTGGCGCCGGAGCCCATCGTGAAGAAGTGGTGCAGCCATACGAGGTAAGACAGCACCGTGATCACCACCGTGGCATACACCATCGACGCGTAGCCGAAGAGGCGCTTGCGCGAGTAGGTGGCGGTGACTTCGGAGAACACGCCGAACACGGGCAGCACCAGGATGTAGACCTCGGGGTGGCCCCAGATCCAGATCAGGTTCACGTAGAGCATGGCGCTGCCGCCCTGGTCTGCCGTGAAGAAGTTGGTGCCGACGTAGCGGTCGAGCGAGAGCAATGCGAGCGCTGCGGTCAGCACCGGGAATGCGGCCACGATCAGCACGTTGGAGCACAGCGCCGTCCACGTGAAGATCGGCATGCGCATCAGCGTCATGCCCGGTGCGCGCATCTTGACGATGGTGACCAGCAGGTTGATACCCGATAGCAGTGTCCCCACCCCCGCTACCTGTAACGCCCATATGTAGTAATCGACCCCCACATCCGGACTGTGCAGGATGCCCGATAGCGGTGGATATGCCAGCCAGCCGGTGCGCGCGAATTCGCCGACGAACAGCGACATCATCACGAGCACCGCGCCGCCGGTGGTCATCCAGAAGCTGAAGTTGTTGAGGAAGGGGAACGCCACGTCACGCGCGCCGATCTGCAGCGGCACCACAAAGTTCATCAGTCCCGTGATCAGCGGCATGGCCACGAAGAAGATCATGATCACGCCGTGTGCCGTGAAGATCTGGTCGTAGTGGTGAGGGGGCAGGTAGCCGAGGTTGTCGCCAAAGGCCACGGCCTGCTGAATACGCATCATCACTGCGTCGGCAAAGCCGCGCAGCAGCATGACGATGCCCAGGATGACGTACATGATGCCGATCTTCTTGTGGTCGATGCTGGTGAACCACTCGCGCCACAGGTAGCCCCAGACGCGGTAGTAGGTCAGCAGCCCTACCAGTGCCACGCCGCCGAGCAGCACGACGGCAAACGTGGCGATCAGGATCGGTTCATGCAGCGGGATGGCCTCCCACGAGAGTCGGCCAAAGATCGGATGAAGCGGACTGGCGAGTGTGGAGTGCTCGGGCATGTTTGTCACCTGGGCCTGTGTTGACCAATTCTGGCCGACGAGTGAGATGAAAAGCGTTGAAAGCCTGGATTACGCCGATTGCCTGGAATGCCGCATGGCAGACCGTCGCCATCGCAACGGTCACTGCAAGGTCAGCGTAACAATCGCCCGCCGTCCACCGCGCCCGGTGCCGCGCCATCCGGCGCAAATGCCGGCGACACGGCCACGGTATTGCTGGCGGTGCAGATTTCAGCGGAAGGATCGAACTTGCCGCGGCTGCGGTCCAGCGCCATCGTGTCTGCCATGCAGGTGCCGCCATCCACGCAACGGTTCAGGATCTGCTGGTAGAGCTCGGGGGCCACGCTGGCGTAGCGCCGCACCGGCTCGCGTTCGCTGGGCTTGGCCAGCGCCTGGTAACTCTCTTTCGACAGGGGCGTGCCCGAGGCTTTCACCTGCTGCACCCATTTGTCGAAATCGCCTTCGGAGAGGCCGTGGAACTTGAACGACATGTGCGAGAAGCCCGCGCCGCTGTAGTTCGATGACAAGCCCTCGTAGACACCGGGCTTGTTGATCACCGCGTGGAGCTTGCTTTCCATGCCGGGCATCGCGTAGACCATGCCGGCCAGGGAGGGGACGAAGAACGCGTTCATGACCGAGGTGGCCGTGAGCTTGAACGCGATGGGCCGGTCCACCGGCGCGGCCAGTTCGTTGACCGTCGCGATGCCTTGTTCGGGATACAGGAACAGCCATTTCCAGTCCATCGCCACCACTTCCACGGTCAGTGGCTTGATGTCGGCGGGGACGGCGCGTTTGTCGTCGAGCCGTGTGATGGGCCGGTAAGGATCGAGCTGGTGGGTGCTCACCCATGTCACGGCACCCAGCGCAATGATGATCAGCAGTGGCGCGGCCCAGATGGCCAGTTCCAGCACGGTGGAATGGTCCCACTCGGGGTTGTAGGGCGCGTCCTTGGCATTCTCTCTGTAGCGCCATGCGAACAGCAGCGTCAGGCATATCACCGGGACGATGATGAGCAACATCAGCAGCGTGGCGATGATGATCAGGTCGCGGTTGCGCACGGCGAGGTCGCCGGAAGGTGACAGCAGTACCGCGTTGCCACAACCCGCGACGGTCAGGAGCATGGCGATTGCGGCACTTCTAAGAAGCAATCTTTTCGTCACACCAAATGTTGGCACTGCAGCATCGAAGCGTGGCATGGTTCTCGGAAGTGGCGTTTGAATTACGTCGACGGCGGACCGACGTAGCAATCTTTCGATTTCCAATGGCAGTTTAGGCGCTATTCTTGTCAGTGCGGGACTTTAAGTGCAGTACGACATTCCTTCTGCTCTCGATGGAGACTCCACGATGGCCAGTCTGACCCACCAGCATCGCGCGTCGCCGACTGCACCTCCGGCGCCGGGACACCACGAGGTGGCACCTGCCGAAATCGCCACAGGCGTGGTGATTGGGCGTGCTTCCGAGTATTTCGATTTCTTCGTCTACGGCATCGCCTCGGTACTGGTTTTCCCGAAGGTCTACTTTCCGTTTGCCAGTGAGCTGAACGCGCTGCTGTTCAGCTTCGCGATCTTCTCGTTCGCGTTCATCGGCCGCCCGTTCGGCACCGCGCTGTTCATGCGCATCCAGCGCCGGTGGGGGCGGGGTACCAAGCTGACTGCCTCGCTGTTCCTGCTCGGCACCGCCACGGTGGGCATCGCCTTCCTGCCAGCCTATGCGTCGATCGGCAGCGCGGCGATCTACCTGCTGGCGTTCTTCCGCTTCGTGCAGGGCATTGCGTTCGGTGGCTCTTGGGACGGGCTGCCCTCGCTGCTGGCGCTCAATGCCCCGGCGGACAAGCGCGGCTGGTACGCGATGCTGGGGCAACTGGGCGCGCCCACGGGATTCATCATCGCGGGCGGGCTGTTCCTGTTCCTGCATGCGAGCCTGACACCGGCGGAGTTCATCGACTGGGGCTGGCGCTATCCGTTCTTCGTGGCCTTCGCCATCAACGTGGTGGCGCTGTTCGCACGGCTGCGGCTGGTGGTGACCCACGAATACACGCGGCTGCTGGAGGAAGACGAACTGGAGCCGCTGAGCACGTTGCAGATGGTCAACGCGCAGGGCTTCAACATCTTCCTGGGCGCCTTCGCCTCGCTGGCCAGCTATGCGCTGTTCCACCTCGTCACGGTCTTTCCGCTGGGCTGGGTGATCCTGCACAAGACCCAGGACATCTCCGACGTGCTGGCGATCCAGCTGGTGGGCGGCTTCATCGCGATCATCGGCACGATCATCTCCGGCTGGATTGCCGACAAGATTGGCCGGCGCACCACGCTGGCGGTAATGGCCGTGCTGATCGGTATCTTCAGTCTGGCCACGCCGTGGCTGCTGGGTGGCGATTCCACTGCGCAGGACATCTTCATCCTGGTGGGCTTCGGGTTTCTGGGCCTGTCCTATGGGCAATCGGCTGGCGCGGTCACGTCGAACTTCGATCCGAAATTCCGCTACACGGGCGCTGCGCTGACCACGGACTTTGGCTGGCTGTTCGGTGCTGCGTTTGCACCGTTGGTCGCGCTGGGGCTGTCGTCGCTGTTCGGCCTGGCGGCGGTGAGCCTGTACCTGTTGTCAGGGGTGTTGGGCACGCTGATTGCGCTGCGCGTGAACCGTGCGCTCGGTACACCGGACGAATGACGCCTGACGTGAAAGCGCCGAAGTGAAAGATCTCGTCCGGGGCATCCTCAAGTTCCAGCGCGAAGCCTATCCGCAGCGCTCCGCGCTGTTCCGCCATCTCGCCACGCAGCAAAACCCGGGCACGCTGTTCATCGCCTGTTCCGACAGCCGCGTGGAACCCGCGCTGCTGACGCAGAGCGAGCCGGGCGATCTCTTCGTGATCCGCAACGCGGGCAACATCGTGCCCGCGTACGCGGTGCAGCCCGGCGGTGTGTCGGCCAGCGTGGAGTTCGCGGTGGCCGGCCTGAAGGTGCGCGACATCGTGATCTGCGGCCACTCGAACTGCGGGGCCATGACGGCGGTGGCGATGGGGCAGGACCTCGACCATATGCCGGCCGTGGCGCGCTGGCTCCAGCATGCTGGCGGTGCGCACAAGATCTGCCTGGCGAAACCGCATGCGTCTGACCGGGAGCGCGTTGACGACATGGTGCGGCAGAACGTGATCGAGCAGCTTGCGCACCTGCGCACGCATCCATCGGTTGCACAGGCACTGGAAGAGAAACGCGTGGACCTGCACGGCTGGGTCTATGACATTGGCACGGGCGGCATCGATGCCTACGACAGCCGCACCGGGAGCTTCGTACCGCTGGTCGAGCATCCCGAGGTCACGGCCACCATTGCACGAGCATGATTGCCTTGCGAACAATCGACGGAAAAGTGCAACAAAGGGTTCATTAACTGGGCGATCTGGCCGTAGTCAGGAATGATGTCATGCATACGGATTGATATGCCGGCCTGAACCCCGAACATGCAACTGCCCCCGATTCCTCCCAACGAAGCCCTGCGCGTGGCGACGCTGCGCTCACTGAATATTCTCGACACGCCGTACGAAGAGCGATTCGACCGTCTGACGCGCCTGGCCAAAAGACTGTTCGATGTACCGATTGCAGTCGTCAGCCTGATCGATACCAACCGGCAGTTCTTCAAGGCTTGCGAAGGACTCGATGGCAGGGAAGCGCCGCGCGATACGTCGTTCTGCGGCCACGCCATCAACTGCGACGACATCCTGCTGATTACCGATGCCACGCAGGACCCGCGCTTTCATGACAATCCGCTGGTCACGGGCGAACCGAATATCCGCTTCTACGCAGGATGCCCGCTCGCGGCGGCCAATGGCGTGAAGCTTGGCACGCTGTGCCTGGTAGACCGGACGCCGCGCGAGTTTGGCCCCGAAGACCGCGCGTTGCTGCACGACCTGGCACAGATGGCCGAGCAGGAACTGGCCGCGGTGCAACTGGCGACGATGGACGAACTGACATCGTTGTCGAATCGTCGCGGGTTTGCCGTGCTGGGCCAGCATGCCGTGGAACTGTGCCGACGACTGGAGCGGCCCGCGACGCTCGTGTTCTTCGATATGGATGGCTTCAAGCTCATCAACGACCAGCTCGGCCATGCCGAGGGGGACCGCGCGTTGATGGCGTTCGGAGCGGAATTGCGCGCGGCGTTTCGGGAGTCCGATGTGGTGGGGCGGCTTGGTGGCGATGAATTTGCCGCGCTGCTGACCAATACCGATCTGAACGGTTGCACCGACGCGCTGGCACGGTTGCATGCGCAGGTGGCGGCGTGGAATGCGCGCAATCCGGCTGGCTATGCGCTGCGTTACAGCACGGGCGCCATTGCGTTCACGCCGCCGCGCCATGGCAACATCCACGACCTGCTGGCCGAAGCCGATGCGGCGATGTATCGCAATAAGGCCGAGCGCAAGGCGGCGCAGAACCCTCAGTAGCGCCGGATCAGCGCGGACGCGGCACGCTGCGGTCGGGCGCCGCGCGCATGACCCCAGCGGCGATCTCCTGCATCAATGCGTCGATGGCATCGATCTCGGCTTCGCCGAGGGCGGCCGGCATGCGCGTTGCGCCCCAGTCGCCGTAGATCAGCGCGATACAGCGATTGCGCATCTTGACGGGTGCCAGCACCACGGAGCGCGCGTCGGGCAATGCATCGCGATACCAGCGCGGCATGCGGTGCGCCACTTCAGGCTCGAACGTGTCCTCGATCAGCAGGGGCCGCGACGACAGGCCCGCGAAGTGGAAGACGTCGGGGACGAATCCTTCCTCGAACGACAGCGCCGGCAATGCCTCGCGCATGCCTTCGCCAAAGCCCAGCCGCGCGTGGAAACGCCGCGTCGCCGGGTTCAGCATCATCAGGAAGCAGCGCGAAAAATCCAGCGCGCGCATGCTGGTCTCCAGCACCATCGGCGCCAGTTGAGACACCGACAGGCCCGCACCTTCGCGGCGTACCTCGGCCAGACCTTGCTGCAGCCGCTCCAGCACGTGTACGGGCTGCGCACCGTGCGACGCCGCGCCATCCGTGGGAGCGACCGTTTCCGCCTCGGTGATCGAGGCATTGAGCGTATCGGCCTGGCTCACGGCCACGCCGACATCGCCGGGATTCAGGCCCAGCATCTTGGCGTGCGACATCAGCAGCGCCTCGACCGATTCCTGGGTGCCTTCGCGCACCATGGTTACCGCCGCTTCGGAGGAAACATGGGCGATGGCGGCAAGCCAGTCCGAATGCGTTTCGATGCGGGTGTCCGACGAGATCGTGCGAGGTTTCATCGCATGGGCGATCAGTCCCGGCAGGCGCCATTTCGCGGCAGCGGCCTCGGCGATTTCCTCCAGCGAGACGCCAAGCACCTCCAGCGTGGCCTCGTTCTCCGTCATCGGATGCGCGGCGCACATGGCCTCCACGCGCTCCCATTCGTCGGGGAAGTAGAAGACCAGCAGCAGCCGGCTCATGTGGTACATCAACGTGCAGACGACGGCTTCCTCGCCCTCGTTGATGCCGCGTGCCTGGCTCAGTGCGCGCGTGATCTCGCCCGCCACCAGCACGCGTTGCAGCGCCTTGGCGGCCTGCGGGCGCTTGGGCGCCACGCCGTGGAAGTAATCGAGCAACTGGATGCCGAGCGTGAGGTGGCTGATTGCCTCCACGCCCAGGACCAGGATCGCGCGCGAGACCGTGGTGACCTCGCCGCCGAAAGAGCGGTACATGGCCGAGTTGGCCAGCCGGATCACCTTCTGCGACAGGCTGAAATCGGAGAGCACGCTCGTGGCCATCTCGCCTACGCTGAGATCGGCATTGAGCGTCTTGAAGATGTTGTCGACACAGTACTGCAGCGTGGGGAAGTCTCCCTGCTGCGCCATCCGTGCCCACAAGGTCTCGAAGAAGGCTGTCTTGGATGACATCAGGCAGCCACCCGTTGCGTGAAGACTTCACCCTGGCCCATGACGAGCGTGCCGTCGAGCACCGAGTTCTCGAAATCGGCCGGACTCAGGGCGCGCGCATAGCGCCAGCCCTGTACGAGATCGCAGCCCTGCGCCGCGAGCAGATCGCCTTGCGCCTCGGTCTCCACGCCCTCGGCGATGGCCACCAGGCCCAGCTCGCGCGCCAGCGACAGCACCGCGGAGACAATGGTCCGCGCGTGCGGGGAATCGATCATGTCCGCCACGAAACTGCGGTCCACCTTGAGTGCAGACAGCGGGAAGCGGCGCAGATAGGACAGGCTCGAATAGCCGGTGCCGAAATCGTCCACGGCAAAGCGGATGCCGAGCGCGCGCAGCGACAGCAGCAATTGCTCGGCCGCCTTCGGGTCGGTCATCAGCACGCTTTCCGTGATTTCCAGCACCAGACGGTCCGCGCCGATACCGGCGTCCTGGATGGCGGCGCGCACGCTGTCGAAGAAGTTCGGATGCAGGAACTGCACGGCCGATACGTTCACCGACATATGGCCCACGTGGATGCCCTGTGCATCCCAGGCCGCCAGTTGCGCGCAGGCGCAGCGCAGCGCCCAGGCGCCCAGATGCTTGATCAGGCCATTCTTCTCGGCCACGGGAATGAAGATGTCCGGGCGAATGGCTTCACCGGCATGCTCCCAGCGCATCAGCGCCTCCACCGCGCAGATCTTGCCGGAGTCCGGCCAGACGATGGGCTGGTAGTGCAGCAGGAATTCGCCGTTCTGCACGGCCTCGAACATGCTTTGCTCGATGCGGAACTGCTCGTCGAGCCGGCGATCGAGTTCGGACGTATAGACGCAGTAGCGGTTCTTGCCCAGCGCCTTGGCCTCGTACATCGCCAGGTCCGCGCGGCGCAGCCATTGCGATTCGCTCTGCGGCGCGCCGGCCGAATAGGCCAGCCCAATGCTGGTGGTGATGCGCACATGGCAGCCGCCCAGCAGGAAGGGCTGGCGGCAGACGTGGATCACGCGCTCCAGAATCCGCACGGCGTCGGCCTCGGAAGCCAGGCCATCGAGCAGCAGCACGAACTCGTCGCCGCCCAGACGTGCCACGCTGTGCCGCGTGCGCACGGTGTCCTGCAGCCGGGCGCCCACTTCCTTGAGCAGCGCGTCACCGAACTCGTGGCCGAGCGAATCATTGATGTTCTTGAACCCGTCCAGGTCCATCAGCGCCAGCGCAAAGCCCTGGCCTGCCGCGTTGCCGGGCTGGGCAAGGCGTTGCCCGGACGTGTATTCCTCGATCCGCTTGCGAATATAGGCGCGGTTGCCCACGCCGGTCAGCGGATCCAGGAAGGCACGCTCGGTCAGTTCGCGCTGGGATTCCACCCAGTCGGTAATGTCGTGGCCGAAGAGCAGCAGGGTGCGGGCGCCATTGGACGCGGTGTGCTGGCTGACCCGGAGGTCGATCCAGTCCGGGCCGCCAATGCCGCCGGCCATGCGCACGCGCTCGCGGCGCGCGGCGCCATCGTGGGCGCAGCCATTCAGCATCTGGGCAACACGCTCACGGGATTCCAGCGCAACGAGGTCGAGCAACGACGCACCGCGCAGATAGTCGAGCGGGTACACCAGCAGATCGGCTGTGGTCTCGGTGGCTTCGAGAATCCGGCCCTGGGCGTCCACCCACATGGCCAGCGCGCCGGATGCTTCCAGCAACGCCCAGGCCTCGCCCCCGGCAGGGGTGGCACCGTGCGCACGGCGGTCGGCCGGCTCGGGTGCCAGGGCTACATCGTATGCAAGCGCGGTCATGTACTTTTTATGCCCGAAGTCCGGTGGACGCAGGATGGATATCGGATGGAATTGTCTGAAACTGAAATGCCGCCGCCTGTTTGACCCAAAACCAGTCCATGGCAAATGCATGCCCGGATCATGACCACTGGCTTTGACAGGCGGTGTGGCGCAACAGCGCCGATTCTAATACGAGGTTGCATACGCCTGTAGGCCGCGCTGCGTAACGGATTGCGGGAATCGGCGCCGCTACAACAGGCGGCTTGTCCTGCACACGCCATCCATGCACCGGGATTGACACGATGTAGTGAAATCCGTGACACTCGCTGCCATGACCTGTCTCGGCCTGCAATCCAACGCCATCGCCATCGCGATTATTCGCACCATTCCAAGAATGGTGGGTTAGCGCGCGTCCGAAACAGACAAACAAACCCGCCCAACGAGGCGGGTTTTTTGTTGCCGCCTCCTGGGTTCCACGCTTTCAGCCAGGAGTGCCGTATGCCATCGACCGCCCACGTTTCGACCGTCTCCCCGTTCTTGCATTCTGTGCCGGTTGCCGCCGATATCGGCGCGATCGATGCCGATGACTACCTGCGGCGCATCCTGACCGCCCGGGTCTACGACGTGGCGCGCGAGACGGTGCTGGAACAGGCATCGAGCCTCTCGGCCCGGCTCGGTCACCGCGTCTGGCTCAAGCGCGAGGATCACCAGCCCGTTTTCTCCTTCAAGGTACGCGGTGCCTACAACAAGATGGTCAACCTGCCCGCCGATGCATTGGCGCGCGGCGTGATCACGGCGTCGGCCGGCAACCACGCGCAGGGCGTGGCACTGTCCGCCGCGCGGCTGGGCGTGCGCGCCATCATCGTGGTGCCGCAGACCGCGCCACAGGTCAAGGTGGATGCCGTACGCGCCCACGGGGGCGACATGGTGGAAGTGGTGCTGGCCGGTGAGTCGTATTCCGATGCCTACGACCACGCCATGGTCTTGCAGCGAGAGCATGCGCTCACGTTCATCCCGGCGTTCGATGATCCCGACGTGATTGCCGGGCAGGGCACGGTAGGCATGGAGATCCTGCGCCAGCATCGCGGCGCACTGGACGCCGTGTTTGTGCCGATTGGCGGCGGCAGCCTGGCGGCGGGCGTGGCGTCCTATATCAAGGCGGTGCGGCCCGAGGTGCGCGTGATCGGCGTGCAAACCGAGGACTCCTGCGCCATGGCCCGCTCGCTGGTAGCCGGCGAGCGGGTGACGCTGGAAACGGTGGGGCTGTTCTCGGATGGCACGGCGGTCAAGCGCGTAGGGGAAGAGACCTTCCGGCTATGTCGGCATCTGCTGGATGGCGTGCTGACCGTGGATACCGACGCCCTGTGCGCGGCGATCAAGGACGTGTTCCAGGACACCCGCAGCCTGGTGGAACCGGCCGGCGCACTGGCCGTGGCGGGGTTGAAACAGTATGCGGAAGGGTTGCCCGAGGGATCGGCGCAATCGCTGGTGGCGATCACGTCGGGGGCGAACATGAACTTCGACCGGTTGCGGATCGTGGCGGAGCGGGCGGAGGGAGCGCGGTAAATTGCTACGGGTTTCTCCCCTCTCCCGCTTGCGGGAGAGGGGAGTCAAACCGTCAGACCTTGCTTGCCACAAAATCCTCGGCATCCACATCGTAGTTCGCCGGTTCCCAGCGGATCGCCAGCAGCGCCAGCAACCCAAGCAGCGGAGCCAGCGCGATCACCCAGAACACCTTGGTAGCCAGCGTGGCGGCCAGCACCGGGAACAGGAACAGCGATGCCGTGGAACTGGCGCGCATCAGCGTCTGGTTGAAGCCCACGCCCACGCCGCGCAGCGAGGTGGGGTAGCTCAGCGACGCGTATGTCATGGTATGCGCGCCGGGACCGAAGCCCTGGCCCAGCAGGAAGACCGCCAGGAACGAGATGGCGAGGGCGATCTGCGCCGTGCCGGCCGGCTTGCCGATCAGCGCCAGGCCGACCAGTGCGGCCAGCTGGAAGGCGTAGCCGGTCACAGTCAGCTTCCACGCGCCGGTCTTCGGCACAAGGTACACGCCGATCAGGCCGCCGACGAACGCGAACAGCAGGTTCAGCGCCAGCGAGATCAGGATCGTGTTCAGCATCGTCTGCGCCAGGAAGCTGGCGATGATGACGGGCAGGCCGAACGCCACCGCGTTATAGGCGAACGACGAGGCAATCGACATGATCGTGGCCAGCGTGGTCCGGCGCGCGTACACGCCCTTGAGCAGCAGGCCGTAGTTGCGCCACGAGGCCGGACGCTTGGGCGGCTCCACTACCGCGTCGGGCGCCACGGTGGCGTCGATGCCGTAGGACTTCCGCAGGATCTTGGCCGCGCCTTCGAGGTCGCCCTGGTTGGCGGCCCAGATCGGGGATTCGCTCATGTAGCGGCTGCGCACGGCGATGATGATCAGCGCGGGCACCGCGCCGAAGCCGAGGATGATGCGCCACAGCAGGCCGCTATGCGATTCCGGCAGGATCGAGTAGCAGCCGAGCACGAGCAGGTACGAGACGCAGATCGCCGCGTACCAGGTGGGGCACCACATGGCCACGCGCGCGGCCTTGTTGCCGTGTCCCTTCAGTTTCGAGAATTCCGCGAGGAACGCCATGGCCACCGGCAGGTCGATGCCGACGCCCAGGCCCATCACAAAGCGCGCACCGGCCAGCACGTACTCGTTCGGTGCCAGCGCACAGGCGATGGCGGCAAAGACGAAGCAGAGCATGTCGGCCATGAACACGCGGTAGCGGCCGATGCGGTCGGTCAGGTAGCCGCCCAGGAACGCACCGACGATGGCGCCGAACGTGATGGCCGATGCCACCATGCCCGTGCCGGCCGGCGTGAGGTTGAATTCGCGGGTGACGTCCTTGAGACCGAAGGCCAGTGCGCCAAGGTCGTAGGCATCCAGAAAGATGCCGCCAAGGGCGATGGCTACCACGATGCGCGCGTTGCTGACGGCCGCGCCGCCATCGTTGACGAGACGGGTCACATCGGCGGCGGAACGGATGACGGCCTTCGACGGGGCCGCCGGGCTGGCCGCCGCCGTACTGGCGGGCGACAGGGCGAGATCGACTGACATGGTTTTGTAGTTTTGAGGGCTGGAATGGAGTCGGAACGTTTCAGCGAAAGCCTCCCCAGCACTCCACCTATCTCGCCCCGACCAGCGGCGAATCGTACGACAACCCCTTGTTCAGACCAAATGCATTGTTGTTATATCTTTAGAACTGCACACATAGCGGGGTCATGGTGGAGCGACGATTGCAGGCAAGTTGAAAGGTTGCCCTTGCTAACGTGATGTACGATGACCGCCAGCTTTTTCACCGACAGGAGACATCGGGCATGACAACGCATAACAAGGTGGCACTGGTCACGGGCGCCGCCCGTGGTATTGGCAAGGCCGTGGCGCAGGCCATGCTGGCGGATGGTTATCAGGTGGTATTGGCGGGCCGCACCGCCGAAACGCTGCAGGCGCTGGCCGACGAGGCCAATGCTGCCGGGCAGACTGCGCTGGCCGTGCAATGCGATGTCAGCGACCCCGCTTCGGTGGATGCGCTCTACGCGAAGGTCCGCGAGCGCTTTGGCCGGCTCGATGTGCTGTTCAACAACGCCGGTGTCAATGCCCCGGCCTTACCCATCGACGAACTCTCGGTCGAACAATGGAAGGCTGTGCTCGATGTGAACCTGACCGGCGCCTTCCTGTGCGCACGTGGCGCGTTCGCGCTGATGCGTGCGCAAGACCCGCAGGGCGGCCGCATCATTAACAACGGCTCGATTTCTGCGCACGCTCCCCGGCCCAACACGGTGCCCTACACGGCGACCAAGCACGCGATCACGGGGCTGACGAAGAGTCTTTCGCTGGACGGACGCGCCTACGACATTGCCTGCGGCCAGATCGACATCGGCAACGCCGGCACCGACATGGCCAACCGCATGGCGCGTGGTGTGCCGCAGGCCAATGGCGAAATCCGCCCGGAACCGCTGATGGATGTGGCGCACATCGCCAGTTCGGTGCTGCACATGGCCAACCTGCCGCTGGCAACCAATGTGCAATTCATGACGGTGATGGCGACGAAGATGCCGTTTGTGGGGCGGGGGTAGTGGTTCGGTGTGCTCCCCTCTCCCGCTTGCGGGAGAGGGGCGGGGGAGAGGGCCAGCGGTTCAAGCTCGAATATCGCTTGTCACGGGCGAGAGGCTTG
>NZ_SCMX01000065.1 GCF_005503625.1 Cupriavidus sp. 2SB | reverse complement strand
CCACCCCCCCTCCCGCAAGCGGGAAAGGGGAGACAGTCAGTGGGGGATTCCAGATACAAAAAAGCCGCTGGCCTTTCGGCGCAGCGGCTTTTTTACGACGCAGTCTTACGGGAAACTTACAGCGTCTTGCGTGCGGCAGCGATGGCGGCGCGTACCTGATCGGGCGCGGTGCCGCCGATGTGGTTGCGCGAGGCGACCGAGCCTTCCAGCGTCAGTACGGTATGCACGTCGTCGCCGATCAGCGCGGCCTTGTCGCCCAGCCCGGACACGTCGCGCAGTTCGGCCACGGTCAGGTCGGCCAGATCGCAGCGGCGGTCGTCGCACGCGCGCACGGCGTGGGCCACGGCTTCGTGGGCATCACGGAAGGGCAGGCCGCGCTTGACCAGGTAATCGGCCAGGTCGGTGGCGGTAGCGTAGCCCTGCAGCGCGGCAGCGCGCATGGCGTCCGGCTTGACGCTGATACCCGGCACCATGTCAGCGAAGATCCGCAGCGTGTCGACGATGGTGTCCACCGTATCGAACAGCGGTTCCTTGTCTTCCTGGTTGTCCTTGTTGTACGCCAGCGGCTGGCCCTTCATCAGCACCAGCAGGCCGCTCAGGTGGCCGAACACGCGGCCGGTCTTGCCGCGCGCCAGTTCGGGCACGTCGGGGTTTTTCTTCTGCGGCATGATCGAGCTGCCCGTGCAGAAGCGGTCGGCAATGTCGATGAAGCCAACACGCGGGCTCATCCAGATCACCAGTTCTTCAGAGAAGCGCGAGATGTGCGTCATCACCAGCGAAGCGGCGGCGACGAATTCGATCGCGAAGTCACGGTCGGACACGGCGTCCAGCGAGTTGCGGCAGACGCCGTCAAAGCCCAGTTGCTGGGCCACGAATTCGCGGTCGATCGGGTAGCTCGTGCCAGCCAGAGCAGCCGCGCCCAGCGGCAGGCGGTTCACGCGGCGGCGGCAATCGGCCATGCGCTCGGCATCGCGCGTGAACATTTCCACGTAGGCCATCAGGTGGTGGCCAAACGTCACCGGCTGCGCCACCTGCAGGTGGGTGAAGCCCGGCAGAATCGTGTCGGCGTTCTTGTCCGCCAGATCCAGCAGCGCGCCGCGCAGGTCGCCCAGCAGGCCGAGGATGTTGTCGATTTCGCTGCGCAGCCACAGGCGGATGTCCGTGGCCACCTGGTCGTTACGCGAGCGGCCCGTGTGCAGGCGCTTTCCGGCGTCACCGACCAGCGCGGTCAGGCGCGCTTCGATATTGAGGTGGACGTCTTCGAGGTCCAGCTTCCATTCAAACTGGCCACCCTCGATCTCGCCACGGATCTGCGTCATGCCCCGCTCGATCTCGGCGCGGTCGGCCTCGGCGATGATGCCCTGCTTTGCCAGCATGGCCGCGTGGGCCAGCGAGCCCTGGATGTCGAACAGCGCCAGGCGCTTGTCGAAGAAGACCGAAGCGGTGTAGCGCTTCACCAGGTCGGACATCGGTTCGGAGAAGCGGGCGGACCAGGCTTCGCCTTTCTTGGCAAGTTGGGAAGTCATGACAGGGGCAGGGCGGAAAATCGGAAACGGCGATTATATCGCTTGAGACGCCCCGAATCCCGGTGGTTTGCTCCCCTCTCCCGCGAGCGGGAGAGGGGCAGGGGGAGAGGGCAGGTGGCTCAAGATGCGATAGATGCCAATTTGAACCGCCGCGCCCTCTCCCCCGACCCCTCTCCCGCCGTGCGGGAGAGGGGAGCACCCATGCGTCGAAGCAGGCTCATTTAACCGCTATTCCGCAACCCAGCCGCCACCCCGTTGATCGTCAAGTGAATCCCGCGCCGCACGCGCACATCGTCGGCGTCCTTGCCGGCGCGGTAGCGCTTGAGCAGTTCCACCTGCAAGTGGTTCAGTGGATCGAGGTACGCGAAGCGGTTCTTGATCGACCGGGCCAGCAGCGGATTCTCCGCCAGCCGCTCCGCACGGCCCGTGATCAGGGCCAGCATGTCGCAGGTCAGGTGCCACTCGGCGCTGATGCGCGAGAACACCGTCTTGCGCAACGCGGCGTCTTCGCACAGCCCGGCGTAGCGCGAGGCCACGGCCAGGTCGGTCTTGGCCAGCACCATGTCCATGTTCGACAGCAGCGTGCGGAAGAACGGCCATGTCTTGACCATGCGCTTGAGCGTGGCGATGACGGCCTTGCGGGCCTTCTCGTCCGGAGCATCGTTCAGCAGGGATTGCACCGCGCTGCCGAAGCCGAACCAGCCCGGCAGCAGCAGACGGCACTGGCCCCACGAAAAGCCCCAGGGAATCGCACGCAGATCTTCGATCTTGCGGTGTTTCTTGTCCATCAGCTTGCGCGAGGCCGGTCGTGAACCGAGGTTCAGGTCGGCGATTTCCGTGATCGGCGTCGTGGCGAAGAAGTAATCCTTGAAGCCCGGGGTGTCGTAGACCAGGTGCCGGTAGCTCGTGAACGCGCGGTCCGACAACTGCTGCATGATGGCCTCGAAGCCTTCCAGTCCCGCTGGCGCGTTCTGCGTGGGCAGCAGCGAGGCTTCCAGCGTGGCCGCGATCACGGTTTCCAGATTTCGCCGGCCGATCTCGGCATTGGCGAACTTGCTGTTGATGATTTCGCCTTGCTCGGTCAGGCGGATCTGGCCGTTCACGGTGCCCGGCGGCTGCGACAGGATGGCTTCGTACGTCGGGCCTCCGCCGCGACCCACCGTGCCGCCGCGGCCGTGGAACAGGCGCAGCTTGACGCGGCGTTCCTCGAACAACTTCACCAGCGCGAGTTCGGCCTTGTAGAGTTCCCAGTTCGAAGTGAGGAAGCCACCGTCCTTGTTCGAATCCGAATAGCCGAGCATCACTTCCTGCTCGACGCCATGATGCTTGATCACCGAATCGAAGCCCGGCAGGTCCAGCAGCGATTCCATGATGCCGGCGGCGTTGCGCAAGTCCTCGATGGTTTCGAACAGCGGGATGACCATCAGCTCCATGCGCGCCGGATCGGTCTTGCTGCCCAGCGTGCCGCGCAGCATGCCGGCTTCCTTCTGCAGCAGCATGACCTCGACGAGATCGGACAGCGTTTCGGTGTGCGAGATGATGTAGTTGCGCGCCACGCGGTTGCCATAACGGGCACGCAGGTCACGGGCCATGCGGAAAATGGCCAGTTCGCTGCGGGTCTGCTCGGAATAGTCGTGCCAAGGCAACGTGAGCAGGCGCGGCTGGCGCAGCTCGGCCAGCAGCAGTTCCAGCTTCTTTTCCTCGGACAGTGCAGCGTAATCCTTCGCGATGCCGGCGGCCTGGAACAGCTCGGCGATCACGGCCTCATGCACGTCCGACACCTGGCGCATGTCCACCGATGCCAGATGGAAGCCGAAGATGGCGATGGCGCGCACCAGCGCGTCGATGCGACCGCGAGCCAGCGATTCCCCGTGGTGCGAGCGCAGCGAATCGACCACGATCTGCACATCGGCGGCGAAGGCCTCCGCGTTGTCGTACGGGGCCACATCGGCCACCGGGTGGCGCTGCGCCTCGTGGCCGGTGAGGTTTGTCGTGGTCGCGGCCAGACGCGCATAGATGCCGATCAGTGCTCGGCGATACGGTTCGTCGGCACGATGCTCGGAATGGTCGGGCGATGCCTCGGCCAGTGCGAGCAGCTCGGGGCTGGCATCGACCATCAGCGAGGACAGCGGCAGTTCCGCGCCCAGTGCGTGGACCTCGTCGAGATACCACTGCATGATCAGCGTGGATTGCTGACGCGAGGCGTACTCCAGCGTTTCGGCGGTCACGTTCGGATTGCCGTCGCGGTCGCCGCCGATCCAGGAACCCATCTGCAGGAAGGGCGCCAGCGGCGCAGGCGTAGTGCCAGCCTTGCTCTTGCGCGGGAACACGGTCGCGATGTCTTCCTCCAGTTCTGCCATCAGGCGCGGAATGCCATGGAGGAACGTGGTGCGGTAGTAGGACAGCGCGTTCTCGATTTCGTCCACGACCATCAGTCGCGTATTGCGCAGCATCCGGGTCTGCCAGAGCGTAGTCACGCGCGCGCGCAGTTGCGCCGTGTTGTGATCGCGTTCGCGCGCGGTCATCGGCAGGTCGCGCTCGGCCAGCAGGCGCGCAATCTCGCGCTCGGCGTCCAGGATCGACTTGCGCTGCACTTCGGTCGGGTGCGCGGTCAGCACCGGCATGATCAGCGAGTTGTCGAGGAAGTCGCGCAACTGCTTGCCGGTCACGCCGGCGGCGTCAATGGCTTCCAGCGCACGGGCCAGGCTGCCCGGCTGCGCCGGCGAGCCCGCCAGCGCATGCACGCGTCGGCGGCGGTTGTGGTGCTGGTCCTCGGCGATATTGGCGAGGTGCGAGAAGTAGCTGAAGGCGCGGACGACCGAATTGGTCTGATCGCGCGACAGGCGTTTCAGCAGACGGTCCAGCTCGGCCCCGGCGGCACGGTCGTTCTCGCGGCGGAACCGCACGGCGGTCTGGCGGATCGTCTCGACGAGCTCGAACGCGGCATCGCCTTCCTGCTCACGCACGGCATCGCCCAGCAGTCGGCCGAGGAAGCGGATGTCGTCGCGCAGCGGCAGGTCCTTGTCGGCGGCGCGGCGGGCGGGGGAAGCCGTGGTGGTCCCTTCGGGCGTCACCACGGTGAGCCTGGGCCGGGCGGATGCCTTGCGGGCGGGGGTGTTCGTGGATTTCGCGGGGGCGCCCGGCGTGGTGTCTTTCGCGTCATGCTGGCCTGAGGCTGGCGTAACTGACTTGCGGCCGGTGGAACGGGATCGGCCGGTAGGGCGCGCAGCAGGCTGCGTCATGAAACTATCTCCTCGTATCACTACGTTATAGATATATGTATTCGGCACAAGACAGGTACGCTTCGTCCTCTTCCTGGGTGCCGGAAGAGGATAGGGTGCGTGCTAACATGCGCGCATGCAAGCACCCGCCCAAACTACCGTCCAACCGTCCGCACAATCGCCGTCTGCGGCCTCCGCGTCTTCTCCGTCCGCTGCCGCCACAGATCGTAGCGCGCCGTCCCGCCTCGTGATCGCGTCGCGTGAAAGCAGACTGGCGATGTGGCAGGCGGAACATGTGCGTGCTGCGTTGCAACAATACTATCCCTCGTGCGATGTGTCCATTCTGGGAATGACGACACGGGGTGATCAAATTCTCGATAGGACACTGTCGAAAGTTGGCGGCAAGGGCCTGTTCGTGAAGGAGCTGGAAGTCGCGATGGCCGAAGGGCGTGCCGACCTGGCTGTGCATTCCCTCAAGGATGTGCCGATGGAGTTGCCCGAAGGGTTTGCCTTGACAGCCGTGATGGAGCGCGAGGATCCGCGCGACGCACTGGTGTCCGCCGAATACGCTTCGCTCGACGATATGCCTCCGGGCACGGTGGTCGGCACGTCGAGCCTGCGCCGCGAAGCCGCGTTGCGCAGCCGCTACCCGCATCTGGTCATCAAGCCGCTGCGCGGCAACCTCGATACCCGCCTGGGCAAGCTCGACCGTGGCGAATACAGCGCGATCATTCTCGCCGCCGCTGGCCTGAAGCGGCTGGGCATGGGCGACCGCATTCGCGCGCTGATCGGGCAAGACAGTTCGTTGCCCGCGGCTGGACAAGGTGCGCTGGGCATCGAGATCTGCTCGAACCGGCCCGAATTGGCCGAATGGCTTGCCCCCCTCAATCACTCCTCGACGTTGCTGGCCGTTTCCGCCGAGCGCGCCGTGTCGCGTCGGCTGGGTGGGTCGTGCCAGGTGCCGCTGGCCGCCCATGCGCGCTGGCACGACGACATCCTGCAACTCGATGCATTCGTGGCCTTGCCCGATGGCACGCGCAGCGTGCGTGCCCATGCCACGGGTCCGGTGAATTCGGTGCAGGCCGCAGAGGCCCTCGGCACCGCCGTGGCCGGAGACCTGCTCGCCCAGGGTGCCGACGCCGTGCTGGCTTCGCTCGCCACGGCCGGACCTGCCTGAGGACGCCCCGATGCCTCGCCCGACCGTCGTCGTGACGCGACCTGCCGGGCAGTCCCGGCAATTGACCGAAGCGCTGCAAGCCGCCGGTCTGGATGTACTGGGTTTTCCGCTGTTGGCGATCGGCCCTGTTGCGGATGACACTGCCATGCGCGATGTGCTGGCCCGGCTGGCCGAGTACGCGCTGGTGGTGTTCGTGAGCCCGAACGCGGTGTCGTTCGCGTTCGATGCGCTCGCACAGGTGCAAGGCACCACTGGCGCCGCGCAATGGCCGGTGGCGGTGCCCGTGGCCGTGGTGGGGCCATCGAGCGTGACCGCGCTGGCCGAGCGCGGCGTGACGGCGCCAACGTATCGGGTGATCGCGCCGGCCGGCGCTCAGGCCAGTCCCGAGCAGTCCCCCGAAGTGCCGCGCTTCGATTCCGAGGCGCTGTGGTCCGAACTCGACACCACGCCAGGTGCCTTCTCGGGCCGGCGTGTCCTGATCATCCGGGGCAACGGCGGCCGCGATTGGCTTGGCGACCGCCTGCGCGAAGCGGGCGCCACGGTGGATGCCGTGGAAGCCTATAGCCGCACGCTGCCCGAGCCCACCACCATGCAGTGGCAGGCGGTGCGCGACAGCCTCAAGCCCGCCGCGCCCCCCTACGCCTGGTTGCTGACCAGTTCCGAAGCGGTGCGCAACCTCGACGCGCTGGCGCGGTTGCACCTGTCGCCTCAGGAATACGAGCGCCTGAAGCAGGTGCAGTGCATTGCGCCCCATGCGAGAATTGCCACGCAAGCCCTGACACTCGGCTTTGCGCACGTGCTGCCTGCCGGACCCGGCGATGCCGGACTGCTGGCCGCCTGTACGCAATGGAGCAATGCCCATGCAGGGCCGGCCACGCCGGTGGCGACGCCGCCTGTGCAGACCGCGGCAAGCGCGGTGTCGACGGCAGAGCCGGCATCTGCCGCAACCCACGAATCAACCGGATCGCCCAGATCCACGACAACGAAGGCCGAACGCGTGACGCCAGACACTACGTCCTCCTCGTCCAGCCATGCCGCATCGTCTGCATCCTCGCAATCGACCAGTGCGACGGGTGCGTCGGGTGCAGCCGCCCATTCGATGAATCCGCCGCACGCAGCGCCCGGGGCTTCCCGCCGGATATCGCCGTGGTGGCCGGTGGCGGCGCTACTTGTGATTGCCATCGCCGCCGGCTTCTGGTGGCTCCAGATGCGGGTCGAACACCTGACCACGGAACTCGCCCGGCGCCAGCAAAGCAACGACGCGATGGTGCAGGAAACGCGCGTGCTCTCGAAGAACGCGCAGGACATCGTCAAGGAGTTGCAGGCGAAGGTCGGCGCGCTCGACGGACAGGTCGTGGAAGCGCGTGACAAGCAGGCCGCGCTGGAGCAGGTCTACCAGGACCTGATGCGCAATCGCGACGACTGGGAAATCGCGGAAATCCAGCAGTTGCTGACCAATGCCGGCCAGCAGCTCCAGCTCACCGGCAATGTCCAGGTGGCACTGGCGGCGCTGCAGAGCGCTGATGCCCGCCTGGCGCGTTCCGACAAGCCGCAGTACAACCAACTGCGCCGCGCCATCGCCCGCGACATTGCGCGGATGAAGGCCGTGCCCGATACCGACCTGACTGGCGCCGCGATCAAGCTCGACGAATCGATCAACCAGATCGATGCATTGCCGCTGCTGTCCGGCGAACAGATGCTCGACCGCACGCCGGGCGAAGGCCGCCACGCGGCGAAGGGTGCTTCGGCGCCTGCCGCCAGTACGGCTGCCCCGGCCGGCAATGTGCTGACGCGTACGTGGGACTACATCGTGTCCGAACTGGGTCACGTGATCCGCGTGCGCAAGGTGGACGATACCAACGCCTTGCTGCTGTCGGGCGACCAGGGCTGGTTCCTGCGCGAGAACGTCAAGCTGCGCCTGCTCAATGCGCGGCTGGCGCTGCTCTCGCGTAACGAGCCCGTGTTCCGCAATGACCTGGCGGCTGCCCAGGCGATGATCGGGCGCTATTTCGATACGCGCTCGCGCCGTGTGCAGGGCGTGCTGACGCTGCTCAAGCAGTCGCAGGCCAGCGCCGTCACCGTGTCGCTGCCGACGATGGCCGAAAGCCTCAGCGCGCTGCGCGCCCTGAAAAAGGAGTAGCCGCATGCGACTGCTTTTCTGGGTAGCTGTCCTATTTGGCGGCGCGGTGGGACTGGCGCTGTTCACGCAGTTCAATCAGAGCAACGTGGTGCTGTTCTACCCGCCGTACCGGGTGGAAATGTCGTTGAACCTGACACTGGCGCTGCTGCTGCTGGTCTTCTTTGTTATCTGGACGATCATGTCGGCGTTCCGACATCTCGCCGAGATGCCGCGCCGTGCCGCGGCCTATCGCGAACGCAGCCGCATGAGCAAGGCCCAGGCCGCGCTGCGCGAATCCATCGAAAACCTGTTCGCGGGGCGCTTCGCGCGAGCCGAACGGGCTGCCAAGGAAGCTCAGGTCTGGCCGGAGCAGGCGCAGACCGCCGCGCTCGTGGGCGCGCGTGCCGCGCACCGGATGCAGGAATCGGGGCGCCGCGATGCCTGGATGGCGCAAGTGACCGATCCTGATCGGGAGCAGGCCCGGCTGGTGTCGATGGCCGAACTGCTCGTCGATGCACGCGATGCCGAGGGTGCGCTTGAGACTATCGCTCAATTGCAGGAGAAGGGCGGTCGCCAGATCCACGTGCAGCGCATCGCGCTGAGAGCGCACCAGCATCTGAAGAACTGGACCGAAGTGCTGCGGCTGGCGCGCTCGCTCGAGAAACGCAACGCGCTGCATCCGGTGCTGGCGCTGCGGCTCAAGCAGATGGCCGTGGAGGCGATGCTGGAAGAGCGTCGCCATGACGCTGAGTCGCTCTATCACTTCTGGCGCTCACTGTCGGCCGATGAACGTCACGCGGTGCGCATCGCCGAACAGGCCGCACGCTATTTCTCGGCGCTGAACCGTCAGACCGAGGCGCGCCGCATCATCGAGGAAGCGCTCAAGGTGAACTGGGACAGCCGCCTTGTGCAGCGCTACGCCGACTGCGCAGAGCCCGGCAAGGCGCTGCCGCAGATCCAGCAGGCCGAACGCTGGCTCGTCGATCACCCCAACGATGCCGATCTCTACTACACGCTCGGGGTGCTATGCCTGGGCGAACAGCTCTGGGGCAAGGCACAGTCGAACTTCGAACGTACGCTGAAATACGCCGACCGCGACAGCCAGCGCCGCATCTGCGTGCGCGCGCATCTGGCGTTGGCGCGGTTGTTCGAGGAAACGGAACGGCCCGAGGAAGCGCAGAAGCATTATCGGGAAAGTGCGATGCTGGCGGCTTGATGGCCGCTTTTCCCGCTGTTGGTTTTCTCCCCTCTCCCGCTTGCGGGAGAGGGGAGAAAACCGAGAGGCGGCGAAAACTCTTCACTCTTCCCGCACCTTCGACCCTTTCACCTTCCCATACCGTTCCAGCGCCTCCATCCGCGCCACGCTGTGCTGCACGATGGGCCTCGGATAGTTCTCGCCCAGCCGGACCCCCGCAGCCGCCAGCACCTCATCCGGCGCTGTCCACGGCGCATGCACATATCGATCCGGCATCTCGGCCAGCACCGGCAGATACTTGCGAATGAACTGGCCTTTCGGGTCGAACTTCTCCGATTGCGTGACCGGGTTGAAGATACGGAAATAGGGCTGGGCATCGCAGCCGGTGGAGGCCGCCCATTGCCAGCCGCCGTTGTTCGATGAAAACTCGAAATCGTTGAGCTGATCGGCAAAGTATTGCTCGCCCGCGCGCCAGTCCACGCCCAGGTCCTTGACGAGGAAACTGGCCACCACCATGCGCAGGCGGTTGTGCATGTAGCCGCTCTGGTTGATCTGCAGCATGGCCGCATCCACCAGCGGGTAGCCAGTCTGGCCCTGGCACCACGCGTCGAGATACTCCTGGGTCGTGTCGGCATCCACCCACTGCAGCGCGTCGTATTCCGGATGGAAGCACTTGCCTTCGGCCACGCGCGGATGGTGGTGCAGGACCATGAAATAGAAATCTCGCCAGATCAGTTCGGACAGCCAGACGGCCGCGCCGGCGCTGGCCACGCCACCGTCGCGCACGGCTTCGTGGGCGGCGCACACCAGCGTGCGGATCGAGATCGTGCCGAAGCGAAGGTGAACAGACAGGTAGCTTGGGCCACGCACCGCCGGGAAATCGCGCCGGTGCCCGTAGTCGCCAATCCGTCCCATGAAGTCATCGAGCAAGGCCCGGGCGCCGTCGCTGCCTGTGGGCATGGCGATATCGGCAAGATTGGTCGGCGCGAAACCCAGCGAGGCCAGCGCAGGCAGGGCATGGCGATGGGCCGATGGCACCGGCGCGAGCGCTTTCGCATATGGTTCGACCGGATACTCCCGCAAGTCGAACGGCTGCACGGCCTTGAGCCACGCGTTCTTGTACGGCGTGAACACGCTGAACGGCTTGCCTTGCCCGGTCAGGATCTCGTCGGCCTCGAAGATGCACTGGTCCTTGAACGTCAGCAGATGGCGCGCGTCCCGGGCCAGCGCTTCGCGCACTGCTGCATCGCGATCGTTGGCAGCAGGTTCGTAGTCGTGGTTGGCGAAGACGACCTCGATGCCGAGTTCGGCGGCAAGGCTGGGGATGGCCTCGCGCGCTGTGTCATGGAGCACGATCAGGCCGCCGCCGGCCTCGGTCAGCGTCTGGCGCAGCGGTTCCAGTGACCGCAGGATGAACTCGACGCGACGATCCTGCTGGAGTCCGCGTTCAAGCAAAGGGTCTAGGATCTCGCGGTCGAAAACGAAGGCGCACCATACCTGGCGGCAGTGCTTGAGGGCATAATGCAGCGCCGCATGGTCGTCGGCGCGCAGGTCGCGCCGGAACCAGACCAGTCCGCGGTCATAATCCCGGTCGATCCGGTACGGCAGGCGCCCGGTGGCTGCGCCTGCGTCAGTGGAAGATTGAGGTGATCTCGGCATCGCCGTAACCTAACATAGCCACCAGTCATTCCGTATTTGAAGAGTTTTCCCATGGCCATCACACTCGACCGCATCCTTCAATCCCAGGGCTTTGGCACACGCCGCTATTGTGGCGATCTCGTGGAGGCCGGGCTGGTGGAGGTCAATGGCGAGCTGTGCGAGGACCCGGGCGCGCGCTTCGACGTGGATGGCCTGCGCCTGACCGTCGATGGCGAGGAATGGCTGGCTTGCACCAAGGCTTACCTGATGCTCAACAAGCCCACGGACTACGAGTGCTCGCAGAAGCCGCGCCACCATCCGAGCGTCTACAACCTGCTGCCGGTGCCGTTGCGCCAGCGTGAGGTGCAGGCCGTGGGGCGGCTCGATCACGACACCACGGGCCTGCTGCTGCTGACCGACGACGGCCAGTTCATCCATGCCCAGACTTCGCCCAAGAAGCAGGTGCCCAAGGTCTACGAAGTGACCACATTCGACCCGGTCACTCCCGAGCAGGTCGAGGCACTACGCACCGGCGTCAAGCTGGACGACGAGCCAGCCCCGATTGCCGCCGATGCCTGCGAGGCCATCGGCGAACGCACGCTGCGCCTGACGTTGATGCAAGGCAAGTATCACCAGGTCAAGCGCATGGTGGCCGCCGCAGGCAATCATGTGACGGCGCTACACCGGAGCCACATCGGCAATCTGGCCCTGGACCCGGCGCTCAAGCCCGGCGAATGGCGCTGGCTGACGGCCGAGGATCTGGCCGCGCTGAAGCCGTCGGCGGGTTGATGAGCTTCCGTTTCCGAGTTGGCCGAAGTGCGGAAAGCGTTGTTCGGACACAGAACATTTACGCAGAAGTCGGGCGTTGATTTGGTAGAATGCAAGCCATGGCGACGCCCGAAGCTCACATCAATCTCACCAATCAGTTCCTGATTGCCATGCCCGGCATGGCCGATCCGACGTTTTCGGGTTCCGTTGTCTACCTTTGCGAGCATAACGAGCGCGGCGCGCTTGGGCTGGTGATCAACCGGCCGATCGATATCGACATGGCGACGCTGTTCGACAAGATCGATCTCAAGCTCGAAATCCAGCCTGTTGCCCACCAGCCGGTCTACTTCGGCGGCCCGGTGCAGACCGAGCGCGGCTTCGTGCTGCATGATCCGGTCGGCATCTATGTGTCGTCGTTGGCGGTGCCCGGCGGTCTCGAAATGACGACGTCCAAGGATGTGCTGGAAGCCGTTGCCAATGGCAGCGGTCCGCATCGTTTCCTGCTGACGCTCGGTTACGCCGGGTGGGGCGCGGGGCAGTTGGAAGAAGAACTGAGCCGCAATGGCTGGCTGACTGTCCAGGCCGATCCAGAGATTATTTTCAGCGTGCCGCCCGAGGAACGTTTTGCGGCGGCCGTTCGCCTGCTGGGCATCGATGTGGCGATGCTGTCGGGCGAGGCAGGGCATGCCTGAGTTGCCGGGGCGCGAGACGCCCCACGACGGCACGGTGCTCGCGTTCGACTACGGCGAGAAAAAAATCGGCGTGGCGCTCGGTAATTTCATCACCCGGCAAGCACGCGCCCTCACCATCCTTCCCAATATTACGGTCGATGGCCGCTTCGAGGCAGTTGGCGCGCTGATTCGCGAGTGGACGCCTGTGCGCCTCGTGGTCGGCCTGCCGGTCAACCCCGATGCTGGTCCCGATGACGCCGAACAGGCTTCGATGCGGCTTGCACGCCGCTTCGGCAATCAGTTGAACGGTCGCTTCGACCTGCCCGTGGAATGGGTGGACGAGCGCTATTCCTCGCGTGCGGCGTCCATGGCGGGCGCCAAGCGCGGTGCACTGGACGCCGAGGCTGCCCGGATCATCCTGCAACAGTATTTCGACGAACTCCCGCTATGAACCAGACCTCCACTCCCGACGCCGAGGCGCTGTACCACGCGCTGCGCGACCAGGCCCAGGCCCTGATGCCGACCAGCGACCGTGCGCGCTGGTCGGTGGCCGGTATCCACTCTGGCGGCGCCTGGATTGCCGAGCGTCTGGCTGCGGATCTGAACCTGGGCAGCCACGGCGTGATCAACGTGGCGTTCCATCGCGATGACTATGCGAAAAAGGGTCTTCATAGTCAGGCGCAATCGACCACGCTGCCATTCGACGTGCAGGATCGCAACGTCCTGCTGATCGACGACGTACTGGCCACCGGCCGCACGATCCGCGCCGCGGTCAACGAACTGTTCGACTACGGGCGCCCGGCCCGCGTGGCGTTGATGGTGCTTGCGGACCGTGGTGGCCGCGAGTTGCCGTTCGCTGCCGAGTTTGCCGCCACCACTGTGGACCTGCCGCAAGACAAGACACTGGTGCTGTCACACCAGGGTGAGGGCGCCGCCATGCGTTTTGCCTTCGCCACTGAAGCGCGCACCTGAGCGCCGAGCCGGTGTCAACCGGCACCGCCCCTTGCGCGTCAAGCACCCCAGCCATACCTAGACCGAATCCAGCGCCCGACCCACCTGCCATGACCAAGACGTTCCGCAACCCGCAGCTCACCAAGAACGGAGAGCTCAAGCACTTGTTGTCGATCGAAGGGTTGTCGCGTGACATGATCACGCACATCCTCGACACCGCCAGCCAGTTCGTATCGCTGTCGGATTCCGACCGCGAGGTCAAGAAGGTGCCGCTGCTGCGCGGCAAGAGCGTGTTCAACCTGTTCTTCGAGAATTCGACGCGGACCCGTACCACGTTCGAGATCGCCGCCAAGCGGCTGTCGGCGGACGTGCTGAACCTGAACATCAACGCATCGTCGACGAGCAAGGGCGAATCCCTGCTCGACACCATCAACAACCTGTCGGCGATGTCGGCGGACATGTTCGTGGTGCGCCACGCCAGTTCCGGCGCCCCGTACCTGATTGCCGAGCACGTGGCGCCACACGTCCACGTGATCAACGCCGGCGACGGCCGCCATGCGCACCCGACGCAGGGTCTGCTGGATATGTACACCATCCGGCACTTCAAGAAGGATTTCACGAACCTGACGGTTGCCATCGTCGGTGACATCCTGCACTCGCGCGTGGCCCGTTCTGACATCCACGCGCTGACCACCCTGGGTGTACCTGAAGTGCGAGCCATCGGTCCCCGTACGCTGCTGCCCTCGGGGCTGGAGCAAATGGGGGTGCGCGTCTTCCACAACATGGAAGAGGGACTGAAGGGCGTGGATGTGGTGATCATGCTGCGCCTGCAGAACGAGCGGATGAGCGGCGCGCTGCTGCCGTCCGCGCAGGAGTACTTCATGGCGTATGGCCTGACGCCGGAACGGCTGGCGCTGGCCAAGCCCGACGCCATCGTGATGCATCCGGGTCCGATGAACCGCGGCGTGGAGATTGACTCCGCCGTGGCCGACGGCCCGCAGTCGGTGATCCTGAACCAGGTCACGTTCGGCATCGCCGTGCGCATGGCAGTCATGGGAATAGTGGCTGGGAACAACGACTAAGCGTGACCTTGGATACAACGAACCGTACAGCGCAAGACAACATGAAGATTCACATCCAGGGTGGCCGCCTGATCGATCCGGCCGCAAACCTAGACGCCGAGCAGGACCTGTTCATTGCCGCCGGCAAGGTGGTGGGCGTCGGCAAGGCGCCCGCCGATTTCCATGCCAACAAGACCATCGACGCACGCGGCCTGATCGTGTGCCCGGGTCTGGTCGATCTCTCCGCACGACTGCGTGAGCCGGGCTTCGAACACAAGGCGACGCTGGAATCCGAAGTGGCTGCGGCATCGGCGGGGGGTGTCACCAGCCTGATCTGTCCGCCCGATACCGATCCGGTACTCGATGAACCGGGCCTGGTCGAGATGCTCAAGTATCGCGCGCGCAAGCTGAACCAGACGCACGTGCATCCGCTGGGTGCACTGACCGTGGGGCTGAAGGGCACGACGCTGACGGAGATGGGCCAACTGACCGAGGCCGGCTGCGTGGGCTTCAGCCAGGCTGAGGAGCCGATCCAGGACACGAAGGTGCTGCTGCGCGCGATGCAGTATGCCCAGACGTTCGGCTTCACACTCTGGCTGCGTCCGGAAGACCCGTTCCTGGGAGGTGGCGTGGCGGCGAGCGGCGCCGTGGCGTCGCGGCTGGGTTTGTCAGGTGTGTCGGTCATTTCCGAAACGGTGCGCCTGCATACGATCTTCGAACTGATGCGCAGCACCGGCGCGCGTGTGCATCTGTGCCGCCTCTCGTCCGCCGCGGGTCTGGAACTCGTCCGTCAGGCGCGCAAGGAAGGTCTGCCGGTGACTTGCGACGTGAACATCCACCACGTGTCGCTGACTGACATGGACATCGGTTTCTTCAACAGCCAGATGCGCTTCACGCCGCCGCTGCGTAGTGGCCGGGACCGCGACGCGATCGTTGCCGCGCTCGCCGATGGCACCATCGACGCATTGTGTTCCGACCATACGCCGGTGGACGACGACGAGAAGCTGCTGCCGTTCGCCGAGGCCACGCCTGGTGCAACCGGGCTGGAACTGCTGCTGCCGCTGACGCTGCGCTGGGCCGCCGAGCACAAGGTGCCGCTGGTCAAGGCGCTGGCTCGCATCACCAGTGAGCCTGCTCGCGTGGCTGGCCTGCAGGCCGGTGCCCTGGCAGCGGGTGGCGCGGCAGATATCTGCGTGTTCGATCCGAAACTGGTCTGGAAGGTGGAACGCAATGTGTTGAAGAGCCAGGGCAAGAACTCGCCATGGCTCGGCTACGAGATGGAAGGGCGCGTGCGAGTGACGTTGGTCGGCGGCCAGGTCGTCTACGAGCAGCGCTGAAGCGAGTCGCCAGGCGCTGAACAAGGATCGGGATTCGACGATGATCTGGTTACGCAAGCTGCGACTCGGGCTGCATCTGTTGCACGCGATGCTCCTTTGCCTCACGGTCTTCCCGTGGGCAAACACTCACACCCGTGAACGCCTGATCCGGGCCTGGTCGCGCAAGCTGCTGGCGCTCTGCAACATCGAGGTCGAGGTGCAGGGCCTGCCGCCCGGGCAAGGCGCCCCGCGTGGGGCCATGCTGGTGTCGAACCACATTTCCTGGCTCGATATCTACGTGATCCACAGCTGGCAACCCGTGCGCTTCGTGGCCAAGTCCGAAATCCGTAGCTGGCCGGTGGTCGGGTGGCTTTGCGACAAGACCGGCACCATCTTCATCGAACGTGGCCGAAAGCGCGATGCCCACCGTGTGCTGCATCACATCACCGAGGTCATGCAGCAGGGCGACCTCGTCTGCGTGTTTCCCGAAGGCACCACCACGGACGGCAGCCACGTGCTGCCCTTCCACGCCAACCTGATGCAGGCGCCCGTCGCCGGCGGATTGCCGGTGCAGCCGGCAGGGCTGAGCTACGTGGACGCCGCGACTGGCAAGCCAACGCTGGCACCGGCGTACATCGACGATATCTCGCTAGGCCAGTGCCTGGACGCCATCCTGAGGTCGCCGCCGATCAAGGCGCGGCTGACGTTTGGGCCGCAATTGATGGCGCACTCGGCAAGCCGGAGGGAGTTGGCGGAGGCGGCGCGGGAGGTGGTGGTGTGTCTTAGCGCGGGGGATCAGGGCAGCGCTCGGGATCGCGCCCAGGCGTTCCAGCCGACTGATTCGCCTGATCACGGCCTCGGTGCAAGTCTGACGGCTGCTTCGTAGGCAACGTATGGGTGTTCCGCCAGGCGGCCACCGCTAACTCGATCCTCTGACTTGGGGTTGTATCAAACTTCCGCCACTCCAGTATTCCTCGATATTTCAGCTTCGAAACTTCGAGTGTATTGTTTGTCGTTTGTAAGAGGGCACGTAGTTTTCAATGTACCTCACAAATTCTGACGAGCAATGCATTCAGAGCGCGGGAAGGAATCGCAGGTGGCCGGCGGCCAGTCGACCGACTTCACAAAGGTTACCGAAATTGTTCTGACGTGGACTAAGTCCCATATTTGGGTCTTTTCTTTCACGGCTGGACTGTCTACGGCACTTCTGGTAGCCGTGCTTTTTCTCGCATTTCGCGGATATCAGAGCGAGGGCTTTCTGCAGGCGAACCGGCTTCTGAGCGAGTTCAACATCCAGCGTCCAGCACTGGAAGACAGGGCCAACCTGTTGCGATACCTGCAGTACCACAATCAGATGGACGATCCCAATGCCTCCTTTCTACTGCAAGAGATCGGGTCCGGCATGATGCAGAAGCAGGTCAGGACCACGCTGACCTATTCGAAGGAAGATCTGCGCTATCTGTCGGAGGCTAAGGCTCCGCTTGCTGCGAGTGTTCTCGGTCTGGGTATTAGGTTCACGGCTGGTTCGGCAGAGGATGCCGCCGCGCGCGTGCAACTCATGGGGGAGTACTTGCGCGACAGCATGCTGCGCCTTGAGCTCCTGCAGAGCATCCGGGCTGGCGTGGCATCGGCTAGATCCCAGAAGCAATTGCTAGACAATCAGTTGATTGCCAAGCGGCTGGAGCTGGATGACGCTACCCGCAAATTTGAAGCGCTCAAATCCATCGCCGCGAAATATCCGGAAGCGTCCCGCAACGATCCTCGCCAGTTGCTTTCTTCCGATACTGACAGCTCGCGCTACCTGCCTCCTGTCATCCAATTGATCGGAGCGGAGTCTAATATCGCCGATCTCCGTATTGCAGTAGCCTCGCTCGAGCGCAATGTCGCGCAGAACGCATTGCGCCTCGACTTCTATACCCGCGCCAATCAGATCGATGCTGCAGCGCCGACGGGCCTGACGATGCTGGCTGCCTTCAAGGCTTTGAAGATCGAGGTATTTGAAACGGCGAATCTTGATGACGATCCGGTGCGCGAAGTCGTCAACAATATCAGGATCGTCCTGGAATCGCTGCAGGCAAAGCACGTGACAGGCACTAGCTTCACGTTCGGGCCGACAAAGCCCCAGCATCGCTCGGGTCCGAGGCCCCTCGTGCTGCTGGTGCTGGCATTGGTGTTCGGCAGCTTATTTGCCGGATTGGCCGTGGTGGCGTTCGAGCGAGTGTTTGGCCGTAGCATCGAAGCTCCGCTCCGGGCACGGATGCAGCGCTGAATCATAAATTGAGCGGGTCGCGGTATTCCGGGCAATCCACCTGGACGACGGTGCGATCATCGGGGTTGGCGACCAGACGCGCGGCAGACAGCCTGCCGCCCCAGACGCAGCCGGTGTCCAGGGCCATCACGTCGGAGCGCATCAACAATCCAAGAGTAGACCAATGCCCACATACGACCGTGACATCCCGGGTCTTGCGATCTGGTACGTCAAACCATGGCATGAGACCGGCCGGAGCGTTGTTGAGCCCTTCCTTGGTTTTCAGGTCCATGACGCCGTCGGCGGAGCAAAATCGCAAGCGCGTCAGCGCGTTGACGATGGCTCGGTGACGTTCGATACCGCGCAGACTTTTCTTCCAGCGGTCAGTAGCATTGCCAAACACGTCCGCCAGAAAGCCCTGCCAGTTGCTGCCTTGGAGTTCGGCCTCGACCTCGCGCGACAGATCCACGACTTCGTCGGCGCTCCACTCGGGCAGCACTCCGGCGTGGAGAATCAGAAAGTCTTGCTCTCGAATCGCTAAAGGTTGATGTCGTAACCAAGTTGTTAAAACGTCACAATCTGCTGCGGCGAGAATATCGTCAAGGGTGTCGGACTTGCCCTTTTTCCGTACTCCGGCCGCCACGGCGAGCAGATGAATGTCGTGGTTTCCTAGGACCGTGCGGCTGTTCTGCCCAAGGCCGGCAACGATTCGGAGGGTTTCCAGGGAGGCTGGGCCCCGGTTGACAAGGTCGCCGACGAAGCGCAGAGGCGCATTGGGCGGCAGCTTGGTCATGAGCTGTTTCAGGGAGGCGGCGCACCCCTGAATGTCACCGATCGCAAACGGGGCCGGGGGGGGTGAAGGGTTTAAGGACATCTATAAGCGCTGGGTATATTGAAAGGCCTGCTAGGAAAAGTGACGATTTTCCCGAACCTATAATTGATTCTGCCATTCGTTACAAGGCGCAACAAAAAGTTAAGTTCCACCGCCGGGATGGACTGCGGGGTCAGATAGAATAGCGCCACCTTCCAATAGGACGAAAAAAAGGGCCGCTATTCCCCACTGGAACAAGCGGACACCCGACTATTGTCGGGCACTCGAAACATATCGATAAGTAGGGAGCAGAGTTTTGTCGCACATTCTTGTCACTGGCGGGGCTGGGTTCATCGGGGCAAATTTTGTCCTCGATTGGCTGGCACAGCCGGGCGCAGACGGCGTGGTCAACGTCGATAAGCTGACCTACGCAGGCAACCTCAAGACACTGGCTTCGCTCGAGGGCGATGCCCGGCATGTCTTCTCGCAGACCGATATTTGCGACCGTGCCGCCCTGGACCGTTTGCTGGACGAACACACTCCGCGCGCCGTGCTGCATTTCGCGGCGGAAAGCCATGTCGATCGATCGATCCATGGGCCGGGTGATTTCATCCAGACCAACATCGTTGGAACGTTCACGCTGCTCGAAGCCGTGCGTGCCTACTGGAACCGGCTCGATGGCGACGCGAAGGCCAATTTCCGCTTCCTGCACGTCTCTACCGACGAAGTCTTCGGATCGCTGGGTCCTGCAGACCCTCAGTTCTCGGAGACCACCGCCTACGCGCCAAACAGCCCCTACTCGGCCTCGAAGGCCGCGTCGGACCATCTCGTCCGCGCCTATCACCACACGTATGGGCTGCCCGTCGTCACCACGAACTGCTCGAACAACTACGGCCCGTATCACTTCCCCGAGAAGCTGATTCCGCTGATGATCACCAATGCCCTCGCCGGCAAGCCGCTGCCTGTGTATGGCGATGGTCTGAACGTGCGTGACTGGCTCTACGTGCGCGATCACTGCAGCGCGATTCGCGAGGTATTGGCGAAGGGACGGCTGGGCGAGACCTACAACGTGGGCGGATGGAACGAGATGTCCAACCTCGATGTGGTGCACACGCTGTGCGACCTGCTCGACGAACTGAGCCCGAAGGCCACGGGTTCCTACCGCGACCAGATCACGTTCGTGAAGGATCGGCCGGGCCACGATCGCCGCTATGCAATCGACGCGAGCAAGCTGGAGCGCGAACTTGGCTGGAAGCCCGCCGATACGTTCGAAACCGGCCTGCGCAAGACCTTGCAGTGGTATCTCGACAACCAGGCATGGGTGCAGGACGTTGTTTCCGGGGATTACCGGAACTGGGTGGCGAAGCAATATGCCGAATAAGCTGTCCTCGCCTCCCACCATCCTTGTAACAGGAAGCAACGGCCAGGTCGGTTTCGAGCTGCGCCGCAGCTTGGCACCGCTCGGCAACGTGGTTGCGCTCGATCGCGCGGCATGTGATCTGTCGCAGCCGGAGAGAGTGCGGCAGATCGTACGAGATCTTCGCCCGGCCGTCATCGTCAATGCCGCGGCCTACACGGCAGTGGACAAGGCTGAAAGCGAACCTGAGCGAGCGTTCGTGATCAATGGCACTTCAACTGGTGTCCTCGGCGAGGAAGCGCGCGCACTGGGCAGTCTGCTGGTTCACTATTCCACGGATTACGTGTTCGATGGCACGGGCATTGGGGCCTATGTCGAGACTGATGCAGTCAATCCGCAATCGGTCTACGGCAAAAGCAAGCTTGCAGGAGAGCGTGCCATTGCCGAATCGGGGGCGCATGCGCTGGTATTGCGGACTTGCTGGGTGGCGGGCGCACATGGCGGGAATTTCGCTAAGACGATGCTGCGGCTGGCCAGCGAGCGCGACAGCCTGCGCGTGATCGCCGACCAGTTTGGTGCGCCTACCACCGCCGGCCTGATTGCCGATGTGACCGCCCAGATTGTTGCCCGACACTGGTTGGCGGCTTCTCCCGACGCCTTCCCCTCCGGTCTCTACCATCTGGCTGCCGCAGGTGAGACCAGTTGGCATGGCTATGCCGTAGAAGTGCTGCGCTACGCGCGGCAACTCGGCGTTGACTTGAAAGTGGCTCCGGAGCAGGTGGAGGCAATACCCGCGACGGCGTACCCGTTGCCCGCGCAGCGGCCCGCGAATTCTCGGCTCGATACCACGCGCCTGCGGGAAACCTTCGGCATATATCTTCCCGGCTGGGAGCAGGGCGTTCACCACCTGCTCGACCAAATCGTTCAGTAACGGACATCTACATGCGCAAAGGCATCATCCTGGCCGGAGGTTCCGGCACACGGCTCTATCCGATCACCAAATCTTTGTCGAAACAGCTATTGCCCGTTTACGACAAGCCGATGATCTATTACCCGCTCTCTACACTGATGTTGGCGGGCATTCGTGACATCCTGATTATCTCGACGCCGGAAGATACGTCGCGTTTCGCCGATCTGCTGGGTGACGGCAGCTCACTTGGCATCAACCTGCAATACGCAGTGCAGCCGAGTCCCGATGGCCTTGCACAGGCATTCACCATAGGCGAGAACTTTATCGGCAACGCGCCGAGCGCTCTGGTGCTGGGCGATAACATCTTCTACGGGCACGATCTGCAGGGCTTGCTGCATGACGCAGACCAGCAGAGTGAAGGTGCCACCGTATTTGCCTATCACGTTACAGATCCCGAGCGATATGGCGTGGTAGCATTCGACAAGTCCGGCAAAGCCGTATCCGTCGAAGAAAAGCCAAAGACCCCGAAGAGCAACTTCGCGGTGACCGGGCTGTATTTCTACGATAATGACGTGATCGATATTGCCAAGGCGGTCAAACCCAGCGCGCGCGGCGAGTTGGAAATCACTGCAGTCAACCAGGCCTATCTAGACCGCGGTCAGCTCAACGTGCAGATCATGCAGCGCGGATTCGCGTGGCTCGATACAGGCACGCATGAAAGCCTGCTGGACGCAGGACAGTTCATCGCCACGCTGGAGCATCGACAGGGACTGAAAATCGCTTGTATTGAGGAGATTGCGTGGCGCCAGGGTTTCATTGATGCGGAGGCTTTCGAAAGGCTGGCGCAGCCGTTGGCAAAAAGCACATACGGGCAATATATGTTGCGCCTGCTCAAGGATGGGGTGCCCTCGTGAATGTCATCGCCACATCTATTCCGGAAGTCCTGATTCTGGAGCCGAAAGTATTCGGCGACGAGCGCGGATTCTTCTTCGAGAGCTTCAATCAGAAGGCTTTCGACGCAGCAACGGGCCTCAATGTCGGCTTCGTGCAGGACAACCACAGCCGTAGTGCCAGGGGCGTGCTGCGCGGCTTGCATTATCAGGTCCAGCAGCCGCAGGGCAAGCTGGTCCGCGTGGTGCGTGGCGCGGTGTTTGACGTGGCCGTGGATGTTCGTCCGGCTTCGCCTCATTTCGGCCAGTGGGTCGGCGCGGAACTGAGCGAGGAAAACCAACGCCAGTTCTGGGTGCCGCCCGGTTTTGCGCATGGGTTCCTCGTGCTAAGCGAGAGTGCTGATTTCCTCTACAAGACCACCGACTATTACGCACCGCAATTCGAGCGGTGCATCGCCTGGGACGATCCTGACCTGGCCATCGCATGGCCGGGCGACGTGACGCCGATACTGTCGGCGAAAGACAAGGCTGGCAAGAGGCTCCGCGAGGCGGATGCCTGCTGACGGGACGGCTGGGCAGGGTCCGCCATGCAAGGCGACTCGGGTCCGGCCATTTTTGCGGCTATCTATGATCAAGCACACTCGGAACCTTCTCTCTCTGGTCATGATCCAGGGGTCCAATGCAGCGTTGCCGCTGCTGGTGTTCCCGTATGTGCTCGGTGTGGTGGGTGCACAGCACTATGCCGATATCGTGGTCACCGAGGCGTTTTCGGTGCTCCTCATCACGGTAATCCTGTATAGCTTCGAGATTGACGGCGTGGCAGCGGTCACCGGACTCCGGCCCGAACGTGACCGGGCACAACTCTCAAAGATCTTCTCTCGCATTCTCGTCTTGCGGATGACGCTCTTCACGGTGGCGGCGCCCATGCTCGTGGCCGGCCTGTCGCTATTTCGGCCGGAACTGACGCATATCGCGGCATGGTGGATGCTGATCCCGCTCAGCTACGCCCTGCAGCCTACCTGGCTCTATCAAGGACTGCAGGCCAACGGCATACCAGCCGTCTGCACGTTGCTGAGCCGGGCAGTGGCAGTCGTGCTGATTCTTCTGTTGGTGAAGCGCCCCGATGATTTTCTGCTGGTGCCAGCGATCATGGGCGTGATGTATGCCCTGGGGTCGGTTGCCATGCTTGCGTTCGCCATGGCCGGCCTGGGTATTCGTCCGACGCGAGTCCGTTGGGGGGAGCTCATGCAGATGATCCGCGCCGGGAAGGAAATCTTCCTGGGCAATGTCGGCGTGGCGTTGTACCGGGATTCGAACGTACTGCTGCTGGGTTTCCTGGGCTTGCACGGCGCGCCGATCGCCGCCTATTCGCTTGCCGAGAAAACTACCAAGGCGGTGCAGGCGGTTATTCGACCGCTCAACCAGTTGTTCTTTCCGAAGGCCGTACTTGTGACGCAGGCAGCGAACAGTCCCAACCGCGATGTGTTCGTACGATTGTTGAGGCTGACCTGGCCGCAACTGGGAGCGCTTGTGACGATCTGGCTCGCGCTCATGGCGGCGGTACCGATTCTCAGGCAGCACGTTCCGGCAATCGGGCAGATTCAGGAGCTGGACCAGGTCATGCTCTTCATGTCGCTGATGGCGCTGGGCACCCTGTTCGGCGTCTGCAACTTTATGTTTGGCAGTGCTGGCCTGAATACCCTGGGGCAGAAACGCGCCTTGCTGGGCGGCATTCTGTTCGCGGCAGTGGTCAGCGTGATCGCAACCGCTACGCTGGGGGGGGTGTACGGTGCCATCGGCGCGGCCATCAGCTTCACGCTGTCAGAGGGCGTGTTGTTTGCGACGATTGCCCGGAAATATTATCGGGGCGAGCGCCTCGTTAACGTGGCGTCATGATGATGGAAAAGCTCATGGCGCTCTCGTTCAGCCTGATGATCCTGGGCCAGGCAATGGCCTTGCGCCTCTACGCCGGTACGTGGATTGTCCCCGGTTGCATCTTTGGGCTGTTCTGGTTCCTGTATACGTTTGTACCATTACTATTCCTGTGGGATGTTCCGGCCAACGTATATGCCGTGGCGTATATTTTTGTGGCGTGCCTGGTGTTTTCCTTGGGCGCTCTTCCGTTTCGCTGGCGCCTGGGATTTGAGATGCGGGCCAAGAACGCCGGTGCACTGAACTACGGCAGTCCGTTCATGTTGCGAGCGTTCTATGTGACCAGCATGATCACGGCCGTCAGCCTGATCATCGACCTTCACATCCAGGGCGTCTCACTTAAGCAAGTCGTCACCAATCCGCTTGCCATCGCCGGCGCGATGACAGCCAAGCGCTACGGCGCCGAACTGGTGCCCAATCTTTTTGCGCAGCTAAGTTTCGTGCTGCAGTATCCCAGTGCAATTTTGGGCGGTTTCATATATTCGACGCGTGAGGTAGGTGTCCGCCGCTGGAGCATCTTATTACTTACGTTCCTGCCGTCCATCCTGGCGATGGTGCTGCAGGGCGCCAAGGGAAATCTGTTTCTCGTACTCGTGTTGTTCTGGGCGGCCACACTGGTCTGCAAGGTCAACCGCGGCAAACTTGCCTTGTTCGGGGTGCAGGACCTGCGCCGGGCCGCACCGTATGCTGCGGTCATCTTCGGACTCGTCCTTCTGGCGATGGCCTCCCGTGGGTTGCTCGACTCCTCCGGGGACGTCAAGGCGGCGTTGGTACGCTTGGTGGCGTCCTATGCCACGGCACACATGTATGCGTTCTCCGACTGGTTCGCCCATTTGGTGGGACACGGCGGCACGCTGCCATACGTGGATAATCTTGGCGATTACGGGATCTACACTTTTACACCGGTGGCGCGGCTGCTTGGCAATGACACGCCACTGCCAGCGGGTGTGTACGAGGAGTACTTTGCCTACGGCGATGTGATCCAGACCAACATCTACACGATGTTCCGGGGTCTGATCAATGATTTTGGCCTGTCGGGTTCGCTGATCGTCATGCTTCTGGCAGGTTCGGCAATCCACGTGGCGTACTGGATTTTTCTGATGTCGAAGTCGCCGTCTTTTTCGACGTCAATATTCATCCATTCGATTGGATATTTTTACACATCGTTCATTATTAGCCTCCTGATTTGGAACAGCATATACGCGAGCATTTTGATAACAGCGTTGCTCTGCTTCTTCGGTCGGTATTTCGGGGGTGGCGAGGTACCTGCACCATGCGGCCGCGGGCCAGCTGGCGGTTGAATTTCTGAGGAATGCGATGAAATTAGGTTATGTTTGCACCAATTATAATAACAGCGCCTTTACACGGACGGCCGTGGAGACGCTGTTGCGGAATGTCGGTCATGAAATCGAGGTGATGGTTGTCGATAATAACTCCGATGCTGCCAATGTCGAGCTGCTGAAGGGCCTTCAGGCGGATTTTCCTAACATCGAGTTGCAGTTGAATCAGGACAATCTTGGATATTTCCCGGGGCTCAATGTCGGAATTCGTGCCCTGCGGCAGCGCAGGCCGGATATCGAATGGATGGTGATTGGAAATAACGATCTGGAATTTGCATCGGATTTTATCGAAAGGCTGGACAGGAATACCGAGCGTCTCAAGGCGTATCCGGTAGTATCCCCTGATGTAGTGACGCTTGATGGTGAACATCAGAATCCTCACGTGATCGCGAGTATCAGCAAGTTGCGTGAATTGTTTTACGACGCTTACTACTCGAACTATCACCTCGGCATGGCGATGTTGAAGCTGGCCATGATGTTCCGCTCGGTATCCGACCGTACGGACGAGCAGCAATGGGAGACGGCCCAGTCGATCTATCAGGGGCATGGCTCGGTGTACATCATGGGTCCGGCATTCTTCAGGGAGTTTGGCGAACTCTGGGCTCCGACTTTCATGATGTCCGAGGAGTATTTCCTCAGCAAGCAACTATCTGACGCGGGGTATCAGGTTTGGTACGATCCCTGTCTTCAGGTGGTTCACCACTACCACGGGGCGCTTGCAACACTTCCAAGCCGGCGTCGGTGGGAGATGGCGCGGGACGCGCATCGCGAATACCGCAAGTACGTCCGGGTCCTCGGCTGAAACATCGCCTGTTTTACAGAAGAATTGAGTGTCCGCGCCAGGGATGGCGCGGGAGAAACTTTAGATCGGGATTTCTTATATGCGGCAGTATCAGGTTTGCACCAATTGTGTGATGGACACGAGCGATTCGCAGATCGTGTTCGACGATAAAGGCGTGTGCGATCACTGCAACGGCTTTAAGACCGATGTTTTGCCCAACTGGCATCCGGACGATACCGGCAAGGCGATGTTTCGCGAAGTCGTCGAGAAGATCAAGGCCGAAGGCAAGGGCAAGGAATTCGACTGCATCATGGGGATGAGTGGTGGACTGGACAGCTCGTACCTGCTGCATCTGGCTGTGAGTGAATTTGGCCTGCGCCCGCTGGTGTTCCACGTCGATGGTGGGTGGAATACGGACATTGCGGTAAACAATATTCAGGTCATCGTCGACAAGCTCGGTCTGGACCTGTACACCGAAGTGATCAACTGGCAGGAAATGAAGGATTTCCAGCTGGCGTTTTTCAAATCGGGCGTCTCGCATCTCGATATTCCGCAGGACCACGCATTCGTAGCTACGCTGTATCATTTTGCGAACAAGCACAATATCAAGTACATCCTCAACGGCGGCAATTTTGCCACCGAATGCGTGCGAAACCCCAAGGAGTGGCTGTACTACGGTACGGATATGGCCCAGCTGAAGGACATTCATCGCCGTTTTGGCACGCGTGAGCTGAAGACCTATCCGTTCAGCAGCATCCTGTTCCACAAGGTCTACCTTCGTTATATCAAGGGTGTGCGCGTGGAAAAGCCGCTGAACTACCTGCCGTACACGAAGGAAATCGCCTCCAAGACCCTCGCGGATGTCTATGGCTGGCGGCCGTATCCGCAAAAGCATTTCGAATCGCGGTTTACGCGCTTCTACGAGGGTTACTGGCTTCCTACGCGCTTTGGCTACGACACCCGGCGCGTGCAGTACTCCAGCCTGATCCTCACCGGTCAAATGACGCGGGAAGAGGCCCTGTCCAAGCTGGAGAAGCCAGCGTACGACCCGGTCACGATCGATGAGGATTTCGAGTACATCGCCACCAAGCTGGGTATTTCGGTAGACGAGCTGCGGCACTATCACGAGATGCCGAAGAAAACCTATCGGGATTATCGCAACCAGGAGTGGCTGTTCGACCTCGGTGCGAAGACGCTGAAGATGCTGGGCATCGAACGGGCGGTGAAAAGATGATAGCCATCATTGACTATGGTTCCGGCAACGTCGGTGCCATTGCGAATATCTACAAGAAACTGAAGGTCGCGCACGTCATCACTGGCGACGCGGCGGAGCTTGCCGCGGCCGAGCGTTATGTTCTGCCAGGCGTCGGCGCGTTCGATACGACGATGGATTACCTGCGCGATTCGGGCATGGTGGAACTGCTCAACGAACAGGTTCTTGTGAAGAAGAAAAAGGTACTGGGTATCTGCGTTGGTATGCAGATCCTTGCCGATTCCAGCGAGGAGGGCGTGAAGCCGGGACTGGGCTGGATTCCGGGGCGCGTGCGAAAGATCGACGCGAGCACGCTCACCAGTTCACCGAAACTGCCGCACATGGGCTGGAACTCATTGTCTACGAAGTCGGCCGAAGCGCCGTTGCTGCAAGGTGTGGACCTGCAGCAGGGCTTCTATTTCCTGCATAGCTTCTACTTTGATGCGCAGGATTCTGCCGATGTATCCGCCACGGTCCGCTATGGCTCGGATCTTCCGTGCAGCGTCTTCCGCGACAACGTCTTCGGCATGCAATTCCATCCCGAGAAGAGCCATGCCAATGGTGTGGCGGTATTCCGTAATTTTGCCGAGCTTTGACCATGTTGCGCTCCCGAATCATCCCATGTCTCTTGATGCATGACGGTGGCCTCGTCAAGACCCGGCAGTTCAAGGACGCAAAGTACGTCGGCGATCCGCTGAATGCGGTCAAGATCTTCAACGAGAAGGAAGTCGACGAACTGATGTTCATCGACATCGATGCCACGGTCGAAGGCAAGGTGCCGAATTTCGAGCTGCTGCGCAGCCTGGCGGTGGAGTCGCGTATGCCACTTGCGTATGGCGGCGGGGTTTCCAGCGCCGCCCAGGCAGCAAAGATCATTGCCCTGGGGTTCGAGAAGGTGTCGATCAGCGCGGCTGCCGTAGAGCGCCCGGAGTTGATTCGGGAGGTGGCTGAAGCCATTGGCGCGCAGAGCGTGGTCGTGACGCTGGACGTTAGGAAGAACAAGCTGCTGGGCGGCTATACCGTCTATACGCACAACGGCCGGGAAAAACACAAGCTGAACCTGATCGACTTCTGCCAGAAGGTGGCGGAACTCGGTGCGGGAGAAATCACGATCAATTCCATCGATCGGGACGGCGAGATGGCTGGCTATGATCTCGCTCTCGCCAAGCAGGTGCGCTCGGCGGTGACGACACCGCTGACATTCGTGGGCGGCGCGGGGAGCACCGACGACATGCAGGTGCTGATCGATTCGGTGGGCGTGGTTGGCGCGGCGGCCGGCAGCATGTTTGTATTCAAGGGGCCGTATCGCGCGGTGCTGATCAACTACGCGCGTCCAGCCAAGGGCGCCTGAGGCGATTTCCAGGAATTTCGATGAAGCAGATTTTGCAAGACATGGGCAAGGGCGCTACCTATATCGCGGAAGCGCCCGCGCCGTCAGCAGGCCGCGATGGTCTGCTCGTCCATACCTCTGTCAGCCTGATTTCCGCTGGCACGGAGCGGATGCTGGTGGGTTTCGGCCGCGCGTCGTATCTGGAGAAAGCACGCCAGCAGCCGGAAAAGGTTCGCATGGTGCTGGAAAAAGTCCAGACGGATGGCCTGTTGACGACCGTGGATGCCGTACGCTCGAAGCTCGCCCAGCCATTGCCGCTGGGATACTGCAACGTTGGCCGTGTGGCGGAGGTGGGCGTTGGCGCAGACGGATTCAAGATCGGCGATCGCGTGGTTTCCAACGGTCCGCATGCCGATGTGGTGAAGGTGCCCAAGAATCTGTGCGCCAAGGTGCCTGACGAAGTCGATGACGAAGCGGCTTCCTTTGTCGTAGTGGCCAGCATCGGTCTGCAGGGCATGCGTCTGGCCGCGCCAACGCTGGGCGAAGCATTTGTCGTCGTTGGTGCGGGATTGATCGGTCTGTTGACGGTGCAATTGCTGCGCGCTCACGGATGCCGTGTGCTGGCAATCGATTTCGACGAGAGCAAGCTGGAACTGGCGCGTCAATTCGGTGCGCAGACCTGCAATCCCGGTGCTGGTGAAGACGCCGTTTCTGCCGGCATGGCTTTCAGCCGTGGCCATGGCGTCGACGGCGTCATCATCACGGCCTCGACCAAGTCCACCGATCCGGTGACGCAGGCCGCGCGCATGTCGCGCAAGCGTGGGCGGATCGTGCTCGTGGGCGTCACGGGCCTAGAGCTGAATCGCGCGGATTTCTACGAGAAGGAATTGTCCTTCCAGGTCTCGTGCTCGTACGGACCGGGTCGATACGACCCGAGCTACGAGGAAAAGGGCAACGACTATCCGATTGGATTCGTGCGCTGGACCGAACAACGCAATTTTGAAGCAGTGCTGGACATGATGGCCAGCGGGCAGCTCGACGTAAAGTCATTGGTAACGCGCCGTTACGCCTTTGAAGAGGCAGCGCAGGCCTACGACCAACTGACGGCCGACAAGTCGGCGTTGGGCATCCTGCTGCAATACAAGTCGGCTCCTGAAACCCGCATGTTGCGTTCGGTGCCACTCGGTCCGAAGCCGGCCTATGACACGAAGCGGCCGGTGCTTGGTTTCATTGGCGCAGGCAACTATGCATCGCGCATGTTGATCCCGGCATTCAAGGCGGCCGGCGCGCAATTTCAGAGCATTGTCACCGCGGGTGGGGTCAACGGTGTGATCCACGGCGAGAAGGCTGGTTTTGCCGAAGCGTCGACAGATCTGGCGGACATGCTGGCGAACGACCAGATCAATACCGTAGCCATCGTTACCCGGCACGACACGCATGCACGGTTTGTTGCGCAGACCCTGGCCGCAGGCAAGCACGTGTTTGTCGAAAAGCCACTCGCCATCGACATGGATGGGCTGGCTCAGGCCCAGCGCGCCTTTGACGATGCGCGGGAACGTCAGCCTGAGCGCGCGCCGCAGATCATGGTGGGATTCAACCGCCGTTTCTCGCCGCAGGTCCAGAAGATGAAGGCGCTGCTGGCTTCGGTCAAGGAGCCCAAATCGTTCATTATGACGATGAATGCTGGCGCAATCCCGCCGAATCACTGGACGCAGGACAATGCCGTGGGCGGTGGCCGCATCATCGGCGAAGCGTGCCACTTCATTGACCTGATGCGCTTTCTGGCGGATTCGCCGATCGTCTCGGTCCAGGCGCGCCGGATGGGTGATACACCCGGTGTGGCGATCACCGAGGACAAGGCATCCATTACGCTGGGCTTCGAGGATGGCTCGTTCGGCACGATCATGTATCTGGCCAATGGCGCGGCCAGTTTTCCAAAGGAGCGGGTCGAGGTGTTTGCTGCAGGCCGTGTCCTGCAGCTCGATAATTTCCGCAAGCTCAAGGGTTTTGGATGGCCAGGTTTCCGCAAGATGAGTTTGTGGCGCCAGGACAAGGGCCAGAACGCCTGTGCAGCGGCGTTCCTCTCCGCAATCGAAAGTGGCACGCCGGCGATTCCGTCGGATGAGATTTTCGAGGTGGCGCGGGTGAGCATCGAGGTGGCGGAACTGCTCCGCCGCCAATGACACGAGCGTTATGAACCGGCAGTGGATCAAGGCCCGTACCGCCATCGCGCTAGGGCTACCGAACATCGGTCGCGCGGTGGGATACCGCGTGGGTGTCCGCCTTGGCGTCAACAAGGTGCGACGCCTGCATGCGGCCGTCCCTGCCGCCCCGTTCTTCGCGGCATCGTCCCTCCCGCCGCTCGATGCGCCAGTGGTTTCCAACTGGGTGCACGAGGCGAAGTGGTTCGGCCGCTGGTCGGTGGCGGTCAGTGATACGCCTCCGGACTGGTTCGCCAATCCCATCACGGGAGCGCGCGTAGCCCGCCCTGAGTTGCCGTGGTGGCAGATCCCCGATTTCGATCCCCAGGTGGGCGATATCAAGGCGATCTGGGAGGCATCGCGGATGGATTGGGTGCTGGCATTCGCACAGCGCGTGCGCCAGGGTGATGCAGCGGCTCTCGCGCGCCTGAACAGCTGGCTGGCTGACTGGAGCAAACGTAATGCTCCGTACATCGGGCCCAACTGGAAGTGCGGCCAGGAAGCGTCGATTCGTGTGATGCACCTGATTGCCGCAGCCATGATGCTGGGTCAGGTGACGGCGATGTTGCCAGGGCTGCGCGCATTGATCGAACTGCATCTGCAGCGTATCGCGCCAACCGTGTCGTATGCGATGGCGCAGGATAACAACCATGGCACGTCCGAGGCCGCAGCGTTGTTTATCGGCGGCACCCTGCTTGCTCAGTACGGTGTGGCGCGCGCGCAAGGCTGGGCAACTGTAGGCCGCAGGATGCTGGAGAACCGCGCCGCCAGATTGATCGGCGAGCAGGGAACGTTCAGCCAGTACTCGGCCAACTACCACCGGCTGATGCTGGATACATTCAGCTGGGCGGAGACATGGCGGCGGCTCGTGAAGGCACCGGCATTCAGCGATACCTGGTATGCGCGAGCGCGCGCGGCCACGGCGTGGCTGCACGCCATGACGGACCCGAAAACCGGCGACGTGCCAAATGTTGGTGCGAACGATGGCGCGCGACTGCTACCGCTGAGCGACTCGCCCTATCGTGATTTCCGGCCCAGCGTGCAACTGGCGATGGCGGTTTTCGGCGGCAAGGCGGTGTATGCAGACTGCGAGAGGGCGATAGCCATGAGCAAGTGGCTCGGCGTGCCAGCGCGTACCGAAAACGCTGCCGAGCCTGGCAACCTGCAGGCCGACGACGGTGGCTTTGCTGTGTTGCGGCAGGGGCCCGCCATGGCATTGTTGCGATACCCGAGGTTCCGCTTCCGTCCGTGCCAGGCCGATGCCCTGCACGTGGATCTCTGGCTGGACGGTGCCAGCCACTTGCGCGACGCGGGTACGTTTAGTTACAACACCGAGCCGCGCTGGCTGGATTATTTCGGCGGCGTGCGCGGTCACAATACGGTGCAGTTCGATGAACGTGAGCAGATGCCGCGCCTCTCGCGCTTTCTGTTCGGCGACTGGCTGAAGACCGAAACGCTGGAGCCGCTGCATGGCGACACCTCCAAGGTCACGATGGCGGCTTCCTATGTCGACCGGCTGGGTGCCCGGCATAACCGGCATTTGTGCCTGGATGAAGCCCAGCTCGAAGTGCGGGACCAGGTCACCGGATTTGCGAAGCGTGCCGTCCTCCGGTGGCGTTTGCGCCCAGGCCAGTGGCGGCTGGAACCCAGCGCCACCGACGCGGGATTCGTGGCGCGCGGCGACCGGGGTGAATGCCTGGCGCTGACGGCTGACGTACCCGTGGTGCGTTGCGAGCTGGTCGAAGGTTGGGAATCTCTGCACTATTTGGAGAAGACGCCGGCGCCTGTGCTGGAACTCGAGATTGATCGAGGCGGCACATTGGTGTCCCGGTACTATTGGACAACATGAAAGTTCTGTATTTCCACCAGCACTTCGTGACGCCGCGCGGCACGGGCGGGATTCGCTCCTATGCGATGGCGCGCCGTCTCGTCGAGAGCGGACACGCCGTCACCATGGTGTGTGGCAGCTTTTCCGGCGGCCACACCGGACTGGATACCCCGTTTGTCGGAGGAATGCGCCGCGGCGTGGTCGATGGCATCGACGTTATCGAACTCGATCTGGCCTATTCGAATAGCGACGGCTTTGTGCGGCGTGCCATGACCTTCCTGAAGTTTGCGATGCGCAGCATCGGGATTGCGTTCACGGAAACCTATGACGTGGTGTTTGCGACGACTACGCCGCTCACTGCCGGCATTCCGGGCATCCTGGCGCGCTGGCTGCGCCGCAAGCGCTTTGTCTTCGAGGTGCGTGACCTCTGGCCCGAGTTGCCGCGCGCGATGGGCGTGATTCGGAATCCGGTTGTGCTGTGGGCCATGGGTGTGCTGGAGTTCGCCAGCTACCGGTCTGCGCACCGGGTGATCGGCCTGTCTCCGGGAATTGTCGAAGGTATTGCACATCGTGGTGTGCCACGCGATCGCATCGCCATGGTGCCGAATGGCTGCGACCTCGGCATCTTCGGTGCTCCGGCCGAGCCCTGGCGTCCGGAGCAGGTGGGCCCCAACGATCTCATGGCTGTGTTTGCCGGCACGCACGGCATGGCAAACGGGCTCGATGCCGTGCTCAATGTCGCTGCGGAACTCAAGCGGCGGGGCCGCAACGATATCAAGATTCTGCTGATCGGGCAGGGCAGGCTAAAACCGGCCCTGGAAGCGCGGGCTGCGCGCGAGCAACTCGATAACGTCGTGTTTCATGCGCCGGTGAACAAAGGAAAGCTTGCGGAACTGATGGCGGCGACCGACATCGGCCTGCAGGTGCTGGCAAATGTGCCGGCCTTCTACTATGGGACGTCACCGAACAAGTTTTTTGACTATATCGCGTCGGGCCTGCCGGTCCTGAACAACTATCCGGGCTGGCTCGCCGAGATGATTGAGAAAAACGCGTGCGGCTTCGCTGTGCCGCCAGCAGATCCGGCTGCCTTTGCCGATGCGCTGGAGCAGGCCGCGAATGATCGTGACGCCTTGAAGAACATGGGTAAGCGTGCGCGCGCACTGGCCGAGAGCGATTTCGATCGGACGTTGCTGGCGGGTCAGTGGCTGCAAACACTGGAAAGTGCGGCACCGCACGGCAGCGTGATGGCGCGACGCTGTGATCTCACATAACGAAGGGGAAAACGTGAGAGGAAATCGCAAGACCAGGGTGATGCTCGTTTTCGGTACACGTCCGGAGGCCATCAAGATGGCCCCGCTGTACCACGCGCTGCAGGCCCTGCCTGAAGAGTTCGAGACGCATTTTTGTGTGACTGCCCAGCATCGCCAGATGCTCGACCAGGTGCTGCGCGTGTTCGACATCAAGCCCGACATCGACCTGAACGTGATGCGGTCGGGACAGGACCTGTATGACGTGACGTCGGCGGTCCTGCTGGGCATGCGCGACGTGCTGCGCGAGCACAAGCCAGATGTCCTGCTGGTGCATGGCGACACCACCACGACGCTGGCATCAGCGATGGCGGCGTTCTATGCGGGTGTTCCAGTCGGCCATGTGGAGGCCGGGCTCCGTACGCACGATGTCTACGCACCGTTCCCCGAGGAGTTCAATCGCCAAGTGGTGAGCCGTGTGACGAAGTGGCATTTTGCGCCCACGGCGTACAGCCGCGAGAACCTGCTGGCCGAGCGTGTGGACCCCGCATCGATTGCCGTGACGGGCAATACCGTCATCGATGCGCTGTTCTGGGTGCTCGACCGGATCGAACAGTCTCCGGAACGGCGCGAAGGCCTGACGGCCCAGCTCGACGCCCAACTGCCCTTTGCCTGGCGCGACGAGCGATTCGTGCTTGTCACCGGCCATCGCCGCGAGAATTTTGGCGACGGATTCCTGCAGATCTGCGATGCGCTGAAATCACTGGCCGAGCGATATCCGGATGTCCATATCGTGTATCCGGTGCATCTGAACCCCAACGTTCAGAAGCCCGTGAATACCATTCTGGCCGGCCTGACCAATGTGCATCTGATCGAGCCGCTGGACTACGAGCCCTTCGTGTACCTGCTCAAGCACGCGCATATCGTGCTGACCGACAGCGGTGGCATTCAGGAGGAAGCGCCCAGCCTTGGCAAGCCGGTGCTGGTGATGCGCGACGTGACGGAGCGCCCCGAGGCTGTGGAGGCCGGCACCGTGCGCCTGGTGGGTGCAAATCGGGATGCGATCATCGCAAACGTGACGGTACTGCTGGATAACGAGGACGAGTACAAGGCCATGGCGCGTGCGCATAATCCGTACGGCGATGGGCAGGCGTGCGAGAAGATCATCAACGTATTGAGGACCTTGCAATGACGAAGAAGACTGTGTGTGTGGTTGGCCTTGGCTATATCGGGCTGCCGACTGCAGCACTGCTGGCCAGCAACGGATTCCAGGTGGTGGGTGTGGATCTGAACGTCCATGCCGTGGAGACGATCAACCAGGGGCGCGTGCATATCGTCGAACCGGACCTGGATGCGTTCGTGCGCTCGGCCGTCACGGCGGGCCGCCTGCAGGCATTCACCACGCCGCGCGCTGCCGATGTGTACATGATCTGCGTACCCACGCCGTTCCACGAAGGCGAAGGCATTCCGCAGCCGAACATCGATTACGTGCTCGCGGCAACGCGGAGCATTGCCGGCCTCGTCAAGGCTGGCGATATGGTGATTCTGGAATCGACCTCGCCGGTCGGTACGACCCAGCGCATGGCGGATGAGCTTGCCGCGGCCGGCGTCGACGTGGCGAACGTGCATATGGCTTATTGCCCCGAGCGCGTGCTGCCCGGCAAGATCATGACCGAGCTCGTCGAGAACGATCGTGTGGTTGGCGGTCTGAAGCCCGAGGACACACACGCTGTGACGGCCTTCTACCGGAGCTTTGTGCGTGGTGCGGTTCTTGAGACCGACGCCAAGACCGCCGAAATGTGCAAGTTGACCGAAAACAGTTTCCGGGACGTGAATATCGCATTCGCCAACGAGCTGTCGATGATCTGCGCGAAGGACGGCATCAATGTCTGGAACCTGATCCAGCTGGCCAATCGTCATCCGCGCGTCAACATCCTGCAGCCGGGCGCTGGTGTTGGCGGCCATTGCATCGCTGTCGATCCCTGGTTCATTGTGTCGCGCGACCCCGAAAACGCCCGGCTGATCCGCTCCGCGCGTGAGGTCAATAACTACAAGACCGAGTGGGCGATCCAGCAGATCAAGGTGGCCGTAGCCGATGCCTCGGCGCGTGTGGCTCGCAAGCCGAAGGTTGCCTGCCTGGGGCTGGCATTCAAGCCGGACATCGACGACCTGCGTGAATCGCCCGCAGTCCATATCGCCACCGCGCTTCAGTCGCAAGGTTATGATGTCGTGGCGGTCGAGCCGAATATCGAGTCGCACGATGCATTCCCGCTGATGTCGCTGGAGGATGCCATGGCCCAGGCCGATGTGCTGGTGGTACTGGTCAAGCATCGCCAGTTCGCCGATGAAGAGGTACGTGCAGCCCTGGCCCGGGCGAATGCGCTCGATTTCTGTGGCGTGCTGATGTAACGCCATCCTGCCTGACCCCGGTGATGGAGAGCGGCCTGCAAGGTCGCCTCCAGTGCCAGTAGCCACAAAAGAATCAGAATTTCTACAAATGAAGCGCCTCTTTGACCTCGTGCTGGCCAGTTTTGCATTGGCGTTGCTCGCCGTTCCCATCCTGGTCCTGATCTGGATGGTGCGCCGCAAGCTGGGCAGTCCCGTGTTTTTCCGCCAGGTCAGGCCGGGACTGCATGGCCAGCCGTTCGAGATGGTCAAGTTTCGCAGCATGACCGATGCGCGGGATGCCGCCGGCAACCTGCTGCCGGATGCGGATCGCCTGCCGACGTTCGGCCGGTTCCTGCGCGGCTCCAGCCTAGACGAGCTTCCTGAGCTCTGGAATGTGATCAAGGGCGAGATGAGCCTTGTGGGTCCGCGTCCGTTGTTGATGGAGTACCTGCCGCTGTACTCGCCGGAGCAGGCGCGCCGCCACGATGTGCGCCCCGGAGTGACTGGATGGGCCCAGGTGAATGGCCGCAATGCGCTGAGCTGGGACGAGAAATTCGCGCTTGATGTCTGGTACGTGAACAATCGCTCGCTGTGGCTGGACATTCGGATTCTCTGGCTAACGGTGCGCAAGGTGCTGGTGCGTGAAGGCATCAGTGCCGCAGGCGAGGCAACGATGTCGAAGTTCACGGGCAACAAGCCATGAAGTCATTGGCGCTGCTTGGCGCAAGTGGCCACGGCAAGGTCGTTGCGGATGCGGCGCTTGCGGCTGGCTGGCAGGAAGTCTTCTTCTTCGATGATGCCTGGCCGTCCCGCACCAGCAACGGTCGCTGGCCCGTGGTCGGAGACAGCGCGGCACTGCTGGCAAGACTGGACGAATTCGATGGCGTCATCGTTGCCGTGGGGAATTGCGAAGCGCGCTGGAAGTTGCAGGGCTTGCTCGAAAATGCTGGTGCCCGGCTCGCCACGGTGGTGCATCCGCGCGCGTATGTGAGTCCGTTTGCAAGTCTGGGTTGTGGCACGGTCGTCATGGCCAATGCCGTGGTCAATGCCGACGCTGTGATAGGGCCAGCCGGCATCGTGAACACCGGTGCAACCGTCGATCACGACTGCACCCTCGGCCATGGGGTCCATATCAGTCCGGGCGCCCACCTGTCGGGCAACGTGACGGTCGGAGACTGTAGTTGGGTTGGCGTGGGTGCCGCAGTACGGCAAGGTATTCAGATTGGGGACAACGTCATGGTTGGTGCCGGAGCGGTGGTGGTCCGCGCGGTGGAAAACGGGGTGACCGTAACAGGCTGCCCGGCGGAACCGCTCACGCGAGCGTGAGCGCCAGGTCTTGACGACGATACTAACGATTGATTCTTCGCACACTTATGCTAAACACCCCTTTTTCCCAATGGCCGAGTTTTACCTCGGAAGAGGCCGATGCCGTTCGCCAGGTATTGTTGTCGAACAAGGTGAACTACTGGACCGGCACGGAATGCCGTGAGTTCGAGCAGGAGTTTGCCAAGTGGACCGGTACGCGCCACGCCATTGCATTGTCCAACGGCACGCTGGCCCTGGACCTGGCGCTCAAGGGACTCGGCATCGGCCCGGGTGACGAAGTTGTGGTGACGCCAAGAACGTTCATTGCCAGCACGTCCTGCGTCGTCAACGCGGGCGCCATTCCCGTGTTTGCGGACGTGGAGGCTGCAAGCGGCAACCTTTCCGCCGAAACCATCGCCCGTGTGCTGACTCCGCGTACCAAGGCCATCATCTGTGTGCATCTGGCCGGTTGGCCGTGCGACATGGACCCGATCATGGAACTTGCCGAGACACATGGACTGAAGGTGATCGAGGATTGTGCGCAGGCTCACGGCGCGTCCTATCGCGGCCGCAAGGTCGGTAGCATCGGTCACGTGGGGGCGTGGAGCTTCTGCCAGGACAAGATCATGACGACCGGCGGAGAGGGCGGCATGGTCACCACCAACGACGAACGCGTGTGGCGTGACATGTGGGCGTTCAAGGACCACGGCAAAAGCTACGAGGCCGTGTACGAACGTCAGCATCCGCCGGGCTTCCGTTGGCTGCATGAGGGATTCGGCACGAACTGGCGCATGCTTGAAATGCAGGCCGTAGTGGGACGTATCCAGTTGCGCCGCATGGCCGACTGGACCGCCCGCCGGACAGCCAATGCCGAGCGCATCTGGAAGGCCGCAGCCCAATCGCCGCTTGTCCGGGTGCCTGCAGTGCCCGACGGCAGTGTTCACGCGCAGTACAAGTGCTACGTCTATGTTCGCCCCGACATGCTCGCCGAGGGCTGGACCCGGGACCGCATCGTCGAGACCATGGTCGCCGCAGGCGTTCCCTGCTATCAAGGCTCATGCTCCGAGGTGTATCTCGAAAAGGCATTTGACGGTACGGGATGGCGTCCTGAAACGCGGCTGCCCGTCGCACGCGAACTTGGCGAGACGAGCCTGATGTTCCTGGTTCATCCGACGCTGAAGGAAAGCGAGATCGGCAAAACGTGCTCGGTGCTGACAGAGGTGTTGGGGCAAGCATGTCGCTGAGTCGGATCGCCACGCCACTGCTGGCACTGCCGCGCCCTGCCAAGCGGCTGGTGGTGGTGGCGCTGGACCTGGTCTTGTCACTCGCCTCGGTCTGGTGTGCGTTCTACCTGCGCACCGAGCAGGTGGGCATGCCGGTATTGCAGCAGCCATACGTCTATCTGATTGCCCCGCTCCTGGCATTTCCGTTTTTTGTGCGGTTCGGCCTGTATCGGGCGATCTTCCGCTATACGGGAATGGCCGCGCTGGCCACGACCGCAAAGGCGGTGGGCTTCTACGGCGTCACGTTCTTCCTTGTACTGGTGCTTTTCACCTGGGAAGGCGTGCCGCGCAGCCTCGGGTTGATCCAGCCCATCCTGTTTCTCCTGTTCGTCGGCGCAAGCCGTGCCGTCGCCAGATACTGGCTGGCCGGTTGGTCGTCGGGGTCGATTGGCGAG
>NZ_SCMX01000064.1 GCF_005503625.1 Cupriavidus sp. 2SB | reverse complement strand
ACCTTCAGGCAGTCAGCATCCGCACCTTGACTTTGCGGCCCTTGACCTTGCCTTCGTTCAGGCGCTTCATCGCCTCGCGGCCAATGGCGCGATCCACGGCGATGTAGGTCGACATCTCCATCACGTTGATCTTGCCGATCTGTTCCTTGGTGTAACCCGCCTCGCCGGTCAGCGCGCCGAGGATGTCGCCGGGGCGGATTTTTTCCTTGCGCCCACCCAGCATCTGCAGCGTGACCATCGGGGGCAGCAGGCGTCCGCCGTTCGAAGGCGTCAGTTCGCTGAGCGGATGCCACTTGAACGTGGTGCCCGTATGCTGCTCGATATTCCCCACGCGGCCCATTTCGTCGAGGCTGGCGAGACTGAAAGCCCAGCCTGCTTCGCCGGCACGTCCGGTGCGGCCGATGCGGTGAACGTGAACCTCGGGGTCGGGCGTGACATCCACGTTGATCACGGCTTCCAGTTGCGCGATGTCGAGTCCGCGCGCGGCCACGTCGGTCGCCACCAGCACCGAGCAGCTCCGGTTGGCAAACTGCACCAGCACCTGATCGCGGTCGCGCTGTTCCAGATCGCCATGCAGCGCCAGTGCGGCATAGCCTTGCGCGTGCAGCAGTTCGGCCAGGTCGTTGCAACGCGCCTTGGTATTGCAGAAGGCGAGGGTGGTGGCCGGGCGGTAATGGTCGAGCAACAGGCCCACGGCGTTGAGACGCTCGCCGTTCTGCACCTCGTAGAAGCGCTGGGTGATCGTGCCTGCGTCGTGCGCCTCGGCAACCTTCACCGTCTTGGGCTGGCGCAGGAAGCGATGGGCGAGCTTGTCGATGGCGGCCGGGTAGGTGGCCGAGAATAGCAGCGTCTGCCGCTCTTTCGGCGCATGGCTGGCGATGAACGAGATGTCGTCATGAAAGCCCATGTCGAGCATGCGGTCCGCTTCATCGAGCACCAGCGTGTTGATCGTGTCGAGGTTCAGGCTGCCGCGATCCAGGTGATCGATGATGCGGCCCGGCGTGCCCACGATCACGTGCGCGCCATGCTCCAGGCTCTCGGCTTGCGGACGGATCGGCGAGCCGCCGCTGAGCGTCAGCACCTTGACGTTGTCTTCCGCGCGGGCGAGGCGACGGATTTCCTGCGTGACCTGATCGGCCAGTTCGCGGGTCGGGCAGAGCACCATCGCCTGCACATCGAAGCGGCGCGGATCCAGGCGGTGCAGCAGGGCCAGCGCAAACGCGGCGGTCTTGCCGCTGCCGGTGCGGGCCTGTGCAATCAGGTCCTGACCCGCCAGCGCCAGCGGCAGGCTGGCCGCCTGGATGGGCGTCATGGCTTCATAGCCGAGTTGGGCCAGGGTTGCCTGCATCGCTGCGGAGAGAGGCAGCGTGGCGAAAGAGGTGGCGGAGGTGGGGGTGGTAGAAGTCATGCCGGATTATAGAGGCAAGGCCGGACGCTGACCTTCCATCTGCACCGGAGGAGGGCCGATGCGCTTCAAACGTCGTATTTTCTCTCCGGCGTGACGCCGACAGGCCACAACTATGTGTCCTGCCGCACCAAAACTCACATCTCGAAACGAACTTGCATTTTGCTGCGTTGCAAGAGTCTGATTAACTCCCTAGACGTTCGCGGTCCTGCGAGCCGATAACAAGGACGTCGGTTTATCGACGGCCATGAGGCAAATTTGCCTTGTCGAGGGGGAGATGTACATGGAACAGCTGCACACGCCCGCCCATCAATGTCTGCCTTCGCTGACATCCGAACGCCCCCCGGACGTGAAGGACGACGCGGATCGAGGTCGGACTTCGGCATCGGCCCATTCGTCCGAGGCTACGCGGACTTACCTGGATCGCTTGCAGCCCTACCTGAAACCCGAGGCCGGCGTGGTAGCCGGCAACTTCCCCGAAGCGCCAATCCGCTTCACGCGCGGCATGCTGGCCAACGCCCACTATTTCAGCCATCCGAAGTGGATGGACAACTGGCTGGCCGAGGTGCACCGGTATCCGGAGTTGCGCGACCGCTGGCTATCCGTGCTGGGATCGCTCGACGGCAAGGTCGTGGTCGATGTGGGCTGCGGACCCGGCAATGTCCTTGCGACACTGGGCGGGCATCCACGTATCGCCATCGGCGTCGACATTGCGGAAGGCAGCCTGTTGCGTGCGGCGTCGGTGGGCTATGTGCCGTTGCTCGCGGACGCCCATGACATGCCGCTGGCCACCGGCATCGCGGACATCGTGGCCATCAACGGATCGTTGCATCACTGCGACGATATGGCAGCCGTCCTGCGCGAAGCCGCGCGGCTCGTGAAACCGGGCGGCCTCCTGATTACCGATCACGATCCACAGCACAGCGCGTGGAATTTCCGGGGTATCGCCATGGCGCTGTGGCGCCTGCGCGTGCCGGTCTATCGCTGGCTGAATCGGGGCGGCCACGCCTCCGCAGACAATGAACAGCAATGGGCACTGGCCACCGAACTTCACCATCGCCCCGGCGATGGCTTGACGGCGCGGCTCGCCCACAGCGTATTCGATCCCCTCGGATGGCAGGTCCGCGTCTTTCCGCATAACCATTTTGTCGGTGCGCAGACCCTGAGCGGCGAGATTGGTCATGCTCCCCTGAAAATTCGCGTCGCCCAGCGTCTGTCCGGCATCAAGCCCGGAACCCCGCAGGCGGCGATGAGCCTGTTCTGCGTGGCACAGGCACCAGCGTTCGCCGGGTGATCAAGGGCAGGGCGGCAGGGCTCGGTATCCGTCCGCCCACCATGAAAATCGCCATCGTCACCATACTTTCGTATGGATACATGACTACGAACATATCGCTCATGCCATGGGTCCTCTCCTCAGGCGCAGAGCGATTAGATATTCGTATAGTCCCGCCTATTCCTCGGTCTGATGGCTAGGGCGGTGAAACCATGGTGTCATGCCGCAGTGGGCCAACGTCCCGTCTTCGGAGACAACGCTGCGTCTCTGACGCGACGCCTGTGGATATTCGCTACTGCCGGAGCCTATTGTCCGGCCCTTACTTGAAGAGAAGAGGATGATGCTGAAAAAGACCGTATCGACGCTGACCGTTGTCGCGCTCACCGCCCTTGGCGCCGTGCAACTGGCCCACGCGCAAAACACCTACAAGAAGGTGGACCCGTACACCGACGGTGCCAAGACCGGCAAGCCCGATCCGTACCTGGACGGCGCCAAGTCCGACAACAAGTTCGACCCGTACTCGGGCGGCGCAAAGAAGTCCACCCGCACCGACCTGGCTCCCCGCAAGGTCGATCCGTACACCGACGGTGCCAAGACTGGCAAGCCGGATCCGTACCTGGACGGCGCCAAGTCCGGCAAGGCCGATCCGTACACGGACGGCGCGAAGAAGTAATTCTTCGTCGGGTTCAAGAAAGACTTGAGCGGCGTCGCAGATTGCGACGCCGCTTTTGCTTTGACGGGGGGTTCTTGCGTCCGCTGTGTTACTCCCCTCTCCCGCTGCGCGGGAGAGGGGAGCCCATAGCCACTGGCGTCGGCTTCAGCAGACCACAAAAAACTACGGCTGAAAGCGTTCGACAGACGGCACTTCACCGCTGCCGCTGTAGCCACTGATCATCAGCACGCTGCCGTCGACAAGCAACACGGCCTGGCCCGCACCGCGGCCGTCAGACATCGGCGTGCCGGCAGTCCACGTATTGGTGTCGGGGTTGTAGATCTCGGTCGACGTCGCGCGGACACCGCCCGATGTGGCGCCGCCCGCAACCAGCACGCGTCCGTCAGCGAGCGTCGTGACTGTCGGTATGGTGCGCCGCTCCTGCATCGTGCTGGCGGTCCAGGTGGATGTGGACGGGGTGTAGCGCTGGGCGCTGGTCGAGCCGTCGGCCATGACGAGAAACGAGCCATCCGCCAGCCGAGCGGATAGGGTCACGTTGCCCAGGATGGGAAACGCCTCGGGCGTCGTGCCGCTATCGTAAATGGCGATACGCTCGGCGGTATTGACAAAGCCGCTCCCGTTCACACCCCCCATGAGCAATACATTGCCACCGGGGAGCAGGCCCGCAGCATGCTGCGCACGAGGAACTGCCGATGTCGTGGTCATCCGTGTCCACGCATTGGCAACGGGATCGAAAAGCTCGATGCTGTTCCGGAAGACGATGCCGCCGTTCCCGTCATAGCCTCCCGCAATCAGAACCTTGCCGTTTTGCAGCAGCGTGGCAGTGTGGTTCTCGCGTGTCTCGCTCATGTTGCCGGCGGGCGTCCAGATGCCTGTGGCCGGATCGTACAATTCGGCGCTGTTCACCGCGATAGAAAAGACGGCCTCGCCGCCCACGACAAGCACGCGGCCATCGGGCAACAGCGTGGCAGTGTGCCCGCTGCGCGCGGACTGCATTGCGCCAGTGAGTATCCACGTATTGATTGCCGGATCGTAGATCTCGGCCCTCGCCGTACTGCCACCGCCTTGGAACCCGCCGGCTACAAGCACGCGTCCGTCGTTCAAGCGGGTGGCCGTGAAGTAATGCGCAGGCACGAGCAGCGGCGCTGCAGTGCTCCACGTCCCCCGCGAGGTGACCGTGATCCGCACCTGCGCCTGTACGCTGCCTGCCGCGTTGCTGCCGGTAATGGTGTAGACGCCCATCGACTGCACGGCAGAAGGCGTGCCACTGATGACGCCCGTCGCGGTGTTGAGGCTCAGCCCGGCAGGAAGGGAGGGCGATACGCTGAACGTGCCGATGGGCCCGCCGGTGGCCACTGGGGCATTGGGCGTAATCGGTTCGGTCGTGACATAGAGGGCGGACGTCGTGGTGAACGTCAGGCTCGCGGGTGCAACCAGGGCGGCCTGCACCGTAATCTGCAGCGTGGCGGTGGTGCTTCCGGCCGCATTGCTTCCCGTGACAACGTAGGCGGCAGCGGGCGTGATAGCGGTAGGCGTGCCGGTGATGGCCCCGGTCTGCGCGTCGAGCAAGAGGCCGGCCGGCAACGCCGGGGTGACACTGTAGGTAGTGATCGGGCCGCCGCTACTCGTCGGCGTGTTGGCGGTGATGGCCGCGCCGGTGGAGTAGGTGACCGTGGCTTCGCGATAGGTCAGCGCAGCCGGCGCGGACGCCACGCCGCGCACTTCAATCTGCACACGTGCGGTGGCGGTGCCCCCAGCGTTCTGCGCCGCCACCGTATAGATGGCAGAGAGGCTCGCCGCAGTCGGTGTGCCGCTGATAACGCCCGTGGCAGCATCGATCGAAAGGCCAGCGGGTAGTGCGGGCGTGATCGTATAGCGCTCGACGGCGCCGCCGCTCGCCATGGGACGATTTTCCACAATCGCCGTGCCTACCTGATAGGAGGCAGACGTCATGCTGTAGGTGAGGCCGGCGGGAGGGGGCGGCGCCGCGTCGTCATCGCCGCAACCCGTGAGAAAGCACGCGAACATCAACGAGAGCAGCAGGGCGAACAGACGCTCGCGGCAGGCGGTGGGAAATGAGGCGAAGTGGCAAGACATGGACCGTACCCGGATTTATCAATGTGTACCGTCCCGTCGCGATCTGCGAGGGCGGCCGTCCGCAATGCTGGGACTTGCGCGCGATTGTAGCGGTGTGCGCGAACCGCCGCGTCCCTATTTCGAGCGACGGTACAAAGGGGCTAACGACGTATCAGGGAAAACGCTGAGTTTGCATACGAATGCAAGAAAGTTAGTCTGCATACGTATGCAAACCCCACAACGGAAATCCTCATGATTCGTTACCTCAAGCGTGGCCGCGACGTGCAAGCGCGTGCCGAAGACGACACCGCCGTGCGCAATACGGTCGAAGGCATCATTCGCGATATCGAGTCGCGTGGCGATGCTGCCGTGCGCGAGTACAGCAAGAAGTTCGACAACTGGGAGCCACAGGACTTCCGGCTGTCGCAGGCCGCCATCGAGCGCGCGATGAAGAGCCTGTCGGCGCGCGAGCTGGAAGACATCCGCTTTGCACAGGCCCAGGTCCGCAACTTCGCCCAGATCCAGCGCGATTCCATGCTCGACGTCGAGGTAGAGACGCGTCCGGGCGTGTTCCTCGGTCATCGCCACGTACCGATCAACGCCGTGGGCTGCTACATCCCCGGCGGCAAGTATCCGCTGCTGGCCTCCGCGCACATGAGCGTGCTGACGGCCAAGGTGGCGGGCGTCAAGCGCGTGGTGGCCACGGCGCCGCCGTTCCATGGCGAACCGCACCCGGCCATCGTCGCGGCCATGCACATGGCGGGCGCCGATGAAATCCTGGTGCTCGGCGGCGTGCAGGCCGTGGTGGCCATGGCCGTGGGTACGCCATCCATCGCGCCGGTGGACATGCTGGTGGGTCCGGGCAATATGTTCGTGGCAGAGGCCAAGCGCCAACTGTTTGGCCGCGTCGGCATCGACCTGTTTGCAGGCCCGACCGAAACCCTGGTGATCGCCGACGATTCGGTCGATGGCGAAATCTGCGCGGTGGACCTGCTGGGCCAGGCCGAGCATGGCCTGACCTCGCCAGCGGTGCTCCTCACCGACAGCGAAGCACTGGCGCATGCCACGATGGCCGAGGTGGAACGCCAGCTCAAGATCCTGCCGACCGCAGGCATCGCGGCCAAGGCGTGGGCGGATTTTGGCGAAGTCATCGTGTGCGACTCGCGCGAGGAAATGCTGCAGAAGGCTGACGAGATTGCCTCCGAGCACGTGCAGGTCATGACGCGCGATCCGGACTGGTTCCTCAACAACATGAGCAACTACGGTGCGCTATTCCTGGGCCCGCGTACCAACGTGGCCTTTGGCGACAAGGTCATCGGCACCAACCACACGTTGCCGACCAACAAGGCGGCGCGCTATACGGGCGGACTCTGGGTAGGCAAGTTCCTGAAGACCTGTACCTTCCAGCGCGTCACGACCGATGCGGCCAGCGCGGAGATCGGCGAGTACTGCTCGCGTCTCTGCCATATGGAAAACTTCGCCGGTCACGGTGAACAGGCCAATATCCGCGTGCGCCGCTACGGCAATCGTCCGGAAGTGCCCTGGTACGAGCCGGTTCCGGCACTGGAGGCGTAATCGTGACGTCCGCACTGCCAACCTTCGGCGGGTTTCGCCTCGACGGCAAGCGGGCGCTGGTCACGGGCGGCGGGCGGGGCCTCGGCCTCGCCGCCGGGGTGGCGCTGGCCCAGGCGGGTGCGGCGGTCACGCTTGCCGCGCGTTCAGGCGACGAGCTGGAGGCGGCCTGCGCGGCCATCCGCGCGCAGGGCGGCCATGCCGACGCCATGGTGCTCGATGTCACTGACTCGCGCGCCGTGGCGCGGGAAATCGCCAACCGTCCGCCGTACCAGATCCTCGTCAATAACGCGGGCATGAATCGTCCCCGCCTGCTCACCGAGACGCCGGACGAGGACATCGATGCGGTCTTCGCGCTGAATGTGAAGGCCACGTTCTACGTCTGCCGCGAGGTAGCGCGCAGCCTGCAGGCGGCGGGGCTGCCGGGCTCCATCATCAATGTCTCGTCGCAGATGGGGCATGTGGGCAGTCCGCGCCGCACGCTCTATTGCGCGAGCAAGCATGCGATGGAGGGCATGACCAAGGCACTGGCCTGGGAACTGGGCCCGGCGGGTATCCGCGTCAATACGTTGTGCCCGACGTTCATCGAGACCACGCTGACCGCGCCGATGTTCGAGGACCGGACGTTCCGCAACTTCGTGCTGGAGAAGATCGCGCTCGGACGCCTGGGGCGCATCGACGAAGTGATGGGGCCGGTGGTGTTCCTCGCCAGCGACGCATCTAGCCTGATGACCGGGAGCGCGCTGATGCTCGACGGCGGGTGGACCGCGGCATGAAGAAAGTCACGGCCCATGACGTTGCCCGGCTTGCGGAGGTTTCGCAGTCAGCGGTCAGCCGCACGTTCACGCCGGGCGCGAGCGTGGCGCCGGACACGCGCGAGCGTATCGAGAAAGCCGCGCGCAAGCTCGGGTATCGGCCCAACGCCATCGCACGCAGCCTGATCACCCGGCGCAGCCGCATCATCGGCCTGGTGATGAGCTATCTGGAGAACCAGTTCTATCCGGTGGTCATCGAGCGGCTCTGCCAGGCGCTGCAGCAGGACGGCTATCACGTGCTGCTCTTTATCAGCCAGACCGAAGACGCCGACGAGGTGCTGACGGACATCCTGCAGTACCAGGTGGATGGCATCGTCATGGCCTCGACCTCGCTCTCGTCAGCGCTTGCCAGCGACTGCCAGAACGCCGGCATCCCCGTGGTGCTGTTCAACCGGGTAGCGCAGATGGGTGCGATGGGCGCATACGCCACCAGTTCGGTGACATCGCAAAACCGGGATGGCGGCCGCATGGTGGGAGAACTGTTGCTGCGCACTGGGCATCGGCGCATCGCCTGGCTGGCCGGCGCGGAGAATGCGTCCACCAGCCGGGATCGCGAAGCGGGATTGCGCGATGCGCTGGAAGCGGCCGGAATGCCGCTGCACGCGCGCGCCGTGGGCCACTATGACTTTGCCGAAGCGCGCCGCGCCGTGCTGGCGATGTTCAAAGACCCCGCCAACCGCCCCGACGCCTTGTTCTCCGCCAACGACCACATGGCCATCGCGGCGCTTGAGACGCTGCGCACCGAACTCGGGCTGGAGGTGCCGCGCGACGTATCGGTGGTGGGGTTCGACAACGTCCCTCAGGCGGCCTGGCCGTCGTTCCATCTCACGACCGTCCAGCAGAACATCGACGAAATGGTGGATGCCACGCGCAACCTGCTATTCGACCAGATGGGCGGGCAGATCATGGCCCGTAGCGTGGATGTGCCCTGCGTGCTGGTGGAACGAGGCACGGTCGGCGTGCGGGACGGTCAGGCTGGACGGAAGCCAACCAAGTCCCGCAAGACGCCTTGATGCATTGTCGTGGTCACGCACTGCGCCACGTCCGGTCCAGCACCATCCGGTACGAGAAACGCTCGGCCGGATGGATCGACCAGGCCATCTCGATGAGGTTACCGCTGGCGTCGCGATACTGGCGGTTGATCCACAGGCCGGCCGCACCGGGCGGCATGTCGAGCAGTTCGGCAATCTCGGCGGGCAGTGCCGCGGCGTGGATCACCTGCTCGATACGGGAGACCGATACCTGGAACTGCTTCTCGATCAGATGAAAGACCGAGGCCTCGATGTCCTGCTCGGCGCCGCGCACGCCGCGGTAGTCCGGATGGACCCACACCTCGTTGTAGCAGATGGGCGTATCGGCATCGTCGCCGGTGCGCACCCCCCGGATCACGAGCCATAGCTGCCCGTGGTACGGCTGCAGCGCGGGGTCGGCATCGTCGCCCACCTCGCGCAGGTCGCGCGACAACACCCGCATGCGCGTGGTGGCGGCGTACTGGAGCAGGTCGCCCACCTGGCCCACGGCCAGCTCATAGCCTTGTTTGGCACGTGCCGCCGTGACAATCGTGCCGATGCGGGGCGTACGCTTGATCAGTTCGAGCCGGACCAGACGCTCGATGGCCGCGCGCACCGTATGGCGGCTTGCGCCGAACTGCTTGCACAGCTCCATTTCGGTCGGGAGCTTGCTGCCTACCGGATATTTTCCCGATTCGATTTCCGCGCGCAGGCTCCGCGCGAGCGCGAGATAGCGCGGGCTGGCGTCGGTGCGCTCGTGCGGGACCGCGTCGGCAAAGTCATCGGGGAGGGGGCGGCCTTGTTCCATGAATCGCGTGGGCAGCGTCAGGTGAGGGATGGGAGTGGAGCATAGCCGGGACGCGTCATGGCGGGCAAGCGCTGTCATTGGCCGTGGCGACGGGCTTCGCACGGTCGCCCCAGAACAAGAGCCCGGCCGCCAGCACCGGCACACCCGCCAGTGCCAGATAAGCCAGACTCAGGCTGTTTACGCGTTGCGCGAAATAGCCGAAGGCGGCCGGTCCCGACACCACGCCAAAGTACGTGCAGAACAGCGCGCCACCGGTGACCGACGCCACCCGCCCCGGCGGCGCCAGCCGCGCGACCTCGCCCAGATAGACGCCATTCCAGCCGATGGCCGTTGCGCCGAGCAGGGCGGCCACGAGGCAAAGCGGCGCCAGCGTCCACTGCGCCGTAAAGAGGCCGGTTGCCACGGTGGCCGCGCTCATCAGCACAGCCAGCAGGATCAGCACGCCGCGCGGCGCGCCAGCCAGGTCCGCGAGACGGCCCCACGCGATGCGCCCGGCGATGCCTGCACCCTGCGTGATCGCATAGATCAGTCCGGCCTGCGTCAGCCCGATGCCGATCTCGGTCGTCAGATACACCATCAGATAGCCGCTGACCGATAGCTGGCACGCCGAAAACAGCACCGAGACCGCTGCCATCGAACGCAGGCGGCTGTCGCCCAGCACATCGCGGAACATCTGGCGCAGGTTCGCCGCCACCACGAAATGGCCGGTCGCGGCATCGTCGTACATGGTGCGCAGCGGCTGGCTCAGGATGGCGACGACCAGCGCGGCGGCCGCCAGCGCGCACAGGGCGGCCTGCCAGGAGAGGAGGGCGGCCAGCGGCGGCAGCAGCGCGCCGGCCAGCAGGCCACCGAGCGGCACGCCGGTCTGCTTGAGCGAAAAGACAAACCCCATGCGGCTGGCCGAGGTGGTGCGCGCCAGGATCTGCGAACTGGCTGGCGTGATCGGGCCGTAGCCCAGTCCGCTGACGAGCGCGGCCACTGGCCGCAGTTCCGGCACGCCGGTGGCCAGCATGCAGAGCGCCGCCGCCTGGGCCAGCAATCCAAGCTGCGAGGCGCGCACCGGCCCCCATGCTTCGACGATTCCCGCACCCGCCAGGCTGCCGGCCATGCCGCCCAGATAAACCAGCGACAGGAACAGGCCGACGCTGGGCAGCGCCACGCCCGGCATCACGGGTGCCAGCACGGCAAAGGCCAGCGTGGCGGCAGTCGCCAGCATCTGAATGGCCAGCGTGCTGGCCAGTGTGAGTGCCGGACGACCGGGCGAAGACTGGCCAAGGGTCATGAAGCGTGACGCTTGTCGAAGTCCCACACGGATTCGAAGTCCATCAGCGTGTTGAACCGCGGGAAGTCATAGAGCTTGTCCCCGATGCCCAGCGACGTGCGGTTGGCCTGCAGGTGGCCGTAGACATCCTCCAGCGCCTTACCCATCGCCAGGAAACCGACGGCCGGATAGATCGCGATGGCAAAACCCATCTGTTCCAGCGTCTCGGCGGGCAGTACTGGCGTGCGGCCCGTTTCCACCACGTTGACCAGCAGCGGCAGGTCGAAGGTACGGCCGATGATTTCCAGCTCTTTCTCCGATTCGGGCGATTCCACGAAGAGGATGTCGGCCCCGGCTTTTGCATACGCTTCGGCGCGGCGCAGCGCTTCGTCGAGTCCCAGCGTCGTGCGCGCATCGGTGCGGGCCAGGATCATGAAGTCGCGGCTTTCGCGCGCTTCCACGGCCACCTGGATCTTCTTGACCATGTCTTCCATCGGAATCACGCGCCGTCCCGGCGTATGGCCGCATTTCTTCGGGAATTCCTGGTCTTCGAGCTGGATCACGCTGGCACCGGCGCGCTCGTAGCCCCGCACCGTGTGCGCAACGTTGAGCAGGCCGCCGTAGCCGGTATCGCCGTCGCAGATCATCGGCACCGTGGCGGCGGAGCAGAAGGCGCCCACGCGGTTGACCATGTCGGTGTAGGTGGCAAGGCCCGCATCGGGCAAGCCCAGGTACGACGCCACCGTGCCATAGCCGGTCATGTACAGGCAGTCGAATCCCATGCGCGTGGCAATGCGCACCGAGATCATGTCGAACACGCCGGGTGCGGCAATCAGGCGCTTGCGTGCCAGCAGTTCGCGCATCGACGGACGGGCGGTGCCCTGGGAGGGAGTGGTGTTCATCAGGCGGCTTCCTTGACGGGATAGATACGGAGCTTCATACCATGGGCGTTGGCCAAGCGGGCCTCGAATGCGCGAATTTGCGGCGTGATGCCGATGCCGCGAAATCCACCGCGCACGCATGCGGCGTCTACATCCTTGTAGGCATCGAGCCAGCCCAGCGGCAGCGGCTGGGCCTGCGGCAGCGAGAGCCACAGGCGGAACAGATGGCGCTTGCGCTCGGGTTCAGGGTGATCTTCGTACTCGGTGCGCGAGTGCAGGACGATATGGTTGTTCAGCAACTGGATATCGCCCGGCTGCAGGTCCATGTCGTAGCACAGATCTTCCCGTGCGAGCAGCGTATCGAACAGGTCCAGCGCCTCGGTCTGCTGGGCGGACAAGCGCGGCACATCGGGAAAGGTGGCCTGCGCGCCCTTGATGTGATTGCGGATATGGCGGCACGCAAAATGCCCGTCGCGCACACCGAAAACCGGCGCGGCGTACCACGGCGTTTCCTCGGGTGCCTGTTCGCCTTGCCGGCTGAAGACCAGAGGCTTGTAGAGTTCAAGAGCCAGGTCCGGACGCAGGCGCACCATCTCGTTGTGCGCAGCAATCGAACTGGTGATCAGGCTGGAACCGCCCGCCTTGGCGGTGCGCACGCAGAACAGGCCCACCATGTCGCTGCCGTCGGCATGGAAGTCCAGGCCCGAGCGCGTGTTGTAGCCACGGCCCGTACCGGAGCGATAGGTGCCGCCCGCATCGCGCACGTCCGACACGAACTGGCTCGACTTGCCCTGTGGGCGCGGCACGCCGAGCAACAGGCCAATCCCCCAGAACAGTTTGCGCAGCGCGTCGGCATCCCAGCGATCGACCGGAAAGCCGCGCAGCAGCTTGAGGCCAAAGCCGCCCTGCGTCTCGTCGATCAGCGCCACCAGCCGGCGGCGCACGCGGGCGTCGAGCGGGAAATCCTCGATGGACATGTCGAACATGTCCTTGCCGGTGTCCAGCGCATGGCGCAGTGCGTGTTCGAGCGCGGCGATCTCGTCGGCGTCGAGCACATGAATCCAGCGCGGGTCGCGTTCCATGTCGGCGCGGGTCCAGCCACCCGGCACGGGGCGGATCGTGTCGATGGAGGGAATGTCGTTCGGGGTCGTGTTCATGTCGGCTTGTCTCACTCCGCTTGCAAATTGACTTCCTTGGCCAGACGTTGCCAGGCCTCGAAATCCTTCTTCACCTGCACGTTGAACTCGTCCACCGGCTGGGCCACGGGCGTGGCGGCCTGTTCGGCCAGGATCTCCTTCATGTCCGGCGCCATGACGATGTCGTGCACTTCCTTCTGCATGCGCTCCAGCGCCGCTTTTGGCGTCTTGGCCGGGGCATAGAGGCTGTACGAGGTATAGACCTCGAAATCCTTCATGCCCGATTCGATCATGGTTGGCACGTTGGGCAGGACAGGGGAGCGCTGCGCGCCGGTCACGGCCAGCGGACGCAGCTTGCCGGACGTGATGAACGGCTTGGCTGTGAGCACACTGGTCACGCCCACCGTGGTCACGCCGCCGATCACATCGGTCATCAGCGGCGAGCCGCCCTTGTAGGCCACGTTGACCATGTCCAGGTGCTGGTACTTGTTGTACATCTCGCCAACCAGCCGGGTCATGTTCTCGGAGCTGCCGTACGAGTACTTGTCCGGCTTCGCCTTGACGTGTTTGGCGAACTCCACCGCATTCGTGGCAGGGAAACCGCTTTGCGTGACGAACACCAGCGGCGACTTGCACACCATCGTCACGCCGATCAAATCGGTGAACGTGTCGTACGGCATCTTCTTGTAGAGGATGGGGTTCAGCAGGTGCGTGTTCACCACCAGCACGTAGGTATGGCCGTCCGGCGCGGACTTGGCCACGACGTCGGTGCCGATGATGCCGTTGGCGCCGGGGCGGTTCTCCACCATGACCGGTTGCTTGAGCCGCGGCGTCAGCCGCTCGGCCAGCCGGCGCGCCACGATGTCGGTGCCGCCGCCTGCGGAATACGGCACGACGATCCTGACTGGCTTGTCCGGGAATTCGGCTCGGGCGGGTAGGGCGAACACCGCCAGGCCAAGCGCCAGCAGCGTGAGTTTCTGGGGGGCGAACATGCGTTTGTCTCCTCTTTCCTGCGAGGTGTGATGGCCCGGCTCTGCGGCCAGACTGGCGACGTTTTGTCCGCATTGGTTATTTTGTCCGGACAAATCGTGAGACAAGCATAGGAAGCCGATCCTGAGCCTGCAAGGCGTAGCGCGTTGGGGGTTTCCCGTAGCGCGCAAATATCGACAGTAGCTAGGGGAAAACCTTGAGTTTGCATACGAATGCATGAAAGTTAGCCTGCATACGTATGCATCACCCACCCCCAAAAAAGCAGGACGAAATGACCGATTCCTTCGATGTACACGCACTCTCTGGCGGACGCCATGTCGCCATCGTCGGCGCCGGCCTGGTGGGCGCGGGCTGGGCCATCGTGTTCGCCCGTGCCGGGCTGCGCGTGAAGATGTTCGACGCCAATCCCGACATCACCCGCCGCGCGGTGCCGTTGATTGCAACGCAACTCGATGGCCTGCGCCAACACGGGTTGATCGACGAGGCGCCGGCTGACGTGCTGGCCCGCATCGCCCCCGTCGCCACACTGGCCGAAGCTGTGGACGGCGCGATCTACGTGCAGGAATCCGTGCTCGAACGCGTGGATGTGAAACGCCAGTTGATGGTGGATCTCGATGCGCTGGTCGCACCCGATACGGTGGTGGGCAGTTCCACATCGGGCATTCCGGGATCGGCATTCGCGCTGGGCCTGTCGATGTCGCCACGCGTGCTGATCGTCCATCCGGTCAATCCGCCGTATCTCGTGCCGGTCGTCGAACTGGTGCCGTCGCCGGAAACGGCCGCGCAGACCGTGGATTTCGCTGACGCATGGATGCGCGCGGTAGGCCAGACCGTGGTCCATGTACGCAAGGAGGTGGAAGGGTTCGTCCTGAACCGTTTGCAGGCCGTGCTGCTGCGCGAAGCCTGGGCGCTGGTGCAGGAAGGCGTGGCGAGTTGCGAAGACATCGACAAGACGGTGCGCGACGGACTCGGCTGGCGCTGGTCCTTCATGGGTCCCTTCGAGACCATCGACCTCAACGCGCCGGGTGGCGTGGCCGACTACGCCGTGCGGCTCGGACCGCTGTACCAGCGCATTGCGCAATCGCGGCAGCACGACACGCCGTGGGATGCCGCGCTGATCGGACAGGTGGAAACGGATCGTCGCCAGCATCTCTCGCAGACCGATCTCGAAACGCGGCGCGCGTGGCGCGATGAACGCCTCATGGCGATTGCCGCCACGCGACGTGCTGCCACGCCGCCGGGCTGAACGCCGCAACGCCAACGACATCGACACCCATATCGACATCGCAAGAAAGGCACGCAGATGCCTTCCCCTTTACAAGACCGGAGACGCCTCATCATGCAACAACGTTCCCCCCAACTCACGCGCCGTCGCCTGCTTGGCATGGCCCTGGCCCTGACCGCCTTCGGCACCTCCGCCGCCTACGCGCAGAACGCCTATCCGACCAAGCCGATCCGGCTGGTGGTGCCGTTCGCCAACGCGGGCGTGACCGATACCAGTGCCCGCATCGTCGCCGAGAAGCTCGGCCAGGAGCTGGGCCAGCAGATCGTGGTGGACAACAAGCCCGGGGCCGGCGGCAATATCGGCACGCAGATGGTGGCCAAAGCAGAGCCCGATGGCTACACGCTGCTGCTCGGTTACGACGGCACGCTGGTGATCAATCCCAACGTGTATGCCAAGGTGCCGTTCGATCCGGTCAAGGATTTCGTGCCCATCGGCAAGATTGGGGATGCGCTGCTGCTCATCGCCGCCAACCCGATGCTGGGCATCAAGAACGTGGCGGACCTGCAGAAGTACGCCAAGACCGTGCCGGGAGGCGTGTCCTACGGCAGCGCGGGCAACGGCAGCACGACCCACCTTGCCGGTGAAATGTTTCACCAGCGCACCGGGATGCCGATGACCCACGTGCCGTACAAGGGTGGCGGGCAGGCCCTGCTTGACGTGGTAGGCGGCACGTTGCCCGTGACGTTTGCGGCGGTGACCGGCGCCATGCCGTTCATCAAGAGCGGGCAGGTCGATGCGGTGGCCGTGACCTCGCGCGAGCGCGCGCCGTCGCTGCCGAACGTGCCGACGCTGATCGAAGCCGGCATGAAAGACTTCGAGATCAATTCGTGGGTCGGCCTGATGGCGCCCACCGGCACGCCCAAGCCCATCATCGACAAACTCAGCGTCGCGCTGCAGAAGGTGCTGAACGACCCGGCCATGCGCGAGCGGCTGTCATCCCTGGGGATCGTCGCCACGCCGGGCACGCCCGACGCGTACGGACGCGAGATCGTGCGCGATCTGGCCAAGAACAAGGTCATCGTCAAGGCCGCCCAGATCAAGCTGGACTGAGCAAGCTGGATTGAGTCTGACGCAGGACACCCTCACATCATGACAACGCTATTCGACAAGATCTGGGCGGCCCACGCGGTCGCCCACAACGACGCTGGCGAGGATCTGGTCTATATCGACCGGCACCTCGTGCAGGAAGTCTCGAGCCCGCAGGCGTTTGCCAGCATGGCCGAATCCGGCCACACGCTGCGCTCGTCGCCACGCCATATCGCGGTTCAGGATCACAACGTTCCCACTACGGCTGACCGGCTGACAAATATCCCCAATGCGGAAAGCCGCGAGCAGATTGCCACGTTGCGGCGCAATACCCAGGCCACCGGGATGCGACTGTTCGACCTGGATCACCCGCTGCAGGGCATCGTCCACGTCATCGCGCCCGAGCTTGGCTATGTGCTGCCCGGCAGCACCGTGGTCTGCGGGGATTCGCACAGCGCCACGCTGGGTGCCATGGGTGCGCTGGCGTGGGGCATCGGCACCTCGGAAGTGGCGCACGTCATGAGCACGCAGAGCCTGTGGATGCGCAAGCCTCGCACGATGGGCATCGCCATCTCGGGCGCGCTGGCCCGGGGCGTCTACGCCAAGGATCTGGCGCTGGCCATCATCCACCACATCGGCACCAGCGGCGGCAACGGGTTTGGCGTCGAGTATCTGGGTCCGACGGTGCAGGGGTTGTCAATGGAAGCACGGATGACCCTTTGCAACATGACCATCGAGGCGGGTTCACGCTTCGGCCTGATCGCCCCGGACGCCACCACGCGCGAATACTTGCGTGAGCGCGTGCAAGGTGCGGCGCGCGAACATTTCGAGCAGGCGGTGGAGGCCTGGCGCACCTTGCGCACCGATGACCCGGCCGACTACGACCGCAGCGTCGCGTTCGATGCGTCCACCGTGGCGCCGCTCGTGACCTGGGGCACCACGCCGGCCGATAGCGCCGCCATCTCCGGCAGGGTGGGCGATGGTGCGGGGCTGGACGACCCCGCCGAGCGCGGCCGGCTGGAAGAGAACCTGGCCTACATGGGCCTGGAGATCGGGCAGGCGCTGTCGTCGGTGGCGATCGACACAGCCTTCATCGGCTCCTGCACCAACGGCCGCCTGGAAGACCTGCGCGCCGCCGCCGACGTTGTGCGTGGACGCCGCGTGGCGTCGGGCGTGCGGGCGCTGGTGGTGCCCGGATCGGGCAGCGTCAAGCGCGCGGCCGAGGCAGAGGGTCTGGCGCAAGTCTTCGTCGATGCAGGATTCGAATGGCGCGAGGCGGGCTGCTCGATGTGCATCGGCATGAACGGCGACAGCCTGGCGCCAAAGGAGCGCTGCGCGTCCACCTCCAACCGCAATTTCGAGAATCGGCAGGGGCAGGGGGGGCGTACCCACCTGATGAGCCCGGCCGCCGTTGCGGCGTCCGCCCTGCAAGGGCGCCTGACCGATCCCCGGGAGTACCTCGCATGAAAGCCGTGATTGCAGAAGTGGCAGGCCGCGCGGCGGTCATGCAGCGCGACGACATCGATACCGATGCGATTTTTCCGGGACGCTTTCTGCGGCTGGTGCAACGCACGGGCATGGGTGCGCACCTGTTCGCGGACTGGCTCGCGGAAGGCCGCTCCGAGGTGGCGTTCATGAAGGCGTCCTCGCCGCCGCGCCTGCTGGTGGCCCTGCAGAACTTCGGCTGCGGGTCCTCGCGCGAGCATGCGGTCTGGGCCCTGGCGGACTACGGCGTGCAGGCCGTGGTAGCGCTGTCCTTCGGCGACATCTTCCGCAACAACTGCGTGAAGAACGGCGTGGTGGCCGCCACCGTGACACCCGCCAATCATGCGCGGCTGTTGGCAGCGCTGGCCGCTGCGCCCGACGCGCCGCTGCATCTGACAGTGGCCGACCGCAGCCTCCAGTTGCCAGATGGCAGTGTCATCGGCGTGACGCTGGCCGATGGGCACGCGGAACAACTGCTCTCCGCCGAGGACGAGGTAGACCGCACGCTACGCCACGACGCGGCACTGCGCGAGTACGAGGCCCGCGTGCAGCGCGACCAGCCGTGGCTGGCGTCGATGGACTGACCCCACTTTTTTCCGATTGATTGCTGTCTTGCTTTAAGGAACCGTCATGGCCAATCCCATCCTTCGACAGAAACTTGCCGCCGGTGAATTTATCGTCATCCCCGGCGTGCAGGACATGATCGCCACCGTCATGACCACCAAGGTGGGCTTCGACGTCATCTATGGCTCGGGCTACTGGCTCACCGCCTCCAGCCTGGGCCTGCCCGATGCTGGCATTGCCACCTACACCCAGATGGTGGACCGCATGCGCACGATCACGCGCACCTCGAAGGCCGCGCTGATTGCCGATGCGGACACCGGCTATGGCGGGCTGCTCAACGTGCACCACACGGTGCGCGGGTATGAAGAGGCCGGTGTCACCGCCATCCAGATCGAAGACCAGGAGTTTCCGAAGAAATGCGGCCACACCCCCTTCAAGCGCTGCGTGCCGGTGGAGGACATGGTCGAGAAGATCAAGGTTGCGTCGGAAGCGCGTCAGGACAAGGAGAACTTCCTCATCATCGCCCGCACGGACGCACGCGCCAGCCTGGGCGTGTATGACGCCATGCGGCGCATGGAAGCCTATGCCAAGGCGGGCGCCGACATCCTGTTCTTCGAGGCGCCGCAGTCGGAGGAAGAGATGCGGCGCGCCTGCGAGGCGTTCGACCTGCCGATGATGGCCAACATGGCCGATGGCGGCAAGACGCCCATCCTGCCGGCGCATGTGCTCAAGGAAATCGGTTTCTCGCTGGCGATCTTCCCGGCCATGACGAGCCTGGTGGCGGCTGCCGCGATGGAGGCATCGCTGCGCCATCTCAAGGAAGCCGGCACCAGTCTTTCGCCGGACATCCCCATGGCCGACTTCAACGAGTTCTGTCGCCTGATCGGCTTCGAGGAAGTCTGGGACTTCGAGAAACGCTGGGCGCGCTGATACCGCGACGTCCAAAAAACCATACGACCATAAGAGATCGACTGGAGGAGACCAACATGCCGATGATCCACAACATTGAATGCCGCCGGACTCCGCGCGGCACACACCTTCTGGCCACGGCGCTGTCCGCCGCAGCGCTGGCAGCGCCTGCAAGTGCACTGGCGCAAGCGGAGTGGAAGCCCGATCGTCCCGTGACGATCGTCGTACCGTATGTACCAGGCGGCGGCACGGATGCCTCCGCGCGCGCCACGGCCAAGCTGCTCGGGGAGCAGTGGGGCCAGCCCGTGCTGGTGTCGAACCTGCCCGGCGCCGATGGCCTGATCGGCACGCGCAAGGTGGCCGAGGCGAAGCCTGACGGCTACACGTTGCTGCTGCAGACGCCTGCCATCGTGCTAACCAAACATGCACCTTCGTTCACCGGCACGGACCCGCTAGCTACGCTGGTGCCCATCACCAACATCGCGCAATCGCCCGGCGTTATCGTGGCAAACGGCAAGTTCCCGGCGACGTCGCTGCCGGAGCTGATCCAGTATTGCAAGACGGTGTCCACGCCATGCTCGATGGGCACCGGCGAGAACGTGGCCAAGCTGTTCGGCCAGCAGTTGAAGGCTGAAGCGCTGCCCAACCTCATCGTGGTGAACTACAAGGGCACGGCCGCCATCATCACGGACATGATCGCTAACAACGTGAACTTTGCCGTGACCGGCGTGGCTTCGGCCCTCCCGCACCAGAAGGCCGGCACGCTGAAGATCGTGGCGAATCAGGGGAATCACCGCTTCGGCGCCGCGCCCGATGTCCGCACGGTAGTGGAGACCGGCATGCCCCAGTACGCCTACACCACATGGTTCGGCCTCTTCGCGCCGAAGGGCACCCCGCCGGCGGTCACGCAGAGCATCTACGCTGCCGTGCGCGAGGCCATGCGACATCCCGAGCTGCAGAAGGCGATTGCCTCGGCGGGCGCCGAGCCGCTCGTGAATACCCCGGAGGAATTCGCCGCGCAGGTTCGCAAGGAAGACGAACGCTTCACGGCGCTGGCGAAACGCTTTCCGCTGAACTGAGGCATCGCGGCCTGCCACGCGCAGGCCGCGATGCCCGGGCCTATGCCGAGAGTCGCTCGGTATCCGGCATGACGAATCGGTGCTCGATCAGTTCCGCCTGCGGATGGTAATAGCGCAGCGCCAGCGCAAACCGGCCCTTCGGCGCGGGTAGCCAGTTTGCGCTGCCCTCGCCGGGCTCATCGCACTGGATGTGTAGATCGAGCGAGCCATCGGCATTGCGTACCAGACCCGGTGTACGGTCGCCGATCGCATACCGCTGGATTGGATTCGCGGTGAAGAAGCGGCGGCCATCGGGCTCGAACTCGTACATCGACAGCGACCAGAACGCATTGACGGGCATCTGCGCCGGCACACGCAGCCGGTAGCGATGGGCACCATCCAGCGTCTGGCCGGCGCCGTCGGTCAGGGCGCTCGCGTAGATGGCTTCCTGACGCTCCAGTGCACCGAGTCCGACCAGCGCGATATAGGCGCGATACACATAGTCGGCACCAAAGTTGCCGATGTGGTCCAGTCCGCTGAACCACGACCCGCGCGGCCCATGCCGTCGGATGCTCCCCTTGGGCGGATGCTCCAGATCATGGCGCAGGGTCGGCCATAGCCGCTGCCATGCGTCACGGGTCGGCTCGGGAAGCGTATCCCACGCGCCTGGCTCGCCGGCGCGGACACCGAGGTCGGCGAACCCGTCTACCATTTCCTGTTCATGCGTCGGCACGCCGTTGCGCGCCAGTGCCTCGTTGACGAGCCTCAGGTAGGTGTCGGGGCGGGTCTCGTCGGGTGTGGCCGCGAAGGGCGCGGGCGGTACGTTGCTCGTGCGGAGGCGCATCTGATCCTGCATTGCATGCACCGCCGGCAGGTCGTCCGGCCCATCGACCAGCACGCGCGCCAGCATCCAGACGTCATTGCACGGGGCGCGAACCAATACGGCGCCGTCCGGCAGATCCGCCTGCGCGCTGACGTGATGGTTCGGTCCGGCGATGACGAACACATGGGCGCCGGCACCGTTGGTGCGCGGTCCCAGGCAGGCGAAGTTGTTGGTGAAGGCGTCCATCAGCGCCACGCTGTAGTAACGGCTTCCCATGTCGGGCATTTCCAGCGCGGCGGGGCCGCCGGACAGGTCGAGCCACGCCAGGGAGTACAGCGTGTCGTTGTTCGGCATCGTCACCTGTCGGGCACGGTCGTCCAGCAGGTGCCGGTTGTGGTGCAACTGGTTGGCGGGCTTGCCATGCGCGGGGTCGGTCTGGGTAAAGCGCCAGCCCGTGCGCGCCAGGTCGTGCAGCGGAAAGGTGTAGATAAAGGCGTCGCGGATGCGTTGATCCAGTGTTGCGTGGTCTGTGCTCATGCCGATTGCTCCGAATTTGCTCCGAATTTGCTCCAACTGCTCGATGTTGTGTTCAGTCGACGGTGATGTGGTTGGTGCGAATCACGTTGCCCCACGCCGCCACGTCATCGCGTACGGTTTGCGCGAATGCCTCAGGCGTCTTGATGGGCGGGTCCGCCATGTTCATCTGCACGAATCGCTCGCGCATGTCCGCGCTGGCCAGCGCGAGGTTCACTTCCGCGTTGAGTCGACGGACGATGGCATCGGGCGTCCCGGCCGGTGCGAAGAGGCCATACCAGCTATTGGTATCGAACGGATAGCCTTGCTCCGTCATGGTGGGCACGTCGGGCGTGGCCGATCCGCGGCGCGTGCCGCTGATGGCCAGCGCGCGCAGCTTGCCGGCACGGATCAACGGCAGCGACGACGATGTGTCGACCCATCCCACCTTGACGATGCCCCCCTGCATGTCGTTCAGGATCTGCGGCACGGTCTTGTATGGCACATGCCGGATGCGGATGCCGCTCTGCATCCGCAGCGCTTCCATGGTGAGGTGCCCGCCAGACCCGATTCCCCATGACGCGTAGTCATAGACATCGGGCCGCGCGCGCACATGCGCGACAAACTCCTTGAGACTGCGTGCCGGAAACTCCGGCACCACCACCAGGAAGTTGCCGCCCGCACCGACCTGCGCCACGGGCAGCAGGTCGCGCAAACCGTCATAGGGCATTTTCGGCTGCAGTGTCTGGTTGATCACCACGGTGGCCGCATAGGTGAAGAGCAGCGTCTGGCCGTCAGGCGAGGCTTTGGCGACGATGTCGTTGCCAATGATGCCCGTGGCGCCAGGCTTGTTGTCGATCACGAACGACTGGCCCAGTTTCCTGCCGATGACCTCGGCCAGCGGGCGCGCGAACAGGTCCGGGCCGCTGCCGGCCGAAGCGGGCACGACCAGGCGGATGGGACGCGACGGCCATGTGGCGGCGTTGGCGGGGCGCAGGACTGAGCCCAGACCGAGCGCGGCCAGCAGCCGCAGGGCGTCGCGGCGGCTACGGTCGGACAAGGGAGCGGAGAGGAGAGGATGGTTCATCGCGCGCTCAGTGGATGCCGAAGGTGTCGTCCGGGCGGTCTTCCAGCACCATCGCCGCGGCCACGTAGAGGCTGCGCGATACGTAGCTGCGCACCTCTTTCGCACGGGCGCGCAACCATTCGGCCTTGAGCTGGCGTGCCTCCACCGCATGGGGGTTATCAGCGGGTGCCTGCGCCAGCAGGTCGATCACATGCAGCGCGAGCTGGGTCTCCCCGCGTTCCGCCAGTGCCCGCGCGTGCCGCACGACGGCGCCGTGATCGCCAATGGCCGCTGCGATTTCGCGCGCTACGGCGTCGGGCGCGGCCGGATGCAGCGTAGTGGCATTGCGGTCCCACCAGCCGTTCTCGGAGCGGTAGATATCGCGCGCAATGTAGGTGGGATCGCCGTAGGTCGGCTGCATCCACGGCTGCTCGAAGAGATCGGCGGGCGGCTGCAGCGCGGCAAGCATCTCGCGCTCGTTGCAGCCCGCGTTCATCAGCCGCACCACTTCCTCACGCATCCAGCGCAGCGCCGCTGCGGTGTGCAGCAGCACTTGCTGGCAGGTGTCCGCGCCGTGCAGCGTGGCGCCGAACTCGCGGACCACGGTCTCGGGCTGCAGGCCGGCCAGGCGTTCCAGCGTTTCCGCCCAGCGTACCGTGTCGCGCATCGTGCGAAACGGCGTGCCGATGTTCGGGATGGAGTCGATGACGGCGGGGCCGCCGTATAGCAGACGGCTGCCCGGCAGCCACACGGCCACGGCATCGTCCGTCTCCGATGGCGCCCACAGGATCTCGGCACGCCGCGCTCCATGACCGACCGTGATGCCATCATGAAACGTCTCGGTGGGCGGGATATGCCGCAGTTTTCCGGCCAGGGCGCCACTGGCATGACGGAACTGGATCTCCGCCATGCGCTCCTGCATGCGCTGCGTGTCGCGGTAGCGGCGCTGACGCGCCAGTACGTTGGCGTGTGCCATCACGCGGGGTGCCGGCTCGCCGCGCTGCGCGGCATGGTCGAGCCACTGCTTCACGCCCGCGTTGTAGCCCAGATGGCCATGGCTGTAGCAAAGCGCCAGCACCGGCAGTTGGGTCTGCGTGCGCAGTGCTTCGATCATCCCGGCTGTTACGCCGCCACCAGGACCGCTGTCGATCACCAGCAGCCCGCCGCCCACATCGGCCACGAAACTCTGGCCCTGCCCGTGCAGCAGCCAGATGCCGTCCCCGATGGCATCGATGCCACGCCCGGTAATCAATGCGGCGGGGCGATCCTCGATTGCGTTCATGTGTTCTCCCTCCCAGTTGGCGAAGGGATATTCACGCGCAGAAGCGAGACTATATGCAGTGGGGAAAGTCCCGGCGCAGCCCGCCTCACCGGCCGCGCGGGCAATGCCGGCGCGCCCTGGCGGGTGTTGAAGATTTTCAGGTGTGAACCAGCGGTTATCACCCGTGGCTGGCAAGGAGTTCCCGCCAGCGCGGGGCCGCGCTAGCCGACCGTTTCCGGCTTGCGCGGCACCTGGCGGCGCAGCGGGCTGTCGGGCATCTTGCTCAGGTAGTGCACTTCGCGGCGCAGCAGTTTCGCGAACTGCTCGGCCACCGGGGTCATCGGCGAATCGGCCCGATAGATGAGGCTGACAGCGTGGCTGGGCAGGGGGTCCTCGATGGGCAGCGCCACCAGGTTGGCACTGGCCAGCCGTCCGGGCACCAGTTGACGCGGCAGCAGGCACAGCAGTGAGCGGTCTTCCAGCAGGGTCTGGATCATGCCGATGGTGTCGCACCGCACCGCCACGCGGGGTAGCGGCAGATCGCGGGCGCGGAAGGCATCCATGATCGCGGCGCCGGGCCCGTGCATGCGCTGCCCGGTCAGCACCCAGTCCGAGCCCACCAGTTCACGCAGGGTCCGGGCGTTGCGCAGCGGGTGATCCCGATGCGCCACCACCACCGAATCGTTGTTGTACAAGGGCTCGCAGACGAATTCGCGCTCGATGCCCTCGTCCGGGATCGGGCTCACGGCCATGTCCATGACGCCGGCCCGAAGGTCGGTCAGATGGGCTGGATATACGCCGCTCTCGATGCACACCTGCACGTCGGGATGCTGGGCGCGAAAGCGCTTGAGCACGGCCGGCAGCAGCAGATGGGCCGGCCCGCCGGTGGCGCCAATGCGCACCACGCCGTTGCGTGTGCCCAGCATCTGCGCCATCTCGTCGGCCGCCTTGCGCGCCTCGCTGGCAATCAGCTGGGCGCGCCGCAGGAATGCCTCGCCATAGCGGGAGAGCACAACGCCGCGCGTGGTGCGGGTCAGCAGCGGCACATGGAGCTCTTCCTCCAGCATCCGGATGCTCTTGGTGATGGCCGGCGCCGATACGTCGCGCGCCTTGGCGCCGGCACGGATGCTGCCGTGCTCGGCTACAGCGATGAAGTCCTGAACCTGGCTCAGTCGCATGGTTTGTCTCCTGTCGCGGGCGTTCATGGCGACGCCCTGTCCGCCAGCATAGCGCCAACCATCCGGCTACGGGATTACCCCCGGTGATAACCGCTGGTTCACGCCGCAGCGATCTGGGAGGCTGCCGCGCCCGAACCAGGTGCCGCAAGATCCGTTTCATCGATGCCGTTCCCGGCATGCACACGGAAACAGGATGCAGACCCAGAAAGACCTGCCGCTCGCCGGCATTCGCGTGGTGGAGTTCGGCCAGTTCATCGCGGCGCCGGGTGCGGCGATGTTGCTGGCGGATCTTGGCGCCGACGTCATCAAGGTGGAGCCGCTGCGTGGAGACAGTGCGCGGCGCTTCGACGGCACGAGCGCGCAGAGCCCGATGTTCCTGGCCTACAACCGCGGCAAGCGCGCCATCGCCCTGGATCTGCGCACGGCGTCAGGGCTTCAGGCCGCCCGCAAGCTGGCCCTGTCGTGCGATGTGGTGCTGCATAACGCGCGCCCCGGGTCGATGGAATCGCTCGGACTGGACGCCGCCACATTGCGCGATGCCAAACCGGAACTGGTGCACGCCAGCGTGACCGGCTTCGGCACGCGTGGGCCGTCGCGTCTGCGGCCGGGTCTGGATATCGCGGCACAGGCCGAGAGCGGCATGATGTCCGTGACAGGCGAGGCCGGCGGCCAGCCGCTGAAGGCAGGCTTCGCGCTCATCGATGCCGCCACGGCACTGGCCACCGCCAACGCCATCGTGGTCGCACTATTCCGACGTTTCCGCACGGGACATGGCGACACCATCGAGACATCGCTGCTGACCGTGGGCGTGCATCTGCAGGCCCAGCTCTGGGCCGAATACCAATGCTCCGGCGCGCTGCCGGTACGCAGCGGCAACAGCCAGCCCAAGGCGGCGCCGGCCGCCGACGTGATCGAGGTGGCCGATGGTCACATCGTGCTCTCGGCCTACCTTGACGAACACTGGGCGCGGCTTTGCAGCGCGATCAATCAGCCAGCACTGGCCGGCGATCCGCGCTTCGCGAACAACGCACTGCGTGTGCAGAACCGGCCGGCCATGCTGGCGATCCTGCAGGACGCATTGCGAGGTTTCGCCGGAGAGGATGCGCGTGCCTTGCTGGAGCGCCACCAGGTGGTGGTGGGCGTGGTGCGCGACTACCGACAGGTGGAGGCCAGCGCCGACGTGCAGGCCAATGCGCTGCTGATGGCGGTGGGCGATGGCCTGGGCGGCGAGATCGTGTTGCCGGGCCTGCCGTTCCGCATGGGAGCAGCGGCGCAGGCTTCGACGCCAGTGGTACCTCGTCTCGGCGAGCATACGGCGCAAGTGCTGCGCGAACTTGGCTATGACGATGAATCCATCGCCGCCATGGCGCGGAACGGAGCCATCGGCATCGACTCCGCATGTGAAGAAGGAGCGCAGGCATGACAGACGCATCCGCAGTCCTCATATCCCGCCACGATGGCTGGGCCGATCTCACGCTGAACCGTCCCGCAACGCGCAACGCCATCGACATGGCCACGGCGGAAACCTTCGCGGACGCGATTCTCGCACTGGAGGCCGACGCCACGGTCCGGGCCATCGTCCTGCACGGCGCAAACGGCGCGTTCTGCTCCGGCCTGGACCTGCAGGCCATCAAGGGCCATGCGGAGGGCCTCGCCGGATTCGCAGTGCGCTGGGATCGCGTGCACGCCGCGCTGATCGCCAGCCGCAAGGTGTGGATCGTGGCACTCGAACGCCACGCCGTGAATGGCGGTGCCGCACTGGCACTGGCCGCCGACCTGCTGGTGTGCGGGGAGGGCGCCTTCATGCAGATTGCCGAAATCCGCATCGGCATGAACGCACCGCGCAACATTGCCTGGCTGGCCTTGCGGCACGGCGAGGCAGTGGCCGCGCGGCTGTGCCTGCTTGGCGAACGCGTGCCCGCGACGGAATTGCTGCGGCTCGGTGTTGCCACGGAAGTCGTTGCCGATGGCGACGTGCTGGCGCGCGCACGGGACATGGCAGCACAGGTGGGCGGCTTTCCGGCAGCGACGGTGCAGGCCGTCAAAGGCACGCTGCGCGCCGCCAGCGCGCGCATGGCGGCGGCCCACTGGTTCGACGCTTGCCGCAATGCCGAACCCGTGGAGGTCCAGCATGGATGAATTCGCCACGCTGCGCCACGACGTGCGCGCATTCATCGCCGAAGCCCTGCCTGCACGGGTGCGCGAGAAAGTGCGGTTGGGGCTCGAAGTCAGCAAGGAGGAAATGGTGGACTGGCAGCGGCGGCTCGCGGAGCGCGGCTGGCTGGCGCCGCATTGGCCGGAAGCGTGGCAGGGCCAGGGATGGAGCGCAGCGCGGCGCGCGGTGCTGCAGGAGGAACTGGTGCTGGCCCACGCGCCCGAGACGGGCGGGATTTCAATCGAGATGATCGGCCCGATCCTGATCCATCACGGCACGCCAGCGCAGCAGCAGTATTTCCTGCCGCGCATCCTGAACCAGGAGCACTGGTGGTGTCAGGGGTATTCCGAGCCGAACGCGGGCTCGGACCTGGCTTCTCTGACCACGCGTGCCGAGCGCCACACCCGTGCGGACGGATCGACTTTCTACCGCGTCAACGGCAGCAAGATCTGGACGTCGTACGCGCAGTACGCCGACTGGATCTTTTGCCTTGTGCGCACCGATACCGAAGCCCGCGCACAGGAGGGCATCAGCTTCCTGCTGATCGACATGCGTAGCCCCGGCGTCAGCGTGCGGCCGCTGATCGGCATCCATGGCTGGCAGTTGTTCAACCAGGTGTTTCTGGACGATGTGGAAGTGCCGGTGGAGATGCGCGTCGGCGAGGAAAACGCAGGCTGGTCGATTGCCAAATCGCTGCTGGAGCACGAACGCCTGAACCTGTCGCGCGTGGCCGAGAACCGCCGTCGTCTGGCAAAGGTGCGAGCCATCGGCAACGAAGTCATGGAAGCAGGGGAACCGATGCGGAATCGCCCGTGGTTTGCCCAACGGTTTCATGCGCTGGAGGTGCGACTGGAAACCCTGGCGGCCACGGTGCTGCGCTTCCGCCGTCTGGAGCGGCAGGGCGGGGCGCTCGGTCCCGAGACCGGAATGCTGAAACTGCTGGGTAGCCAGTTGATTCAGGACATCGAGAACCTGGCGGTCGATGCGCTGGGCCCCGACACGTTGGCCTATGACCGCATGGCGCACTTCGAACCCGCAGACCTCGAACCGGGCCGGTCGCCCTACGCGGCGGCAGCCTCCGCGCGGCGCTTCGTGACGCGCGGCTACACGATTGCAGGCGGCACCAGCGAGATCCAGCACGAGCTGCTGGCCAAGCAGGTGCTCGGGCTTTGAGGTCCAACGATGACGACACACACATTCATGCCTGAAGACGACGATATCGAGGCACGTCGCATGTTGCTGGACAGCGTGGCGCGCTTTGTGGAACGCGACTATGGCTTTGTACAGCGCAAGGCTGCCATGGCGGAGCCGCACGGTTTCTCGCAATCGGCCTGGCGCCAGTTCGCGGAGATGGGATGGCTGTCGCTCGGCCTGCCGGAAGCGTGCGGCGGCATGGGCAGCGCGATGGATCAGGCAGCAATGGCCGAAGCACTGGGACGCGCCTTGCCTGTGGAACCGTGGATCTCCAACACCGCGTTATGCGCGCCGCTGCTGGCCGGCTCGGGTCAGCCAGCCCACCTTGCGACGGCGCAGGAGATTGCCGAAGGGCGCACCTTCGCCGCGCTGGCGTGTCACGAATTGCAGGGACGCCACGACGCGTTCGACGTCGCCACGCATGCCCGCCAGCGGCCCGACGGCACATGGCAGATCGATGGCAGCAAGACGCTGGTACTCGGCGGAGGCTGCGCCGACATCCTGCTCGTGCTGGCACGCACGGACGGCGGGCAGCGCGAACGACATGGCCTGACATTGTTCGCGGTGCCCGCCAGTACGCGCGGCGTGAGCATCCAGGGCTATCCGACCTACGACGGACGGCAGACCGCCACCGTGACGCTGCGGCGCATATCCGTTGGCGATGATGCGCGGATCGGCCCCGTCAGTGAGGCATGGCCGATGGTGGAAGCGGCACTCGACCGCGCCACGGTCATGGCCTGCGCCGATGCCGTGGGCGCCATGACGCGCGCGTTCGACCTGACACGCGAATACGTGATGACCCGCCGTCAGTTTGGCCGTGCCCTCAGTGCCAACCAGGTGGTGCGCCATCGGCTGGTGGACCTGTACGTCAGCATCGAACAGGCGCGCGCCATCACGGAGGCCGCTGCCGCTGCACTGGACGCCGATCCCGTCGCACGCTCGCGCGCGGTGTCGTATGCCAAGGCTTTTGTCTCGGATGCTGGCCGCGCACTGGGCGAGCAGGCCGTGCAGTTGCACGGCGCCATCGGCATGACCGACGAGGTGGAAGTGGGGCACTGCTACAAGCGGCTGGCCGCGCAGGCCAATCTGTTCGGCGATGCCGCGTGGCATCTGGCGCGGCTCGCCGCCATCGAATCCGCGGCCCGGGCGCCTGCCTGAGCCGCGTCACACCAGGCGGGCGGACGCCTGTTCACGATACGCCGGCCATGTACCGGCATGAGCGGCCAATGCGCCGTGACGGAGACAGCAACATGCATAGCCAGAAACCTGGCGCCCGCATGGCCTTGCCGGCCATTGCAGCGGCGCTGGTGTGTGCCGGAGCCGGTGCAGCCCATGCGGACACCGCACCTTATCCCAATCGTCCGATCCGTGTGCTCGTGCCATCCGGCGCGGGCAGCGTGACCGACCAGACTGCCCGGCTGGTGGCGGAGCGCCTCTCGGTGGCGCTGAAGAAGCCGGTGGTGGTGGACAACCGTCCCGGCGCCAACGGCATCATCGCCAGCGAGATGGTGGCGCGCGCCGAGCCCGACGGGTACACGCTGCTGTTCACCTACTCGGCCACGATGACCGTGAACCCGTGGACCACGGCGAGCCTGCCCTATGACCCGGTAAAGGACTTCACCCCGATTGCGCGGCCCAGCGCTCCGGGCGGCAACCTGCTGGCGGTCACGTCCACCGTGCCGGTGCACAACCTCAAGGAACTGATCGCCTACGTCAAGGCGAGCCCCACGGAGCTGGCGTACTGCTCGTGGGGCGTGGGATCGGGCGGCCATCTGGCGATGGAGTATCTGAAAGCCAAGACCGGCATCCGGGTGCGCCACGTACCGTACAAGACGGCCGTCCAGTGCACCAATGACCTGGCGGCCGGGCACGTGACCATTGCGTTCACGGATTCCATGTCGGCCCTTCCGCATCTGAAGTCGGGGCGCATTCGCGGCGTGGCCGTGTCTGGTCCCGAACGCCTGTTGCCCGCGCCCAATGTGCCCACCATGGGCGAGCAGGGCGTGCCCTTCGAACAGGCGAGCTGGCTGGCGCTGTTCGGGCCCAAGGGTCTGCCCACACCCATCGTTTCGCGTCTGAATGCCGAGGTGAATCGCATCCTGCAATCGCGCGAGGAACAGCAGCGCTTTGCGTCGATGTACCTGAAGCCAGGCAAGCCCTCCACGCCCGACGATCTCGGCCAGCTCGTACGCGCCGATCTGGCCGCCTGGGGCGATGTCGTGAAGATCGCGGGCGTCACGCCGCAGTAGCGATACGAATACGCAGGACACAAAACACAGAACACAAAACACAAAACACAAAACACAGAACGGGAGACAGCAGCGTGAGAGAGAAGAACGGAAGCCAATGGTTGTCTGGCGCGGCGCTCGGTACAAGCCTGGGCCTCGGCACTTGCCTGGCACTAGCCAGCGGCGGGGCCACGGCCATGACGGTGCAGTTGTTCGGCGTGGCCGACGCGTCGATCGAGTATGCGAAGGGTTCGCAAAGCGTGGTACGGATGCGTGAGGGCCAGCAGGCGGCGTCCCGTTGGGGGCTGCGTGGCATCGAGGACCTGGGCGGTGGCACCAAGGCCAACTTCCTGGTCGAGTCCGGTTTCAACATCGATACCGGCGCCGAGTTCTTCGGCAATGGCCGCCTGTTCGGCCGCCAGTCGTGGATGGGACTGTCCAACAACACCTCGGGCGAAATCCGGCTGGGCAGGCAGTACACGCCGTCGTTCTATGCATTGCTGCGGCTGGACCCGTTCCTGCTGAACGGCATGGTGTCGCCATTCAACCTGTTGAGCGCCACGGCGTCGCAGGGCACCGGCCACGTGGCGTATGGCGCGCGCTTCGACAATGCCGTGCAGTACTTCTCGCCCAACTGGGGTGGCTTCGCGTTCGGTGCGGCCGTGGCGCCAGGCGAGGTACCGGGCAATCCGCGCTCGGGCACCAACTTCGGCATGAACGCGACGTATGAAGCCGGCAACGCATATGCGTTCTACAGCTACCAGGGCATGTACACCGGCACCAACCTGCCGCAGGTGCCCACCGTGCTGACGTCGAACCACTTCCTGGGTGGCTCGTACCGTTTCAAGCCCGTAGAGGTCGGATTGCTGCTCGCGCAGGCCAGCAGCAAGCTCGCCGCGACACGGGTGGCGCGGCACTACGGCATCACGTTCAGTTGGAACGTCACGCAGAAAGACACGTTCAAGGCCGTGGCGATCAAGCGGCAGATACTGGGTGGCGGCGAGCGTCCCTGGAGCATGACCATCGGCTGGGACCACGATCTCAGCAAGCGCACCACCGCCTACCTGCGCGCGGTCTACGTGCATAACAGTCCTGGGGGCAGCGTGACCAACAACAGCATCGCCATCGATCCCGGCAGCGGCGACGATGCACGCTCGATCAGCGTGGGCCTGCGTCACCGGTTCTGACCGACGGCTGGCGAGCCATCCCGGCCGCGTTGCTGGAGGCGTTCGGCGGGAAGGGGACCGCCAGTGACTGCGCCAGCGAGGCATTGGCTCAAGTTACGGCACTCACGAATGCCTCGAAGGCGCTGGCTTCCACCGGCGGACAGAAGAAGTAGCCTTGACCGTAGTCGCAGCCGGCAGCCACCAGGATGTCGCGCTGCGACTCGGTTTCCACGCCCTCGGCAATCACGCGGATACGCAGCGCATGCGCCATGCTGATGATGGCCCGGCACAGCGCCACGTCGTCCGGACCGCGCGTCAGTGAACGGATGAAGGACCGGTCGATCTTGATGTAGTCGATATCCAGGCGGCGCAGGTACGACAAGGACGAATAGCCCGTCCCGAAATCGTCGAGCGCGATCTCGATGCCGGCGGCCTGGAAGCGAGAGAGCTGATCCATGGCATCGATGCTTTGCTCCATCAGCGAGCCTTCGGTAATCTCGATGACAAGACCGCCCACCGGCACCTTCCGGCGCTCGATCATGCTGGACCAGGACTCGGGGCCGCTCGCCGGCGCGCGGAACTCGATAGGGGATTTGTTGACCGATATCTGGAAGTCCTTGCCCAGCAGCGCCTGCCAGCGCGCGAGCTGATCCACGGCCTCCGCCAGTACCCAGCGGCCAATATCGATAATGAGGCCGGACTCCTCCGCAACCGCGATGAAGTCCGCCGGAGGGATGGGTCCACGCAGCGGGTGGTTCCAGCGAATGAGGGCTTCCGCCTTGCAGACCTTGCCTGTGCGCAAATCGACGATGGGCTGGTAGTGCAGCGCGAACTGATTCGACGCGAGCGCCGTACGGAGGTCCTGTGTGATGCGCAGACGCTCCCGCTCGGCTTGCAGCAGGGATTGGGTGAACACCTTCCAGCGATTGCGGCCTTCCTCCTTGGCGGCAAACATCGCGTGGTCGGCGTACACCAGCAGGGCCTCGGCATTGTCGGCATCCTTTGGGAACGTTGCCACGCCAATGCTTGCAGACACCTCCACAAGCTCGCCGGCCAGGCGATAGGGCGCGGCAATCTGTTTCAGGATGGCCTCCGCGATGTTCGCGGCAACGCCGGCGTCGCCCACCTCGGGCAGGATCACCGTGAACTCGTCGCCGGCCAGCCGCGCAACGGTGTCCGATGCGCGCACCGATCCCGCAATGCGGCGGGCCGCCTCAAGTAGCAACTGGTCGCCCTGATCGTGGCCAAGGGTATCGTTCACTTCCTTGAACCGATCCAGATCGATGAACAACAGGCCCAGCACATGTTGCGTGCCGCGCGAACGCTCGATCTCTTGCTCCAGGCGTCCGAAGAACAGGCGGCGGTTGGGCAGGTCAGTCAGCGCGTCGAAGTTTGCCTGATGCCGGATGACTTCCTCCGCCTGGCGTTTCTCGGTGATGTCATGGATCAGCGCGACCCGACGGCGCTCCCCATACGCGTGGTGCAGATAGGTGTCCACGGTCAGGTAGGCAGGAAATTCGCTGCCGTCCTTGCGACGAATCGAAAATTCGCCGCTCCAGCTGCCCTTGGCTTTTAACGAGGCCCGCAGGCGTTCGACCAGCCCGGCCGCATTCGCGGTGCCGTTGAGGCGATACCCTGGGCGGCCCCTGATCTCTTCGGCGGCATAGCCCGTGGCCGTGGCAAAGGCCGGATTCACATCGATAATGGTGCCGTCGAGCGACGTCACTACCATGGCCTCGCTGCTGGATGAATAGACGATGGAGGCCAGCCGCATCTCCTCCAGATGGCGCCGTCGCTCGGCCATGGAGCGGCGCAGGCTGTAGTACAGCAGGCCAAGCAGCAGTGTGGAAGCAATCGCACCGGCAAATGCCACGCGCCGATAGACCTTGTATGGCGCCAGCACCAGATCCACCGACTGACCCACCACGAAATTGAGCTCGAACTCCGGCACGCGAGAGTATCCGAAGACCCGTTCGATGTTCTCCGAGGCCGACACCGCGCGGAAGCTGCCGGACTGGGGCGAATCGCTCGCAAGGTAGGGCCGGTTGCTGACCGCCCTGGCAAGCGAACCCTCCAGCGCCGGCAAGCGCGCAAGAATCTGGCCGGAATTCTTGATAACCGACGCCACCTCACCCTCGCGGTTTGTGAACGTCTGCGCAAAGCTGGCGAACTGCTCCGGACTGACGGAGACCACGATGACGCCATCGAAGCGGCCGTCGCGCAGGATGGGGCGCGTAAACTGGATCGACCATTTGCGCGAGACTTTTCCCTTCACCGGATCGCTGATGAACAGCATGTCACGCCCAGCCGCGTTCTGATGAAACCGGAAATGCTCGCGGTCGCTGAGATCGACCCTCTCGCCAGCAGTCGGCGGAGCGATGGACGAGTAGATGAGCAGCCCGTGCTTGTCGATCACTGCTACCTGGAACGACAGGTCCACGACCAGGTTCTGCCGCTCGCGCACCATGTTGACGAACCCCGTCTCGCCCACCAGCCAACCGGCCCGCAACGCAAGAAGGAATTCCGAGAGCCTCAGGATGCTGGATTTCGAGTACGCGCCAAAGGCCACTGCTTCCGCTTGCGTGCGTGTAGCGGCATCGCGCAGCAAGCGGTCCCGCTCGTTCACGAGCTGGAACGTCGCAAACGCCCATGTTGCGATCAACCATGCCGCCGCCGCCAGATTCAACGGGGAAAATATCTGACGTAGTCGATGAAGGGCTTTGCCATTCAGGATGGTCGAACGTTCTGGCATCAAATGGGTCTTGCCGCGCTGCGAAGAATCGTTGTCGATAGCAGGCTAGTCGAGGTGAGCCAAGCCGACAAGCATTACCGCCGCGGCCTGGACGTCCTCGCGTGAAGTCGACTTTCCTGCGTCGAAAACATCACGTTACCGTCCTTTTTCAACTGTATGTTTCCTGCCTGCGGGGCTGAAAGCGGTGATAGCGTTGAATCAGCAAGTTCAACGGCCATCCCCTGGCGAAATTTAGGCAATCTCGTTATCGCCAGCAAAATGCCCGCCTGAACGAGGCGAGTTCCAGGCGAGGGGGGGGCTCTGACGATTGGCCGTCATCGTGCTAGGGTTCGCCCATGACAATCTGGAGGCAAACATGGACCTGGACCTTGGCGGCAAGCGTGTGTTGATTACCGGGGGCAGTCGTGGCATCGGCCTGGCCTGCGCCAGAGCCTTCCTGCGCGAGGGCGCAAAGGTTGCGATTGTCGGACGTAGCGAGACAAATCTTTCGGCAGCGCTGACCACACTGGCTGGCGATTTTCCAGCCGCTGACGTGGTGTCCGCGTCCGCCGACCTCATCGACGCGAAAAGCGCGGAGCGTGCGGTGGATGAGGTTGTGGCCGCGCTAGGCGGTATCGATATCCTCGTGACATCGGCGGGCGGCGCGCGTCGGACCCCTTTCACGGATCTCACCCCACAATCATGGCGCGATGCCATGGATGCGAAGTATTTCAGCTACATCAATGTCATCGATCCGGTCATCAAGCGGATGGGACAGGCAGGCAGTGGCGCGATCGTCAACATTGTGGGGATGGGTGGCAAGGTCCCCAGCCCAACCCATTTGCCGGGTGGCGCAGCCAACGCCGCCCTGATGCTGGCGACGGCAGGGCTGGCAAACGCCTACGGACGATCTGGCGTGCGGGTCAATGCGGTCAATCCTTCCGTCACCCGTACGGAAAGACTCAACCAGGGGCTGGAGGCCGAAGCGAAACTGGCCGGCACGACCATCGAAGAGGCGCTGCGCAAAGCCAATGACCGCACCGGGCCGGGAAGGCTGGCGAAGCCCGAGGAAATCGCAGATGCCGTGCTGTTCCTCGCATCGGCGCGCGCCAGCTACATCTCCGGCGCCATACTTTCGATCGATGGGGCCACCACACCGCTTGTGGTCTGAACGCTTGAGTTCTGAACACGGGCGACGGCAAATCCGGTCAGCCCGTTACAACGCGGCAGAGCAGGGCGCGCGTATCCGGGCCAATGCGTGACCTAACAGCGGATCAGCCGCCTCAGAACCTCCGCATGCCCGGGATGCGCTGTCGTGATCGACGCGACATCCGCAAGCTCGAACTCACTGAACTCGAACCCGGGCGCCACCGTACAACCCGCCAAGGAGTAGCCGGCGCCACCGCTGGCACCCGGCACACGTTCCGCGGCAAACCAGCAGCCAGCGGGCACCACGGCCTGAAAGACCGTATCCGGATCCACCAACGGATTCCCGAGCCGATGCGTGACCAGCGTTCCGGCCGAATCCAGCCAGTGCACATGAAGCGGATCGCCAGCGTAGAAGTGCCAGATCTCATCCGAGCGAATACGGTGCCACGCTGAATACGCCGCATCGCAAAGCAGGTAGTAGATCGCCGTGGACGCTGAACGCGCTTCACCATCAACGGTACGCGTCACGCGCGCCTCGTCACGATAAGTCTCACGGTAAAAGCCGCCCTCGGGGTGCGGCACCAGGCCAAGCTGCGCAATCAGGCGCTGTTGCGGAGTGTCTGACATCTTGAATATGCGAACCGGGAAGGCAGCCATCATAGCTGCCACAAAGCCGAGAAAGCCGAGAACGCCCTCACCGGAATTGCAGGGATGTGGATGCGCAGCATTATTAAAGAAATCGATCAGGCATACAAGAAAAGCAAGTTAGACCCACACGTGCTTTCGCCGTTACGCTCCATATAGATAAGCAGGTAAGACCACAGGAGACACCCTATGAAAACTCACTCCCAACCGGTGACCAGCGTTCCACGGCGCCGGCACTTTCTGGCGCGCGGTGCCGCATTGGCCATGGGAGGCCTGTTGGGCGCCCATGGCAGGTCAATTCTCGCCGCGCAGCTCGGACGGGACATGCCTTTTGAGAACGGGCACCGTGAACTTGTTGCATTTCCCCAGAAGCGGCCACTGATCCTGCTGACCAATCGACCGCCGCAGTTGGAAACGCCTTTCGAGGTTTTCAATGAAGGGCCAATTACCCCGAACGATGCCTTTTTCGTGCGCTACCACTGGAGCGGCATCCCGACGTCCATCGATGCTGCGACGTATCGGCTCAAGATTGACGGCCATGTCGGACGACCCTTGGATTTGAGTCTTGGCGAATTGCGCAAGATGGGCAAGACGGTTGAAGTTGTCGCCGTAAACCAGTGCTCGGGAAATAGTCGCGGTTTCTTCTCACCTCGCGTGAATGGCGGCCAGTTGGGTAACGGTGCCATGGGAAACGCGCGTTGGACAGGAATTCCCCTTCGTACGGTGCTGGAAAAGGCGGGGGTGAAATCAGGCGCAGTGGCGGTGTCGTTCGATGGTCTCGATCGGCCGCCACTGGAAGGCGGACCCGATTTCATGAAGGCATTGGCGCTGGACCATGCGATGGACGGAGAAGTCATGCTCGCATGGCAGATGAATGGCAAGGAGTTGCCTTTCCTCAACGGCTATCCCCTGCGTCTGGTGGTGCCAGGCTACTACGGGACTTACTGGGTCAAGCACCTCTCCCATATTGAAGTCCTCGACAAGCCGTTCGACGGGTTCTGGGTCAAGTCGGCGTACCGCATCCCGAAGAATGACTGCGCTTGCGTGGAGCCAGGGACGACGCCCAGCGAGACCGTGCCGATTGGCCGATTCAACGTCCGATCGTTCATCACCAGCCACGGCCACAACCAGACCCTGCGCGCGGATGCGAAGACCACGATCAAAGGCATCGCGTTCGACGGTGGTAGCGGCATCGCGGAGGTTTCGCTTTCCGACGACGGTGGCAAGACGTGGCACCCGACAACGCTCGGGAAGGATCTGGGAAAGTACTCATTTCGGGAGTGGCGCATCGATTATCGGCCCTCCAGGAAGGGCAATCTCGAGCTCTGCGTGAGAGCCCGCAGCCGGGCGGGAGAGATCCAGCCCATGACGCCGCGCTGGAACCCCGCCGGCTATATGCGCAATGTCGTGGAAGTCACGCAGGTTGTGGTGATCTGAGGGAGCGCGCGATGAAAACAACTCGAGTCGTCATTGCCATCGCCGCCGCAGCGCTCGCCAGTTCCTTGGCGTGGGCCGCGCCTAAAGAAATCAAGTTGCCGCAGGAGACTGCCATTTACAAGCCGAGCAGCCTGCCAGGTTACAACCTCGCATTGCAAAACTGCATGACTTGCCATTCGGCGCAGTACGTCAGTACACAGCCATCCACTTCACCCCGCGCCTATTGGGATGCAACGGTAAAGAAGATGAAGAAGCCTTTCGGTGCGCCGCTGAAGGATGAGGACGTCGAGCCCATCGTGGACTACCTCGTCAAGACATATGGTGCGGAGGCGAAGAAGACGGCAGCCAAGGAGGCGTCTGCAGCCACCCCGCACTAATACGGTAGCCAGATCGCGTGGCTACTCAAGATAAAAATCCTTGCCTGGACGAGGCGCGCAGAACAGCGCGGCCTCGTTCTCCACGATGTTACTTGGCAGTGGGCATGGCGAATTCCGCGCCGCGCGCCGTGTCGTTCGGCCACCGTTGCATGATGCTCTTCTGCCGGGTGTAGAACCGCACGCCTTCTTCGCCGTATGCGTGCGTATCGCCAAACAACGAGCGCTTCCAGCCACCAAAGCCGTGCCATGCCATCGGGACAGGAATGGGCACGTTGATACCGACCATCCCCACTTCGATGCGGCGACCAAACTCGCGAGCCACCTGACCATCACGCGTATAGCAGGCGACGCCGTTGCCGAACTCGTGTGCGTTGACCAGCTTCACCGCTTCCGTGAAATCATCCACGCGCACGCATGACAGCACCGGGCCGAAGATCTCTTCCTTGTAGATGCGCATCTCGGGCGTGACGTTGTCAAAGAGCGTGCCGCCAGTAAAGAAGCCTTGTTCATGGCCGGGGACCTTGTAATTCCGGCCATCGACGACGAGCTTCGCGCCTTCTTCGACGCCAAGCGCAATGTAGTTCTCGATTCGTTCAAGCGCTTGCCCCGTGACAACCGGGCCCATTTCGGCGTCGGCCTCCATACCGTTCTTGATGATCAGTTCGCGTGCGCGGGCTTCCAGCTTCGGCATGATCTTGTCGGCCACATCGCCAACGAGCACGGCAACGGAAATCGCCATGCAGCGCTCGCCAGCGGAACCATAGGCAGCGCCGATCAGTCCGTCGACGGCCTGGTCGATGTCTGCATCGGGCATCACCACCATGTGGTTCTTCGCGCCGCCCAGTGCCTGGACGCGCTTGCCAAGCTTCGCGCCCGTTTCGTAGATGTAGTTCGCAATCGGGGTGGAGCCCACGAAGCTGACCGCCTTGATGTCGTCATGATGGAGGAGGGCATCCACCACGGTCTTGTCACCTTGGACGACATTGAACACGCCGTCGGGCAGTCCCGCTTCCTTGAGCAGGCGCGCCATGAAGAGCGATGCGGAGGGATC
>NZ_SCMX01000063.1 GCF_005503625.1 Cupriavidus sp. 2SB | reverse complement strand
CGCGGACGCCGTGCGCCACCACCACCCGCCCCGCCACCGCTATTGCCACGGGCATTGCCGCCGCCCTTGGCAGCCTTCGGCATCACATTGCCGTTCACCTCGCCACCGCCACGACGCGGACGGTTGCCACCGGCGTTGCTAGCATTGCCAGCGCTTCCACCACGCCCACGGCCACCTGCACCGCCAGGACCACGCGCACCGCCACCCATACCGCCCATGCCACCCCCAAACTTCGTCGAGTGTGACGTCAGCGGCGCAGGACCCGACGGGATGTAGCCCATTGACGTCTGCATCGGATCAGGCTGGCCGCGGCCGGCGTTACCGCCACCGCGATTGCCACCGGCTTTCTCGAACCGCGGCAGTCCATCCATGCCCGTGACCATGGGCATCCCCGCGATCGCAGCCTCGGTGCGCGCCTTCCGCCCGCCCACCTTGGTCATTCCCTTGCCGCCGCCCTGCTCGCCCTTGGCCGGTGCTTTCAGGCCGATATTGGCCATCAGGTTGCGCACCTCGGTGGCTTCGAGTTCCTGCCAACGGCCACGCTTGAGACCACGCGGCAACAGGAATTGCCCGTAGCGTGTGCGAATTAGGCGTGAAACGGTCAGGCCCACCGCCTCGAACATGCGGCGTACTTCGCGGTTCCGTCCTTCGGTCAGCGCTACGTGATACCACTGGTTCACACCCTCGCCACCGCCATCGGCGATCTGCAGGAAGTTAGCCTGGCCGTCGTCGAGTTCGATGCCGTGAAGCAGACGCTGACGATCGGACTCGGCCAGCTCACCCAGCGTGCGCACCGCGTATTCACGCTCCACGCCATAGCGCGGGTGCATGAAGCGGTTGGCGATATCGCCCGAAGTCGTGAAAATCAGCAGGCCCTCGGTATTGAAGTCCAGCCGGCCCACGGCCACCCACTTGCCGTTCTTGATTCGCGGCAGGCTGTCGAATACGGTCGGACGGCCTTCCGGATCCGACTGGCTGACGATTTCGCCGGCTGGCTTGTGATACAGCAACACCCGGGGCGGCTTGGTCGTAATCTTGCGGTGGATCAGCTTGCCGTTTACGCGCACCTGATCGGCCGGCAGGATCCGCTGGCCAATATGTGCCGGAAGCCCGTTGACGGAAACACGACCCTGCAGGATCAGTTCTTCCATTTCGCGGCGGGACCCCAGCCCACCGTCAGCCAACACCTTGTGCAGCTTCGGCGCATCGTCATCCGATGTCAGCTCGCGAACGGGCTTCGCCTTTGTGCGCGGAACGACCATGTCTTCCTGGTCGAACTGCTCGGAGATCACAAAGCGAAACAGATCCTCGCCACCTGCAGCCTTGAGCGCCTTGCCGGCGGGCTTCGCCGACTTGTCACCTTGACGGGATTCACCCTGGCGCTGATCGCCGCGACCACCCGGTTTGCCAGCGCCACCCTGGCCCTTGCGCTGCTGCGGGCCTGGCTTGTTGCGCCTGCCGGCCTGCTCGGCTGCTGGCTTGTTCTCACCGTCGACCATCGCAGCCTTACGTTGCGGCTGCTGCCGCCGACGGCGCTGCGACTGGCCTTCGCCCGATTCGGACTGGCGCGGATTAGCCGGCCGCATTTCCGCCCGTGGAGCCGCGACCTGTTCACCGGCATCGGCGGCAGGCGCAGGCTTGCGTCGGCCGCGTGTCCGCGGTGCTGCGGGCTGCGCACCCTCTTCGGCCTGCACCGGCGGCGCATCGGCATCACCCCGACCGGCATCCCGATCCTGGGCACCCTGGCGGCGGGACGCCACCAGGTTTCGCAGACCGCGGCGGAGGCCCTTGCGGCGCGGCGCGCCGTCCGCGCCATTGCCCGTATCGGGCGCTGCGCCGGTGTCGCCCGGCACGTCCGGCTGGCGGACGTCTTGATCAGCGGAATCAGACAAAGTATTCACTATCGATGTTGCATGTTATTCAGTTGGACACGCGCTCGTCGTCCTCGGCCGGATAAGGCGCGTCGCCCTCCAGACCCGATTCCTCGGCAACTTCCGAAACGGAAGCCTGAGTGTCCACGTGGAAACCGTTGGCATGCGCCAGCGGCACGTCGTCGTCCTGCCCGAGTGACGGGGGATCGGACTCGACGCTGCTTTCTTGTTCTTGCGATGCGCCTTCAATGACCGCGGTGGAATCGGCAGTTTCCAAATTGGCCGGCGTCTCCGCATCGGCCTTCTCGGTGTCCGCCGGCGTCACGGCGTTGGGGACCACTTCCGTGGCCGCAAAAGCCTCTTCGTCGCCAGCAGGCGGATTGGCCGTGGCGATATCTTCGAAGTCGATGGCTTGTTGATCCAGCAACGTTGCCTGGGCCTGCGCCTGAGCATCCTCAAGCGGCGGGAGTTCGTCCAGCGAACGCAAGCCAAGGTCATCGAGAAACGCCTTGGTCGTCGCATAGAGTGCCGGGCGTCCAGGAACGTCACGATGGCCGATCACTTCGATCCAGTCGCGGTCCTCAAGCTTTTTGACGACTTCCGTACTGACCGTCACTCCGCGGATTTCTTCGATGTCGCCACGCGTCACCGGCTGGCGATACGCGATGATCGCCAGCGTTTCCATCACCGCGCGGGAATACTTGGGCGGCTTTTCCGGATTGAGCCGGTCGAGATACTCGCGCATTTCGGGCCGGCTCTGAAAACGCCAGCCGCTCGCCAGCGCCACGAGTTCCACGCCACGCCGTTGCCAATCGTTCCGCAACTCTTCGAGGAGCACCCGGATCGTGTCGGCACCGACATCGTCGGCAAACAACCGTCGCAGATCACCGACGCGCAACGGTTCCTGCGCACAGATCAGCGCGGTCTCGAGGACGATCTTCGCCTCTTGGGTATTCATGTGATTGTGTGCAGCCTGTCTTTGCACCTGCCCCCGGACGAATCCCGGGGCACTGGAGATTGCAGATACAGCGAGGCCAAAGCCATCGCCATCTCGTCGCGCAGACGGTCCACGCTGGTTTCAGCGCCGCCGTGCACCTCGTTCTTTGCATCGAATTGCCGGGACTGTCCGGCAGGAGATCGTCCAGGGCCGGCAGCCATCACCGGTCGACGGACCTCTTGCGTCGCGCCTCCCCTTCGGGGCGGACATTCGCCTGGGCCAACGCATGACCAAGACGGCAAGAAACAATCGGATATCGGCTCAGGAAACTTCGCCCTGACCCGGCGTCACCTTCCACACCGCCGTCGGCCTTTTAACCAGATCTTTTGAACCGGATGGACTGTGGGGATGGTTCCGGCATGCAACTGCATGGCCAGAAACCCTGGGCGGGCATCCCTGATGAGAGAAACCGCCCCGGCGACGCCTCGTGCATGACGCGGCGCGATACCGTGGTTCTCGCGATTGTATGGCATTACCGCCGGATACCGCAACCCGGGGCTGTGGCCGATTCAGAACACCACGCAGAATCCGGCGTGCGCAAGGGTCTCCGGAAGCCATACGGCGCGGGCCACCCCCAGCAACCCGAAACCCGCCACGAGCAAAGCTGAAACGGTGCGAACCCACCGCTTGCGCGACCACTGCCGCAGGTAACCGGACAACCCCGAGATCACCAGCAGATTCGGCAAAGTACCTAGTCCGAAGGCTCCCATGACGAGTGCGCCCGACGAAGCATTGCCCGCCAACAACGCCAACCCGAGCGCACTATAGATCATTCCGCAGGGCACCATACCCCATACAAGACCCATGCCGAATCGGTGCATCGCTGACGGCACCGCGGCAGGACCGCCATGCAACCCCTGAGTCGATCGAACATGCCGCAAGAGCTTGGCGACGTGCGAAGCGATCCGCGCGACAAAACGTTCCACGGCACCCATGCGCATCTGCCAGCCGAAAAGCAACCACAATCCGGCCATGATCAGCAACAGGCTCCCCACGCCGAACAGCCATCGCTGCAATGGCAGATAGTCGTGCGCCCACGCCGCCGCACCCACTGCACCGGCCAATGCGCCGAGCAACATGTACGTCGTCACCCGGCCCGCATGCATGACGCAAATCGACATCCACCAGTGCCGTCTAGAACGGTGCAAGAACGAGACCGTCTGTTGCACTTGCTGCGGATTTTGTTCGACTGCAATAGCAATTCCTCCACACATCGCCGCGCAATGCACACCGCCAAACAGGGCAATCAGAAAAACGCTTAAAAGCACGCCAAATGGCAACTGTTCCTCGCTTCCGCGTCACTCGACGCTGTAAAATGCATGCATCGCGCCCTCGCTGCAAGCGCATTCAAACGAGCACTTCAATTGCTGACTTCCATCCCCGTTACCGAGATGTCGCCACGCTGCTCCACGTGTGCCATGGGCCAACTCTGCCTGCCCGTGGGCATGTCGCAGCAGGACCTCGTAAAAATGGACACTATCGTGCAGGAGCGCGTGCGTGTCCACAAGGGCGAAACGCTGTATCGAATGGGTGAACCGCTCTCCGCGGTCTACGCCATTCGTTTCGGCACGCTGAAAACCCACGTCACCATGGAGGATGGGCGTACTCAAATTACCGGCTTCCATCTTCCGGGAGAAGTCATCGGCCTCGATGGACTCGGCGAGATGCAACATGCATCGGATGCGACCGCCCTCGAGGACGCTGAAGTCTGCGTCGTGCGGTTCGACGATCTGCAATCGCTGTCGAATCATCTGCCTTCGCTGCAAGGTCAGTTCCTGCGACTTATGAGCAAGGAGATCTCGCAGGACCAGGTCATGCTGATCACGCTTGGCTCGATGCGTGCCGAAGAGAGACTCGCCGCCTTCCTCGTCAATATGTCCGAGCGCCTCTCCGCACGCGGTTATTCCTCCACGGAGTTCGTGCTGCGCATGAGCCGCGAGGAAATCGGCAGCTATCTCGGCCTCAAGCTCGAAACCGTCAGCCGCCTGTTCTCCCGGTTCGCGGAAGCTGGCCTGATCCAAATTCGTCAACGGCATGTGAAGATCATCGACATGGCTGGCATCAAGCAGGTCTATAGTCGCTCCTGCTAGGCGCCATCCTGCTGCAAGACCAGAGCCGCACAGCATCACGCTGTTGCGGCTTTTTTTGCGAAATTGCTATTCGAGTTCATCGGTATCGCTGAGCCTGCCCGGCATCGTGTAAAGCGTGAGACCGCTGGACAGTGCGCAGAACAGCCACGCCAGCAGAAAGCCCACGGTGTAGATCGCCTGCCTCGAAGCCTCCACCGGTTGGCCGAAGAAACTGATGTCTCCCGGGTCGACAACGGAAAACACTACCGCCGTAGCCGCGCCACCCATCAGAAACGCTGGCCACAGTACCCACATCAGCCAGCGCAACCTCATGGATGACTCCCTTGTTCCGTGGCGCTTCCGACATCGGCTTTCTCGACGACCAGTCCATGGCGGGTGGCATCGCGCACAGGGACGTCCGCATGTGTGCTGGCCAGCCAGATCGTGATACCACAACCCACCATCGCCAGCATCGGGCCGGCCATCAAGATCCACGGCCACGGCTCCTTGTACCAGGGTCGAACGGCATGGGGAGGCTGTTGGGGGCGCTGAGCCATTGCATCTCCTCTTACAAGTTGCGGGGAACGATAAAGCTTGTGCTCTGACGGATCTGCGACCGGCGTTGCGACTCGGTTTCCGCCGTGACCGTCACGTCGATCTTGTGGGTACCTTGCCTGGCGTCTTCGATCGGCACACGGATGCGAATTGGCAACAGCCGGTTCGACGTGGGATCTAGAGTGCTGGCCGTCTGGTCATACTCGACGGTGAGCCCTTTCATATCGTAGCCATCTACCTTCACATCGATTGTCACTGGTGACTCGGTGGCATTGATCAACTGCAACCGGTACACGTTCTCGACCCAGCGTCCATCCACCTCGCGACCAAGCGCTCCACGGTCTCGAATGATGTCGACCTTCAGCGGCGTGCGCATCGCCAGCGACGCGGCAAAGCCACCCATCAGTGCCAGCCAGATCACCATGTAGATCATGGTGCGAGGCCGCACCAGCCGCTTGCGGGCCTCGGCAATGGACAACGCCGATCGCATGGCATTCTCGGAGGTGTACCGGATCAGCCCGCGCGGGTACTCCAGCTTGTCCATGACCTGATTGCAGGCGTCGATACAAGCTCCGCATCCAATGCATTCGTACTGGAGGCCGTCCCGGATATCGATCCCCGTCGGGCACACCTGCACGCAGATGCTGCAGTCCACGCAGTCGCCCAGGCCGGCGGCACGGTGATCCAGCTTCCGCGAGCGGCCGCCGCGCGGCTCACCACGCCCCACGTCATAGGTCACCACAAAGGTGTCGCGGTCCACCATCACGCTCTGGAAACGCGCATACGGACACATGTACTTGCAGACCTGCTCACGCATGAAGCCGGCGGCGCCCCAGGTAGCGAACGCATAGAAAAGCATCCAGAATGCCTGCCACGGCCCCAGTGACCACTGCAGTATCTCGCTGCCAAGCTCCCGGATCGGCGCGAAATAGCCGATGAATGTGAAGCCGGTCCAGAGGGCGATCAGGATCCAGAGCGTATGCTTCGTCGTCTTGATCCTGAACTTGCGCAAACTCCATGGATCGCCATCGAGCCGGATGCGCGCGATGCGATCACCTTCCACACGCCGCTCGATCCACATGAATATTTCCGTGTAGACCGTCTGAGGACAAGCGTAGCCACAGAAGAGCCGGCCGGCGATGGCGGTGAACAGAAAAAGTGCCAGCGCCGAAATGACCAGGAGCACGGCGAGATAGATCACGTCCTGCGGCCAGAGCACAAGACCGAAAATGTAGAACTTGCGTGCTCCGAGGTCGAACAGAACGGCCTGCCGGTCGTTCCATTGCAGCCAGGGCGCACCGTAGTAGACCAGTTGCGTCAGGATGACGAGCCATACGCGCCAGCTCGAAAACGCGCCTTTCACCGAGCGCGGGTAGATCTTGCGGCGCACCTCGTACAACGCTTCTTCCGTTGCATCGTTAGCGGTCTTGGGCGGTGGCGCGGGGCGCCATCCCCGAGTCTCTGAGACCTCGGGTCCTTCAGGAGGGGATTTCAGGGGCGCATTCATGGGACTAGCCCTAATGCCCCGGTCAGCGCCGTCGCTGGCCGGGGCGGTTTGTCATTGCCCGGCTGCTCCGGCCGCAGCGCTGGAGGTACTGGAGAGTCCCCACACGTAGGCAGTCAGCATCCGGATACGCTCCGGCGTCAGGATTTCTTCGTGCGCTGGCATGTGGCCGTTGTGGCCCTTCAGGATGGCATCGACGATCGCGCCTTCCGAACTGCTGTACAGCCAGACGTTATCGGACAGGTTCGGCGCGCCCAATGCCTGGTTGCCTTTGCCTGTGCCACCGTGGCACGCCGCACAGGTCGACTTGAACGTGCTTTCGCCGCGCGATGCCCGGATCGGGTCGTAGGCCAGCCCGGACAGCGAGCGCACATACTGCGCGGTATCGCCAGCCAGCTTTGCGTCGATGACGCCAGTCAGCGGCGGCATCACGCCATTGCGCCCCTTGGTGATCGATTGCTGGATGGTGTCGGGCTCACCGCCATACAACCAGTCGTTGTCGGTCAGGTTGGGAAAGCCGCGGCTGCCACGCGCATCGGATCCATGGCACTGCGCGCAATAGTTGAGGAATAGTCGCTGGCCGATCTCGCGCGCCTCGGGGTCGGCCGCCACCTGCTTGACATCCATCTTCAGGTACTTGGCGTAGATCTGATGCTGCATGCGCTCGGCGGCCTCGCGGTGCGCGGCCAGCTCCACCTGGGACGAGGTCTTCAGCACGCCAGGATAGGCGCCCAGTCCCGGAAAGAGGATCAGATAGCCCAGTCCGAACACGCAGGCCAACAGGAACATCCACATCCACCAGCGCGGCAGCGGATTGTTCAGCTCGCGTAGGTCGTCATCCCACACGTGGCCCGTGTCGTCGGAGGTGCTGACGCCCTTTGGCATCTTGCGCTGGGAGAACAGCAGCCAGACGCACCAGGCAATGCCGATCAGCGCGATGGCCGCAATGTAGTGGCCCCAGATATCGGAGATGAAATCGCTCATGGTTACGAATTCCGCCTTGGATTGTTATCTTCGTCAGGCAAGGCAAAGGGCAGCATCGCCGATTCCTCGTTGGCGCCCTTGCGCCCCGCCGACCATGCCCACCAGCAGATGGCCAGAAATGTCACCATCGAAATGACAGTGGCAATGGCAGTGATGATCACCATGGCTTCACTCCTTCGGCGCCGCTTCCACGCGCACATTGCGGCGGTTCAGGCCCAGACCCTGCAGGTACGCCACCATCGCGTCCTCCTCGGTCTTGCCCACCAGATCCTCCGGTGCCCGCTCGATTTCCGCATCGGTGTACGGCACGCCAAGCCGTTGGAGGGCCCGCATACGCGGCTGCACCGAATCGGTCGGCAACGGCGTCTTCTCGAGCCACGGATAGGACGGCATCACCGATTCCGGCACGACATCACGCGGACTGCGCAGATGGATGCGCTGCCAGTCGTCGGAGTAGCGGCCGCCTACGCGCGCCAGATCAGGACCCGTGCGCTTGGAACCCCACAGGAACGGGTGGTCATACACCGACTCTCCTGCCGTCGAGAAATGGCCGTAGCGTTCCGTTTCGGCCTGCAGCGTGCGAACCTGTTGCGAATGGCAACCCGCACAACCCTCGCGGATATAGATATCGCGGCCCATCAGCCGCAGCGGCGAATACGGCGTGATGCCGGGATCGGGCTTGGTGGTCGAGTGCTGGAAGAACAGCGGTACGATCTGCACCAGGCCCGCAATACTCACGACGATGATCGTCGCGACAATCAGCCATCCGACGTTCTTCTCGAGCGTCTCGTGACGAAAGAAACTTTGATTCTGAGACATCGTTCTATCCTCGCGATCAGTGGGCGGAAGCCGGCAGGCTGGTCGGAATCGGCGCATCGACGGCAGGCTTGCCAACGATGGTGCGGACGACGTTGTAGGCCATGACGAACATCCCGGCCAGGAAGCAGATACCTCCGAGCAGACGGATCAGGTAGAACGGATACTTGGCTTTTACGGCTTCGACGAACGCATAAGTCAACGTGCCGTCCGGCTGCGTGGCGCGCCACATCAGGCCTTCCATCACGCCAGCAATCCACATCGAGGCGATGTACAACACCACGCCGATGGTTGCGATCCAGAAATGCCATTCGATCAGGCGGACGCTGAACATTTCCTTCTGCCCGAACAAGCGCGGAATGAGGTAATACAGGGAGCCGATCGAAATCATCGCCACCCAGCCGAGCGCGCCGGAATGCACGTGGCCGATCGTCCAGTCCGTGTAGTGAGAAAGCGCATTGACGGTCTTGATCGACATCATCGAGCCTTCGAAGGTCGCCATGCCGTAGAACGAGAGTGCGACAACGAGGAACTTGAGAATCGGATCGGTGCGCAGCTTGTGCCAGGCGCCGGACATGGTCATGATGCCGTTGATCATGCCGCCCCAGGATGGCGCGAGCAGGATCAGCGAGAACACCATGCCAAGCGATTGCGCCCAGTCGGGCAGCGCCGTGTATTGGAGGTGATGGGGACCCGCCCACATATACGTGAAGTTGAGCGCCCAGAAGTGGACGATCGACAGGCGGTAGGAATAGATCGGGCGCTCGGCCTGCTTCGGAATGAAGTAGTACATCATGCCGAGGAAGCTGGTGGTCAGGAAGAAGCCCACTGCATTATGGCCGTACCACCATTGGATCATCGCGTCCTGCACGCCTGCATAAGCGGAGTACGACTTCCACATCGACGCCGGCATCTCGATGTTGTTGACGATATGCAGGATGGCGATGGTCAGGATATAGGCGCCGAAGAACCAGTTGGCCACATAAATGTGGCGGGTCTTGCGCTTGACAATCGTGCCGAAAAAGACGATGGCATACGCCACCCAGACCAGCGTGATCAGGATGTCGATGGGCCATTCGAGTTCCGCATACTCCTTGGAAGTCGTAATGCCCATCGGCAGGGTGATCGCGGCGGCGATGATGACAAGTTGCCAGCCCCAGAACGTAAAGGCGGCGAGCGGTCCGCAGAACAGCCGCGCCTGGCACGTACGCTGAACCACGTAATACGACGTGGCAAACAGTGCGCTACCGCCGAAGGCGAAGATAACGGCGTTGGTGTGAAGTGGACGCAGACGGCCGAATGACAGCCACGGCGTATTGAAATTCAGTTCCGGCCAGATCAGTTGCGCCGCAAGCAGAACGCCTACGGCCATGCCGACGATACCCCAGACCACGGTCATGACGGCAAACAGCCGCACCACGCCATAGTTGAAGGTGTCGACGCGTGGAGACGCGGTGGTGACAGCCATTCAGACCCCCAAGCTAAGAAAGAATAAACCTATTGACGGTGTGACTTTAGAAAAACGGCACGGCCATCGTCTTGACTTCGATCAACACAACCGCATGTCCGGAGAACCGAGCGCAAATAAGTTGGTCTGTTGCGCCCACGCTGTCCCCAGGCACTTTCCCAGTGCTTCTAAGACTTGTCCGACCCGCGCGACGAACGCCCGATACGAGTCAAATCCGCAGGGGTATCGTTGTCGAGAAGAATGGCTTCGCCGGGACGCTCCAGATCGTCGTACTGGCCGGCATGCAAGGCCCACCACAAGGCACCCGCGATCAACGCGGCGAGCACCAGGCTCATCGGCACCAGCAGATACAGTGTTTCCATTCAAGACTCCCGAGGCCGCGTCGCGGTGCGCACGCGCAATAGTCGCCAGGCATTCGCCACCACCAGTAGCGAGGACAGCGACATGCCGATGCCAGCCATCCATGCGGTGACGAAGCCCGTTGCGGCCAGCGGGATTGCGACCACGTTGTAGGTAAATGCCCAGCCCAGGTTCTGGCGGATGACGCGGCGCGTTCGGCGCGCGACGGCAATAGCCGTGGCAATCTCCGCGATGCCGCCATGAGTCAACACCGCATCGGCGCCGGCCTGCGCGAGCGGGGCACCGCCACCAATTGCGATCGATACCTGGGCCTGCGCCAGCACCGGCGCATCGTTGATGCCGTCGCCAACTGCCAGCACTACCGCGCCATTGCGCTGCAGTGCGCTGACATACTCACGCTTGCCCTCAGGTGTCACGGCGCCTGCCGCAGTTGCTATCTGGAAATGCCCGGCCCACCAACGCACCGCCGCATCCGTGTCGCCGGAAACGAGGTGGCAGCGCACACCGAGCGCTTTTAACTGGCACAGCAGCGCGGCGGTCTGCGGCCGCTCGACATCGGCAAGTCGAAAGCATCCGAGGATATTGTGGGTATCGCCAAGCCAGACTTCGGTTGCGCCGGGGTGTCCGGCATCCAACCGCGCGACGCCCCCATTGACATCGCCTGACAAAACCGCTACGAATTCTCGACGACCGAGACGCACCTTACGGCCATCGACTGTTGCCTCCAGCCCCTGCCCCGGCACGTTGCGCAGATCTGTCACTGTCAGTGAGGCATCGCCGGCCGTGCCCGCCGGCTCGGCAAATGCCCGTGCGATCGGATGCTCGCCGCCACGTTCGAGGGTCCGAGCGATCTGCGCGCAGCCCGCCGCATCGAGATCGCCGAAAGTTTGCGTTTCGACGAGCGCGAATCGTCCCTCGGTCAACGTGCCTGTCTTATCGAGCATCACGTCGGTGACGCTCGCCAGCGTCTCCAGCGCATGAGCGCGCGTCAACAGCACGCCCCGCCGCGATAACGCCGCACCGGCCGCCGCCAGCGCCGCCGGCGTAGCCAGCGACAGCGCACACGGACAACTCACCACCAGCACTGCCACTGTCACCAGCACCGCACGTGACGGATCGATCCAGACGGCCCAAACCAACCCTGTTACGGCTGCCATCAGCAGCAGCAGCCCCACGAACCATCCGGCCACCCGATCCGCCAGTTGGGCGAGCCGTGGCTTGTCAGCGAGCGCGCGGTCCAGGACTGCAACGATCTCGGCCAATCGCGTTTGCGCACCGATCCGGTCAATGCGCACTTCCAGCGGACTCGCGGCATTGAAGCAACCTGCCAGCACCGCATCGCCTATTTCACGCGTCACCGGGCGCGCCTCGCCGGTCAGCATGGATTCATCTATCTCGCTCGCACCGGCCACCACCACACCATCGGCAGGCACGATCTCGCCGGCCTTGACCCGAATCCGGTCACCGGGCTGCAACCGTGCCACGGGGATGCGCTCGCCCTGCCCGCCACCATGGGCGATACGCTCGCAGGTAGCGGGAAGTTGCCGCGCGAGCATCTCGGCACCACTGCGCGAGGCCTGGCGCATACGCAATTCCAGATAGCGCGCCAGCAGCAGGAATGCCACGAACATCGTGACCGAATCGAAATAGACTTCTCCGATGCCTCGCACCGTTGCCACGGCGCTGGCGAGGAAGCCGGCAGCAACGCCAATCGCCACGGGGACGTCCATCCCCATATGGCGCTGCCGCAGCGCACGCCAGGCTCCTGCAAAGATTGGCGAGGCCGAATAGAAGACCACCGGTAGCGTCAGCGCAAAGCTGGCCCAGCGCATCAACTGAAGTTGGCCGGGATCGATCGTGGCTTCATGCGTATAGAGCGGCCACGCATACATCATCACCTGCATCATGCCGAGCATCGCCACGGCCATGCGCATCAGCAAGCCGCGCCGCTCGCGACGATCCTGCCGATCCGTGCGCGACACCTCGAACGGCCAGGCCGTGTAGCCAATGTCCGCCAACCTGCCAAGTAGTGCCGCCACACCCTGCGATGCCGCGCGCCAGCGCACGACAACGCGGCGTGTCGCCACGTTCGCCACCACCGACTCCACGCCTTCCAACTGATTCAGATGCTGTTCGATCAGCCACGCGCAGGCCGCACAACGAATGTTCTCTGGCGCGAGCGTAATCTCGCAACGCCCGTCGCCCAACTCGCGAACGAACTGGCCGCGCAACTCGGGCGTGTCGTAAGCCGCCCAAATTGGCTCGGCCTCACGCCGGGCCTCGGCATCGAGTGGGCGGGCAAAGCGGGTGATGTCGCGATAGAGGTGGCCAAAACCGGCCGCATGGAGCGTCTGCGCGAGCGTCTGGCAGCCTGCGCAACAGAAGACGCGTTGTTGCCCTTCGATAGGCGCGACTAATGGCGCGGCATCATTGAGAGGCTGGCCACAGTGAAAACAGTCGGATGCAGAATCTGAGGAGGTCGCCGTCGAGTGATTGGTGCCGACGGGAAGGCTCGCAGCACTGGCTACGGAAAGAGATGGCGCGAAGGGGGCAGGATTTATCGACGGCATGGCGCGCTTTTTTTACCCAACGGATATTAGGTAAAAAAAACTCACCCTGCGTTGATGCAAGTCAAGTCAGAAACTACCGGGGCGGATTCTCCCGCCACCGGTTTCCCACAAACAACAGCGGGCTTCCAGAGGTCAGGTCAGCGACGTGTCCATCACGCGTCGTTCCGACTCCAGGTATTCGCGCGACTGCATCTCGATGATTCGCGAGACCGTGCGATGGAATTCGCTGGCCATCTGCCCTTCCGTGTAAAGCTCGTCGGCGGGGACCTCGGCCGATATCAGCAGCTTGACCTTGTGGTCGTAGAAGACATCGATCAGCCAGGTGAAGCGGCGCGCCTCAGAGGACATACGCGGTGTCATCTTCGGCACGTCCGACAGGATCACGGTGTGGAACTGCGAAGCGATTTCCAGGTAGTCGTTCTGTGAACGCGGACCGCCGCACAGCGTGGCAAAGTCGAACCAGACCACGCCATTGGCCTTGCGCAGCGATTTGATTTCGCGATGTTCGATATGCAGTATCGGCGATTCGTCGGCCGTACCTGCAATAGACGTGAAAGCATCGCGCAGCGCAGCGCTGGCCTCGCGGCTGAGCGGCGTGTGGTATGCATCTACCTGCTCCAGTGCGCGCTTGCGGTAGTCGATGCCGGCATCGACGTTCAGCACATCCAACTTGGTTTGCAGCAATGCGATAGCTGGCAGCACGCGATCACGGTGCAGGCCGTCCGGGTACAGCAAGTCCGGGCGATAGTTCGAAGTCATCACGAACTGCACGCCGTTGTCGAACAGTTGTTGCAGCAGCCGGTGCAACATCATGGCGTCGGCCACGTCGCTGACGTGGAACTCATCGAAACAGATCAGTCGGAAGCGTCGTGCAATCCGTTTTGCCAACTCGTCGAGCGGATCGGGCCTGCCGCGTAATTCTTCGAGTTCGCGGTGTACCTCGCGCATGAACTCGTGAAAATGGAGTCGCGTCTTGCGCACCACGGGCACGCAGGAATAGAAGCTGTCCATCAGGAAGGACTTGCCGCGCCCTACCCCGCCCCACAGGTACACGCCCTTGGGCACGTCAGGATGCACGAGCCACTTTTTCAGCGTATTGTTGCGGCGGCTTTTGTAGGCCACCCATTCGTCGTAGCAATGCTGCAGCCGCGCCACGGCACGCAGTTGCGCCTCATCGGACTGATAGCCGCGCTGCTTGAGTTCGTGCTCGTAAAACTCGGTGACGTTCATCGTGGGGGCCTACGAAAATTCTGATGCTTGCAAAGCGAAAACGGCGCGCCGCAGAAATCGCGGCGCGCCGGGGTTCACCGGAAGGTGAACGGATGCATTACATATTCAACTGACGCTTGTCGACAGCCAGCGCAGCTTCGCGCATGACTTCCGACATCGACGGGTGCGGGTGGCAAACGCGGCCGATGTCCTCGCTTGCTGCCTTGAACTCCATCGCCACCACGGCTTCGGCGATCAGGTCCGAAGCGTTCGCGGCCACGATGTGCACGCCGAGGATTTCGTCGGTCTTGGCATCCGCCAGCATCTTGACGAAGCCGTCAGCAGCGCCCATGCCCAGCGCACGGCCGTTGGCCATGAACGGGAACTGACCGGACTTGTAGGCACGGCCTTCGGCCTTCAGCTGTTGCTCGGTCTTGCCGACCCAGGCGATTTCCGGGAACGTGTAGATCACCCACGGCACCGTGTTGAAATCGATGTGCGGCTTCTGGCCAACGATACGCTCGGCCACGGCCACGCCTTCGTCTTCTGCCTTGTGTGCCAGCATCGGGCCACGCACCACGTCGCCAATTGCCCAGATGCCCGGCACCTTGGTCTGGCAGTGGTCGTCCACCTCGATGAAACCGCGCTGGTCCACACCCAGGCCAACAGCTTCCAGGTTCAGGTTGTCGGTGTTCGGCACACGGCCGACCGACACGATCAGACGATCCACTTCGAGCGTCTGGTCCTTGCCGTCCTTGTCCGTGTAGTTGACAGTGACGTTGTCCTTGCCGGTCTTGACTTCGTTGACCTTGACGCCGAGGTTGAACTTCAGACCCTGCTTGGTCAGCAGCTTCTGGGCTTCCTTGGCCACGCCTTCGTCAGCGGCGCCCAGGAATGCGGGCAACGCTTCCAGCACGGTCACGTCGGCACCCAGGCGGCGCCACACCGAACCCAGTTCCAGGCCGATCACGCCAGCGCCGATCACGCCGAGCTTCTTGGGCACCGAGTCGTACTTCAGTGCGCCTTCGTTATCGCTGATCAGCTTGTTGTCGACGGTGATGCCCGGCAGATGACGAGCCTTCGAACCCGTGGCTACGATGACTTGCTTGGCAGTCAGTGTCTCGCCGTTGACTTCCACCTGGAAACCTTCGGCAGCCTTGCCTGCGAACTTGCCGTAGCCCTTGAACAGCGTGATCTTGTTCTTGCGGAACAGGAACTCGATGCCCTTGGTCATCTTGCCGACGATGTCGTCCTTGCGCTTGAGCATCTTGGCCACGTCGACCTTGATGTCGCCCACGGTGATGCCGTGGTCAGCCAGGTGGTGCGAAGCGTTCTCGAATTCTTCCGAGGAAGCCAGCAGTGCCTTGGACGGGATGCAGCCCACGTTCAGGCAGGTACCGCCCAGGCGGGCTTCGCCCTTGGGATCGTCGTAAGCGTTGCCTTCCAGGCAGGCCACGTTCAGGCCCAGCTGGGCAGCGCGAATGGCGGCGATGTAGCCGCCGGGGCCGGCGCCGATCACCAGCACGTCGAATTGTTTGCTCATGGGAATTATCTCTTTGGCACGTCATGCCCGCCGCAGGTTGGCGACCATCCGGGCACATCGCGATGGCGATGCGCTCGCCGGGTCCCCACGCCGAAGCGTGGGGACGACGACAAACGAAAGACCAAGGTCTGTCTGGGGATAGGACCGATTACAGGTCCAGCAGCAGGCGTGCCGGATCTTCCAGCGCTTCCTTCATGGCCACCAGGCCCAGGACGGCTTCGCGGCCGTCGATGATACGGTGGTCATAAGACATGGCCAGGTAGTTCATCGGACGGATCACGATCTGGCCGTCTTCCACCACGGCGCGGTCCTTGGTGGCGTGCACGCCCAGGATGGCCGATTGCGGCGGGTTGATAATCGGCGTCGACAGCATCGAACCGAACGTACCGCCGTTCGAGATCGAGAACGTACCGCCGGTCAGCTCTTCCAGAGACAGCTTGCCGTCACGGGCCTTGGCACCGAACTCGGCAATCTTCTTCTCGATGTCGGCCAGGCTCATCTGGTCGGCGTTGCGCAGGATCGGCACCACCAGGCCACGCGGCGAACCCACGGCGATACCGATGTCGAAGTAGCCGTGGTACAGGATGTCGTTGCCGTCGACCGAAGCGTTGATGATCGGGTACTTCTTCAGCGCGTGCACGGCGGCCTTCACGAAGAACGACATGAAGCCCAGCTTCACGCCATGTTCCTTCTCGAAGCGATCCTTGTACTTGTTGCGCAGATCCATCACCGGCTTCATGTTCACTTCGTTGAACGTGGTCAGGATGGCGTTGGTCGATTGCGACTGGATCAGGCGCTCGGCGATACGGGCACGCAGGCGGCTCATCGGCACGCGCTCTTCCGGGCGATCACCCAGCGCAGCGAAGTCCACCTTGGCTGCCACTTGCTGCAGCGCGGGCTTGGCCGCGGCCGGTGCCGGAGCAGCCTTGGCAGCCGGGGCAGGAGCCGAACCAGCGGCCAGCACGTCACCCTTGGTGATGCGGCCGTCCTTGCCGGTGCCGGCAACCTGCGAAGCCGACAGGCCACCTTCGGCCATCAGCTTGGCAGCCGACGGCATGGCGATGCCGCCAGCCGTAGCGGCTGCGGGGGCAGCAGCGGCCGGAGCCGGTGCAGCTGCGGCGGGTGCCGGAGCTGCAGCTGCCTGGGCCACGGCGCCAGCAGTGGCTTCCGTGTCGATCTTGGCGATGATCTCATCGGCCACCACGGTGTCGCCGTCGTTCTTGATCACTTGCGACAGCACGCCAGCCGACGGGGCCGGCACTTCCAGCACAACCTTGTCCGTTTCGATTTCAATCAGGATTTCGTCCTGAGCGACAGCTTCGCCCGGCTTCTTCTTCCAGTTCAGCATGGTCGCTTCGGCGACCGATTCAGACAGCTGCGGAACCTTGACGTCAACAATAGCCATGGTTTGGTATTTCCTCGATGTATGCGTATGTGTTTCGTTTCGGGCAGGTAGCCCCGCGATGCGCATCCCTGTGCGCGCTCGCGGGGTACCAACGAATTACTTGGTCAGAACAAAGCCCTTGAGCTTCGAGAACGCCGCGTCCAGCAGCGCCTTCTGTTGCTCGTTGTGCTTTGCGTAGTAGCCCACCGCCGGCGAAGCCGAGGCAGGACGACCGGCATAACCGAGCTTCTGGCCTTCCGTCATGTTTTCCATGATGTAGTGCTGGACGAAGAACCAGGCGCCCTGGTTCTGCGGCTCGTCCTGGCACCACACGATTTCGGTCGCGCCGGAGTACTTCTTGAGTTCTGCTGCCACAGCCTTGTGCGGGAACGGGTAGAGCTGTTCCAGGCGGATGATGGCCGTATCGGTGACTTCGCGCTCCTTGCGGGTGTTGACCAGGTCGTAGTAGACCTTGCCCGAGCACATGATCACGCGCTTGACCTTGCTGGCGTTCAGTTCCTCGTGATCGGGGATCACGGTCTCGAAATGACCCTTGGCCAGATCGGACAGCGGCGACACGGCGTCCTTGCTACGCAGCAGCGACTTCGGCGTCATGATCACCAGCGGCTTGCGGAACAGACGGATCATCTGGCGACGCAGCAGGTGGAAGATCTGGGCCGGAGTCGTCGGCTGGACCACTTGCATGTTGTGGTCCGCGCAGAGCTGCAGGAAACGCTCGATACGGGCCGAGCTGTGTTCCGGACCCTGGCCTTCGTAGCCGTGCGGCAGCATCATCGTCAGGCCCGAGGCGCGACCCCACTTCACTTCGCCGGACGAGATGAACTGGTCGATCACCACCTGGGCACCGTTGACGAAGTCACCGAACTGGGCTTCCCAGATCACCAGCGCATTCGGCTCGGCAGTCGAGTAACCGTATTCGAAGCCGAGCACGGCTTCTTCGGACAGCACCGAGTCGATCACCGTGAACGGTGCCTGGTTCTCGGACACGTTCTGCAGCGGAATATACGAGCCCGCATCCCAACGCTCGCGTGCCTGGTCGTGCAGCACGGCGTGACGGTGCGTGAAGGTGCCACGGCCGGCATCCTGACCCGTGATACGGACCGGGTAGCCCGACGCCACCAGCGAGGCGAAGGCCAGGTGCTCACCCATGCCCCAGTCCAGCATCTGGTCGCCACGGCCCATGTTCGAGCGGTCCTTGATGACCTTCTCGACCAGCGGGTGCAGCTTCAGGTGTTCGGGGATCGTGGTGATCCGCTCGGCCAGGCGCTTCAGTTCGGTCACCGGCACGGCGGTGTCGGCAGCGTCGGTCCACTTGCGGTTCAGGAACGGCATCCAGTCCACGGCGAACTTGTTCTTGAAGTTCGACAGGACCGGGTCGGCCGTATGCTTGCCCGCATCCATCGCGTTGCGGTATTCCTTGACCTTGTCGTCACCAAACGATGCGGCGGTCAGGTTCTGTGCGACGAGCTTGTCGGCGTACAGCTTGCGCGTGCCCGGATGCTGGGAAATCTTCTTGTACATCAGCGGCTGGGTCATGGCAGGGGTGTCCTGCTCGTTGTGGCCCAGCTTGCGGAAACAGATGATGTCGACCACAACGTCCTTGTTGAATTCCATACGGAAGTCAACAGCCAGTTGCATGGCGTACACCACGGCTTCGGGATCGTCGCCATTCACGTGCAGCACCGGCGCTTCGATCATCTTGACCACGTCCGTGCAATACAGCGTCGAGCGCGCATCGCGCGGGTCCGAGGTCGTGAAGCCGATCTGGTTGTTGATGACGATGTGCATCGTGCCGCCCGTGCCGTAGCCACGGGTCTGCGCGAGGTTCAGCGTTTCCATCACGACGCCCTGGCCGGCGAAGGCCGCGTCGCCGTGCACCTGCACCGGCAGCACTTCCTTGTGGCCAGCATCGCCACGGCGTTCCTGGCGCGCCTTGGACGAGCCTTCCACCACCGGGTTGACGATTTCCAGGTGCGACGGGTTGAATGCGAGCGACAGGTGAACCGGGCCGCCTTCGGTCGAGACATCGCTCGAGAAGCCCTTGTGATACTTCACGTCACCGGCCGGCAGGTCGTCGACGTGCTTGCCTTCGAATTCGGCAAACAGGTCAGCCGGCATCTTGCCCAGCGTGTTGACCAGCACGTTCAGACGCCCACGGTGGGCCATGCCGATCACGATTTCCTGCACGCCCTTCGAACCGGCGTGCTGGATCATTTCGTCCATGGCGGCGATGAAGCTTTCGCCGCCTTCCAGCGAGAAGCGCTTCTGGCCAACGTACTTGGTGTGGAGGAAGCGCTCCAGGCCTTCGGCCGCGGTCAGGCGGTCGAGGATGTGCTGCTTCTTCTCCAGCGTGAACACCGGCTTGGAACGCGTGGTTTCCAGGCGTTCCTGCCACCAGCGCTTCTGCGCCTGGTCGCTCACGTACATGAACTCGGCGCCAATGGTGCCGCAGTAGGTCTCGCGCAGATTGTTGAGCAACTCGCGCAGGCTCATCGACTCCTTGCCGAAATACGTGTTGCTGGCATTGAAGACGATGTCGAGGTCAGCCTCGGAGAAACCGTAGAACGCCGGGTCCAGATCCGGCAGGGGCGGACGCTCCTGGCGCTTGAGCGGATCGAGGTCGGCCCAGTGCGATCCGATGTTGCGGTAGGCGGCGATCAGCTGGGTTGCAGCGACGCGCTTGCGGCCCATGTCGGAATCGGCCGAGGCAACAATGGTCTTGATGGGACCCTGCTTGGCGCGCTCGGCGAACGAGGCAACGATCGGTGCGTGGGGGATGTCGCGGGCGTTGGAACCGTCCACAGCCGGGACATTCTGCATCGCGTCGAAATACGCGCGCCAGTTGTCGGGAACCGAGCTGGGATTCTGGAGGTAGGCCTCGTACAGCTCTTCCACATAGGGGGCGTTGCCGCCGAAGAGGTACGAATTGCTCTGATACTGCTGCATCATGGGGCGCTCACTATTCTCCGGGAATGCCGGAGTTAAGCGGGTTCATCAACCTTCCGCGACACGGCTTGACCGGTTAGCGGATTGCAAACAACTCTTGAGGATACTGACTGCGATACCTTGAACGAACGGCACCGACGGGAATATGTATTGCCCGGGTGCCGTTGGTCTTCGGCCTCACCGCCAGACCCGGAAGGGTCAGTTGTGCGGGGAAGGACCTAAGTCTTCACTCGCAAAAGAATAGCACGTTATCCCATCGACAGTGGGGACTTTTCGTGATGCAAAATCGAGACACTTTGATCAGGGGCCTATACGATCCGGCGCAATCCGGTCCACTGCGTCCGTGATCAGCCCGTCCAGACCCCACCCCAGCAGGTGGTTTGCGCGAGTTTCGTCATTGACCGTGTAGCACAAGACCTTGAATCCCGCCGCATGAGCCTGCCCGATGACGGCGGCATCGAGTTCGCGATGGTTGGCGTCGAGCGCCACGCAGTCCAGACGCCGCAGGCGGTCGAGCCAGTCGGGCGGCAACTTGTCGAGCAGCAGCGCGCGCGGCAGCGCTGGCGCCACTTGGTGCGCAGCTTCTAGCGCCGCCTCGGAAAAGGACGACAACAGCGGCGGCACCGCCGCGTCTCTCCACAGCGAGAGTGCATCAAGCGCCACTGCAGCACCAGTCCGGTACTCCGTACCCGGCACGGGCTTGATCTCGATATTGACCAGGAAGCCGTTGGCTTGCGTGTACCGGGCAATGGCGGCGAGCGTCGGCACTGGCTCGCCGGCGAACGCCGGGCCATGCCAGCTTCCGGCGTCGAGCGCGGCCAGCTCGCCAAGCGTCAGCGCATCGACGCGACCGCTGCCCGAGGTGGTGCGGTCCAGCGTAGCGTCGTGTATCAGCACGGCCTTGCCGTCGCCGGACAGCTTCACGTCGAATTCGAACATGCGATAGCCGAATGACGCCCCATGCCGGAACGCCGCCAGCGTGTTCTCGGGCGCCAGCTTGCCGGCGCCGCGATGGGCAATATGGCGTGGATACGGCCAAGCGGCTTGGGTCATGCCAGCGCCTCGATTCGCTTGCCGCTTTGCGTGTCGAAGAAATGCAGATGCTCGGCCGATGCGGTGATCGGCAACTTGTCGCCGGCGCGCACGGGCATGTGCGTATCCAGCCGGACTACGATCGGCTGGCCACCCAGGGTGCCATATGCATAGGAATCGGCACCGAGCGCCTCCACGACACGGACGTCGACTTCGGCGATGGCCTCGTGCGTCGCGCACGGCTCCACGTGTTCGGGACGCAGACCCAGCAGCGCCTCACCGGGCAGATGCAAACCCATTGGCAAATGGCCCAGCGTGGCGGAACCCGCCTGCCCTTCCTTCGGCACGACACGCATGCGAGCCTCGCCGCCCTGCCCCGCACCCTCGCGCACCACCGGCACGAGATTCATCGGCGGCGATCCGATAAAGCTCGCCACAAACGTGCTGGCCGGCTTGGCGTAGACGTCCAGCGGCGTGCCGATCTGCTCGACCCGACCACCGTTGAGCACCATCATGCGGTCTGCCAGCGTCATGGCCTCGACCTGGTCGTGAGTCACATAGAGGCTGGTCGTGCGCAGGCGGCGATGCAGTTCCTTGAGCTCCAGCCGCATCTGAACGCGCAGCTTGGCATCAAGGTTGGACAGCGGCTCATCGAACAGGAAGACCGAAGGCTCGCGCACGATGGCACGCCCCATCGCCACGCGCTGGCGCTGGCCACCCGACAGCGCACGCGGCTTGCGTTCCAGCAACGGCGCCAGTTCCAGGATGCCCGCGGCGTGGTTCACGCGCTGTGCGATCTCGGCCTTCGCCATGCCCCGGATCTTGAGACCGTAGGCCATGTTGTCGTACACGCTCATATGCGGATACAGCGCGTAGTTCTGGAACACCATGGCGATGTCGCGTGCCGCCGGCTCCAGGTCGTTGACGACCTTCTCACCGATATGCACCTCGCCGCCGGAAATTGTTTCGAGTCCCGCCACCATGCGCAGCAGCGTGGACTTTCCGCAGCCGGACGGCCCGACGATCACGATGAACTCGCCGTCGGCGATCTCCATATCGATGCCATGCACCACCTGCGTGCCGCCGGGGTAGGTTTTCTGTACGTTACGTAGAGACAGCTTTGCCATGCTTTGACCTTATTTTTCCGTTTCCACGAGGCCCTTGACGAACCAGCGTTGCATCAACACCACCACCACGGCCGGCGGAATCATCGCCAGCATCACGGTAGCCATCACGAGGTTCCAGTCGGTGGCGGCATCGCCGGACCGGGACACCATCTGCGTCACCCCCACCACCACCGGGGTCATCGACTTCTGCGTGGTAATCAGCAGCGGCCAGAGATACTGGTTCCAACCGTAGATGAACTGGATCACGAACAGTGCCGCGATACTTGTACGCGATAGCGGCAGCAAGACATCCCAGAAGAACCGCAGCGGCCCGGCACCGTCGATTCGTGCCGCCTCGGCCAGCTCGTCCGGGATCGTCAGGAAGAACTGCCGGAACAGGAACGTGGCCGTGGCCGACGCGATGATCGGGATAGTCAGGCCGAAGTAGCTATCCAGCATGCCCAGATCCGACACCACCTTGTATGTCGGCAAGATCCGCACTTCCACCGGCAGCATCAACGTGATGAAGATCATCCAGAAGAAGGTCTTGCGCAGCCGAAACTTGAAATAGACGATAGCGAAGGCCGAGATGATCGAGATGGCAATCTTGCCCACCGCGATGCCGAGCGCCATGATCAGGCTGTTCTTCATCATCGTGGTGACCGGCGATGCGGCCTCGCCCACGCCCTGGAACAGCACGGTGCGATAGTTTTCGATCAGGTGGCTGCCCGGGATCAGCGTCATCGGCGCGTCAAGCACCTGCTCGGCGGTCAGCGTCGATGCCACGAAGGTCAGGTACACCGGGAATGCCACCACGGCAATGCCGACGATGAGCACCAGGTGCGTGATGAAGTCCAGTACAGGACGACGTTCTACCATTGCGTTTCTCCTGTGCCTGTCAGTACTGGACCTTGCGTTCCACGAAGCGGAACTGCACCACGGTCAGCGCGATCACGATCACCATCAGCACCACGGACTGGGCCGCCGAGCCGCCGATATCCATCCCACGGAAGCCGTCGTGGAACACCTTGTAGACAAGCGTGTTCGTCGAGTTGAACGGACCCCCGTGCGTAACGGCATCGATGATGGCGAAGGTGTCGAAGAACGCGTAGACCACGTTGATCACCAGCAGGAAGAACGTGGTCGGCGACAGCAGCGGGAAAATAATGGACCAGAAGCGTTTCCACGGTCCTGCCCCGTCGATGGCAGCCGCTTCGATCAGCGATTTCGGAATGCTCTGCAGACCGGCCAGGAAGAACAGGAAGTTGTAGCTGATCTGCTTCCACGCCGCGGCCAGCACCACAAGCAGCAATGCCTGGTTGCCGTTCAGCAGGAAGTTCCAGTCCACGCCCATCTGGCGCAGCGCGTACGAGACCACGCCGAGCGTCGGATTGAACATGAACATCCACAGCACGCCGGCCATGGCCGGTGCCACCGCGTAGGGCCAGATCAGCAGCGTCTTGTAGCCAGTGGCCGCGCGCACGACGCGATCGGCAAAATACGCCAGCAGCAGTGCCACGGACAGGCCTACTACGGTCACGCCCACTGCAAAGATACCCGTCGTCTGGAAGGATTCCACGTACTGCGGGTCATTCCAGAGCGTGAGGAAATTATCGAACCCGACAAAGTCGAGGCTGATGCCGAAGGCATCCTGCTGAAGCATCGATTGCCACAGCGCCTGCCCGGCGGGCAGGAAGAAAAAGACCAGCGTGATGACGATCTGCGGCAGTACCAGCAGATACGGCAACCACGGCGACCGGAAGACAACGCGTTTTTCCATCTTTCAGGGTCCCGAGTTCGAGTCGGATTTCTAGTCCGGCTCTATAACGCAAGCGGGCGACGGTGTTGCCGCCGCCCGCCTCAGACCTTCAGGCGATTTGCCCCGAAGACCTTATTCCTTGGCCGTCTTCTGGAAGCGTTCCAGTTGCTCGTTACCACGTGCGATGGCGGTGTCCAGCGCAGCTTTCGGTTCCTTCTTGCCGGCCCACACCGCTTCGAGTTCCTCGTCGATGATCGTACGGATCTGCACCAGGTTGCCCAGGCGCACGCCACGCGACTTGTCGGTGGTCTTCACGATCATCTGTTGCACCGACACGTCCGCGCCAGGGTTCTTCTCATAGTAGCCGGACTTCTTGGTCAGTTCGTAGGCTTCCATCGTCAGCGGCAGGTAGCCGGTGGCCTGGTGCCAGTCGGACTGGATCTCCGGTTTGGACAGGAACGTGAAGAACTTGGCCACGCCCTTGTATTCCTCGGCCTTCTTGCCGCCCATCACCCACAGCGACGCGCCGCCGATGATGGTGTTCTGCGGGGCGCCCTGCACGTCCGCATAGTAGGGCAGCTGCGCTACGCCGAACTGGAACTTGGCGTTCTTGCGAATGTTGGCCAGCGAAGCCGACGAGCCCGTGAACATCGCGCACTCGCCGTTGTAGAACTTGGCCTGCGACTCCGCCTTGCGGCCGCCGTAGCTGAAGTAGCCCTTCTTGACCATGTCCTGCAGGTTCGTGATGTGCTTGACGTGCAGCGGGCTGTTGAACACCAGGCGGGCGTCGGTGCCGCCGAACCCGTTGTTCTTGCTGGCGAACAGCGTGTTGTGCCACGCCGAGAAACTTTCCAGGTGTACCCAGCTCTGCCAGTCGGTGGTGTACGCGCAGTTCACGCCGGCCGCCTTGAGCTTGGCCGAGTACTGCATCACTTCGGGCCACGTCTTCGGGGCGTCGGTCAGGCCGGCCTTCTTGAAGGCGTCCTTGTTGTAATAGAAGACCGTCGTCGAGCTGTTGAACGGGAACGACAGCATCTCGCCCTTGGCCGAGGTGTAGTAGCCCGCCACGGCCGGGATGTACGCCTTCTGGTCGAACTTCTCGCCGGCTTCCTTCATGACGACGGACACGGGCTTGATTGCGCCCTTGGCGCTCATCATCGTTGCCGTACCGACTTCGAAGACCTGCAGGATGGCCGGTGCGCTGCCCGCGCGGAAGGCTGCAATGCCGGCCGCCATGGCCTCGTCGTAGTTACCCTTGTTGACCGGCACGATCTTGTACTCGGACTGGCTCGCGTTGAACTTGGTCGCGATCTCGTTGACCTTGTCATTCAGCGCGCCCGCCATGGCGTGCCACCACTGGATTTCGACAGCAGCATGGGCGGTGCCGGCCAGCGCGAGGCTGGCGGCAGCGGCGAACTTCAACACAGTGCGTGGCAAGGACATGGGCAATTCTCCTGAGGCTTGGTTCGGTCCGTCGATTTTTTTGAAAAAGCGACCGACTGTATGCATTTTTTGTGACAGGCATGTTACGCCGCCTGATTGTCATGCGACACCGGGCAAACCCTTCTTGCTGCGGCCGATGTTGCAGCATATTGACGTCAGGCGATGGCGGGTGCCACGCTCTCCCGCTGCCAGCTACAATGCGCCGCCATGACCGCACCGATTTCCTTCGCATCGCTCCCCGACGCCGCCCTCCGCCGCGTGCGCGGCATCCTGACCGACATCGACGGCACGCTGACCACCGATGGCCGGCTGCCTGCCTCGACCTATCTCGCGCTGGACCGCCTGTCGCGCGCCGGCCTGCATGTGATCCCGGTGACCGGCCGCTGCATAGCCTGGGCCGAAATCCTGGTACGGCTCTGGCCCGTCGACGCAATCATCGGCGAAAACGGCGCGTTCTACTCCCATCTCATTGACAACAAGCTTGTGACGCGTTTCCTGGACGATGCGAGCACACGTGATGCGAACCTCTACCGGATCCATGCGCTGGGCCAGGAAATCCTGCGCGAAGTCCCGGGCTGTGCGCTGGCCTCGGACCAGGCGTGGCATGCCGCCGACCTCGCAATCGACCATGCGGAGGACGTAGCTCCGTTGCCACCGGCCGCCGTTGAGAAGATTGCGGCCATGATGCGCGGCGCGGGCATGACCGCCACGGTCAGCTCGATTCACGTGAACGGCTGGTTTGGCGCGCACGACAAGCTCTCGATGAGCCGGCTTTGTGTAGAGGAATTGCTCGGGGACGATATCGACGCGAAGCGCGACGAATGGCTGTTCATCGGCGACTCCGCCAATGACGTGGCCATGTTCGGACATTTCCCGCTGTCGGTGGGCGTGGCCAACGTCCGGGACATCCTGGACAAGCTGCCAATGAAGCCGGCTTATATCACCGAAGCAGCGGGTGGGGAGGGATTTGCGGAGATGGCGGAGCGGGTGTTGCGGGTGCAGGGGTTTTGACACGCCCCTGGTTTTCTCCCCTCTCCCGCAAGCGGGGAGGGGAGACAGGAATCAGCGGGAGAGGGAGAAAACAATCAGTGGATCAAACACCCACTCAATCAAACCCCAACTCCTGCAGCTTCCGCGTGATTGTATTTCTACCGATCCCCAGACGCGTTGCGGCTTCCACACGGCGGCCACGGGTGACGCCTAGTGCGGCTTCGAGTACGGCTTTTTCGAAACGGCGCGTCAGCACATCCATCACCTCGGGCTGACCCGCTTCCAGCATCGACTTCGCTTCGCCTGCCAGCAGGTTTTCCCAGCTTTGCGCGATAGCCGCTGCCGCGAATACCGGCGCGGCAGCCTGGCCAGGAATCACCATGGGCGGACGCGTTGCCACCATCATGTCGCCATCGCCCGACGCGTGCATGCCGTAGTCGGGCGATTCGATCGCGTCGTATTCGCTGGCCGGTCGCGACTCCGTTGCCAGGGAACGTGCCGGCGCCTGGCTGTCGCCCGTCCCCGTGCCGATCATTTCGCGCGGCAGATCCTTGACCTCGATCGTCTGGGCCGGCGCCATCACGGTGAGCCAGTTGCAGAGGTTCTCCAGCTGGCGCACGTTGCCGGGGAACGGCAGCGTGCTGACGTAGCTCAGCGCCTCGTCTGACATACGCTTCGGTTCTACGCCGAGCTCCTTGGCGCTCTTCTGCAGGAAATGGCGTGCCAGCAGCGTGATGTCCTCCGGACGCTCGCGCAGCGGCGGCAGGCGCAGGCGAATCACGTTCAGGCGGTGAAACAAGTCCTCGCGGAACAGCCCTTCCTTGACGCGCGTTTCCAGGTTCTGGTGGGTGGCAGCAATCACGCGCACGTTGGCACGCAGCGGGTTGTGCCCACCGACGCGATAGAAATTGCCATCGCTCAGCACACGCAGCAATCGCGTCTGGAGATCGAATGGCATATCGCCGATTTCATCGAGAAACAGCGTGCCGCCTTCGGCCTGTTCGAATCGACCACGCCGCATGGTCTGCGCGCCGGTGAACGCGCCGCGCTCATGGCCGAACAGTTCCGATTCGAGAAGGTCTTTCGGAATCGCCGCAGTGTTCAGCGCGATGAACGGGCCATTGGCACGCGGACTGTGCTTGTGCAGGGCGCGGGCGACGAGCTCCTTGCCGGTCCCTGACTCGCCAGTGATCATCACTGTGACGTTGGACTGCGACAGGCGTCCGATCGCGCGGAATACGTCCTGCATCGCCGGCGCCTGGCCCAGGATCTCGGGCGCATCGACAAGGCGGTCCTCCATTTCTTCTTCGCGCAGGCTCTCTTCGAGCGCACGGCGAATCAGTTCCACCGCCTTGTCCACGTCGAATGGCTTGGCGAGGTACTCGAACGCACCGCCCTGGAACGCCGCCACGGCGCTATCCAGATCCGAGTAGGCGGTCATCACGATGACCGGTAGCCCCGGATGGCGAGCCTTGAGGGCCTGCAACAGGTCGAGGCCGGAACCGCCGGGCATGCGGATATCCGAAATCAGGACCTGCGGCTCGTCCTCTTCCAGCGCCGCGAGCACGTCGCGGACATTGGTAAAACTGCGGGAGAGCAGGCTTTCACGTGCAAGGGCCTTTTCAAGGACCCAGCGGATTGATTGATCGTCGTCGACTATCCAGATCGGCTTCATGTGCGTCGCTTGTCTGCTCGGTGTCATATGGTCTCCCGTGTGACCCGCTGGTCCGCGCGCACCGGAGCGCCGTGGCACAACCGGCGATCAATGCAGCGGCAGCAGGATACGGAAGTCGGTGCAGCCCGGCCGGCTCTCGCATTCGATCAAGCCCTCGTGCTGCTGCACGAAGGTTTGAGCGAGTGTAAGACCGAGACCGCTTCCGCCATCCCTGCCCGAAACCAGCGGGTAGAAGATGCGTTCGCGTATGTCCTCGGGGATGCCCGGGCCGTTATCCGTTACATGCAAGTCCAATGCCAGCTTGTACAAACGCTTGGCAATCGTGACCTGGCGCGCCACGCGAGTGCGCAGGACAATCTGCGCGTCGCCCGCCGCAATACGCTCGTGCAGCGCCTGCGCCGCGTTGTGCACGATGTTCAGCACAGCCTGGATCAACTGTTCCATGTCGCCGCGCAGGTCCGGCAGGCTGGCATCGTAGTCACGCACGATGTCGAGCCCATTCGGGAACTCCGCGAGTACCACGGAGCGCACGCGCTCCAGCACCTCGTGGATATTCAGGTCCGAGACGATATGCGGGTGCCGATGCGGCTCCAGCAACCGGTCCACCAGCGTCTGCAGCCGGTCGGACTCCTTGATGATGACCTGGGTGTACTCGCGCAGCGCCCGTTCGGGCAGTTCGAACTCCAGCAACTGCGCCGCGCCACGAATGCCACCGAGCGGATTCTTGATCTCGTGGGCCAGATTGCGGATCAGTTCCTTGTTGGCCGAAGTGAGATCGAGGATGCGTTCCTCACGGTCGCTCCTGACCTTCTGCTCGTTGAGCAGGATCTCCACCAGCACAGTGCTGGCACTGCCCTCGATGCCGCCAATCACCACGTGCGCATGCAGCGCCTCCTGCAGTGGCGGACGCAGGATCAGGTCCTGGCGGCGCACGTCGATCTGGCGCGCAATGACCGTCTCGATCATCGCATCAAGCTCTTCCGATTCACCGAACAGGTCCGGCAAGGTCAGTTCCACCATGGCCTTGCGGGAGATGGCAAAGCTGGCCTCGGCCGCCGGATTGGCATACACCACGCGCAGGCCCGGCTGGCGCACGAGCAGCACGGGGTTGGCCACCACGTCCAGGCCGGGATGGAAGGTCACGTCGCCCAGCGGCACGACATCGGCCTCGCGCGGCTCCGCCGTGGCGGCATCCGGCTTGCGGTCCGCTCCGGTGACTTTGCGTGAGACTCCGCGAATCAGGCGACGCATTGTTTTCAATCCTTGAGGGTCGACAATTCGCGCTTCAGCGATGCCACGTTGGCCTCGCTGCGCGCGACGTCATCGCGCAGCCGTGCCGTGCGATCGAGATATTTCTGATAGTTGCGCTCGTTGCCCTGGCGCTCGGGTTCGCCGTTGTTGTATTCGGCACGCAACCCGGCAAGCTTGGCTTCCTCGCTCTGCAGCTCCTGCTCCAGCACGCCACGGCGCTCGCCGTCCCGGCTACGCTGCGTAGCGGTATCCACGCGCGGAAACGCCGCCGGCGAAGTGGCTGCTGCCTTGGCTGCGCCGCCCGACGTTGCACCGCCACCGCTGCGCGTGCCGGGCACGGTGACCACATCCGGCAGGTTCAGGCGCTTGCAGTCCTTGCTGTTGCCGGGATTGCCATTGCGGTACTCAGGCACGCCACCGGCACCCTTGCACATGTAGACATCCGACGATTGTGCAGGCGCTGGGGCGCTCCACACGGCCAGCAGGCTTGTCACGGCCATCACCAGAATGGTGAAACCCACCCGCATCTGGTGCATTGGCACGCTGTCGGCGCGGCCGTCGATCTGGTTCGGAATCGCTTGCATGAACATCGGCATGAAGGTTAGGAAAAGAGTCCCCATTCTAGCGATCAACGCTTCTGCAAAACAAAAAGGGACAGCCGAAGCCGCCCCTTCCTGGTGCAACTGTTGCCCGGTCGCAACCTGGCAACGCACGACGCGCTTTACAGCGAGTAGTACATGTCGAACTCGATCGGGTGAGTGGTCATGCGGAAACGCGTGACTTCTTCCATCTTGAGTTCGATGTAGGCGTCCAGCATCGAGTTCGAGAACACACCACCGCGCGTCAGGAACTCGCGGTCGTTGTCCAGGTACTCCAGGGACTGGTCGAGGCTCGAGCAGACGGTCGGGATCTTCGCGTCTTCTTCCGGCGGCAGGTCGTACAGGTTCTTGTCAGCCGCTTCGCCCGGGTGGATCTTGTTCATGACGCCGTCCAGGCCAGCCATCAGCAGTGCCGAGAAGCCCAGGTACGGGTTCATCAGCGGATCCGGGAAGCGCGTTTCGATACGGCGGCCCTTCGGGTTGGCAACGTACGGAATACGGATCGAGGCCGAACGGTTACGGGCCGAGTAGGCCAGCTTCACCGGCGCTTCGAAGCCCGGCACCAGACGCTTGTACGAGTTCGTACCCGGGTTGGTGATGGCGTTCAGCGCGCGGGCGTGCTTGATGATGCCGCCGATGTAGTACAGCGCGAATTCCGACAGGCCGGCATAGCCGTTGCCTGCGAACAGGTTCTGGCCGTCCTTCCACACGGACTGGTGAACGTGCATGCCCGAACCGTTGTCGCCAACGATCGGCTTCGGCATGAACGTAGCGGTCTTGCCATACGTGTGTGCCACGTTCTGGATCACGTACTTCTGCAGTTGCGTCCAGTCGGCGCGTTGCACCAGCGTGCTGAAGCGCGTGCCGATTTCGTTCTGGCCCTGGCCAGCCACTTCGTGGTGGTGCACTTCAACGGGAATGCCCAGCGATTCGAGAATCAGGCACATTTCCGAACGCATGTCCTGGAACGTGTCGATCGGGGCAACCGGGAAGTAGCCGCCCTTCTTGCCCGGACGGTGACCGCTGTTGCCGTGCTCGAATTCCTTGGCCGACGACCACGGTGCTTCTTCCGACTGGATCTTCACCGAGCAGCCCTGCATGTCGATGTTCCAGGTCACGCCGTCGAAAATGAAGAACTCGGGTTCCGGACCGAAGAAAGCGGTGTCGCCCAGGCCGGTGCTCTTCAGGTAGGCTTCGGCGCGCTTGGCGATCGAACGCGGGTCGCGGTCGTAGCCCTTGCCGTCCGACGGTTCGATCACGTCGCAGGTCAGGACCAGGGTCGGTTCTTCATAGAACGGGTCGATGTAAGCAGTACCCGAGTCCGGCATCAGCAGCATGTCCGATGCTTCGATACCCTTCCAGCCGGCGATGGACGAACCGTCAAAGGCATGGCCGCTTTCGAACTTGTCTTCGTCGAAGTGCGACGTCGGAACCGAAACGTGCTGTTCCTTGCCCTTGGTATCCGTGAAACGGAAGTCGACGAACTTGACGTCGTTTTCCTTCACGAGCTTCATCACATCTGCAACGCTCTGCGCCATGCCTATCTCCTGGAAATTCGAGGCGGTGTCTGAGAAAGCCATTGTTGGTGCGACCGATCGAAGAACCGATCCAGGCCACCCAAAAGGGACGAGGGATGTTAGCAGAAAGCGTGCCAACGAAGTCCGTCCCACGGCCGCCAATCGCACGGACTTCCCGAAAAACGTGCAGGGGCCGGCGCCATCGCACTGAGACGGGGGACGCGGATTGCATACAACTGACTGCGAACCCACTTTGCCGCGTCGGCCACATCACATCGGCCCCGCCCGTGGGCGTGGGCTCGACACCCATGAAACACCATAACGGTGCGCAACTCAAGGAAACGCACCATACAAGTGCCTTCCCCTTGCGTCAGCACCAAAACGATGCGTTCTGGCATCCGCCATTTTTCGGGCCGTCGCAACGGCCGCGCGCTAGAATAGCGCCGATCGGGGCAGGTTCACAGCCCCCTGCCGACCGCGCCCTGCTCCTGTTGTCCTTGCGCATCCCGCCGTAGATATCCCCGCCGCACTCATTGACGCCGTCAGAAAACATGACTACCCGAGACACCCTTTTGCAGACTGCCCACGACCGCCAGCAATCGAGCCAGCTTGCCTACTTCGGCGCGCTGACACCGCAAGAGTCGTATGCCCTACTTCAGGCCGACCCAAAGGCCGTGCTCGTGGACGTCCGCACGCAGGCGGAACTGGATTGGGTGGGTGGCGTTGCCTTGCCGGAGGAGCAACTGGTTCACGTGGAGTGGTCGACATATCCGGGCGGCACGCAGAACCCCAACTTCGTGGCCGAACTTAAGGCCCGCGTTCCCACCGATGCCCCGGTGCTGTTCCTGTGCCGCAGCGCTGCCCGCTCGAAGCATGCCGCACGCGTGGCCACCGAGGCAGGCTACCAGTTTGCGATGGACGTACTCGAAGGCTTCGAAGGTCCGCGCGATGAGGACCATCATCGCAAGACGGTGGAGGGTTGGTGCGTGCGAGGGTTGCCCTGGTTTGGGGCTTGAGGTTTGAATGGCCGCTCTCCCCTCTCCCGCGAAGTGGGAGAGGGGCGGGAGAGGGAAGCAAGCCTAGGGGAATGTCGAAGTCTTTACTACTGCTCGACGATCTCGAACCCCATCGCAGACACCCCACCCAGCAACATCGCATAGGCCGCCGGCACCAGCTCCGCCGGCCCCTTCACGCCGAGATCGATATGGCGTCGTCCAAAGCGGTCGCCGCGCGAGACATCGCCGACTGACGGCAGGCTGAACACGCGGATGCCGGGGAAGGTGTCCTGCACCTGCTCCATCAGCGGCGTGAGCGTCGATTCAGGTGCCTCGAACACATAGAATGCGCGCGATTGTTCCGCGTCACGATGGAACAGCGACGGGTAGTAGTGATCGAGCACCCATTCCATCATCGGCCACGCCATGACCGGGAAACCAGGCATGAAATGGTGATCGGCCACAGAGAAACCCGGAATACGGTTGTAGCTGTTCGGAATGATCCGGGCGCCCGCCGGAAACTCGCCCATCTTGAAGCGATGCTGGTTCTCGGGCCGGGTCAGGTCGGCCTTGACCGGATCCCCTTCCGCCGTCTCCGCGATGCGCAGCGCAATCTGTTCGCGCGCATCAGGATGCAGAGCCAGTTCCACGCCCAGCGCTGCTGCCGCGCATTGGCGCGTGTGATCGTCAGGCGTGGCGCCAATGCCGCCCGTGCAGAACACCACGTCCGAGCCCGCGAACGTGCGGCGCAGCGTGGCCGTGATGCGATCGCGCTCGTCGCCGATGTATTCGGCCCAGTCCAGTGCCAGGCCGCGCGCGGCCAGCAACTCGATGGCGCGGCGCATGTGCTTGTCTTCGCGACGGCCAGAGAGAATCTCGTCGCCAATGACAATCAGACCGAAACCCATGATGCCCCTCTTTCAGGATTGTTCGATGCGGCGCACGTCCGACGGCGCCAGGTCGATAACGTCCGGCCCCGCTGGCGGCGGCGTGATGGCGGCACGCTCGGCACGCAGGTCCGTCAGCGCGCGCAGGCAGAAATGGCCGAACCACAACGCCGAGAAGATAAAGATCAGCACGTAGAGCCACAGCGTGCCGGCCAGTACGACCGGAAACAGGAAGATGATGACAGCCGACCAGACCCACAGCAAGGTGGGCGCCGAGCCCAGCAGGCCCACCACCACGCCCATGGTCAGTAGCGGCACGCGATGCCGCTTCATGAGTGTCTTGCGCTCCTCCGCCGTGGCATGTTCGGCCAGTGCGTCGTAGGTCATCACGCGGTAGGTCAGCCAACCCCAGAGCACGGGCGGAATCAGCGCGAAGAACGGCGGGATCAGCCACAGCGGCAGCGTGATCACGATCAGCAGCAGGAACACTACGGTGTTGCCGAGTGCCTGGAACACGCTGCCGGCGATGCTGCCTCCGCGCGCCTTGTGCAGGTCGGGATAGCTGCGCTCCAGGTGCTTTAATACGGCGGGCACCGAGAACAGGCTGATAAAGACAAGCATCGAGGCGATCACCAGCGGAATGGCCAGCGTCAGCACGAATAGCGGCGCCACCACCGTACGCAGCGACTGCAGACCGAGCCAGTCGAGCATCGAATAGATCCAGCTCGTGAAGACGGAGCCTTCGAGCAACGTGCGGGCCGTGCCCATGATTGGCTCCCAGCCCCACCAGATCAAGCCGCCCCAGAGGACGGTGGCCAGGACAAAGGGAATGACGGTCAGCATCAGCATGCGCGGATGCATCTGGCTGACAAGAGCGCGGCCAAACGCGCGGAAGATATCGTTCATGCGATCAGGAGTGGAGAAAGCCCTGAAAGCCTAGCACAGCGCCGTGCGTCTTTCGCCTCCCAAATGTCACCCGAGCCGCAGCAGCCGCTTGATCCCCAGCCATTGCTGGGACAGGAAACCGGCGCCGTAGCTGCGGCCTTTGCCAGCAGGGGGCGGCATCTGATCGCGGATGCCCGTGGGGTAATAGGCTTCCGTGAAGACGGCGGTGCGGAACAGCATGTCCCACCACGGGAAAATCACACCGTAGTTGCAGCCGCCGAGTCGCACGGCGCGGCCATCGGCACCCTGCCGCTCGTGGCCCAGTCCCATGGCGTGGTGCGTGCGATGGAATCGCGGCGATACGATCAGCCGCTCGCCCAGCCAGCCGAAGTGCACGCGCAGATTCGCGTGCTGCAGACTTTGCAGCAACTGCGACAGCGCCACGAGCAGCACGTATTGCGAGGGTTCCACGCCCACCGCCAGTGCCACGGTCGCGAACACGGCGTCGCGCAAGATATCGTCAAGCAGGTGATTGCGGTTATCGCTCCACAGCGTCATCTGGCGCTGGCTGTGATGCACCGCGTGCAGGCTCCACCACCAGCGGTAGGTGTGCGACAACCGGTGATACCAGTAGTCGAGCAGGTCGAAGAGCAGCAGGTAGACGAAGAAGCTGACGAGCGGGATGGCAGTCACGGCGGGCCACCAGTCTTCCACATTCACACGCTGCCAGCCGAGCAGGCGCAGATGGCCTTCGATGCCATCCATCAGCGGCGCCAGCAGGAAGAACATGGCGAGCCGGAACAGTCCAAGCCGGTGGATCACCGTGTAGAGCATGTCGGTGCGGATCGCGGCGCGGTCGGTCACGGCTTCCACGGGGCGCAATTTTTCCAGCGGCCCGAGGATCAGGAACATCACGGCAATCTGCACCACACCCACCAGCAGCCATTCGGTGCCTGTGAACGCATCCTCGGCGTAACCGCCGAAGCCGAGGTTGTAGACCAGCGGCAGAATGGCATCCTGAAACACCGTGGCTTCGATCTGGCCGACCCAAAGGCTTACCCAGTTGGTAAAGGCATCCCACATTATTGTTTCGCTCCCGCCCCGGCCTGAACCGGCCCGTGCTGCACGATCCAGTTCCGGTATAGCGGATGCTCACGCAACGTGGCGAAGCAGAAGCCCTTCTGTTCGAGTCCGGTAATCAGCGGCTCGAGCACGGCTGGCGCCCAGGGGTCCTTGCGCGACCAGATGCCGAGGTGGGCCATCGTGATGTCACCGTCGCGAAGATCGCGCAGTGCCTTGTCGAGCAATGCCTGATTCGGAAATTTCTCGGACGACAACTCGTCGCCCAAGAAGCCTGCCGGCGCCCAGCCTACGTGCTTGAAGCCACACTGCTCGGCCCAGGCCAGCGTCTGCGGCGCGGTACGGCCACCCGGCGCGCGCCAGAGCGGCACCATCTGCTGCCCGGTCATCGACTGGAATGCCTGCGCGCTGCGGCGCAGTTCGGCGCAGAAAGACGCCTCGGTCATGACCGTGTCGCGTCCCGCCTGTGCGCCGAACTGCGGGCGCATCGTGACCTTGCCTTCGCGGACGCTGCGCAGGTAGACGTGATCGAAGGTATGCGTGCCGAACGCGTGGCCATCGGCGGCCAGCGATTTCCAGTACGAAGCCCAGGTGGAATCGAGCGAGTTGTCCTTGTTGACGGTCGGCTCGCTGGCCAGGAAGAACGTCGCCCGGATATGGTGCTTGCGCAGCGTCCGGGCAATCAGTTCGGCCTGGCTCATGCTGCCGGTGTCGAAGGTCAGGTAGAGCGTGCCGGCGCGGCAGGCGCCGGCCTGGCGCGCCGGCTCGGCTGCCAGTGCCACGGCGCTGGCAGATGCCAGAGCCAGCATGGCGATGCGCGAAATCAAGCTGCGCATGATGTCCTCAGCAAGAACGTGTCAACCCATCAATACAGCGGAGCGCGCGTCTTGAAATAGATGCCGTGCGGCGATTTACCTACACGGATCGTCTTCACGAGTTTGCGGCTGGCCACGTCGATCAACCCCACCGAGCGCGCCCAGCGGAACGTCACCCACAGCGTCTTGCCGTCCGCGGTCAGCTCCATGTCGTCGGGCCCCGGCAGCAGACCCGTGATATCGCCCACTTTGGACAACGTCTGCTGGTCGATGATGCTGATCGAGCCGGACACGCGGTTGGTCAGGAACAGGTGGCGCTTGTCGCCCACCGCGCGGAAATTGTGCGCGCCCTTGCCAGTCTGGATCTGCTTGACCACGGTACGCGTGCGCCAGTCAATGACGGCCACGTAGTCCGCGCCGGTCATGCCCACGAGCAGGTATTTCTGATCCGGCGTCACCCAGACGCCAGCGGGTGCTGAACCGGCTTCCATGACCCACATCACCGTCAGCGTGTTCAGGTCGATGGCGGCAATCTGGTTGGAATCCTGCAGCGTGATGAAGGCGATCTTGCTGTCTGCCGTGTACGCGATGTGACTGGGCGTTTTGGCCAACGGGAACTGCTTGGCGATCTTGAGCTGATGGCCATCCCAGCGGTACACGTCCACGCGGTCCAGGCGGTTGCCGGTGGCGATGAACCACTTGCTGTCTGGGGAAAATCCGATCTGGTAGGGATCGTCGATATTCGGCACGCGCTGCTGAACCTTGCCGGTCACCGGATCCAAGAACACCAGATCGTTGCCCACGGCATTCGCCACGATCAGCGACTTGTCGTCCGGCGTGGCGATCAGGTGGTGCGGCTCCTTGCCAACCGGAAAGGTCTCGATGACCTTCTGGGTATCCTTGTCGATTAGGGTGACGCTAGCATCACCTGAATTCAGGATGGTGACCACTTCCGCGAGAGCCGGCGCGGACACCAAGGCCAGCGCCAGGGCGCCAACCGAAACAGCTACGACACGACGCAACGCGAGCATAAGACAGTGGATTTCGATACGAACCGGGCATTCTAACGTTTCGGCTATGGAATGCGCTGACGAACTGAGAGGAATCTTTAGGGTTACTTACATTTGGATACATGTGAGGCGGCGACAGCTTCCGCCGGGTTTTCAGCGCTGCATACTCTCCCAAACCTTCTGCAGCCGCTTCACCGACATGGGCTGCGGCGTCCTCAGTTCCTGCGCGAACAGTGCGATCCGCAGTTCTTCCAGCATCCAGCGGAACTCATCCATGCGCTCATCCACCACCGCGCCCCTGCCCTGCGACCGCAGCATTTTCTCCGCGCGCTGCCATTGCTGGATCAGCGGCGACATTTCCTGCGTGCGCTGACTGTCGCGACCCGGGTCGCCCTTGAGCTTGTCCACGCGCATCGCCATACCCTTGAGATAGCGCGGGAAGTGGACGAGCTGGTTGTACGGCGTATCGGCCACGAATGACTTGCTCATCAGTCGACCGAGTTGCGCCTCCAGATCCTGATAGGCGCTACCATGCGGCTTGGCCTGCAGCAGCTTGCGTGGCAGACCCGCGTACTCCGCCAGGATCGTGCCGACGAGTCGGGCAATTTCCTGCGCCAGCAGCGAGAGTCGTGCCCGCCCCTCTTCCTTGCGCGCGTTGAATTCGGATTCGTTACGCGGCAGCGGCGGTTGCAGACAGGCGCGTTCCAGCGCCATCAGCACGATCTGGTTGCGCAGTTCCTCCTGCGACCCCAGCGTCATGTACTGCATCGCCATCTGTTGCAAGTTGGGGATGTTTTTCTCGATGAACTTGACCTGCTCGCGCAGTTGCAGCGCAAACAGCCGGCGCAGCCCCACGTGATGGATGCGCGCCGCTTCCTGCGGATCGTCGAAGACTTCCACGTCGCAATGATCGGTGCGATCCACCAGCGCCGGATAGCCAAACAGCGTCTGGTTGCCCTTGCGGATTTCCAGCAGTTCCGGCAATTCGCCGAACGACCACGAGGTCAGGTTCTCGTACTGGCCCGCCTCCGCGGCCGGCACATCGCGCGCGACAATGTTCTGGAACGATTGCTGCGCCTGTCCGCCGAACTCGGCACGCAACTGGGCCAGGTTGCGGCCCATGTCGAGTTGCCGGCCGTGCTCGTCGATGACCTTGAAGTTCATCGTGTGATGCACTGGCAGCGTCTCGAGCTTGAAATCGGCGCGGCGGATCATGGTGCCGGTCTCGGCGCGGATATCGGCAATCAGCACGTCGATCAGGTCGCCCTCACCAAACGGCTGGCGATCGACAAAACCTGCTGCGTAATCGGGCAGCGGCACGCAGTGACGGCGCAGTTTCTGCGGCAGCGATTTCAGCAGCAGGTGCACCTTCTCCTTGATCATGCCCGGCACGAGCCATTCGGCGCGATCGGGCCGCACCTGATTCAGTGCGTAGAGCGGCACAGTCAGCGTCACGCCATCACGATGGCTGCCCGGCTCGAAGTGGTACGTCAAACCCATGTCGATACCCGCCACGGGCAGGATCTTCGGGAACAGGTCCGTCGTGATACCGGCCGCCTCGTGCCGCATCAGCTCGTCGCGGTTCAGGTACAGCAGCTTGCGGTCCTTGGGCAGCTTCGCGGCCTCGGCCTGATACCACTGCTCGAACGACACCTGGTTGTGGATGTCGGCGGGAATCGCACCATCGTAGAACGCATAGATCAGCGCGTCGTCTACCAGCACGTCCTGCCGGCGCGACTTGTGTTCCAGGTTCTCGATCTCGCGCACCAGACGCTGGTTATGGGCGAAGAACGGCAGGCGCGTATCGAACTCGCCTTCCACCAATGCACCACGGATAAACAGTTCGCGCGCTTCCTTCGGGTTCATCGGCCCGAAATGCACGCGCCGGTGCTGGTACACGGGCAGGCCATATAGCGTGCCGCGCTCCATCGCCACCACCTGTCCCGCCTTTTTTTCCCAGTGCGGCTCGCTCCAGCTCACGTTGAGCAGGTGGCGCCCCACCTGTTCAATCCACTCGGGTTCCACGCGCGCCAGCGTTCGTGCAAAGAGGCGGCTGGTCTCCACCAGTTCGGCGGCGATGATCCAGCGGCCCACCTTGCGGGCGATCAGAGAACCCGGCCACAGGTGGAACTTGATCCCCCGCGCGCCCAGATACTCGCGGCCCTTGCCGTCGGCTTCGTCGAGTTTCAGTCCGACGTTGCCGAGCAGGCCCGTCAGCAGCGCCTTGTGCACCTGTTCGAAGGTCGGCTCGCTCTCGTTGAGCCGCCAGCCCTGCTCACTCACCGTGGTCAGCAGTTGCGAATGCACATCGCGCCATTCGCGCAGCCGCACGTGCGACAGGAAGTTGCTGCGGCACTGGTCCTGCAACTGGCGGTTGGTCTTCTTGTGTGCCACCGCCTCCTCGAACCACTTCCACAACTTGACCCAACCGAGGAACTCGGACTTTTCGTCCATGAACTTGCGATGGGCCTGATCGGCGGCTTCCTGCGCATCGGGCGGACGGTCGCGCGGGTCCTGCACCGACAGCGCGCTGGCGATGATCAGCACCTCGCGCAGACACTGGTGATCGCGCGCGGCCAGAATCATGCGGGCCACGCGGGGGTCCAGCGGCAACTTGGCCACTTGCCGGCCCGTGGACGTGAGCTGATTCGATTCGTCGAGCGCCCCCAGTTCCTGCAGCAACTGGTAGCCGTCGGCCACGGCGCGGCCCAGCGGCGGCTCGATGAACGGGAACGCCTCGATATCGGTGAGCCGCAGCGCCTTCATACGCAGGATCACGGCAGCCAGCGACGAGCGCAGGATCTCCGGATCGGTAAAGCGCGCACGGCCCTGGTAATCGCTTTCCTCGTAGAGCCGGATACAGACGCCATCGGCCACGCGGCCGCAACGACCCGCGCGCTGGTTGGCGGCGGCTTGCGAAATCGACTCGACCTGGAGTTGCTCGACCTTGTTGCGGTACGAATACCGCTTCACGCGCGCCAGCCCGGTATCGACGACGTAGCGGATGCCCGGCACGGTCAGCGAAGTTTCCGCCACGTTGGTGGCCAGCACGATGCGGCGCGCGTTGGATGGCCGGAACACGCGCTCCTGATCCTGCACGGACAAGCGCGCGAACAGCGGCAGGATCTCCGTATGCGGCGGATGGTGCTTGCGTAGCGCCTCGGCCGCCTCGCGGATTTCGCGCTCGCCAGGCAGGAAGACCAGTACGTCGCCCGGGCCCAGGCGGCAAAGTTCGTCCACGGCGTCGACGATGCCATCGAACAGGTCGCGCTCGCGTGCTTTCTCGCCCTTCGGCGGGGCGTCGGCCGGCTTGTCCTCCTGAATCGGTCGGTAGCGAACTTCCACGGGATACAGCCGTCCGCTGACCTCGATCACCGGCGCCGGCTTGCCATTGCGCGCGAAATGCTCGGCAAAGCGCTTTGCATCGATCGTCGCCGACGTGATGATGACCTTGAGATCCGGCCGCTTGGGCAGGATCTGGCGCAGGTAGCCGATCAGGAAATCGATGTTGAGGCTGCGTTCGTGCGCCTCGTCGATGATGATCGTGTCATAGGCGCGCAGGAGCGGGTCATTCTGCGTCTCGGCCAGCAAGATGCCGTCGGTCATCAGCTTGACAGAGGCGCCTGCGGACATCGCATCGTTGAACCGCACCTGGTAACCCACGTGCTCGCCCACCGGCGTGCCCAGTTCCTGCGCGATTCGCTTGGCCGTGGACGTGGCCGCGATCCGCCGGGGCTGCGTGTGGCCGATCAGCCCGCCGCCGGGCTTGCCTTCCCGCGCCGGCCCGCGCCCGATCGACAGCGCGATCTTCGGCAACTGCGTGGTCTTGCCCGAGCCGGTCTCGCCGGACACGATAACCACCTGGTTGTCGCGCATGGCCTGCGCGATCTCGTCGCGGCGGGCCGAAACCGGCAGCGCCTCGGGGAACGTGATCTCAGGCAGCGGATTGGCCAAGCGCTCCGGCTGTGGCGGACGCGGCTCACGCGGAAGACGAGGCGGGCGAGGCGCGCCGTCTGTTGGTTTTTGAGACCGGGGCGGCCGGGCCTGCTGCTGCGGCTTGGCGGCCTGAATCGGCTGCGGCTTCTGCTGCGCCTTCTGCGGCAGACGGGGCGGCCGCGTGCCGCCGCCTGCGTCACGCGGAGCGGGCTGCTGGCTGGCCGATTTCGATGGGGCCGCGGCAGGCTGGGCCGGGGCTTGTTTGGCGGGGCGTTGTGCTGACATTGGCCGGGATTATAATCCGCCGCATGAACGCCAGAACCGACTCCCCCGCACAGGACCCCGATCC
>NZ_SCMX01000062.1 GCF_005503625.1 Cupriavidus sp. 2SB | reverse complement strand
GACCGCTGCGCCTGGGCAACCATCTGGACGATCTGCGACAACATGGTCTGCGCACCGACCTTCTCCGACCGAATGATCAGGCTGCCCGAAGTGTTGATCGTCGCGCCAATGACGTGGTCACCCGCGCGCTTTGAAACCGGCATCGGCTCGCCCGTAATCATCGATTCGTCGATGGAGCTGCTACCTTCCGTGACGACGCCGTCCACGGGTACTTTTTCGCCGGGCCGGACCCGCAACAGGTCTCCCACGTGAACGTGGGTCAGGGCCACATCCTCCTCTTGTCCGTCGGTGCCAATGCGGCGGGCAGTTTTTGGTGCCAGGCCGAGCAGAGATTTGATTGCGGCGGAGGTCTGCGAGCGCGCCTTGAGCTCAAGAAGCTGCCCGAGCAGGGTGAGCGAGATGATGACCGCGGCGGCCTCAAAATACACGCCAATACGCCCATGCGCGGCGAACGCGGGCGGGAAAACGCCCGGCGCAATCGTCGCCACCACGCTATAGATATAGGCAGCACCAGTTCCCAGCCCAATCAGGGTCCACATGTTCGGACTGCGATTGATGAACGATTGCAGGCAGCGTTCGAAGAATGGCCAACCCGCCCACAGGACGACCGGCGTCGCCAGAACAAACTCCATCCAGCTTTGCATGTCGGGTGACATCAAGCCCAGCCGAGACCCGAACATCGCGAGTACAAAGACGACTGCGGTCAGCGGCAGCGTCCACCAGAAGCGGCGTCGAAAATCCGTCAGCTCTGGATTTTCGCCGTCCTCGATATCCGGCAACAGCGGCTCCAGCGCCATCCCGCACTTCGGGCAGTTCCCGGGACGATCCCGACGAATCTCCGGGTGCATTGGGCACGTGTAGATGGTCCCTTCCGGCGCGGCAACCGGTTCCGTGGTATCAGAGGTCTTCACCCCCACATACTTCGCCGGCTCCTGCAGAAACTTCTGATGGCAGGAGTTGCTGCAAAAGTAATACTGCTTGCCATCGTGTTCGGCTCGGAATTTTGACTCCGTCGATACGGCCATTCCACACACCGGATCTTTCAAGTCGGCCTCGGACGCGCGATTGCCATCGCATTGCGAGCTATGCCCGGCATGCGAATGGTCATGATGCGCGTCATGATCGCCTGGCGACGCTCCGCCGTGCGCAGAGTGCTCGTGTGGCGGGAGCGGGCTACGGTCATTCATTGTGCGACTCCTGTATTCCGACGCGCTGTTCGTTTGCCTCGTTACCTCTCGCCGAGGATGAATTCCGGTGACGCCCGGCGTGATGGAAATGCATCAACGGGCACAGCAACACTAGCCCAAAAGGCAACATCGATGCAAGCCGCTTCCAGTCCGAGGCAGCGAAAGCGAGCGCGACGATCGACACGGCCCCAAGAGCAAGCCCCGCAATCGCACGCCGGTTGAACCCGGTCTTCGACCCAGCATCCTGTACTACGTGGGAATCCATGACGTCACCTTTCAGACAATTAGCCAAGCCACGACCCGACAACGCTAACTCGATACACCATAATCCTTCCCGCCATGGGAAGGTCAAGTTCGCTTGCGATCGTTTTGGCGCACAGTATTCCGGGTCCGCGGTGATACACTGCCCGGCAAAAAAGTGACGCCATGACAGACACCACCCGAACCCTCATCGAACGCTGGAAATCCGATCCAAGCGGCACCTATCAAACCTGGTTCCTCTGGCCTAAACGCCTCAAGAATTTCAGATCCATCCGGCGCGGGATCGGCGCCGTCGTCGAGGAAATTCACGCAGGCACCTTTGGCAATGCGTACCGAGGATCGTCGCTGGAGACCGTTGTCGCTTCGGTTGCCGAACAGCGGCAGATCTTCAAGGGTGCCGATCACGCGTTTCTCTGGAAGCCGAAACTGCGCATTCCCGATATTTACGAGAACGCCGACAACCAGCGTGCGTTCGCAAGGTTGCTTCACACGTGCAATTGTTGCGATACCGAAGCAGAGATGCTCACCGCGATCCAGCGACTGAGCGGCGTGGGGATCAAAGGCCTCGGCCCCGCCGTCGCCAACCTGCTCTATTTTATCCACCCCACCCTGCTTCCACCGTTCAATACAGCGATCGTGAACGGCTACAACGCCCTGACCGGTGCGGCAGTCAAGCTGGGCAAGTGGGATCACTACCTTGCGATGCGCGATCGCATCCTGGCGCTCAATCATCGCTATCGTGATGTCCTTTCCAATGATCTTGGCGCGCTGGCCGGCCTGTTATTTGACGTCGGCACAGGGCGTTATCCCGCTCCGCCATGCAACGATCTGCCCGGCGAGGTCAGCGCGTGGGAAGACGATCTGGCCAAGGTCAGGGAACAGGCGTCCGCACTCGCCAAGCAGATCCAGGCAGACAAACTTGAAGATGCCACGCATACCGAAGTCCAAGGCTGGCTAAGAGATCTCGGGAAGTCGCTCGGCTACGCGGTTTGGATCGCGACCAACGACCGGGGGCGCGAATACAATGGCGAGCCCCTTAGTCTTGGGTGTTTGTCCGCCTTACCGGCGACGCTGCTCGTCTCGGGCGGTGAGACGGTCCCGCTGATCGACGCGGTCTGGCTGGATCCCGCAACCCTTGAGGTGGCCGCCGCGTTCGAGGTCGAGCATTCGACATCGATCTACTCCGGCATCGTGCGGCTGCTGGATCTTGCCCTGGGCACCAGTCAATCCGCCACCAAACATCTATTCCTCGTGGCGCCAGATAACCGCGAAGCGGAAGTCCGTGCGCAACTCAGCCGGCCGGCATTCAGCCGTGTCGCGGAACTCAACATGCGATACGTCCCATACTCCAGCCTTCGCGAGCATCGGGAGAACATCGCACGCTTTGGCATGGGCATCAAGCCGATCGAGGCGATCGCCAAATCCTTGTAGTTCGCGCTTCACGGCCGGCGGGGCTCCAGAATGCACAACGCCCATGGACGACACCGAGCCTTATTCGGTGCGCCATGGGCGCGTGCCGTCTCAGCCAGGACCTTGACGATCAAGCGCCGTCAGAGAACGTATCGCGGGTTCCGATGGAATGTCCGCCGTCGGTGAACGGGTCACGCGTGCCCATCGAATGCGCACCATCCGTGAACGGATCGCGCCCCCCCATCGAGTGGCCGCCATCAGTATAGGGATCGCGCGGGGAAGTTACCCCGGCGTTCGCGACTCCTGCCGTTCCACCAAGCGTGGCGACTGCCAGCACCAGCAGGACACTCTTCTTCAGCGTTTTCATCGCAATCTCCAAGAGGTTGGGTTCAGCGAACCGTTGATATACAGCTTACGTGACGGTTGCCGACCCCAGCCTGACCGGAACATGACAAAACAGACAGGTGCGCTGTTGGCACTGTCGCCGGGTCAACCGCCGATGTAGAGTTCGCTCTGCTCGATGTACACCCAGACGCCCTGGCCACCAGGCAATTCCGGGAAGAGCACGTTGAGGGCAACGGCCTTGTTACGGTCCAACTGCGCAAAAGCGAAAGTGATCTCGCTCGCCCCACTCTTGAACGTTACGGTCTCGCCCGAATCGACATTCACATACTTCAGGCCCGGCGCAACGTCGACGACGCGCGAGGTGCTTCCCGCCGGCGCCTCGCTGCCGAACAGGGAAGCCTCCGGACCGGGCTTGATAGCGGACAACGAAGAGAGACCGGCTCTGGCGCCATGATCATGCTGTGCAGCCACTTGAATCTGGGCCTGCTGTGACCACCCGGCTGGGTTGGTGGATTCGAGTTTGTCAGCGCTCCATGCAACGGAGGTTGCGAGAAGTGCGGCGACGCCGAGCATGAACGACGCGATCGAGGGCTTTTGAGATGTCATGATGTTCTCCTTATAAGTTTCGGGCCTAACCCTTGCCAACGATGTTAGCCATCCAGCCCATACGAACACCTTACCCACCCGTTACAACTCGGAAAGCTCCGCGAATAGCGCAACCGAGATTGTCAGCGTTGCGTTAGCCTTCCAGACGCTTACGCCAAAGCCTCGCGTCACGATGCATCGTGACCTGTTCCGACGGGCTAGTGGCACCGATGCGATGCCCATCTCAGACCGAAGGACGAGAACCTTTTTTTGCTGCTTCAACATGCTTATGGCTTGCCCCACCCCAATTTCCCTGTCACCGCCTTACGCTCTTATCGAGTGGCTGCGGTCCCTGCCATCGGCCGTTAGCCGTGAACTGCTCCAGGACGCCGTCTCGCCGATGGCTTCATACATGCCAGGCCTCCTCGGAAGTGCGGGAGAACCTGACGTCGACGCGCTGTCGAGCTGGCTACGTAGCAGCAACGACGAACTGCCTGTCGTCACCTGGTCCAAGGTCGTCGCCCTGCGAGCCCATTTGCAGTGTTTGCTGGCGGAGCGCGGCAAAGACGCGTGGTGGGCGCACAGACGCGAAGGCCTGCAGCGAGCTCTGGATGAATTGACGATCGGCAGCAAAGACGGGCATCCTGCCCGATTGCCGGCGGAGCTCCAGTTCTACCTCGCGTCGCTAGCCGCCGAGAGAAGAATCTGGGCGGATGCCATTCGCCAGTGGTACGGCCTGTGTGCGACACAGTTGTCCGACTCCGCGCTCGCGAAATGGGTAATCGCTGAAGATCGCCGCCGATTTGCAGCTCCTCGCAACGAGACCTAGTTCACCCCAAAGCTTTCTGCAGTTGTAATGGGAGGGTCATCTGTAGGTTCGGTTGGCCGGACTAGACTGACATTGTCGAATTGCTAGGGCGTATCGCGCCCCCGACCGTCGTGCCCATTGCGTTCCGGCACACGCGCAGACGATCCTTGTCCAAAGGGGGACCGGATCATATTGAATAGAACTCAACAGGAGGCAACTCATGAAACGCACCACTGCGGCCCTGTTCGCTCTCATGGTCTCGATCATCGGTATCGGCAGCGCCATTGCAGAAACCGCGCGCAATGCTGAGCGTGGACAGATTCATCGACCGAGGGATCCGTACACGGACGGCGCCAAAGCCGCGGACTTCGATGTGTACGGCGGTGGTGCAACGATTGAGCATCGCGTGGGAGAAGACATCGCGAAATAGCCCATCCAGGAATGCAGCGAAGATGCCAGCCTCGCGGCGTCTGACTTGTACGAACACAGGACACGATATCGGCCCACTCCTCCACTGGCCCTCGTCTTCGCATCGCTGGGTCCGATATCCTTGAAATCTGCCGTTCCCCCGGTGGAACCCTTAGCGGTTGCTTCGATCTGGGCAACCGCTCTTTTTTTTGCGAAACGATCCTCCAGACGACTGGGGACTGGGGACTGGGGACTGGCACAGCATCGACCTATCGACAGGTATCGCTACGAACGCCGAGCTACGAGCTGTGACCGGCAGGGGCCGCCGACACGGCCGCCCGGTTGCGCTTTCTCAAACTGTTGGACAGGTTGTGCCGCCACCTGGTCCTCGTTGACCTGCGTGCAGCCAACCCTGTTGCGGAGCTGATGTTGGCCGACCAATGGCTTCAGGACGATCCCGAGTGCCTCTACCTCTCCGAGGAAGTGGATGCACGCCTGCAGGAATTCGTACAACCACTAAGCGGCGACAACCCCACGCAACTGCGATGCCGCGCGATCGTTGCATTTTTTCTCGGCACGGGTGTCACTGCCGGCGAGGGTAGAATGACCCGCGTGCAAGACCTGCTCCCCGACGCGGCGCCCCTCTATTTGCATGTGCCGGCGAAATCCCAGAAATTGCCTCGCACCATCGACCTTGAGTCCTTTTCCGTCGCGCCGTTGTCAGCATGGCTGGCCATCCGCCGCAAGGCACCCGTCTATGGCGACCTGCTGTTCACCCTAAAGCGCACCGGCACCCCCATCACGTACATGAGTCTTGGGAAGATCGTACGCGAGGCCTTCGATGCCATCGGCTTCGACGTGGTGGATATGAGCCCGCGGATTCTACGCAACACGTACTGCCGACGCGCCCTCCTCCAGGGGCTGCGGCGTGACGAAATCACGCGACGCCTCGGACTATCGAGCAATCGGACAGCGGACCGCCTCGCCCAGACCATCCGCCGATAGCATGCTGAGCTTGCGCTTTTCGCGGATGGCGTGATCTTCCTGAATTGAGCGCGCCTGCACCGCGAAGCAACGTCAAAGGAAATCCGCGATTGGCCGCATCCTAGCGCTCGCCACCAAGCCGCTACCGGCATCGAGCTGCAAGCCGATAGGCCCAGGGGCACATTGCCGCGCCTGAGCTTAACAGGATCGTAACGCGCGCATCATGCTTGCGTGAGGCACGGGAAACTACAGTGTTCGCAGGCTGGAGAAGCCGTGCATAAGCGCGGCAAAGAAAACCATGATGATCCGACGATGCATACTAATGGCCGCTGCCGGGGCCTTGTTGGCCTCGCATGCCATGGCGCAGGCCGCCCCGGCCTCACCATACAGCTTGAGCGTGGCTGTGCTGCCGAGCAGATCCGAGGCGTGCAGCCACGTGGCGCCCCACACGGTGAAGACGTGCAGCGATGGCGCGAACGCGGGAAGATACCTGTCGTCTTCTGATGGCGCCCCGCTGTAGCCGCGCCGTGGTAACCGAATCACCGGGGCTGTGCTTCGTTATGTCATCTCTAGCTGAGATGGCAAGAGGTGACCGGCCAAGCCTGACATCCGGGCTGTCTGTCATTGAGATGCTTCGCGACTCCAGCCACACTGCCTCGTGCTCCTGCGGCGCTACGGACACATCAGCGACCAGCCGCCTCACCGCGGCATCCCGGCTATCCGGCCCGCAATAGTGGATCCGACGGATGACAAGGCAAGGAGACCTTGCCGCGCATTCACAAGCGGTGCTGATACATCGCCTTCAGCGTGATGCCCGCCGCAGGAAGGTAACTCGTGTTGTTGCCGTTACCAGCAGTTGGCTGTAGAGCGGATAGTAGTAGCAGTTCAGAAGGTTATGAATCCCGACCGCCACGATGGCATGACATATTCGTCAAGACGTTTTTAAATTCTATACCGTCAATAATTTCCGGAATACGGCAATGTCTCTATGAATGTGTACAAAAAAAGGACCACCGATATGGTGGCCTCAAGCTCTCTTGTTGTTAGCAAGGGAGTGTCGATCTTGAAGAATTCGATTAGAACTTGTGACGTACGCCGATGACCGCGCCAACCTGGTTCTTGCCCGGCGCGACACTGGTAGGTGCACCCGAAAGCGAGTTGTAGCCGTTCAGGCCGAGCTGCGAGCCATTCTTGTTCCTCGCATAGGCCACGTTCATATAGACGTCCGTGCGCTTCGAGAAGGCATAGTCGGCCGACGCCACGAACATGAGCGGATCGGCACTGGAGTTGCGCGTATCCGTGTAGTAGGCAGCGCCCGTCAGGCTCAGCGCCGGCGTCATGCTGTAGCGCAGACCGGCCCAGTACAGGTTAGCCCCGCTGGCAGCCAGCGTGCCGGCGTTACCATTGAACCAGCGATACCCCAGGAAGGCCTTCGCGGGACCGAATGCATAACTCGCACCCACCAACGCGCGACGGTCCTTTCGTTCGTCCGTTGCCACAGTCGAGCCGCGGAACTCGTCATAGACCGCGCCAACGGCGAGACCGCCGGTCTCGTACATCAGCGAGATGCCGATGTTACGATCGACTTTGAAATTTCCGGGGATCTCGCCCCCACCTGTGCGGCTGAAGCTGTACAAGGCGGTGGCGGTCAGGCCACCGAACGTTCCACGATACTTGACCGCATTGTCGGCGCGACCGGCAATAATGTCATCGCTGCGATACAGCGAATAGCGCGGTGCGAAGCCCATGGGGTCGAGTTGCAGGCCCACGTCGTAGATCGGCGTGGTTTGGCGACCCAGGGTCACCAGACCATACTTGCTGCCCAGGCCAACCAGGGCGGCCCGGTCAAACAGTCGAGGGCTGCTGCTCAGCACAGCCGTATCCAGCGAGAAGCCGCTTTCGAGTTCGAACACAGCCTTGAGACCGCCGCCGAGATCCTCGCTACCGCGTAGACCCCAGCGCGACGTCGACATATTGCCGGAACTCATGCGGACCAAGTTCGATCCATTGCTAGCAGAAGGCGCGTTGCTGAGGTACTCAATACCCGCATCCGCGACACCGTAAAGCGTCACGTTGGACTGCGCGAACGCCGTGCCCGCAATCAAACTGGCTGTCGCAGCCACGACTCCACATCGAATCTTCATTTCACATTTCTCCTTCAAAGGTAGGCCCTGCAGTGATCGGGAGAATATTAGATTGAATATTACGCATACCTTGCAGGGCGATTACTTGAACATTTTTGGTTGTTAAATGACAACGCCCATCTATAAATTTATCGTTTACCACTATGCCTTGATCTCAGTATTTTTTGAATTCCTATACCGATGCGTACCTATATCATCTCCGCATCACGTCCAATTCTTTCTTACTTCCGACGATGCAATGTCAAGGGGCGCGGGAGAATGTTCCACCGAATCCGCACGCCGCACAGCCCTGACGACAACATCCATAGACCTCGTTGCATCCGAGACCCTTCGGAATGGGATACCCTCCTCATCCATCTCTCTAGCGGGGGTATAGCCCGCAACGAGATAGAGCGGCCGGCGCTTGGCTTCGTTGAACAGACGGCCCACATATTCGCCAAGGATGCCCAGGAAGAAGAGTTGCAGTCCGCCAAGCATCAACACGACGGTCATCAGGGACGGATAGCCTCGCACCGGATCGCCGAATAGCAGCGTTTTGCCAACGGTATAGAGCGCCATCCAAAACGCCGGGACAGCGACGATCAAGCCGACCGACGTGGCGATCCGCAGAGGAATTGTCGAGAATCCCGTGACGCCATCGATCGCGAGCTTCAACAAGCGGCGGTAGTTGAACTTCGTTTTTCCCGAAGCGCGCGCATCCCGGTCGTAGAGGATAGAGGTCTGTCGGTACCCAATCCACGCGTACAGACCTTTCATGAAACGGTTCTGTTCGCGGAGCTGGCCGATGGCCGCGACCGCGCGCTGGCTCATCAGACGAAAATCGCCGGTGTCGGCGGGGATGTCGATGTCACTCACCTTCCCCATCAGGCGATAGAAGCAGTGGGCCGTGGCTTTCTTCAGGAAGGATTCGCCCTCCCGGGTCCGCCGGGTCGCGTAGACGACATCGAAACCTTGCTCCCACTTGTTAATCAGGGTGGGGATCAGTTCCGGCGGATCCTGCAGATCGGCGTCGATGACGACGACGGCGTCGCCGCACGCGACATCCAATCCCGCGGTCAATGCGGCTTCCTTGCCGAAATTCCGGCTCAATTCGATGATGCCGACTTTCTCATCGGCGCCCCGTATTGTCCTGAGCACATCGAGGGTCCGATCCCGGCTTCCATCGTCCACGTAGATAACTTCCGACGTATAGGGAAGGGTTCCCAGGACGGCGCCGAGACGCGCATGGAACAGGGGCAAGACCTGCTCCTCATTGAAAATGGGAACGACCACCGATACTGTTCCCTGCAACCGCTTATCCGAACTCATCGTGACTCCCTGTTCAGGAACGTCCAATTGGCATGCAATGTGTAGTTGATGAGCATGAGGAGAAACGTGGACAGGACCTGTGCGAGAAGGTAGTGAAGCCCCGCCCGCAGTCCGATCCACATGAACGCAGCGTTAAGCCCGAAGGCGAGCACCGAGACTGCTAGGAATCTCGCAAAGCGCGACGAAGCATCCGACGCGCGCACGAACACCCACCGACTGCTCAGGAAATAATTCGTCAGGAGCCCCGCCACGCTGCCGACAATCGAACCCAACAATGCAATATCCCCCTGCCTAACAAGCAGGATCAGCACGAGGTAATGCACGCCGGTCGCGGTCGCGCCGGTGACCAGGTAGCGGAGAAATTTGGACGACACTGTCATCGCTTCTCCAAGAGCACCGTCGTGCCCCTACGCGCCACCACCAGACTCTCAGGCCCCAGGTCTGGGGACAGTTGCGCATAGGTTGCCTCGCGCATAACGGCGAGCTTGTGTCCGGGCTCGCCCCAGCGCGGCAGGAATGTCGCGTAGCTATCGATCCACCGCTGGGGCTCGACAGAATAGCCAAGATCCAGCTCGTCCCTGGCAACCACCACCTGGGGAAGCATTCCGGAGTAGAACGCCAGGCCCCTATCGATCTGCCCGACGTTGAACAGTTCGGTATCGGCGCGGCGCAATGCCTTGACGGCTAGGCCAATCGGCTTGATCGACAGGGATTCGAAGGCCATGGATGCCACGAGCCCCAGCTGAAGGCTGCCAATCGATGCAAGAGCTGCCACTGCAACGGCAATGCCACGTCGACCTGACAGGGCAAGGGCACCGGCAACCAGCCCGCCAACCACCAGGGCGCCGATGGTTAGCGTGCTCCAGAAGGAGAAATGACGAAGATCCGAGATCCCGCGCCTGAGCACCTTGTCCGATAGCTCGGGGATCCATTGCAGTCCCGCGATCAGGATGCCGAGTATGACCATCAGCGAGCATCCGACCACTACCCATCTCGTGCGCACGCGCAGGATGGCGTCACCAACGAGCACGGCGAGCGGCGGAAATGCCGGCAGGATATACAGGGGCAGCTTCGATCGCGAGACAGAGAAGAAGACAAGCACAATCAGCGTCCACACCAACAGGAATAAACGCGGGTCAAATGTCCCCGAACGCCTCGCAGGTCGGTAGCGCTGCCAGACTGTGGCGGGGATGACGCCGGCCCACGGCAGCATTCCCGCGACCAGCACCGCGGCGAAGAACCAAGCAGGCTTGTTACGGGCATGAACGGAGGAAGTGAAGCGCGCAAGGTGTTCGTGGACGAAGAAATAATTGAGAAATTCCGGATTGCGAACCGACACTGTGACGATCCACGGGAGCGCGAGGACGCACGCGAACAGCCCCCATATCCAGAAGTCGCGACGTCTGAACAGTCCGAACTGCCTGGTGAGCACGGCGTAGACCACAATGGTCGCGGCGGGCAGCACGATCGCAATCAATCCTTTGGCAAGGAAGGCCAGTCCCAACAGGCCCCAGACGAGCGGATAGAGGCGTCTATCGGCATTCCTTGCCGCCACCGCATACACAAGGATGGCGTTGCCTAGCAGTGCGGCGACGCCGATATCTGTCGTGGTCAGGTTGGAGCCTAGTATCCATAGCGGCGAGCCGGCCAGCACCAGGGTGGAGGTGAGCCCCACTCGCCGCCCGAAGAGTGCCGTCGCCGACCAACCGGCGACCAGGATGGCACTGGCCCCGATCAACGAACTCCAGAGTCTCGCGCTCCATTCACTGACGCCAAACACCGCAAACGCCGCCGCGGTCGCCCAATACTGAAGTGGCGGCTTGTCAAAGAACTTGACGCCGTTCAGCCGAGGGGTCGCCCAGTCGCCCGAGACGAACATCTCCCGGGCAACTTCGGCGTAACGCCCCTCATCCGGCTCGTAGAGCGGCCGGATCGAAAGGGTCGCGAACCATAGCAAGATGGCAATGACAATGAGCGAAAACCAGAGAACGCGAGACTTCACGAAGGCTTCCTCGCGGCGACAAGTAGGGAGCCGCCTAGCGAAAACCTCAGACCGGCAAGAATCAACTGTCGCTCGGCGGCACAGATGCCGCCGAAAATGCGGTTAAGCGTCGTGCCAATTCGGAAGCCGTCGTCCACAGCGTCCTTGGGCGGCTTGAGCCTTTGCTGCAATCTCGAGAGCGCCATCGCCGGCAGAAGCAGCGACATGAAGGAGGTGGCGTAGACGGGCTGGAATCCGGCGGCCCGCACCTTGCCAAGCAACTCACTGTATGTGTAGCGTCGCTTGTGCTTCGCCGCATCGTCAAGATGGCTCCACAGGCTAGGATGCTGGGGCACGGTAAGGATGAGGCCGCCGCCAGCGCGACAAGCCCGGTACATCTCTGCCAAGACACGCTTATCGTCGTCGACGTGTTCGATCACATCGAACGCCCCGATCACATCAAAGGCAGCGGTAAAGGGCAGCGCGCGGGCGTCCATCTGGATGAACTGGGCGTTGGACTTGTTGCGGGCCGAGGCCAGTGCCTGCAGCGACGCCTCCCCACCGCAAATGCGCGCATGCGGAAAGCGCTGCTCGATGGCCTTGAGGTTCTCGGCGGTCCCGCACCCGATGTCCATGAAGGACCTGAGTGTCGGGAAATGGCTCTGCAGGACGTCAAGAATCAGCCGCCGCCGATGAACGAACCAAAAGTGTGTGGCTTCGAGCTTTTCGTACTCCTCGAAGAGAGGTTCGTGATAGCCATCATGGTCGGCCAGCATGGCCGGCGCCATGCAGACCAATCCATCCTGACTCATCGGTTGCCAGCCGCACGCGGCGCAACTCCAGATTTCGTGCTTGATAGGGGCTCTGCACTGAATGCATGCGCGCATGGTCGTCTCCCGTTCGAGGTTCCTGCTCCACGCGTTGGCTTGCCGACGCACGGGCGAGGTTGTCCCACGGCAACGCGTCAACGCGATGACGTGGCAAGTGAATTGAGATACCTAGGTACTAGGCAGCAAGGCGTCGCAATCCGATGAGGGCGGGACTGCGATCGGGGTGAAGCCCCAATTCACACAGGAGTGGAGGGTGGACGAAGAAGCACGTCTGGAATGAAACTGGCGAGGAGCGCGGCCGTCCTGCCCGCCACCTCGAACGATTCCGGCTGCCGCAGCCAGAAGCCCGAGAACCATCCGGGGGCCTGGCTCATGGCAATGCAAGCGTCGCACGTGTGACCGTCCGCATCAGGATCCAGTTTTCCCCGCGAAGCGCTGTGCTGTGTATTGTGGTGGCACGGCTTGTCCGGGTTGGTGACTGTTTCCTCCACGTCGATCTCGAGGCCCATTGCCGCATCATTGCGCAACCGGTCATGCGCTGGGCAACCGCCGTGTACGGGCGCTCCCATCGCCTGCAGCGGCAATGCGAGGATCATGAACCACAGCAGGAGGCGGGACAGCAAGCGTCTCATTCGACGGCACAGAAAGGCGGAATTTCGTCTCAGCGTATTCTAGAGAGCCGGCCTGTCAGCAAAATGACTCACACATGACAGGGCCGCCATGCACCAGAATCAGGCGGGGCGCACGGCGCCCAGACGGACCGAATCCCTTGCGCACGACCATCGTCGGCTTTTCCGACCGATGGTCAAGTGCCGCACTTCGTGAGCGTCTTTGATCCAGGACAACCCACTGCAGACTTATTGCCGGAAGTAAAATCAAGGCTGCTAGGATTCGCCCACTTGATTCCCGGCTCATGCACGCCTCCTATCGCCGGCACTGGATTGCCGCATTCCTGTTGATTTCGTTCCTGACAGTTCAACTGGCAGCGGCCGCCTACGCCTGTGAGGGCAGCCGGTATGCGCTGAGCCTGACGGCGAGCATGACCGGGATGGCGGAATCCTGTCCGGACATGGCAATCAAGCGGGGCCATTCGCATGCAGGCCTGTGCCAGGCGCATTGCCACCAGGACAGCAAATCTGCCGATCATGCGAGCCCGCAACTGCCCGTATTCCAGGCGGCCTCGGTTAGCCCGGTAGCCACACCTGACCTGACACCGATCCTTGGCGGGTATCGGCTGGCCACGGGCAACCCCGTCCCACGACCGCCTCCCCGCCCGCTCGCGATCCTCCATTGCTGTTTCCGCATTTAGCCCGCGAAGCAACGTCCGCTATCGTGCCCTGAGTCGTCAAGACCAAGGGAGTCGTTGCTTTGTGGAGGCTTTATGTTTTTGCGTTTTCCCCTAGCGCGCGGGCGGCGGTGGTCGCTCGCCCTCTCGCTCATCGCGGCCGCCCATCCCGGATGGGCGCAATCGGCCGCACCCCTGTCGTTGCAGGAAGCCGTGGTGCTCGCCTCGGCGCATGCCTCGGACGCTGAGACGTCGCGCGCAGCAATCCAATCCGCCTTGGAAATGGCGGTTGCGGGCAGGCAACTGCCGGACCCGGTTCTCAAGGTTGGCGTCAACAACGTGCCCGCCGATGGACGGGATCGCTTCTCAATCGGCACGGAATCGATGACGATGCGCTCGATCAGCGTGATGCAGGAACTGACGCGATCAGCCAAGCGTGAAGCGCGCGCACGACGCTTCGAGGCCGAGGCCTCGTCGGCGCAGGCGCAACGCACGGCCGCGCTCGCCGCCGTACAGCGTGGCGCGGCACAGGCGTGGCTCGATCGGCTCTATGCCGAGCGGGCAACCGTCGTGCTGGCGGAACAGGCGCAGTCCATCGGGCTGATGATCGACGCTGCCCGCGCTGCCTATCGTGGCAACCGCGGCCCCCGGACCGATATCCTGACCGCTGAACTTGAGTTGCAGCAATTGCGCGACCGGGAGGACGAGGCGCGCGCCGCTGTGTCGACAGCCAGAGCAATGCTGCAGCGCTGGGTCGGTGACGCCGCCGTGCGCCCCCTGGGTGACAGTCCGACGCTTGCGATACCCGCGTGGCTCGCCAATCTCGATGGCAGCGTCGTGTCCCAGTTGCCCGATGTGGCCACCGCCGAGGCCCAGGTCGGCGTCGCGGAGGCCGAGGGCAGCGTGGCGCGGGAAAACAGGATTCCGGACGTCAGCGTGGAGTTGATGTACAGCCAGCGCGGCCCAGCGTACTCGAACATGGTTTCGGTCAACCTATCCCTGCCTTTGCCCTGGGATCGGAAGAACCGGCAAGATCGTGAGCTCGCCGCGAAGCTCTCACAGGCCGATGCAGCGCGAGCCCAAGCCGAAGCGGTTCGACGTGGGCTACAGGGCCAACTGCGCGGCAAGCGAGCCGAACTCGGCCTGAACCAGTCGCGGCTGGAACGTTATCGCGACGTCACGGTGCCGCTGGCCAGAACGCAGACAGAAGCAGCACTGACGGCGTATCGCGCCGGTGCCGGCACGCTCTCCGCAGTCGCCGACGCGAGCCGCAAAGCGCTCAATCTCTCGCTGGAACGCCTGAAGTTGGAGGCCGCGACGGCCCGGCTGTGGGCCGAGCTCAATTTCCTGATGCCGCTTGCGACTGAAGCAATGCCGGCATCCACGCAAGGGGATCAACCATGAAAACGACCGCAATCGCGCGCGTCGCGATGAGTCTCGCCGTTGCGGCGGGCCTGGGTGGCGCATATTACCTTGGACAACAGCAACGTCATCAGCAAGCTTCCGGATCCGCAACGGTCAATGGGCCCCACGACGGCCATGATCCGGCCGCGGGCGCCGAGCTCAAGACCGGCAAACGGATTCTCTACTGGCGCGACCCGATGGTACCGGGGCAGCGCTTTGACAAGCCGGGCAAATCCCCTTACATGGATATGCCGCTGATACCGGTGTATGAAGAGGAAAATGCCGACGGCGCCGCGGTGCGCATCGACGGCCGCGTGACGCAGAACCTCGGCGTCCGGACCGCGGAAGTAAAGCTCGGCCGGCTGGAGATGGCCCTGCAGGTCCCCGGCAATGTCGCCATCAACGAGCGCGGCATCGAAGTCATTCAGGCGCGAACCACCGGGTTCGTCGAACACACTTACGTGCGGACCACCATGGAAACGGTCCGCAAAGGCCAGGCGCTCGCCCAGGTCTATTCGCCAGACTGGGTGGCGGCGCAGGAAGAGTACCTGGCCGTCGCGCGCATGCCGGGTAACCCGCAGCCCGAACTGCGCGACGCCGCGGTGGCGCGCATGCGGCAGGTAGGCATGACAGACGGCCAGATCCGCGTAGTGCAGGCAAGCGGCAAGCTCCAACCGCGGCTCACGGTCAATAGCGCGGTCGACGGCATTGTCACTGAGGTCGGCGCTCGGGACGGCATGACCGTTCCCCCTGGCATGACGCTCTTTCGCATCGCCAGCCTGGCAACGGTGTGGGTGCTCGCCGAAGTGCCTGAAAGCCAGGCGGCTGCCCTGCGGCCTGGCCAGGCGGTAATGGCAAGCACCACGGCGCTGCCGAATCTGGCGCTGCCCGGCAAGGTGGACACGATCTTGCCGGACGTCAGCGCCGGTACGCGCACGATCAAGGTACGGATCGAACTGCAGAACAAGGACAGGAAACTGTTGCCGGGCATGTTCGTGTCGGTACGCATGGTGCCGGCGGGCGCAACAGAACGGCTGCTCGTGCCCAGCGAGGCACTAATCCGGACCGGAGCGCGCACCATTGCCATGGTGGCCAAAGGCGAAGGTGGATTTGATCCGGTAGAAGTCAAGGCGGGCGCAACCGCCGGTGGCCAGAGCGAGATCCTCGAGGGCCTGAAGGCGGGCCAGCAAGTCGTGGTTTCCGGACAGTTCCTCATTGATTCAGAAGCGAGCCTGCGCGGGACCGTCGCACGCATGCAGGAAACTACTTCCGGCCCCCCGGTTGACAGCGCCGCCTCCGAGGCGTCGGCCGCTGGCCCCGAGCATCGTGCAGTAGGGCGCATCCAGTCCATCGGCGAGCGCAGCCTGATCATCGCTCACGAGGCCATCCCGTCAGCCCAGTGGGGCGCCATGACAATGGAGTTTGCCGCGCCACCTGCCGGCCTTCCGCAGGGACTGAAAGCGGGCGATCGCGTCGCGTTCAGCTTCCGGTTGGATCCCCACGGCATGGCGACGCTCGTCACCGTCGCGCCGCAAGTCCAGACCGCGGGAGCCAAGCCATGATCGCCAGTCTGATCCTTGCGTCCATCCGCAACCGCTTCCTGGTCCTTCTTGCCACGGTGATGCTGACCGCGTGGGGGCTTTGGGCCGTGCGAAGTACGCCACTGGATGCCCTGCCCGACCTCTCCGACGTGCAGGTCATCATTCGCACCCCATTCCCTGGGCAGGCTCCCCAGATTGTGGAGAACCAGGTCACCTATCCGCTGACCACCACGATGCTGTCGGTGCCCGGCGCGAAGACCGTGCGCGGATACTCGTTCTTCGGCGACTCCTATGTCTACGTATTGTTCGAGGACGGCACCGACCTGTACTGGGCCCGTTCACGCGTTCTTGAGTACTTGAACCAGGTCCAGTCCCGGCTGCCGGCCGCCGCCAAGCCTGCGCTTGGTCCCGACGCTACCGGCGTGGGTTGGGTCTATGAGTACGCGCTCGTGGACAAGAGCGGACAGCATGACCTGTCACAGCTGCGCGCCCTTCAGGACTGGTTCTTGCGATTTGAGCTCAAGTCCTTGCCCAATGTCGCAGAGGTTGCCTCGTTGGGCGGGATGGTCAAGCAGTTCCAAATTGTGCTGTTGCCCGACCGGCTTCGCGCCTACAACCTGTCACAAGGGAAGGTGCTGGCCGCACTCAAGGGGGCCAATCAGGAAACCGGGGGCTCAGTATTGGAACTGGGTGAAGCCGAATACATGGTGCGCGCTACCGGGTACCTGAAGACGCTGGATGACTTTCGGCAGGTGCCGATCGTGACGAGCGACGCCGGTATTCCGGTCAGACTGGGCGATGTCGCCGTGATTCAACTGGGCCCAGAGATGCGCCGCGGCATCGCGGAGCTCAACGGCCAAGGCGAAGTCGCGGGCGGGGTCATTATCCTGCGATCGGGGAAGAACGCGCTGGAGACGATCAACGCCGTCAAGGCCAAACTGCAGACCTTGCAGAAAAGCCTGCCTGACGGCGTCGAGGTCGTCACCGTCTACGACCGGTCGGCGCTGATCAGTCGCGCAGTCGACAACCTCACCACCAAGCTGCTGGAGGAGTTTGCGGTCGTCGCAGTGGTCTGCCTGCTCTTTCTCTTTCACTTGCGCTCGGCACTGGTCGCCATCATCTCGTTGCCGCTTGGCGTGCTGGCGGCATTCCTTGTCATGCGCTATCAGGGCGTGAACGCCAACATCATGTCACTGGGGGGTATTGCAATCGCAGTCGGCGCGATGGTCGACGCCGCGGTCGTCATGATCGAGAACGCCCATAAGCACCTGGAACACTGGCACGTCAAGCATCCACAGCAAGAACTTGAGGCGCAAGAGCGATGGCGCCTTATCGGTGAGTCGGCCGCAGAGGTCGGTCCTGCCCTGTTCGTCTCATTGCTGATCATCACCCTGTCGTTCATTCCAGTCTTTACCCTGGAGGCACAGGAGGGCAGGTTGTTCTCGCCATTGGCGTTCACCAAAACCTACTCCATGGCGGCGGCGGCGGGTCTCTCCGTCACATTGATCCCCGTGCTAATGGGCTATATGATTCGTGGCAAGATCCCTTCCGAGCAAGCCAATCCTCTCAACCGCCTGCTGATCCGCGCTTATCACCCGCTGCTCAACAAGGTGCTCAGGTACCCCAAGACCACCGTGGCGCTGGCGGGCGTGCTCCTGGTTGCGACCGCCTGGCCCATCATGCGCACTGGCGGGGAATTCATGCCACCGCTGGACGAAGGCGATCTGCTCTACATGCCCTCCGCTCTGCCAGGGCTTGCGGCCGGCAAGGCGTCGCAGTTGCTGCAACAGACCGACCGGCTGATCAAGACGGTCCCTGAAGTGGCGTCCGTGTTTGGCAAAGCCGGCCGCGCCGACAGTGCGACGGACCCCGCGCCGATTGAGATGTTCGAGACGACCATTCGCTTTAAGCCGAAGGATCAGTGGCGTCCCGGCATGACAACCGACAAGCTGGTCGAAGAATTGGACCGCATTGTCAAGGTACCGGGCCTGTCCAATATCTGGGTACCGCCGATCCGCAATCGCATTGACATGCTCGCGACCGGCATCAAGAGTCCCGTGGGTATCAAGGTCGCCGGCACGGACCTCAAGGAGATCGACAGACTCGCCACACGTATTGAAGAGGCCGTCAAGACAGTCCCCGGCGTGACATCTGCGCTGGCCGAACGGCTCACGGGCGGGCGCTACATCGATGTCGACATCGACCGCGCGGCAGCAGGCCGCTACGGTCTGAACATCGAGGACGTCCAATCGATTGTTTCCTCGGCCATCGGGGGTGAAACCGTTGGTGAGGTGGTCGATGGACTCGCACGATTCCCCATCAACGTTCGGTATCCGCGCGACGATCGGGACTCCATCGATGCACTGCGGCGCCTGCCAATTGTGACCGACAGCGGCTTACAGATTGCGCTGGCCGATGTGGCCCGCATTACTGTCATGCAGGGCCCACCGATGTTGCGCAGTGAGAACGCACGTCTTTCCGGTTGGGTATATGTTGACATTCGCGGCAGAGATCTTCGGTCCACCGTGCGTGACATGCAGGCCGCCGTGGCGAAGGCCGTACCAATGCCCGCCGGGTATGCCCTCAGTTGGTCAGGCCAGTTCGAGTATCTGGAGCGTGCTACGGCCAAACTCAAGGTCGTCGTCCCCTTTACCTTGCTGATCATCTTCGTACTGCTCTATCTAGTTTTCGGCCGGCTGGATGAAGCCATGCTGATCATGGGCACGCTCCCCTTGGCCCTAATAGGCGGCTTCTGGCTGCTGTATCTGTTGCGCTACAACCTCTCTGTGGCTGGGATAGTTGGGTTCATCGCGCTTGCGGGTGTGGCCGCAGAGTTCGGCGTCATCATGCTGCTGTATCTCAAGCACGCGTGGCACGACCGGTTGGCGCGCGGTGAAGATACGCTAGATGCGTTGCTCGACGCCATCCAGGAGGGTGCGGTATTGCGCGTCCGGCCGAAGGCGATGACGGTGGCGGTCATCCTGGCGGGCCTGATTCCGATCATGTGGTCACATGGCACAGGGTCTGAGGTCATGCAACGGATTGCTGCGCCAATGGTGGGTGGCATGGTGACAGCGCCGCTGCTATCGATGTTCGTCGTGCCCGCCGTATATCTGTTGCTGCGCCGGCGCTTGTTGCCCTCGCCCTCCACCACCGCCAAGCAGGCAGAACTGGAGCGGGCCGTGTAGCAACTGTGCCTGGCGAGTCCCGGGGGCCGCCAGGCCAGTCTTCAGTGCATTGGGAACGTTCACCAGTGCGGCGCGCATCCATGAGAGGGCACCCGCCCTACGGCACTTCCCGGGCGTTTGCTCGAGGTGCCGCCACAATATCAAGACACCGCGCTGGTGAGCTCCCGCAACACGTAGGGCACCCTCCGTCGGCAAATCGCCGCGACCCACCTTCTGGACAGCTAGCACACCAGGCCCGAAAATCCCCGTATGCGTCCGCCTCCCATCCTGCATCTGCCGCCCGCGGTCGTCGCGGTAATTCTGGTCGGGCTGGTGACCATCCTCAGCTTGATTGTCCTGCTAGCCCGGCACCTGCATCGCAGCCAACCGCCGCCTCGCAAGCACCGCAGCAAGAGTCCCAAACCAGGGCGCTTGCGCAAATGACCTTGCGGACAGTGCTGCGGCCCAACAGCGGCGACGCCAAGTTGTACGAACGCGGGTAGGCCGCCGTTATTTCCGACGGCCAGAGCGAGGGCTCTTTCGGGGCCGGCCCCGGCGCGGCAGCCGCGGGCGCCCGCGACCATAGGTGCGATTCAGATAGATGACAAATGCCAGGAACGCAATGATGCAGAGCACGGCAACCAGCAATAGCGAGGACAGCACGCCATGCGGCAAATCGAAGACGTAATATCGGTTCAAGTTTCCAATCGCCCTGTGTGGCAGGCCGCCTCTCGTGCGTACTCAGTGAACGCCATCCTCAAGCGAATCGGCGCACGGCGACGATCAGCGCACCATCGCCATTGGCGAACCGCACGCCGCCCTTCTCCAATTGCCTCTCGATCATGCAGAGTCCGCCAAACATGTCATTCAGGATGGGACCACGGCGTCGATGGTCGCCAACCGCCATGGGGAACGGACGCGTCCTTTGCTTGCTCATGCTCAGCGTCATAAGCGGCAATGCCAACGTGCAGAATGTCTGGCTGTGTACGACAGTGAAACCTGCGGCATTGACCTTGCGAATCAGTGCGGGAAGCGTGTAGCGCGCTTCTGGCGCCCTCGGGGCATTGCCGCGCAGTCGTCGCGTTCGTTGATGCGGTACGGTCACGACAATACCGCCACCCTGGCGACAAGCCTTACGCAACTGGTCAAGCACTATCCCGTCTGACGCGGCATGCTGCAGGACGTCGAACGCCCCGATGACGTCAAAGGCGTCCGCGAACGGCAGGTGCATAGGATCCATCTGCAAACAGGAAAAGCCATATTCCCGGCGCACCTCGCGTAGTGCATCCACGCAACGGTCGGCCGCGACCAGCGTGGCGGCCGGATAGCATGTCCGGAAATCATCCAGGAATTTTCCCGCACCGCAGCTCAGATCCAAGAATGACTCAATCTGCGGGAACCACCGAGACAAGGCCTCGATGATCAGTCGGCGGCGATATGCAAACCAGAAGTTCCGGTCTTCAACGTGCGCAAATTCCCGCAACAGCGACGCTTGATTCCCATCGTGATCCCCGATCAGTTCGGGTGCGAGGCACACAATGCCTGATGTCGACGGCGGCTGCCAGTCGCAGGACCAGCAATGCCACCCCTGCGTGGACAATGCATTGCCACATCTCACGCACGATCGCATCGCCGGCCTCAGATTGAAATCGGAGGCCCTCCCGCAAGGGGCCCTCCATCGCTTTGCAGAATCCTCGTACTCACCCAGGCTGGCGTTGAGCCCACGCGCGATGCGGCGGCGTGCTGGCGAAGTCGTCTGGACGCGTATCCGACTCACACATCCATGCGCGCGGTCAGAAGGCTGACATTCGATTTTATGGAGATGACCTGTCGCAAACATGACGGGGAAATTACCAGGCGCCGCACCCGTTGCTATCTGCGGCAACATCGGACAACATGCACGGCGGCGCGGCCTTTTTCCAACAGATGCGAACGATGTCATGGATTCGACGCCGACAATCCACACCGCGCCTGTGGCGACTTGTGATTGCAGACTTTAGGGATTTCCTGGACAGCGCCGCGCCAGACCAGTGCGCTCAGCGTTTTCGTCAGCCCGGCCTTGGCCAACTTTGGTTTCGATCGTCGTGGGCAATGCGCCCGATCGCGAGACAGCATGACAGATTCAAAGGACACCGCACCGCTGTCGAATGACAAGCCCCCGGCAGCCCCCGTGCCGCTGCAGCGAGAATGGCTGAATCGCACCGTTGTCGGTGCCGGGCTCACGAGTGCACTAGGCGATTTCTGCTACGAGACCACCACCGTCATCCTGCCCGGCTTCCTGGCAATACTCGGGATCCCGGCGGCGGTTCTGGGACTTATCGAAGGCCTGGCCGATGCGGTGGCGAGCTTTACCAAGATGATTTCGGGTTACGTCGCCGACAAGCTCGGACATCGAAAGCTTCTGGTGCTGGTCGGCTACGCCCTGACGCCTGCGGGTCAGATCGCAATCGCATTGGCCACGGCGTGGCCAATGCTACTTGTGGGGCGAATCATTTCCTGGTTCGGAAAAGGGCTGCGCGGCCCGCTTCGCGACGCGATTGTCATCCAGGCAATCCCGCCGCGCGCGCGAGGCCGTGCCTTCGGGTTTCATCGGGCTATGGATACGATTGGCGCAGTAGTCGGACCGCTGCTTGGTGTCGCATTGCTTGGCTGGGCCCAAAGCCATCATGGGTGGAACGACCCCATCGGTCCGTTCCGTCTGGTCCTATGGCTAAGTGTCATCCCGGGGGTTCTGGCCGTCCTGGCTTTCCTCGGCTTCGTCAAGGATCCGGCATTTTCCCCAAATCCCGGGCTGCGATTTTTCCGGGCCTTGCGCGGCCTTCCGCCAAAATTCAAGCGCTATCTCGGCGCCGTCGGGTTGTTTGGCATGGGTGATTTCTCCCACAGCCTGTTGATCCTCGGCGCCACGAAATTGCTGACCCCCGCACTCGGCATCGTGCAGGCCGCGCAAATCGCCGGTGGCCTCTACGTCTGGCGAAACGTCGTGCAATCGGCGGCGTCATTTCCAGTCGGCATGCTGGCGGATCGCGTCGGTGCGCTGCGCATTCTCGTGCTTGGCTATGCGCTAGGCGCGATGACCGGCCTGCTCATGGCCATCACGTTCTGGCTCCACGTCAACACCCTCGCACTGCTCGCGGCCGTCTTCCTGCTTGCGGGCCTGTACACGGCCGTCCAGGAAGCCCTGGAGCCGACGGTGATCGCCGAGATGGTGTCGGCTGACACCTTGGCCATGAGCATCGGCGCGCTCGGCACCACGAACGGCACGGCGAAGTTCATCTCGAGCGCCGGCGTCGGTCTCATCTGGTCGGCGCTATCACCTGTCCTCGGCTTCGCATTCGCCACCATCACCATGGCGGCCGGCACAGTCATGCTGGCGAGATTACGGCACATCTAAATCTCGCCACATCGCCCGGAGATCGAGCGCAGTGCGGGAGTCCCCGCCACGAGCCATCCGCGCGGTCGTGCCGACCGTCGGGACGCCAAAGATCGCCTAGCCGTCGGCAAGCATCGCCTGTACGTCGACGGCGGGCGCATCGAGTAGCTTGACCAGCGCGTCAAAGTCGATCGGCCGGCTGAACAGGTAGCCTTGCCCCACCTCGCAGCCAAACTCCCGCAACACCGACACTTGCCAAACGTACTCGACCCCTTCGGCCACGACGCGCAGCCCAAGCATATGCGCCATGCTAATCATGGCCTGCACGATTTGCCTGTCGCTGTGCGAGCCTTGCATGTCATGGATAAAGGCGCGATCAATCTTGAGTTCGGTGACCGGTAAGTGCTTCAGACTGGACAGATTGCTGTATCCAGTCCCGAAATCGTCGATGGCAATTCCGACGCCCGCGGCGCCCAGCTCCCGCACAAATTCTAGCAGCCCTTCCTCGTGCACGAACAACGCGTTCTCCGTCAGCTCAATCTTGAAGCGCCGACAATCAACGCCAAACTGCGCGATAGTCTGCAGCACAGGCTCCTGCCTGTGCCAACTCAGTTGCAAGGGCGAGAAGTTCACCGCCACCCTGAATTCCGGATCGATCGCCAGTGCCTCGAGCTTCGCGACGTATCGACAGGATTCGCGCAATACCCAATCCCCGATCGCGCCGATTACCCCGGTCTCTTCGGCTACCGGAATGAATTCGGCCGGCGAGACGGGAACGCTGCCATCTCGCATCCAGCGGAGCAAGACTTCCGCACCGATGACCTTGCCCGTGGTGAGCGACACCTGGGGTTGCCAGGCCAGCGAAAATTCGTTGGCCTCGAGCGCGCGGTGCAGCGCGTTGGAGATGTCGAGGCGCTTGAGCACCTTCGTATGCAGGCCGCGAGAAAAAAAATGACAAGCGCCGATGCCATCCTCCTTGGCGCGGTACATCGCCGCATCGGCATTCATGATCAGCGCTTCTGCGGTCGTGCCATCGGCGGGAAATCGGCTGACCCCAATGCTCGCGGAGACGTAGCTTTGCGTACCGTTCAGGACAATCGGCTTGGCCAGTTCATCGAAGATCCGCCGCGCGATCGACTCGACCTGAGCAGGATCCGCGGTGTCGTGCAGAATGAATGTGAATTCATCGCCGCCGATACGGCCGACAAAATCCGCTTCCTTCACCAGTCGCTTGAAGCGCTCCCCGACCACCTCGAGTAGCCGATCGCCAAACGAGTGGCCCAGTGTATCGTTCACGTCCTTGAACCGGTTGAGGTCAAGGAAAAGCAGGGAAAATTCCGTACCCTTGTTCGCCGAACGTTCGATCGCATGGCCAAGCCGGTCCTGGAACAAGCGTCGATTTGGCAGACCGGTCAGGCTGTCGTAGTAGGCAAGGTGCATGTACTGGGCGCGCAGGCTTTCGCGCTGCATGATGTCCGCGAACATCGCCACGAAACTGAACACTTCGCCATGCTCGTCGTGAACCGTCTTGATCGTTACCCAGTCGGGCGCGATCGAGCCGTCCGCCCGCAATAGCCAGACCTCCCCTTCCCAGCGTCCGCCATCGCGCAGGGTTGCAAATATCTCCGCGTAGAAGCCCCGTCCATGCCGGCCAGACCGTAAGAATCCGGCCGGCCGCCCGACAATATCCGCGCCGGGATAGCCCGTCGCGGCTGTGAAGGCACGATTGATGTACTGGATGCGCAAGCGAGCGTCCGTTACCAGCACCGCGTCACTAGTTGACTCGAGCACATTGGCCGATATCTTGCGGTTTTCCAGCTCAGTACGCAATTGGCTAACCAGCGCCTCGCGTTCACGACGATTGATGTCACTGCGACAAACGAACTCGGCCAGCAAGGACGCCATGGAGACAATGCCGATGTATCGCCCTTGCGCATCGAAGACGGGTAGGTGCTCACAAGCTTCCTTACGCATGCGCTTGAGCAACTGGATCGCGCTGGCATGCCCCTGCACGGGCTCGGGTGGACGTCGTGCGATCAGATCCGCGAAAATCCGTGCTGGAAAAAGCGTCGCCTGCCGGTCCGTCACGACACCGAGAAACGTGCCGTCGTCATCGAAGACCGAGAAGACGTTCGTCGATGTCTGATTGACCCCGACCAGATCCCGATATCGCTGGTCGAGCGCAACGCGGCGTGCCGTCAGGTCGAGGCACTCCGAAACAAGCAATGTGTCCATCTGCAAGCCTTATCCCAGCTTTTGATCCACGAACAACTCGACTTCCAGCGCCAGGTGAAGGATTTCCTCGGCTCCCATGGCCGGTTTGATCTCATCCAGGATGAACGTCTTGAGCTCTGCGGCGGGGATCTTTCTGAGAATCGCCTTTCGAATGAGGATGTCAGAAATCACGTCGTCGTCGATTTCTATATGCTCGAAGGCCGTGGTTGACAGCAAACTGAGTGCTCGCCCGACCGCAACGTGTCCAATTGGCGAGGCGCGCCCTAGCACGAGCCCATCGGTAATTGGCGGAAGGACAAACTCCTTGATGTGGGCGCGCAATCGCTTCTGACGACGTTTCTCCATTCCGACACTAACCTTTCCGATCCAAGATCGAACGCGCCAAGGAAGCACCGCACGCAAATCCGGCGCAGCACGACATCCTTCGCGGGCCGTTTGTACCAGACATTCCTGCCACCGACTACCCATCAAACGTGGGCCCGCAAGAGTTGCCATGCTTTGAGTTTCTACTCCTACTAGTGAGTATCCGTGGATACCGCCTAGGGACGCATATCCTGGTAGAGCTTGAGCATGTCCTTGTATTCACCCGCCGTCTTCTGAATGGAAAACCGCATACGCACCGCATTCTCCGCAAATGCCACGCGCTCGACGTCCATCTCGACCGTATTGCCATCGATGCCGGACTGCATCGGCACCCGGTAGAGCAATGCCTCCTCCGCCGCTGACGGACGGGACTCCAAATGCCGCCGCGAAGTCGTCGCCATGCCCACAAACGCATTGCCGCTTGCCATCGCCCGTTCCAATTCGGCGCCAAAGTCGATGTCCCGCGCCTTGTAGTTCGGGGTATCCGCGTTGGCGATATTGGCTGCCAGAAACTCCAGCCGGCGAGTGCGCAGCCTGAGCGCCAGTTCATGAGCGTTTTCCGCGCTACGCGCAGCATTCTGGATAAATGCGGTTTCCATCTCGCCTCTCCAACGCATTCGGAAGAGGGCAGACTAGCCTACCCCACTCCGCGTCATTGCGAGGATAAGCGATCAATTTATCAACGTTTCAAATGACCAAGTTGCAATGATCTTGACACCGTTGTGCCGTACAGAATTCGCCTGCTTTGGACGCATTTCCCTCAGATGACCGGTTCGTAATATTCGAGTCATTCGACTGATCGTGTCGGGCCGATAGACTGTGCACACGGTGAGCGAGACAGACTCGCCAACATGACTCCGGAGAACTTTCCATGAAGAAGCTTCACACTGCCATTCTTACCGCCGCACTCTCGATCCTCGCAGGCACTGCCGTGGCCGCTCCCGCCGAGGGGCAGGTCCATCGCCCTCGCGATCCCTTCACGGACGGCGCACGCGCCGGAGCCTCAGCCAGCGACGTGTACGCCGGCGGCGCGCGCATCGACAAGCGTGACGTTTTCACCGACGGAGCACGTATTGGGGCGCGAGACGTCTTCACCGACGGCGCTCACGGGCTCTGACAGGTTGACGCCCATGCCAGTTTGACACTTGCACAAGTGTGAGGGGAGCCAGTCATCCGTCCAGGTTGACTGGCTTCCGGTGCTGCTCTTTTGCCTCTACCGTGGCACGAAGAGCTTGTGGCTTGCCTCCTACGGAGGCAAGCCATTTTCTTGGGTGCGCGTCTGGGCTAGCGCCATGCTAACGGCCATGCGGCGCATCAGAACTTGAACGGAAAGGTGCCCCCACCCACACTGTCCGGAACGACCAGTCCGGTGGAAACGCACTCCGTTCTACCGGAACGAATTTCGTCGGAACCACAGCGGGCGGCGAAGTGCTTTTCCTGGCCCCCCGTAGTGCCCCACGCGGATGCCCAGATGACTGGCTCGCTGTCAATTCTGTCGAGGTAGATTTTCCGGCGTAAGCACCGGCGTGTTGCAACTGGAACGCATCGGCAATGTGCTGCTGCGGAATCACCTGATAGATGACCCGTTTGGCATGGATGGCCGCCAGGCCGCACGAACTCTGGTTGATCATTGCGGCTGCCCCCGACCAGTCCCAGCACGCGCTGCTGACGTACGAAAAGTCTGGCCGTTGGTTCTGGACCTGCGCCACCGGTCAGCACGTCAATCATGGCAATTTTCTCGCCAACCCTTCACGCCGCGAGGGATTGTGTCAGCGCACCGGGACCGTATCCTCATGATTTGCTGCTGGCCACACGCGCCAGGCAGCGAGAAATCCGACAACAGAAACGCACGCAAGCACCACAAATGCTGCACGCATCCCGTATCGCGCCCCCACCTGCCCCGCGAGCGGATAGGCAATCAGCCAGCACGCATGCGAGAGGGAGAATTGCGCAGCAAACACTGCAGGGCGATCGGCTGAAGCCGCCGAGCGTTTCAGCAGACGTCCGCTTGGCGTCAACGTCATCGAGTACCCGATGCCGGTGGCAAACCACGTCAGCAGAAGCATGGGCCATTCGATGACTTGCCCGAACCCGGTCAGTGCTACTCCAAAAGCGAGACTGGCTGACATAAGGATGGCGCCGCCCAGCATGGCTGGACGATCAGGACGATTCGCCAACAGCCTCGGCAGTAACAGTGCCACAAGCATCGATCCGCAGCCGAAGGCCGCCAGAGCGAATGGGACATCAGACGCCGGACGCTGCAGCTTGCTTTGCACATAGACGACCGTGTTCACGATGACCATCGAGCTGGCGGCGGCCGCGGCGAGGTTCAGGGCCAGAAGCCCTCGCAAGCGGTGCGTCCGAAGGTAGATCGACATACCCCGAAACGTTTTGGCATACAGGCTCTCCTTGCGAGCTATCGCCTTGGATTGCGGCAAACGCACCGAAACGACGAACGCAGCCGACACCAGGAAGCCCACGACAGTGCCGCCGAACAGCCAGTGAAAGCCGATGACCGATAGCAACGCGGCGGCCAGCATCGGACTCACCAGACTCTCCATGTCATACGCCAGGCGCGACAGGGATAAGGCATTCGTATAGGCCTTCTCTTCAGGAAGGACGTCCGGGATGGTCGCCTGAAAAGTTGGCGTGAACGCCGCCGATGCCGACTGCAACAGGAAAATCAGGATGTAGATCTGCCAGATCTGCGTCACGAACGGCAGAGAAATTGCCACCAGCGCCCGCACGAGGTCCATCGCAACAAGGAATGCGCGACGCGGAAGCCTGTTGGCGAACGCACCCACAACCGGGGCAATGCCCACATAGGCAACCATCTTGATTGCCAGCGCGGTTCCCAGGACGCTACCCGCGTTCGCACCAGCCAGATCATAGGCGAGCAGACCCAGCGCGACCGTCGCAAGCCCGGTGCCAATCAGCGCGATCACCTGCGCACCGAACAGGTGCCGATAGGTTCGGTTCCGCAATACGTCCAGCATGCAACCTCCTAAGCTTCAGCGAGTTCGTCGCGACCCACGCCCGCGCCCCGTTTCCGGCGCACCACCATGCCGCATATCGCGGGCAACACGAAGAGCGTGAGCACGGTGGCCGTGATCAATCCACCGATCACGACCGTTGCCAGTGGCTTTTGCACCTCCGCACCCGTCCCCGTTGCGAGGGCCATGGGCACGAAGCCCAGAGATGCCACCAAGGCAGTCATGAGCACCGGTCGCACCCGTTCCATCGCGCCATCGATCACGGCCGCGTCCGGCGCCACCCCGTCTTCCAGCCGTTTGCGGATGGCCGATATCAGGACGAGACCATTGAGAACGGCCACGCCCGAGACAGCAATGAAACCCACTGCTGCGGAGATGGAGAACGGGATGCCGCGCAGCAGTAGTGCGAACACGCCTCCCGCCAGCGCCAGGGGCACAGCCGTCAGAACTGTCGCGGTCAGCATTGCATTGCCGATCGCCATATACAGCGCCGCGGCGATCAGCACGAAGCAGGCGGGCACAATCATGGCGAGTCGCTTGGTCGCGGCTTGCAGGTTCTGGAACTGGCCGCCCCATTCGATGTACATGCCGGGAGGCAACTTGACGTCCCGCGCGATCCGCGCAGCAGCATCGTCTACAAAGCTGCCGAGGTCACGCCCGCCCACATTGGCTTCCACGTACACGCGACGCTTGCCGTTGTCGCGGCTCACTTCGTTCAGGCCCTGTGTGAATCGGAACTCGACAAGCTGCCGCAATGGCACGGAAACCCGCGCCTGGTCCGAGGCGGCTGGCAGCATCACGGGCAGCGCGCCAAGCACATCGAGGTTCTCCCGCTGATTGCCTGGCAGGCGGATGACAATATCGTAGCGCCGATCGCCATCGAATATCTGGCCTGCCGGGCGGCCCGCCATCGCTGCCGAGACGGTATCGGCCACTTCCTTCACCGTCAGCCCATACCGCGCGATAGCGGCGCGATCGAATACGATGTCGAAGGTGGGAAACCCGCTGGTCAGCGGTACGCGCACATCCGTTGCTCCGGGTGTCTTGCGCAAGACGGCGGCAATGCGTTGCCCAGTGGCGGTCAGGTCGTCGAGATTCTCGCCATAGATCTTTACGGCGACATCGCTGCGCACGCCACCGATCAGTTCATTGAAGCGCATCTCAATGGGTTGGGTGACGTCGTAATTGTTGCCCACCATCGGTGCCGTCTTCTCCCGGATACGCTCGATCACCTGTTCCTTGGTGGTTACGCCATCCGGCCATTCACTCTTCGGCTTGAGGATGATGTAGTTGTCGGAGGCGTTGGGCGGCATGGGGTCAGCCGCCAGGCTGGCGGTACCCGCCTTGGAGTACACAGTCTTCACCTCAGGGAGCGAGAGCACGGCGCGTTCCAGCGGCAAATCAATCGCCACCGACTGATCGATCGATGTCGATGGAATGCGAACGGAGGACAGGTTAAGGTTCTGTTCGTCAAGCGTTGGCATGAACTCGCGACCGACAAAGGCGAACGCAACTGCAGCCAGTGCCAGCACCAGCAAGCCGGCGCCGACAAACGGAATCGGTCGCGCCACCGCCCGCTCCAGCCACGGGCGGTACCACTGCTTGGTCGCGACGATCACCCGTACTTCCTTTTCGGAAACTTCCTTGCGTAGCAGCACAGCCAGCATCGCAGGCACGAAGGTCAGGGACAGCACGAATGCGGACGCCAGCGCCAGCATGAGCGTCATCACCATCGGCGAGAACATTTTTCCCTCCACGCCCTGGAATGTCAGGCACGGCAGGAATACCAGGAAGATCACGAGTTGCCCATAGATCGTGGGGCGAAGCATTTCCCGTGACGACAGCAACACTTCGTCCAGGCGTTCCCTCAGCGTCAGTAGACGACCTTCCTGATGCTGACGCTGCGCCAATCGCCGCAGGGTATTCTCGACGATGATCACCGCACCATCGATGATCAGGCCGAAGTCCAGCGCACCCAGACTCATCAGGTTGCCGGAGATCCCAAGCTGATTCATGCCGATAGCACTGACCAGCATCGACAATGGGATGACCAGCGCTGCAATGACGGCAGCGCGCCAGTTGCCCAGCAGCAGGAACAGGATTACCACCACCAGCAAGGCGCCTTCCACCAGATTCTTGGCGACTGTCTCGATGGTGGCGGTCACCAGTTGCGATCGGTTAAGCGTAGGAACGATGACTACACCCGGCGGCAGCGTCTTCGAGATTTGTTCCAGCTTGTCGCCAACATCCTGCGCCACGGTACGGCTGTTCGCGCCAACCAGCATCAGCGCGCTGCCTATCACCGTTTCCTGGCCATTGCGGCTGGCCGCACCGGAGCGAAGTTCTCCGCCAATCTTGACGGACGCCACCTGGCCGACCGTGATCGGCACGTTCTGGCGATGGGCGATCACGGCGCGCGAGATCTCGTCCGCCGACTTGATGCGCGCATCGGCACGCACCAGGTACGATTCACCCGAACGGCGCATGAAGTTCGCACCCACCGAAAGATTGGCATCCTCCAGAGCCTGTGCGAGGTCGCCATATGAGATGCCGTAGGCGGCCATTTTTGCAGCATCAGGCTCGACCACGAACTGCTTGACATAGCCACCCAAGGAATCCACGTCGGCCACACCAGCCGTTGTCCTCAACTGAGGGCGAATGATCCAGTCCTGCACGGTTCGCAGGTATGCAAGCTTCGACACACGGTCATCAAGCCGTTCCCCGCGCTCGGTCAAGAAACTTCCATCGCGTTGCCAGCCCGGCGCCCCGTCCTTGAGCGGTGCGCCCTTGCCATCAGGGTATTGATACTCCACGCTGTAGTGGAATACCTCGCCCAGACCAGTGGAAACCGGACCCATCTGCGGCTCGGCGCCTGCGGGCAGGCTGGGACGTGCCTGCACGAGTCGCTCCGATACCTGCTGGCGCATGAAGTAGAGGTTGGCGCTCTCCTTGAAGATGACGGTGACCTGGCTGAACCCGTTGCGGGACATCGACCGCGTGTTCTCGACGCCGTTCAACCCTGAAATAGCGGTTTCGATCGGATACGTCACGCGCTTCTCGACCTCCACGGGGCTTAGGGTTGGCACCACCGTGTTGATCTGCACCTGCTTGTTCGTGATATCGGGCGTGACATCGATCGGCAGCAGCTTGAGCTGCCAGGCGCCGATTGCGGCAATCACGACCGTCAGGAACAGAACAAGCCATCGGTAGTGAATCGATCCACTGAGGACATTGCCAATCATTCGTCGTCCCCAGCTGCCTTGTTCATCTCGGCCTTCACCAGAAAGGCATTACGCGTTGCCACCTGCTCCCCGGCGCGCACACCGGAGAGAATCTGCGCCATGCCGCCACTGCGCGTACCGACCAGAACCGGCTGCGCACGGAATCCATTTTCCGTGCGCACGAATAACGCATCGGTGCCATCAATGTTCTGTACGGCATCTTCGGGAACCGACAACTCGCCATTGTTGTTTGCCTTGGCGCGCAAGCGAACCTGGACACCTTCGCCTACCACCAGGCGGTCCGAAGGTTGCTCCGGAATCACGACGACCGTGGCCGCGCGTGCACTGCCCGATACGGTTGGCGTGACAGCCTGGATCTTCGCCGGCAACGGCGATCCGTTGGAAAGCAGAATCGCGGCTTGGCCACCCGGTGAAATACGGCCCAGATCCCCTGCAGTGACGGCGGCCTCGACCTGCACGGCGCCCAGGCCAGCCACACGGAACAGATCGGCCTGCTGCGCGACATACGCGCCCAGCGTCACCGATTGGGCAGTAATCTTGCCGGCGATGGGGCTGACCACCGCGACCGCCCGGCCATCGCTTGTCAGGTGCGCAGCCTCGGCAACCGTTGTGGCGCGCTGCGCCTCGGCCTGCGCGACCTCCAGTGCCGCTTTGGCTGATTCCATTTCCTGGCGCGGTGTCACGCCTTGCTGAAACAGACTGGCTTCACGTTCATACGTCCTGCGGGAGAGATCCGCCCTGGCTTGTGCTACCCTGCGTTCCGAAGCCATCGCTGCAGCCTCCGGACTTTCGACGGTGGCCAGCACATCACCGGCGCGCACACCCTCGCCAAGGCGACGTTGAACCCGCAGCACCGTGCCCGCCGCACGGGACACAATCACAGCCTCGCCTCCCGGTACTGCGGCGACTCAGGCAGGCGCCAGAATCTCCGAACCCACCCCAACACTGGCGACCGGCTCGACGGCGATGTTTGCCGCCGCCAGATACTGGGTCGGAATTCGAACCTCTCGTGGGCCTGCCGGTTTGGCTGCCGCTGCTTCCGATGCGGCTTGCGCGTCGGCTGCCTTCGCGGGAACGGGCCCATTCCCCGGCAACAGCACGCGCGCGACGCCGAATCCCATCAACGCTGCTACCGCAGCAACGCCTGCAACCACCGGCCAGCTTGCAGGCTGACGCTTGTTCTTCATCATTTGGTGTCCTCGAATGCCAGGTGGCCGTCCGCCTGGGCAAGCACCGCCAGTGCGCGCACGCGCGCCAGACGCGCGTCAATGGTGAGTTGCCTGGCCTCCAGCAAGGCACGCCGGACGGCAAGCAATTCCATCAGCGGCGTCTTGCCGGCGTTATAACCGACGCGGCCCATTCGATAGGCCTCTGCCGCCGCCCTTTCACCCTCCTCGGCCGCGGTGATCTGGCGATCCGTTGCGCTGACCTGCGAGATGGCGGATCGGCGCGCCGCTACGGCTTCCAGTCGCATGTTGTCGAGCCTGGCCTGCGCGGCCGCGACGCGCTCCACGGCCGCATTGATGCCGCTGCGGTTTTGATCGAACAGGGGAATCGATGCCGTCACCCCGACAACATATCCGCTGGCGTTCGTCCATCCGTATCGACGCACGCCGGCACTTACGCCCACGTCCGGAATCCAGCGCTTTCTTTCCACGCCAACTTGTGCATCCAGCGCATTGCGCTCGGCCTCTGCCGCAGCGACGGTCGGGGCCTCCTGTCCGGGGAGTGCCGCGGTCGGCACGGTGCCTTGTGTCGTTAGCAGGGAACTGGACACCGCGGTGTACGGTTCGGCAGCTCCCGTCATGGCCGACAGCCGCGCCAGTGCATGCGTGGCGTCATTGTCGGCGGCGGCCTGCGCAGCCTGAGCGGCCGCCACACTTGCCTGCGCTTGCGCGCTGCGCAGCGCTGCTTCCTTTCCGGACTGCACTAGCGCACGCGCAGCAGTGAACTCCTCGTTCGCACGTGCCAGGTTTTCCGTCGCCAGCGCCATCCGGGCGGCCATGGCCTCCGCGGCGGCATAGGCAACCGCTAGTTCTGCCGCGTAAGCAACCCGTGCCAGGCGCTCACGCGCTTGCGCTGCGGCATAGTTGCGGTCCCCCACTTCGATTCGTGCGCCCCGCTTGCCACCAACCTCAAATGGCTGGGTAATCGAGTAGGTGTTCTGGCGCTGGCTCGTGCCGTCGCTTGACGGTGCGCCGAGGTTCTCCAGGACCGTATCGATCCGTGGATTCAGCCAGGCACGTGCTTGATTGGCATCGGCATCTGCGGCGCGGACGGTGGCGGCCTGCGCCATCATCGCCGGGGCACTTGCCATCGATTGCTGCAACAGGACACTATAGGGCGGGGCTTCCGCCGCGACCCCTCGCACCGAAGCCAGGAGCCATAAGACGGCACCGATGTAGTGCACTTTGGCTGGCGTGAACAAGGTTACCTGGGTCATCTGAGAGTCGTAAGCTTTGCTACTTCTATCAATACGCGGCGCGAACGGATACACAAGTCGTCGGCACGTCGAAATCGCTCGTCGGCACATGACAGGGGCGCTGCGAGCGCCCTTTCTTCGTCAGTCGACCTTGAGCCGCCCTTTTGCTGCCAGCTTCTTCCATCCCGCCACCTCGCGAGCGATCCGTTCCTGCAGCAAGGAAGGTGTTCCGCCAGCGGCCGAAACACCATCGCGTTGCAGGTGCTCGTTGGCATCAGGCGCTTTCAGAAAGGCATTGACGGCCGAGTTCACCTTTGCGACCACCTCTTGCGAGAGGCCCTTCGGTCCGATCAGACCATGCCAGTGGGGTACGTCGAAACCGGGTATCCCCGACTCGGCAACCGTCGGAACGTTCGGCAGGGCGTTAAGGCGGGTTGGCGTTGTGACCGCTACAGCAACAAGCTTGCCGGCGCGAATGTGCGGCAAGGCAATTGCAACACTGCTGAAGTAGACGTCGCATGTGCCTGCAAGAGTGTCGGACATTGCAGGCGCGGCGCCCTTGTAGGGGATGTGCGTCATTCTGATGCCTACGCGATCCATGAAGAGTTCCGTCGCAGCGTGAGCAACCCCGCCCGCGCCGGAGGTCGCATAGTTGATCTTGTCCGGGTTGGTCTTGGCCTTCTGAATCAGGTCACCGATCGTCTTGATGTTGGTCTTCGGGTTAGCGACGATGAGCAGCGGGCCATTCGAGATCTGGACGATGGGCGTCATGTCTGCCACAGGATCGAACCCAAGGTTGTAGACCGCAGCGTTCACGCTGTAGCTCGAAGCGATGAGGGTCAGCGTGTAGCCATCGGGCGCTGAGTGCAATCCCTGCTCCGTGCCAAGGTTACCGCCTGCTCCTGGCCTGTTGTCGACCACGAACGGCTGCTTCAACGCGGCGTTGAGCCTGGAGGCGGTAAAGCGCGCGATGGCATCCGAGCCGCCTCCGGCCGCAAACGGCACGACGATTCTCACAGGCCTTGACGGCCAAGCACCTTGCGCAGGCGCAGGGAGGGCAGCCGCTGCAACCGCGGCCGCAGCTCCGCGCAGAACTGCTCGCCGGCTCAGGCAAAACTCGCTCCTATCTACTTGCGTCAACGTCGTCTCCTTTGAAAACAAGCAATGGTCCTTCGGCGACGCATGGGCGTCTATCGCAAAATCTTCAGCGATTCTTGATCGTTGTGCATGTATCAGGCTTTGGGCGGCCGACCGTTACCTTTGTCGCAGCGACAGAGCTGATGAACTGCCGAATCTAAGAGTCGAATTCGAAGCGGCCGACAGCACGTGTGAAACTCTCGGTACATTCCCCGAGATGGAGGCCGACAAGGGGCCGGCCTCCATCAAGGCAGCGGGGACTGACCGAGAGCGAGCTTATCGGTGGAGGGCGTCGTCAATCCGTGGTGGTCGCCCGTGGTAGGGTAGGGTGTTTTGACTTTGGAACCCTGGCGTTCCATATCTCCATGTCAACAGCTTGCACGCTTCCCACCGCCGTCGTTACCCTGGCCGATGCGGCGGCGCTCGATGCGGCGTCGAGTCGCTTTGTGGTGCCCTGCGGCGACGGTGACATCCTTGTGCGTGCCTGGGGCCTGCCTGGGGGGCGGCCTACGGTACTGCTGCACGGCGGCTCGGGTAGTTGGGTCCACTGGGCGCGCAACATCAGCGCGCTCGTCAGTGCCGGCCGGCGCGTCTGGGTGCCCGACCTGCCCGGTTTCGGTGACTCTGCGCGGCCGCCTTTGGGCACCGATGCTGACGCGCTGCCTGAACCTGTCGAGCGGGCACTCGACCAACTGCTGGACGGCGCCGCGTACGATCTGGTCGCCTTTTCGTTCGGCACCATGGTCGCCAGCTTCATCGCCGCGCGTTGGCCTCATCGCGTAAGACGGCTGGTGCTGGTCGGTGCGCCTGCGCTCGGCATCGGGCCGGCGAATCCGCTGGGCCTGCGTGCGTGGATGCATCTGTCTCCCGGGCCCGAGCGTGACGATGTCATGCACGCCAATATGCGCGCGCTGATGCTCGCGCGCGAGGCGACGACAGATGACGACAGCCTTGCCTTCCATCTCTACCGCGCTGACCTGCTGCGCGACCGCATGCCCAAGCGTCGTCTGCACCAGACGGACGTCATCCAGCGTACCCTGCCTGCCGTGCGGTGCCCGCTCTTCGGCATCTGGGGCGAACAGGATGCGCTCTATCGGGGGCGCACGGACCTGATCGCCGGTGCGCTGAGCAAGGCACCGGCATTCAGGTGGCTGCGCATCATCCCCAACGCGGGCCACTGGGTGCAGTTCGAGGAAGCCGCGGCATTCGATAAGGTGTTGGACCAGGCTTTGACCGAAAGCTGAACGGTGGTCACCTGAAGCACCTGTTTCGGACTGGCCCGAACGCCTACCGCGCTGACCGCGCGCGCGACAGGTAAGGGAACCGACTCGCGACGCCGTGCGTCCGCTATCTGTCCGACCGACACGAGAACGGCGCTTCCTCGTTAAGCACCATCAGGTGCATTCTGCGCCAGGTGATCGCGTTTCGCGATCGCCCGCCACGACATGATCTGACCGGGGTGCTAGGCCCCGGCGGGACGCCGGGCAAGACAGGTTTCGCAACGCCTGCGTGCCGGCGCCGATGCAGCCAACGGTACAGCGCTGACGACTCGGGGGCCGACCTTGACCGCACTCATTGACCGACATGCTTCCGGGTCTTGCTGAAGATGCGCCATCCCTTGACGCGGCTGATATGCCTGCTGGCCGACTTAGTAAGGCGAACGACTGCTCTACAACTGGGAGCTTCCGCTGATGATGCGTAGGCCCCAGTGGCCGAAATGGGTCGGGAACGGAAGTCCACGGTTCCGGCGGGCCTTGGCGACCGACGAACTTCCGCGTTCGGCCAGGAACGGTCACTGCGAACGTACCCCCCAAAACGGGCATTCAGTTCTCGGGTACTATCGACGTGCCCGATTGCAGGGCTCCCGTTCCCCCGCCGGAAGCCGTTACAGAGGCAGTTCCGCATCCGGTGGTCTTGCAGCTTGCTTGGACTACGACACGCCGGAGGGGGTACGCAAGGTGAAAGTACGGGCTGCAAATGCTGGCTACATGCTAAGACGCTAGAATGTCGACTGCTCACCGGACCACAGTCTACGGGTCCACAATTCGCGCTCTGGCTTGCTGATCCGCTAGCGTTGTATGGCGCCGACAGCGCCCCACTCGCGCCTGGTTACGTAAACCCGAAGGCGGACGGGAAGCAGCGGACAGTGAAGGCAATGTAAGCAGTAATCGCGGATAATTGCACGATCATCCTCGCCTTCATAACTGCCGGCAAAAATACGCATCCCATCGAACAAATAGAACGGGGGTCACATGAAGTATGTTTTTCGCAGAAACAGCTCAGTGGGGGCCATGGACGCCGAGTCCGACGAGCAGTTCTTGCGCGACTGCTTTCTCGACACGGGAGACTTGGAGTCTTTGATTGACTCCGACAACCCCAAACGTATTGTCGTTGGCCGTGTTGGCGCAGGGAAAAGCGCTCTACTTGCGCGGCTCCTGGAGACCCAGTCGAATGCCTTCGAGCTTCGCGCGGAGACACTATCGCTGAGCTATGTGGCGAACTCCGACATCATCCAGTTCTTCGAGTCCGCCGGCGTCAAGCTTGACCTCTTCTACCAGTTACTGTGGAAGCATGTTTTCGTGGTGGAACTACTTCGGCGGCGTTACAAGATTACCGAGCATGAACCCTGGGGCTTTTTGGATAATTTCCGGGATCTCTTCCAGAAAGACCAGGCAAAGAAACGCGCCGTGGAGTATCTCCGCCAGTGGAACGACCAATTCTGGCAGGACACGGAGACACGCGTCAAAGAGTTCACCACCAAACTCGAGCGCAAGCTTGCCGGTACGCTGGATGCAAAGGTTCATGGCTTCTCACTAAATGCTTCAGCGGCGAAAAACCTTACTGACGAGGTAAAGGCAGAAGTCATCCATAAGGCCCAGTCCGTCGTCAACGAGAATCAGGTTCGGGAGCTTGGAGAGATCATTACGCTCTTGGCGGATGAGATCTTCACCGACCCCAAAAATAGGTTTTACATCGTCATCGACAGGCTAGACGAGTCTTGGGTTGACGATCGCATCCGATACAAGCTGATTCGAGCTCTCGTTGAGACAATCAGGGCATTCCAGCGCGTCAGGTCAGTCAAGGTCGTTATAGCGGTTCGGGAAGACCTGCTGCGGACGGTCTTCGAGTCAACTCGCGAGGCAGGCTTCCAGGAAGAAAAATTCGAAAGCCTTATCCTCCGCCTGAGGTGGAGCAAAGCCCAGCTTAGGCAGCTCCTGGACCTTCGTATCGAGAAGCTCATCAGAGAACAGTTCACGCAGAGGAAGGTCACATTCGACGACGTTTTCCGGGGCGCAGTTCGAAACGAATCCGCCATCGACTACCTTCTCAGCAGAACTTTATTCAGACCACGCGACGCCATCTCGTTCGTCAACTGCTGCATTGAGCTTTGCGAGGGAAAGGAGGCGGTCCCACCTTCCGTCGTTCAAGACGCAGAGCGCAAGTACTCTATGGGGCGATTGCGATCTCTCCGTGACGAGTGGAGTGGCCACTATTCTTCGCTCAACGCATGCGCTGAACTCATCCGGGGGAGACAATCCCATTTCAAGTACTCCGAAATCACCGAACAAGACTTGGCTGATTGCGTCCAGGAGCATTGGACTGAAATCGAGGAGACTGACCCTTTAAGGATTGCAGCAAACGACTACATGCAGAGCACGCGCTCTGCCAACTCTTGCATTATTCAGATTTTGAAGGTCCTCTACACGACATCGATAATCGGCATCAAACCAGAGGCCACGGAACGGGTGAGCTGGTCGCATCTCGATGACCGCGGAATCTCCGACGGCCAGTACAAGAAGAGCTCGGCAATCAATGTGCATCCAATGCTTTGGCGCGCCTTGGATATCGTTCAGCCTGTTCGGATAGATAGTCGCCGGCGCGACGACCGGCAGAAGGCTGCCAGCAAGGAACTCAAAACGAAGGTAGCCTAATTAAGTGACACCTCGACCGCAACTCGCGGTTCTAAGTGCCATTCGGTTCGTCCATGATGGATGAACACCGTGCGAACTGCCGGACAATCAGGGGGCCTCAAATGTGGTCCCCATCCATTCGGTGCTTAGGCAGCTTCTTCAATCAGGAACCTGTTCGGATTCCTTCCCAGCCACGCCGGTGCGCGACCGCGGCCCGACCAGGTCGCACCTGTCTTCGGGTCACGATACTTCGGAGGCAGCGGTTCCTTTGCTACCTTGGCGGCTCCGCTACCGGCGGGTCGACCCCGACGGCGCTTGCCTTGAATGTCTTCGCCGGACAGACCGTACTGCTCCATAAGCGTCCGGATGTGATCGATGACCCCTGCCACTTCTGTTGCGCGAACTTCTGCGAGTTGAGCTTCCAGAGCTTCCTTCTGCACCAGCAGTTGCTTGTAGGTTGCCATGCAAAATCCTCAATGGAGCGGTTAGAGAAGTCTAAAATTTTACCGAATCTCGTCCAGTATAGAAGTTCCTAAGCCGGCCCATGCCATTTCAACGCGCTACGCGCTAGCGATTGAGTACTGGGCTGCTGCCGGTCCGGTGGACACCGACCTAAGCTTCTTGCGCCTTTTGGAACTCTATCGGGCTGACATAGCCGAGCGTCGAATGTCGGCGCGTCGGGTTGTAGAACCGCTCGATATAGTCGAACACGTCGGCTCGCGCTTGCTCCCTGGACAGATTACCTTGTGAACCGCCCCGGTTTTCGAGGAGGCCGATTGGTTTAAGTTGAGGCCGCCACAGCGCCTCGCTGGCGAGTTGCCGCCAGTAGTTTGCCTCAGCTTCAGCCGGAGGGATGTACCCGATGGGCTCAAGCAGTCGGATGTGGTTGAGCCAGCGCACCCATTGCAGGGTGGCCAGTTCCACGGATTCCCTGGACTTTCAGGGCGCTCGGCGGTGAATCAATTCGGCTTTGTACAGCCCATTGATGGTCTCGGCCAGCGCGTTGTCGTAGCTGTCGCCACGACTGCCGACCGAGGGTTCGATGCCAGCCTCGGCCAGGCGCTCGGTGTAGCGAATGGACAGGTATTGGGAGCCTCTGTCGGAATGATGAACCAAGGCATCGGAGCTGGCCGGTTGGCGGTCATACAGAGCCTGTTCCAGGGCATCCAGCACGAAGTCCGTACGCATGGTGCTGTTCACGCGCCAGCCTACGATTCGCCGCGCAAATACGTCGATGACGAACGCCACATACAGCCAACCCTGCCAGGTCGAGACATAGGTGAAGTCCGACACCCATAGTTGATTGGGCCGCTCGGCTTGAGGCGTTCGCGCTTGCTGCTGGTCAGGCCCTCGCGTTGCCCGCTGTCGACCTCCTCACGCTTGACCCAGTCCAGCAGCGTCTGCGATACGCAGCCAATCTTGGGCGCGATGGATTCAACGGCTGCCCATAGCGAGGGGTATTCGCCTCGATGCTCCTGCACCATGCGCACGGCACGCTCGCGCACCTCGGGTGAGAACTTGTTCGTCTTGTTCATGGCTCCATTCTCTCAAGAGTTGGAGCCTCCTCAAGCCAAATCCCGGGGCGGTTCAGGGGGATATCGAAGCCCTCGTTATCCAGCAAATACAAGAGGCGCTGAAAACAAAGCGCTGAGGGCATTCTCCCGGTCTAATGGATATCACTCTCTGGCCCATCCCAATGACCGCTCAGCGTCGCGAGCCGCCGATGGAGCCGGGCCTGGCCTGTGACTGGGGCGGACGACGGGGACCGGCCAGAAGCGGCCAGTCGACAACCACCACCACATTGCACACAATACGTAGTCTGGTCCTCAAAGGCATCCACCGCACCATGCAACGACACACCCTGTATGCGTATGTAGATGGGACTGACCTCGACGACGTTGCAGTGGCTATCGAGCGGGAGCTCGTCGCACTTGCAGACTCGTCAGGCTGGGTCGCTTCGCGCCCAATTGTGGTGAACCAGAAGAGCATGCACGCTGGTAGCCGACCAGATGACTTGCCGGACTGGGACCTAGGAGTCAACTTGACCCTGCCCGAGCCTGAATTCGAGCCAACTGATTGGTTTGCTGACATCGAACGAGTTGTGGCGCGCTTGGCCCAACTGCATTCGAAATTCGGGCGCGATTTCGTCATTGGCATTGCGGATAACGCAAGCGGCGTGGCCGACGACCTTTTTCACATCGAATCAGAGACCACAGACTTAGGTAAGCTGCGTATGCTCATCGGGGCTTAGGCTGTCCAACGTCGTGATGGAGAAGTGTTTTGCTGCGGCTACCGCCTATCGGCCAGCACCGGTCGCTCACTAGAGGCTGCTTCGCGTTGCACACGTACGACGACAGAGAATCGGATTTACATGAACCTCGCTTCCCTCATCGCGGACCTGGAGTCGGTCGATAACACACTCACCATCGTCGCAAAACGACCATGGACCGCAAACTCGGACGCACGGTTGGTTTCATTGACCGACGAGTACCGCATTCCTAGCAACGTACTGCAAGAGGGCTTTGAGTATTTTCTTGAGGTGTCAATAGCTCTCGATGAAGTACTAGGCGAACTCGCGAGCCAACTCTCACCGGCTCAACGGGTCGCAGCGATTGTCTACTACGCTGAAAATGACGCTTATCCAGATTGGCTCAATACGATAGCTCGGTCCTTGCGTGGATGACCGCTTCGCGGTGACCAGCGTGGCGAATTGGGTGTCTGCTCAGGGTCGGTAACCGCCGATTGGAGGCGATAGCGGCAGTACTTCTTGCGCATGCGTCACGCCGTGATTTCCTGACTGGCGCATTGGCTTTTGGCTTTTGGCTTTTGGCTTTTGGCTTTTGGCTTTTGGCTTTTGGCTTTTGGCTTTTGGCTTTTGGCTCTTGGCTCTTGGCTCTTGGCTCTTGGCACGCTGGCGACCTTCGGCAACCTTCGGCAACCGGAGCATTGCGA
>NZ_SCMX01000061.1 GCF_005503625.1 Cupriavidus sp. 2SB | reverse complement strand
GAAGGGGAGGATGGCAGCGGGAAGTTGCTGACCACGACGCGGCGTCCGTCGCGCGCCACCACGTACATCGGCACCTGCTGCGCGGTCAATGCATCAAAAGTGTGCAGGCCCATGATGCCGAGCGCCGGCCGGCCATCGCGCCATTTGGCAACGAAGGCTTCCATGGTCGGAATCCACTTCTGGGGCTCCTGTTGCGCACCGAATTCGAGTTCGTCCGGTTCCGCGACAATCGTCAGTGTCCGGCCCAGGTAGAACGGCAGGGTGTGATCCAGCATACCCACGCCATACAGTGGCATATCGGGTTTGAGTACGGCGTTGATGGCCGGCACCATATCGACGCCCGAGGCGCGGCGGCCCATCACTTCATGGCCCAGCAGGCCAATGGTGCAGGTCAGGAACATCGACAACGCGAACGCTGCGATGCTCGGCAGCAGGCCGTGCGTGCGCAGCAACCGGCGCGCCAGCAGCATCCCGGCCAGCAGTACCGCGAAGGCCACGCCCACGTAAACCGCGAAGGCGCGGAAGACCTCGTTGGGGTTGCTGTCGCGGCTCAGCGTGGCCACGTACGGCGCGGCGGCGACTCCGACCACGGCGAGCACCAGTAGCGCATTGATCTGGCGATTCCACGATTTCTCGTTGATCTGGTCCAGCGCCACGGCCACCAGCAGGGCCAGTGCCGGGAAGACCGGAACGATATAGCCAGGCAGCTTCGAACTGGAAAGGCTGAAGAACGCGAAGATCGCGGCGAACCAGATCAGGCACATCAGTGCCGGCTGGAACGGCTTGCCCCCCGCGCCGCGTACGGCGCCCGCGCGTTCGCGCACGACAGTCCACATGCGCGGCGTCAACCCGAGCCAGGGCAGCAGGCCGGCCAGCAGCAGGGGCACGAAATACCAGATGGATCCCTTGCGGGCGTGCACCGTGGAGGTGTAGCGCTCCCAGTGCTCGTGGATAAAGAAGAAATGCGGGAATTCGGGGTTGCGGGCCGATACCAGCCAGAACCAGGGCACGGTGACCACCAGCATGGCGGCGATGCCCGTGACGAGATGCAGCCGGCGCCAGAGGCCGAAGTCGCGCGTCACCAGCGTATAAACCACCAGCGCCAGACCCGGCAGGGCGATGCCGACCAGCCCCTTGGTGAGGATCGCAACGCCCATGGCTACCCAGCAGGCCAGCATCCAGCCGCGACGGGCAGAGGGCGTGGTATCGGGATGCTGCGCCAGCAGCATGAAGGCCAGCACACCCGCGAGCGCGCCGGACAACGTCATGTCGAGGGAATTGAAATGCCCGGCCACGCTCCACATCGGCATGGCGAGCATCGCAAGGCCAGTCAGCAGCGCCACGCGGCAGCCATACCAGCGCGAGGCGGCGAGCATCATGGCGCCGATGCCGGCGATGCCGGACAGCGCCACGGCCAGTCGGGCCTGCCAGTCGCCTACACCGAACAGCTCGTAGCCGAGGGTCGTGATCCAGAGGTGGAAGGGCGGCTTCTCGAAATACTTGTAGCCGTTGTAGCGGATGGTGATCCAGTCACCGGACCGGAACATTTCACGCGCGATCTCGGCGTATCGTCCTTCGTCGGGTCGTAGCAGATGGCGCGCGTCGAGCGTGCCAAACCAGACCAGCAGTACGGCGATGGCTACCAGCGCGATCACGCCCATGGGCAGGCCAGCGTCACGCACGGGCGAAGAACTACGCATATCTCTCCTGAATTTGCCGGAAACGGGACGTACCGCATCGCTTCTCTGTGGCGAACACCCCACAACGTGCGACGCCCGGGATTGGTGGACAGCTTTGTGCAGCACCAGAAGCGCCAGATCCGGAGGCGCGGCCTGCGCGGGCGCGCAATGGTAGCACGAGCCACTTCCCCGCCTGGCCGTCCTGGCCGGTCAGCGGGCCGGGATGGCGGCATTGAATTTGATCGGACCAATTCCGGACGCAAAGTTTCGCGCAATGCGCAATACTTCGGCCAGCGGGGATGTCGCTGTGGGTGGACATACCCGAAGGTCGATCCAACGGAACAACACAATATGAAGTCGACGAAACGCGCGAGATCGGCGCTGCCGTGCCTGTGCCTCGCCTTTCTGGGTGTGATGCATGGGGCGCAATCGCAGGAAGTCCTGCTGACGGAATCCGTGCCCACGTCCGGCATGACGCCTCCCATGCCCGGAGCCGCCGCCTTGTGCGATGCCCCGTGGTTCCGCTCTGGCTCGCGTGTCCAGATGGAGGGCGATGGCGAACTGCCCGTGTCGATCACGATGACCTTGCGCGATGTCATGCGCACCGCGCGTGGCTGCAGTGCCCAACTGGAGGTCCGCTCGAAGTCGGCGCTGGCGGCGCTCATGGGGCCGCCCGTGGTCATGGACCAAGTCCACGAGATCAACATCGACCGTAACGCCACCACGTCGCGTACCCGGATCGATAGCCGGAACGCGGTGATCAACGCGCGCGGCCGCTATGCCCGGATGTTCGGCGAGGCATCGTTCACGGGCAGCGGCGTGTTCAATTACGCGGGCCAGGAGATTCGTGAAGGCGCAATGCTCGACGGCGAAACCTTCCAGTCGAGCGTGTCGCTCAAGATCTATCCGCTGGGCGCCGACGAGGTGGTCGGCAACATGGATGCCCAGCGCGCATCGATCATCGTGGGTACCCGCCATGTAGGCCGCAAGCAGATGATCGACACCGTGATGGGCCGCAAGGAGTGCCTGCCCATCACCTACGAGAAACGCACCTCACTGGGCCCGCTGCGCGTGGGCGACGAAATCCTGCACGTGGAACCGAGCGTGCTGCACGTCACCGATTGGTTCTGCCCCGCCGAAGCCTTCGTCCTGCGGACCGAGATCCGTCAGAACAACAAGGTGCAGCGGGTGGATGTGACGGCGCTGGAGATGGAGGATGTGGGGCAGCGGTAGGTAGCGTTGACGCTACTGAGGCTCATTGCTAGAATTGGCGAAAACTACGTGCGAGCGGGTGCAAGACCGTAGCGCCGCCTGGGAAACCAGGTCCCACCTGGAGTGGGAAGTCTGCAGCGATGCAGATAGAGAACCCCGCCTACGACGGCTGCCTCCGGGCAGCCGTCGGTCTTTGTGGCGTCACGCTTTGATTGTTCTGCCTTCGTAGGCCGCTTTCAACAGCGTGTGCAGCCTTACCTTTCGGCCGTTTCTCTGTGAGGCGGATAAACCGTCGTCCAACGGGTAGGCCGACTGCAAACGCATGATCAAGCGAGCTTTGCGTCGTCTGTCGCGTTCCACGCTGAAGAACGCGGCGTAGATCGAATCCAAACCTTCCTCTGACCGCACGCGCCATGTCATGAAGTTGCGGTTCCGGCCGCCGGCACAAACAATATGTTGCTTCGGCAGGTGTAGAACCATCTGGCGCAAATAGCGACGCGAAAGCCAATAGCGCAGTGGATCGAGAACACGGATTTCGCGATTGTCCCGGTAAATTTCCTCCGGTGGTATCAACTCTTGTGAGCGTGTATCCGCGCCAAGGCTGCGAGAAAAGCAATGGCACGAGAAGAGAACGATCACCGTAGCCTCGAAGCCGATGTCCGACCTAAACGCAAACGAATCCAGATGGCGCAGATCCCAGTGCGAATCCTGGAATCGGACAGTTGGAAAGCACTGATGGCACTCTTTGGGTGGCTCAACTTCTTGCAAACATGCCTCGTCTTCGCCCATAACAGTGGTTGCTTCGCATGTGAAAGAAGCGACCCATTTTAGGCAGAACGACTCTGCTTGAACCGCTCTGATGCAGTTTGAGGCACAAAATGAGAAAGGAGCCCAAAGGCTCCTTTTTTGTTGCAGTCCGATTGCCTCAACAATCGGTTGTCTGTCTTAATTCGCCGGTGCAGCCTTCTTCGTTTCCTTCTTGGCCTTCGGCTTCTTCGGGGCGGCGGACTGGTCAGTCAGGTCGGCACGGGTGCTCTTGTTCGCGCCCTGCGAATACGGGTCGAACTTGTCGCCGGACTTGGCGCCCTGGCTGTACGTGTCGAACTTCTCGCCTGCCTTGGCGCCTTGCGAATACGGGTCGAAGGACTTCTTGTCCTGGGCAATGGCCGTCACGGAAGCGGCGGCGAGACCCAGCGCGATGGCGGTGGCGATGACTTTCTGCATGGTGTTTCTCCTGAGTTTGCCGCTTTCCGGCGGTTCGCGTTATGCACGATGTACCGGAAGGTAGATCGCGCCCAAGCCAGTGTGGACAACGGTGGATGGGCCGTCAACTCAGGAGTTCTCCGGGGGTTGTGCCCCGGAAATGCTTACTCCGTCACAGCGTCCGACGGATGCTTCCAGGCGTTGACCACTTCGGCGGACGGGGCCAGGGCGAGGTTGGTGCCGCGCGTGCCAATGGGCTGCTGGAACCAGCGCTTTTGCAGCGCCGAGGCGTCCGGGCTGGCGAATGTCCTGGCCAGCGTCTGGTCGACCAGTTGCTTCCAGGCCGGATCGGCCTTCGAGAGCATCAGCGCGTTCTGTTCCACCGACAGCGCCGGGCCGACGATCACATATTGCGAGGGATCTTTCGACTTGGCGCGCAGGCCGGCCAGCAGCACATCGTCCATGACGAATGCCTGGGCGCGGCCGGTTTCCAGCAGCAGGAACGATTCGCCATGATCCTTGGCGTAGACGTCATGAAAGCCATATTCGCCCTTGAGGCGGCGAACGTGGCGGTCGCCCGTGGAGCCAGCGCTGGTGACCACGGTCTTGCCGCGCAGGTCGTCGAACGACTTGATGCCCGAATCGGCACGGACCAGCATGCGCACGGTAGAGACATAGTGCGACACGCTGAATGCCACCTGCTTCTGGCGCTCCAGCGTATTGGTATTCGGCGCGCAATCCAGATCGACAAGGCCGTTCACCACGGTAGGCACGCGGTTCTGCGGCGTCAGCGGAAGCCAGCGCACCTTCAGATCCTTGAGCCCGAGCTTCTGCTTGGCGGCCTCCGCCACGCGCAGGCACAGGTCCACGGCGTAGCCAGCCGGCTGGCCTTTGTCGTCACCGAACGAGAACGGCAGCGCCGATTCGCGGTAGCCGAGCGTAATCGTGCCGGTGTCGCGGATCTTGTCGAGGACCGGGGTTTGCGACGGCTGCGCCTGGGCGGCGGGCAGCAGCACGGCGGCAAGCGCGATACCGGCGAGCAGGCGTTGCAAGGCAGTCGGGAGGGCGGAGAGCAGCATGGGTTCAGGAGCGAGTGCAGGCAAAGACGCGAGGGTATACCCGGCGGTGGCTGCCCCAAACAACTGTTTTCTTATGAGCTAATGCGCCATTCCGGTGCGCGCGCCGACCGTTGTGGCCGTATCAAATGCTTACCGGCGTTACGCCCGATGTCGATTCCGGGCGCACCAATCCGGTTACAATCGCGCCCACTTTGTACCTTTTACATAACAAATGGGCCCCCGTCCTTCCCGTCTGGCTTGCGTCGACGCACTGAAGGCGGTCAGCTCGCAGCTGATCGTATTGCATCACCTGGCGTTCTACGGACCGATGTCGGACGCCGCCCAGTCGCTGGCGCCTGGCCTGATTGGCTGGCTAGCCGACTACGCGCGCATTGCGGTCCAGGTCTTCCTTGTCATCAGTGGATTCCTTGCCGCCCGTAGCCTGGCGCCGGGCGGCGTCCTGACCCTGCAAAGTCCACTGGCCGCCTTGTGGCGCCGTTACCAGAAGCTTGTGGTGCCGTATGCCTTCGCGATTGTCGTGGCGATCGTCGGTGCCGCCATCGCGCGTGCATGGATGCACCATGACTCGATTCCGGCTGCGCCGGAACTGGCGCAGTTCGTCGCCCATATCCTGTTGCTGCACAACATTCTGGATGTGGACGCGCTGTCGGCGGGTGTCTGGTATATCGCCATCGACCTGCAACTCTTTGCGCTGCTGGTGATGGCGCTGTGGCTGGCGCGCGGGGTGTCTCGCCAGTGGCTCTCGCTGGGCGTGCCGATCGTGGCGGTGCTGGCCGCGGCTTCGCTGTTCTGGTTCAACCGCGATGCCCATTGGGACATCTGGGCGGTCTACTTCTTCGGTGCGTACGGCCTGGGCGCCCTGGCTTTCTGGGCATCGAGCCCGGGGCGTTCGCTGCTGCCGCTGGTATTCCTGGCTGCGATGGGAGTGGCGGCACTGGCGGTGGACTTCCGGCTGCGAATTGCCGTGGCGCTGGCTACCGCGCTGCTATTGGCGCTGGCGCGCCGGGGTGGATGGATGGAGCACTGGGGGTCCGGCGGTCTGTCCGCACGATGGTTTGCGCGCTTGTCGGCCCGTTTTGGCGCCATCTCCTATTCGGTGTTCCTGGTGCATTTCCCGGTGTGCCTGGTCGTCAATGCCATCGTGTTCCATCTTGCACCGGGCCAGCCGTGGTGGAATGCCCTGGGCATGGCCGTCGCGTGGGGCGCCAGCAACGTGGCCGGTGCCGTGTTCCACCGTTATGTGGAGTCCGCCGATCCGATCCGGGCAGTTGTGGCATGGCTCATCGCTGGCTCGCCAGCGCGCAGCAAGACAGGGATCGAAGAGCGCGCGGGCGGCTGACGCGGCGGCTTCGGGAAGGAAAACGGCACGTCTCTCGGCGTGCCGTTTTTCTTTTGAGGTTCAGGATTCGGTGCGCGTGCACCGCGATGTACCGTGTCCGCCACAGGTGGGTGCCCGTCTTGCACAGGCGCGGTGCGTACGGGATGCCACTAACGGTAACAACCCCAGTTGGGCGTTGGCATGATGGTTGCCTAGTATGGACATATAAACCTGACCATCTGGTCAGGATTCAGGTACCGGTCCATACCCGGAAGACGAGGCTGCCATGTCCGATCACATCGTCCTGACTTCGCACGCGCGGCGCGACAAGCCCGCCGAGGCCATTCACTGGGGTGCCTCCACGGCGGCGGAGCGCGGACCTGTGATTGCCAGCCTGACCGACCCCGCGCAGCGCAACGTGATCGGCACCCATTCGGGCGCCTATGCCATCTATCGTGCGCTGGCCGTTGCCTCGGGTACGCTGCCGCGCGGGCACCGGCCGGACCTGACCGATACCGCGCCGGCCGAGGCCATCGGCCCGCACGCGCAATGGGGCGACCCGGACAAGATCGTGTCGCTGGACCCCTGGGGCCATCTGGTCTCCACGGTGTTTGCCGACCGCATCGCGGCGGGTGTCGATATCCGTCCCACCATCGCAGTTACCCGCGCGCATATCAACATGCCCGAACTGGTGGCCGGCATCGCGGCGGGCCGGCTCAAGCCCGATGGCGACATCCTCCATGCCAACGGCGATGTGCGCGTGACCAAGGCCGCCATCGATCCGGTCTGGTACCTGCCCGGCATCGCGCGCCGCTTCGACATCAAGGAAAGCATCCTGCGCCGCAGCCTGTTCGAGCAGACCGGCGGCATGTTTCCGGAACTCGTGACGCGACCCGACCTGAAAGTCTTCCTGCCCCCCATCGGTGGCATGACGCTGTATTTCGTCGGCGATGTGAGCAAGCTGGGACAGCCGGAGACCCGCGTGGCCTGCCGCGTGCACGACGAATGCAACGGTTCCGATGTCTTCGGCTCGGACATCTGCACGTGCAGACCTTATCTGGCCCACGGTATCGAAGTGTGTATCGAGATGGCGCAACAGGGCGGCGTAGGCCTGGTGGTCTATAACCGGAAGGAGGGCCGCGCGCTGGGCGAGGTGACCAAGTTCCTGGTCTACAACGCCCGCAAGCGCCAGGTGGGCGGTGACCGCGCAGAAACCTACTTCGCGCGCACCGAATGCGTGGCAGGCGTGCAGGACATGCGGTTCCAGGAGCTGATGCCCGATGTCTTCCACTGGCTCGGCATCAAGCGGATCGACCGCTGGGCCTCGATGAGCAACATGAAGCATGGCGCGCTGACGGCGCAGGGGATCGAGGTGGTGGAGCAGGTGGCCATCCCCGAGGCGCTGATCCCGGCTGACGCGCGCGTGGAAATCGATGCGAAGGTGGCGGCGGGTTACTTCACCAGTCTCACGCCGCCGGACGCCAACGAACTGGCCCTGGCCAAGGGCAGGGGGTTGAACGAATGACCGAGTATGCCGAAGGGGAAACCCGCGGCTGGCACACGCCCGTGCCCGCCGAACATCCCGCCTCCGTATTGCTGAGCGGGGAAGCGGTGCGTACGCACTGCGCGGTGGTGACCGAATTCGTCGCGTCGGGCGAATCGGAGCTGTTCACATGGCATCCCGACCGCGTGGCAGCCATTGCCGATTACGTGGCCGGGACGATCAAGCGCCGCTATCCGGACCTGAAGGTGCCGTATCACAGCCGCTGGCGACACTTCGAGAGCGGCGGGCCGGGCAACGATGCGATCAACCGCTGGCAGATCCTGTGCGAGCGGGCGGGCATGACCGGGGCCGATCATTGCGCCGACCGCGCCCGTATCGGCATCGACCTCGTGATCCCCAGCGTGCTGCTCGACGCCGGGGCCGGGCCGGACTGGCGTTATCGCGATCCGGCCAGCGACATGATGCTGACGCGCTCCGAAGGTCTCGGCGTGGCCAGTTTCGATCTTTTCGCGCGTGGCGGCTTCTCGGCCGAGATGGGCGATCCGCTGCGCGCGGACGCCGAGCGCCTGGCGTCGATCGACGCCTCCACCATTGCCACGGCCTTTCAGGTGGCCCAGCACAATCCGCTGGTTGGCCTCGAAGGACGGGCCGGCCTGCTGCGTCGACTGGGCGAGGTCATGCAGGCCACGCCCGCCGTGTTCGGCACGCCGGCGCGGCTGGGCAACCTGTTCGATTACCTGAGCAGCCATGCGCAGGATGGACGCATCGAAGCGGCCTTCGTATTGCGCACGCTGCTGGTGGCGCTCGGTCCGGTGTGGCCGGGACGCGTGCAGGTAGAGGGTGTGTCGCTGGGCGACTGCTGGCGGCATCCGGCGGCGCCGGGCGGGCTGGTGCCATTCCACAAGCTCACGCAGTGGCTGACTTACTCGCTGCTGGAGCCGCTGGAAGATGGCGGGCTGACGGTCACAGGACTCGACGCGCTGACCGGGCTACCGGAGTACCGTAACGGCGGACTGCTCTACGACTTCGAACTCACCGTGCCGCGCGATGCCGAATTTGCCGCTCGTACGCATACCGTGGACGAGCCCGAGATCGTGGAATGGCGCGCGCTGACCGTGACCGGTCTCGATCTCGTGGCCGACGCCGTGCGGCAGGCGCTGGGCATCAGCGCCGCCGATTTTCCGCTGGCGCGCGTGCTGGAGGGTGGCACATGGGCGGCGGGGCGTCGCGTTGCCGCACAGCGCCGGGCACCGGGCGGGCCGCCGCCATTCGCGATCCAGAGCGACGGCACCGTGTTCTAGAACTTACCGGCCTCGCGCGTGAGCCAGCGCGCGGGAAACCAGGTTTGCAGGCAGCCGGCACGGCGGGCCAATGACCCGCTGCGCCAGGTTTCACTGAATTGTCAGAACCCAGAATCGCCAGGGAGCGCACCATGACCGATATGTCGAACGCAGCCATCGCAGCCGAAGCGGGCACGGCACCGCCTGCCGTGATGGTCGTCAATCATCCGCTGGTGCAGCACAAGGTCACGCTGGTGCGCAGCGAGGACACTACCACTGACAACTTCCGCCGCCTGGTGCGAGAGATCAGCCAGTTGCTGACCTACGAGGCCACGCGCGACCTGGCCATGGAGACCATTGCCATCAAGACGCCCATCGCGCCGATGCAGTCGCCGGTGCTGTCGGGCAAGAAGCTCTGCCTGGTGTCGATCCTGCGTGCAGGCAACGGCTTTCTCGATGGCATGCTCGACCTGCTGCCCGCCGCGCGCGTGGGCCATATCGGCCTGTACCGCGACCCCGAGACGCTGGAGCCGATCGAGTACTACTTCAAGATGCCCGAGGATATCGAGGAACGCTTCGTGATCGTGGTGGACCCGATGCTGGCCACGGGCAACTCCGCCATCGCGGCCATCAACCGGCTCAAGGAGGCGGGCGTGACCGGCATGAAGTACGTGTGCCTGATCGCTTCGCGTCCCGGGCTGACCGCGCTGCGTGCGGCGCATCCCGACGTGGGAATCGTCACCGCCGCAATCGACGAGGAGCTGAACGAGCACGGCTACATCGTGCCGGGCCTTGGCGATGCCGGCGACCGGCTGTACGGCACCAAATGATGGACGCGCTGGCACGCGTGCCGGTGGCGCGCGAATCCGGTGGGCGGATCCGGCAGGAGAACGAGGCGCTGATCCTGCGCGCGGCGGAGCACGTGTTCGCGCGCGCGGGGTTTGCCGGGGCCACGATGGCCGACATTGCGCTGCGCGCTGGCGTGCCGAAATCGAACCTGCACTACTACTTCCGCACCAAGCAGGCGTTATATCGCGCGGTGCTGGCGCATACGCTGCAACTCTGGCTGTCCGAGACCGACATCATCAGCGCCGATCACGCGCCGCGTCGCGCGCTGGAGCAGTACATCCGCGCCAAGATGCGGCTGTCGGCCAGTCATCCCGATGCCTCGCGTGTCTTCGCCAATGAACTGCTGCACGGTGCGCCCGAGATCGGCAACGTGTTGCGTGAAGCGCTGCACGAACTGGTGGCGCAGAAGGCCCGGGTCATCCGCGCATGGATCGATGGCGGGCAGATGGCGCCCGTCGATCCGTATCACCTGTTCTTCACAATATGGGCCGCCACGCAGACCTATGCCGATTTCGATGCGCAGGTTTGCGCTGTGCTCGGCGTGAGCCAGCTCGATGCCGACGATTTCGAGCGTGCCACCGAGCATCTGGTAGCGCTGCTGCTGCGTGGCTGCGGGCTCCACGAAGCGGAACTGGCCTGAGCCGCGCAAGTTCTCGAAGAAGTTTCCAAACAAGTTTTCAAAGCATTCCAACGTCACACAATGCAAAAGGGGAGTGAAGTCATGCACATGGGAAGCGATCGCCGTCACTGGATGAAGGCGCTGGCGGCAACTGCCGCGCTGGCCGGGTTGGGTCTGTCGCCGCTGGCGCACGCGCAGTCGAAGATCAAGGTGGCAGCGGTCTATACGGTGCCGGTGGAGCAGCAGTGGGTGTCGCGCATCCACAAGGCGCTGAACGAGGCCAAGGCGCGTGGCGAGATCGACTACGTGTTTTCGGAGAGCGTCTCGAACGCCGACTACGAACGCGTGCTGCGCCAGTATGCCGAGCAGGGTTCGGGACTGATCCTCGGCGAATCGTTTGCCGTGGAAGGCGCCGCCCGCAAGGTAGCCAAGGACTATCCGAAGACGGCCTTCCTGATGGGCTCGTCGGGCAAGCCGCAGGCGCCCAACTTCTCGGTATTCGATAACTACATCCAGGAGCCGTCGTACCTCACCGGCATGATCGCGGGCGGCATGACCAAGACCAACCACATCGGCATGGTCGGCGGCTACGCCATCCCCGAAGTGAACCGGCTGATGCACGCGTTCATGGAAGGCGCGCGCGAGGTGAATCCGAAGGTGAAGTTCACCGTGAGCTTCATCGGCTCGTGGTTCGATCCGCCCAAGGCCAAGGAAGCGGCCTTCGCCATGATCGACAAGGGCGCGGACGTGCTCTACGCGGAGCGCTTCGGCGTGTCGGATGCCGCCAAGGAGCGCGGCAAGCTGGCCATCGGCAACGTGATCAACACCCAGCCGCAATATCCTGCCACGGTGGTGGCGTCAGCGCTCTGGAACATGGAGCCGACTGTTGCGGCGGCACTTGCCAAGGTCAAGGCCGGCCAGTTCAAGAACGAGGACTACGGCCAGTATTCGCTGATGAAATTCAAGGGTGCCGAACTGGCGCCGCTGGGCACGTTCGAGAGCAAGGTGCCGGCGGATCTGATGACAAAGGTGCGCGCAAAGGAAAAAGCGATTCTCGACGGCAAGTTCGCGGTCAAGGTCGTGGAGACCGAACCGAAGTCAACGCCGTGATGGCGATGCCTTGATCCGCCTTTCTTGATTGTCTCTGCCCCGTTCCGTGCAGGTGTGCATGTGAACGGGGCATCTTCTATTTGCTGACGAACATTAGATGTCCCAGGTTTCTCCGCCGGTTCTCCGGCTATCCCATATCAGCAAGCGCTTCGGCTCACTGGTGGCGAACGACGATATCTCGCTCGATCTCCATCGCGGCGAGGTGCTGGCGCTGCTCGGCGAGAACGGCGCCGGCAAGAGCACGCTCGTCAATATCCTGTTCGGCCACTACACGGCCGATGCGGGCAGCGTCGACGTGGATGGCACGCCGCTGCCACCCGGCAACCCGCGCGCGGCGTTGGCCGCAGGCGTGGGCATGGTGCATCAGCATTTCACGCTGGCCGACAACCTGTCCGTGCTCGACAACATCGTGATCGGCACCGAGTCGCTCTGGCAACCACGCCAGCGGCGACGTGCCGCGCTCGCGCGGATACAGGATCTGGCTGCGCGCTTCGGACTGGCGGTGCAGCCGCATGCCAAAGTGGGATCGCTCTCCGTTGGCGAACGCCAGCGCGTGGAAATCATCAAGGCGCTGTATCGCGGCGCGCGCGTGCTGATCCTCGACGAACCTACCGCCGTGCTGACCCCTCAGGAGGTGGAGAGCCTGTTCCGCACGCTCAATCAATTGATTGCCGAGGGACTGGCGGTGATCTTCATCAGCCACAAGCTGGACGAGGTCTTGCGCGTATCCCATCGCGTGGCAGTGCTGCGCGGTGGCCGACTGGTGGCGACCCTGGCAGCGCAGGGCACCAGCAAGCCCGAACTGGCCGAGCTGATGGTGGGGCGCCGCGTGGAAATGCCGGCGCGAACCACAACAACTGCCAGTGACAAGGTAATCGCTTCGCTCGATCGCGCGAGCGTGGCAGCGGCGGGCCGCATGGGCCTGCACGATATCTCGCTCGATCTGCATGCCGGTGAGATCGTCGGCATCGCCGGGGTGTCCGGTAACGGACAAGTCGCGCTGGCCGAGTTGATGAGCGGCATGGCAAGTCCATCCACGGGTCGCGTGACCTTGCATGGCGATGCGTTGCCCGCGCAGCCCAGACGCTGGATCGGCGCGGGCGTGGCGCGTATCCCGGAAGATCGCCACGCCGAAGGCGCGGTAGGCGACCTTGCTGTCTGGGAGAACGCCATTGCCGAACAACTGGGCAACGAGACTTTCGTACGCGCAGGCGTGATCCGCCGTGCGGCGGCCCGTCGCTTTGCGGGCGAACTGGTGAGCCGGTTCGATGTGCGCGGCGGCGGCATCGACGTCCCCACGCGCGCGCTGTCCGGCGGCAATATGCAGAAACTGATTCTGGGGCGTGCGCTGTCCGTGCGTGGCGCGGAGACACCTCGGCTAGTGGTCGCAAGTCAGCCAACCTGGGGACTCGATATCGGCGCGGTGGCGTATGTCCATCGCCAGTTGCTCGAAGCGGCAGCGGCGGGTGCCGCCGTGCTGCTGATCTCCGAAGATCTGGATGAATTGATGGCGTTGTCCGATCGCATCGCCGTGATGCATGCGGGGCATCTGACCGCCGCGCGACCGACATCCGCATGGACGCTGGCATCACTGGGCCTCGCGATGGCCGGTGCCGACAGCGCAAACAGCAACGATGCGGAGGTAGCCCATGCGGCTTGAAGCCCGAACCTCCGTGTCGCGCAGCGCGCTCGTAGTGGCACCGCTGGCCGCTATCGTCGTGACGCTGCTGATCTGCGCGATCCTCGTGGCGTTTGCCGGCGCTCCCGTCGGCAAAGCCTATCTGCTGCTGCTGGAAGGTGGCTTCGGCTCGCGCTTTGCGTGGTCGGAGACGCTGACGCGCGCCACGCCGTTGATCCTCACTGGGCTGGCGGTGGCCGTGGCATTCCGCACGCGCCTGTTCAATATCGGCGCCGAAGGGCAGCTCTATCTCGGCGCGCTCGCCGCCGTGGCAGTGGGCGGGCAGGTCGATGGCGCGGCGGCGCCCTGGGCGGCGTCGCTGCCCAATGGCGTGCTGTTTGGCTTGATGGTGGCTGCAGGCATGCTGGCCGGCGCACTGTTGCTGCTCTTGCCCGCAGTGCTCAAGATGCGGCTCGGCGTGGATGAAGTGGTTACCACGCTGCTGCTGAATTTCATCGTGCTGCTGGCGGTATCGGCCATGCTCGATGGACCGATGAAAGACCCGCTCGCCATGGGCTGGCCGCAATCTGTGGCACTGGTGCCGGAGCTGGAACTCTCGCGATTGATGGAGCGGTCGCGTGTCCATGCGGGCTTGCTGATGGCGCTCGCGCTGGCGGTGCTCGTCTGGGCCATCAACCGCTTCACCGTGTTCGGCTTGCAGATGCGTGCGGTGGGCGCCAACGCGCGCGCGGCGGCATTCGCGGGCATGCCCGTGGCACGCGTTACGCTGCTGGCGGCGGCGCTGTCCGGTGCACTGGCGGGGCTGGCCGGTGTGGTAGAGGTGGCAGGGCGCACCGGTTACCTGACACTCGATATGTCGCCCGGCTACGGCTATACGGGCGTGGTGATCGCCATGCTGGCGGGACTGCATCCGATAGGCGTCGTGGCCTCGGCGGTATTTGTGGCCGGCATTCTGGTGGGTGCCGATGGCATGAGCCGCGCGGTGGGTGTGCCGAACGCAATCGCCGATGTCATCGTGGCGGTGGCGCTGCTGTCGATGCTGGTGGCGACGATGCTCACGCGCTATCGCGTCCGTTTCGACCGCATGGGGAAGGTGGCCTGATGGAACTGTTCGATATTCTGGCCGGCGCCCCGTTCTGGATCGCCGTGCTGCGCGTGGCCACGCCGCTGATCTTTGGCACGCTTGGCGTATTGCTGTGCGAGCGGGCGGGCGTGCTGAACCTCGGCATCGAGGGAATCATGGTGGCCGGCGCGTTCTCCGGCTGGCTGGCGGTGTACCAGGGCATGCCGCTCTGGGGTGGCGTGGCCGTGGCGGCGGGCGTGGGGCTGTGCCTCGGCCTGCTGCACGGCTGGCTGACGGTGTCGATGGCGCTGTCGCAGCATGTGGCAGGGCTCGGCGTGACGATGCTGGCGACGAGCGTGTCCTACTACGCGTATCGGCTTGGCTTCGCGCAGGTCTCGTCGCCGCCCACGATCACACCGTTTGCGCCGATGACGTGGTGGCAGGACGTGCCGATCATTGGTCCCGTCATGGCCGCCGAGACCGCGCTGACGCTGCTCGCCCTGCTGATGGCACCGGTGCTGGCATGGCTGCTCTATCGCACGCCGCTGGGGCTGGCCGTGCGCATGGTCGGCGAGAACCCGGCTGCGGCCGAAGGGCAGGGCATTCGCGTCAATGCAGTACGTATCGGCGCGATCATGGCGGGTTCCGCGCTGATGGCGATTGGCGGCGCGTTCCTGACGCTATCAGCCTTCAACGCGTTCTTCTTCAACATGATCAACGGACGCGGCTGGATCTGCGTGGCGCTGGTGGTGTTCGCGTCGTGGCGTCCCGGCCGGGCATTGCTCGGCGCGGTGCTGTTCGCTGCGTTCGATGCGCTGCAACTGCGTCTCCAGCAGGGCGGTGCCAGCCTGCCGGGCCTGCCCACGCTGCCGTATCAGGTCTACCTGATGCTTCCCTATATCCTCTCGATCGTTGCCCTGATCCTGGTGGCGCGGCGCGCGGCCTATCCGCAAGCGCTGATGAAGCCGTACCGCAAGGGCGAGCGCTGATCCGAACCGATAACAAAGAGACCATTCCCATGTTCGACACCATCCTGCGTCATTGCAACCTGCCTGACGGCCGTGCCGATATCGATATCGGCATCACCGGCGGCAAGATTGCTGCCGTGGCACCGCAACTGCCGGGCACTGCCGGCGAGGAAATCGATGCCAGCGGGCAGCTTGTCTCGCCGCCGTTCGTCGATGCGCATTTCCATATGGATTCCACGCTGTCGTACGGCCTGCCGCGCGTGAACCAGTCCGGCACGCTGCTCGAAGGCATTGCGCTGTGGGGCGAACTCAAGCCGCTGCTGGTGCAGGAGGCCATCGTCGAGCGTGCGTTGGCCTATTGCGACTGGGCGGTTGCCAAGGGCCTGCTGGCGATCCGCTCGCACGTAGATATCTGCGATCCGCGACTGCTGGCCACCGAAGCGCTGCTGCATGTGCGCGAGCGCGTGAAGCCCTATCTCGATCTGCAACTGGTGGCGTTTCCGCAGGACGGCGTGCTGCGCGCACCGGGCGCACTCGACAATCTGCGCCGTGCGCTGGACATGGGCGTGGACGTGGTGGGTGGCATTCCGCATTTCGAGCGGACCATGGCGGACGGCGCGGCCTCGGTCAAGCTGCTCTGCGAGGAAGCGGCCAACCGGGGCCTGCGCGTGGACATGCACTGCGACGAGAGCGACGATCCGCTGTCGCGCCATATCGAAACGCTGGCGAGTGAATCGGTAAGACTCGGACTGCAGGGCCGCGTGACGGGCTCGCACCTGACGTCGATGCACTCGATGGACAACTACTACGTCTCCAAGCTGCTGCCGCTGATGCGGGAGGCTGGCGTGGCGGCCATCGCCAATCCGCTGATCAACATCACGCTGCAAGGCCGGCACGACACCTACCCGAAACGTCGCGGCATGACGCGCGTGCCCGAAATGCTCGCCGCCGGCATCCCCGTGGCCTTCGGGCATGACTGCGTGATGGACCCGTGGTACGGACTGGGCTCGGGCGACATGCTGGAGGTGGCGCACATGGGTCTGCACGTCGCCCAGATGACCGGGCAGGAAGCGATTCGCGCCTGCTTCTCGGCCGTGACCGAAACGCCGGCAAAGATCCTCGGTCTGGAAGGCTACGGCCTGGAACCAGGCTGCCGCGCGGACCTTGTGCTGCTGCAAGCCGGCAATCCGGTGGAAGCCATCCGCCTGCGTGCCGCGCGGCTGCTCGTGATGCGCGCCGGCAAGGTCATCGCCCGTACGGCACCGGCCACGGCCACGCTATCGCTGCCGGAACGCCCGGGCCAAGTCGATTTCCGGTTACATCGGCAATGAGTTCTGGAATTTGTCGAGGCTCGGATAAAAAGCTGTTGACAGATGTGACGATCCTTCTTAAGATCTCGTTCTTCGCATCGCCGTAGCAATACAGCGAAACGAAGCCCAGATGGCGGAATTGGTAGACGCACTAGGTTCAGGTCCTAGCGGTGGCAACACTGTGGAGGTTCGAGTCCTCTTCTGGGCACCAAATTCAGAAAACCCCTGTTCGCAAGAACAGGGGTTTTTCCGTTTACGGTCGTGCCATTTGATACCCCCGACGGTTTTCTCCCCTCTCCCGCATCGCGGGAGAGGGGAGAAAACCGACAGCGGGGAGACCACCAAAAGCAGCTCCGCATTAACCCCACCGCAACCCGTTTCTCATCCCTCTGTCGGGCGGCCGATCCCACATTCGCAGCTAACGATCCGCAAGCCTTTGACCTATGCTCAAGCTGACCGGGCATGGTTCACACAACGCTCGGCAAGGGTGGTCATCATGTCCGTACTGTTGATGTGCGGAAGAGAGGAGAGCACCGGGCGTGAGTCCGGGCGGGGGTGCTGTGTGCCTGCGCATCCTTCGTATCATCCTGGTCTTCCCCTGTGCGTTGCGTTCATGTTGCTGGCCTGCGCGGTCGAGCATGCCCGGGCGTTTGCCGAAGCGCCGCCGTTCGGCGAGGCGCCGCCGCAGATCGAAGAGGCCGCATCACCCGCGCCCTTGCCAACGCCAGTCCAGGACGTGACGCTGTCCCTGGTTCCGCCCCGCATGGTGGTAGAGAACGACGAGCCGGATCTGCCGATTCCCGTGCATGCCTCGCGCATGCCTGAAGGACAGGTATCGGTCGATGTGGAGACGGTAACGATCAACCTGGCATCGATCGATCGCGTCGTGGAGCGTTTTCGCAGCGGGCCGCGTGATGCGGCGCTGCATATCGACGACAACTCGACAGGTTCCAATTTCGTGGACAGCCGTGTGCGCAGCATGGCGCTGGCATTTGACGCGCCGCTGTCGCGCAGCGGGCTGACCCTGCAACCGCGCGTGGAGATGGCCTATCGTCCTGGGTTGTCGCCGGTTCCCGGCAACTGGGACGCGCCCCCCGGCGAGAGCAGTGCCACGGGCCTGGCGGTGCGGCTCTACAACTCCCGGCCCACGCGGGTGAGCGGTGTCTATCCCTATGTCGAAGCCGACTGGTGGCAGGATAACCGTGCGCGCACCATCAACATCAACGGCACGCGTATCGACACCGACCTGCTGCGCGGACTGCTCTCGTTCAATGTGGGCGCGCAAAGCCGGTCGAACACGGGACTGAAGGTGTGGGTCAAGGCGCGGGCAGGACGCAATGCCGGGGGGACGGTGGGGGCACGATACCGCTGGTAGCGGCTTGAAAAAGATGGCGTGCAAAAAACACTTGCGCGCCGAATCAGTTTCTATATAATTCGGGCCTCGCGTGCGGCTGTAGCTCAGTTGGATAGAGTACTTGGCTACGAACCAAGGGGTCGTGGGTTCGAATCCTGCCAGCCGCGCCACCTATGCAATGAGGAAGGGCTTCCGGAAACGGAAGCCCTTTTTCTTTGCCGGATTTCTGCCCGACCCGTCCTCAACGTGCTGTTTTCGACACAGGTCCTCGCAGCCTCCGCCTCCGTTCCTACCATAGTGTTCGCTTTCCCCCCGAACCGGCCGTCGGGGTCATTGACAGTGGACAACCCCCAGCCCATCATTCGTCCGGAATAGATGCGCCTCCGGAGCAACTCACGCGCCCCCAGTCGTTGTGACACGTTATTTCGGAAGGCCGCCACTCCAAAGGGAAACGGGGTCATGAACCGATCAATCCGCCAACTGGCAAGCGTGGTCGCGCTTGCCGTCTTGCTGTCCGCCTGCGCATCCGCACCCGAGCCGGTAGTCAAGGCGCCAGCTGCCGAACAGCCACCTTCCGATCAGGCGATGAAATCGCTGTCGGCCGAGGTCTTCACCTTCGCGTATCCGCTCGTCCTGATGGATGTCACGCGAGAGGTGATGACAGCGCGGGTGCCGGTGAACACGTTCACGCACAAGCGTGTCTTTCCGGATGCTTCGTTTGCGGACGTGGTGAGTCCGAATGCCGATACGCTGTACTCCACGGCCTGGCTGGATGTGTCGAAGGAGCCCGTCGTCATGTCGGTGCCCGATACCGCCGGACGCTATTACGTCATGCAGATGCTCGATGCCTGGACCAACGTGTTCGCCTCACCGGGTAAGCGCACCACCGGCACCAAGCGCGGCGCGTTCGCGATCGTCGGGCCTGACTGGCAGGGCACGTTGCCGAAGGGCGTGCAGGAAATCCGCTCGCCCACGGACATGGTGTGGCTGATCGGCCGGATTCAGACCAACGGCAAGGCCGATTACGGCAACGTCCATCGCCTGCAGGACCAGTTCCGGCTGGTGCCGCTGTCCGCCTGGCGCAAGGGCACACGCAGCCTGCCGCCGGCCACGCCCCGCGCGACGCTGGTGGATACGGAAACGCCGCCGGTCGAGCAGGTGGCCGCCATGGACGCGCAGGCATACTTCAGCCGCCTGGCCTCTCTGCTGCAGGACAATCCGCCGTCCCCGGACGATGACGCCATGGTGGAGAAGATGCTGCGCATGGGTATCCGTCCCGGCGAGCCCTTCAAGACCACCGTGCTGGAACCGTCGACCGCGCGTGCCGTGCAGGAAGGTGCCACAGCGGCCCTGGCCACCGTGACGGCCAACGCGCGCAAGAGCGCCGCAGGCGGTTCGGGCTGGCGCGTGTCGCGCGATATGGGTGCCTATGGCATGGACTATGCGCGGCGTGCGGCCGTGGCGATGTTCGGGCTCGGCGCCAACCTGCCCGAGGACGCGATCTACCCGACGGCCCGTGCCGACGCCACGGGCCGTCCGTTCGATGGTGGTGCCCGCTACGTCATGCACTTCGAGAAAGGCCAGTTGCCGCCTGTGAAGGCGTTCTGGTCGCTGACGATGTACAACGACAAGCAGGCATTCGTCGGCAACGAACTGCAGCGCTACGCCATCGGCAGCCGCGACCGCCTGCGCTACAACCGCGATGGTTCGCTGGACATCTACATCCAGTACGAACGGCCGGCCCCGAACCAGATGGCCAACTGGTTGCCGGCGCCGCCCGACGGCTTCAACCTGATGATGCGCGCCTACTGGCCTGATCAGGTGCTGCTCGACGGCAAGTGGATGCCGCCGCCCGTGCAGCGCGTGAACTGATTCGTGTTGTAGTCGTCGCCGTGTCGACAAGGCCCCTCCCACAGCGGAGGGGCTTTGTCTTTGCCGGACGGATTTCTCGCCGTTTTACGAATGCCGTGATCGCATTGCACGGCGTCAATATTCGGACGTTCCCTCGGAAGCATCCTGACCGAGAGGCCACGTGCCTCGTTATCGGACAGGAGTTTCTTCATGACGTCACATCATTTCAGATCGGGCGCGTTGCTGGCCGTTGCACTGCTGGTGGCCGGCTGCCCATCGTCCAATCCTTCGCCCGGCACTGGCAAGCCGGATACACCTATCGCACCCGTTGCCACAATCGAACCGGCGTGCTCCGGTTGCAGTGCGGTCTCGCCCACGCAGTACAGCGGGCAGGGCACGGGCGTGTGGGCCTATTCCAACGAGACAGACCAGCCAGTCTCAATTCCAGTCTCGCTCCGCAATTTAAAAGGGCAGAACGTATCGCTGGTGTTTTCCAATGACAGCGGCGACGCACAGCTCATGCCGATGACTGCGCAAGGCGATACGACACGGAGTCGTCCGCAGGCAGCGGAACAGCGGGAAGTGTCACCATCGTTTGGCGATCAGGTCCGCGCCTTCAATCAGTCCGGCTGGGTGCAACGCATCGAGAAACTTCGCGCATTGCGTGGCGAGGTGCCGCCGACGGCGCGGGACGGGGGCGATCTGCCCGAGCCAACGCCAGCTGCCCAGCTTGGCGATTCGCGTCAGTGGCACGACGGCAAGACCGACACGCCACGCGACACCACTCTGATGCGGCAATCGACGACAAGCGATGGCGTCACGGTGAACTTCTGGCTGGAGGACAGTGAGTCCGATGCGGAGAAAGTCACCGGAGAGATGCTCGACACCCTATCCACGCAGTACACCGTTGCAGACGGCATTTATGACTTCCTGATCGGAGTAGGCGGCCCGCTGTGGGGCGCCCACAACCTGCCCGAACTGATTGGCGGCACCGGGCAGACGGTCAATATCGTCTTCATGAAAATGGACGAGACGGGCTTGGCTGGATTCTTCTCCGCCAACAACGCGTTCACGCGAAATCCGTCTGAAGCGGATACGCTGAGCAGCAATCAGGCGGTGGTGTTGTTCATCGATACATCGATCATGTATGCCGAAGACGGGGGCGGCATCGGCACGGCGCTGCTGACGTTGGCGCATGAATCGATCCACATGCAGAACTTCTATCGTAGGGGCGTGCGGCTGGGGCCGGACCATGTCATGGAAACCTGGCTCGATGAAGGCACGGCGGTCATGGTGGAAGACTTCATGAGCGGCCGGTTGCTGGCGACCTACAACGAGATCGCGGACACCCGCCTGCCGCAATACACCCGCACGCCGCTCTATGCCTGCCCGGTGTTCCAGTGGCCGGAAGACCGCGAAGCCTGCGACGGCTATGGGGTCTGGGGCGCGTGGGGCGGCTACCTGAACCGCCAGTTCGGTATCGATTTCTTCCGGAATCTGCTGAACGACAGTACGAACAAGTCTTCCACGGACATGCTCGACGCAGCCATCCGCTCGGTGCGTCCGCAATCGGGCACCGTGCCGGAACTGCGGCGCTGGGCTGCATCGGTTGGAGCGCTGATACCGGCCGAGAATGCACCTTCCGGTTATGGCTATCCGGCGCGTACGGAAACCGGCTACGCGTTGCCTGCAATCGATTTGCAGACGCTCGCCGCGGAGCGCAAGCTGCCGACGCCCGGCGCCACGCTGCCGGCCCACTCGGTCTTGCCGATGGTTCGACGCAATGTGACGGGCACCTTCATCGAGAACGTTGTCGTGCCGCCGCGCACCACGTTGTCCGTGATCATCCACGACGGCAAGGTCTGACCCCGACCCGCTGCACCTCAGAAGCGGTACTTCATCCCGGCATAGAACGCGCGTCCTGTGCCGGGATAGAACACGGCGGTATTGGCCGCCCGCGCATCGGTCACGGTGCTGAAATCGCTGATGTAGCGCTTGTCGGTCAGGTTGCGCGCATCGAGGAACAGCGTCACGCCACGCTCGAATTCGTAGCTGGCCTCGATGCCAAACAGCACGTAGGCCGGTGTCTTCAGCGTGTTGGCATAGTCCACATAGGCGCCGGTCGGCACCCAGTCGATGGTGCCTGCCACCCGCAGCCGTGTGTTGCGGCTGTAGGCCAGCGTGGTGCGAAGCACATGTTGCGGCACACCGGCGATGCGATTGTTGCCGTAGACCGGATCGTTGTCGAAGCGGAAATCGCTGTAGTTCCACAGTTGCGATACGGTGACCTTGTCGCCCTTGCCGAACAGGTCTCGCAACACATCGGCGCTGGCCCCAAACTCCACGCCTTGCAGCACGGTCTTGTTGGCATTGAACGTCGAGGCCGGGATATCGGCATTGACCGTGTATTGCAGCAACTGGTCGCGCAGCAGCGAGCGATAGGCCGTGATGTCCCACCCGAAGCGATCGGTCTTGCCGCGCGTGCCCACTTCGAGCGTCCAGCCATGCTGGGCCGATAGCGGGACGAAGCGCTGCGTGGTGCCGATGGTCTGGTTCAGATCCGAGAAGTCGGGCACATCCGCGCTGCGCGTGATGTCGATGAACGCCTGCACATCGGGCTTCGGTTCCCACAGCACGCCGAACTTCGGATTCACGCCGCTATAGGTCGTGGCATCGGCCTTCGCCGTGGGATTGGTCGGCAAGCCGCCGTAGTCCGTGTATTCGCGACGGTTACGATACGCCTTGGCGCCAGCCATCAGCGCCACGGTGGGCAGCACGTAGAGACGGTCTTCGAGATATGCCTCGTAGTTGTAGGCATCCTGCGCGGCGTTGAGCGTTTGCGCACCGCGATTGCCGTTGACGTTGACGTACTGGCGCGCATCGTTGTTGCCGCCGAAGAAGCGTGCGCCGGCAATCAACTGGTTGCGCATGCCGCCCACGGTGAACTGCCCTGTGTAGCGCGGCGCGAATCCGTAGGTCCAGTAATCCTGGTCGATGACCTGGAAGATCGGGTGGTACAGGCTCTTGTGGATGGCCCACGTCGTGAAATCGATCTGGCCGTTATCGAGCTTGACGCTCGTGACATTGGCCAGCCGCTCGGTGCGCGTGTTGCGCGCCTGATCGCCAGCCAGCGCACTGGCCGAGGCCATGCGCGGCGTGTTCAGTGCCTGGTTCAGCGTCAGCGCGCCGGGCAGCAACTGATCCACGATATACGCGCCGAAGTAGAAGCGCGTTTCCACAGCCGGCGTGAAGCGATAGCCCACATTGGCGTTAATCTGCTCGTACTGGCCGCGCTCGTGGTTGCGCCAGCCCTCCGAGTGGCTGACCGTGGCATTGACCAGAAAATCCCAGTTGCCAATCTGGCGTGCCACCTGTCCGCTGCCACGGATCGTGCCGAAGCTGCCGCCATCGATACGCACCATGTTTGGCGATTCCACGGTGAGCGCCGTGGGCGTGGTGAAGTTCATCGCGCCGCCCAGCGTGGTGCTGCCGTAGGCCAGACCGTTGCCACCCTTGTAGACCTCTGCGGCCGACAGTGCGAGCGGATCGACCTGATAGAAATCGCCGCTGCCATCGGCAAAGTTCGTGGGCACACCGTCCTGCAGGATCTCGATGCCGCGCGTGTGGAAGCCGCGCGCAATGCCCGATCCGCGGACCGAGAGCCGCAATTCCTGGCCGTAGCGCTCCTGCACATAGACGCCGGGCGCGTTCTTGAGCACGTCGCGCAGATCGAAGGCGTAGGTGTTGGCATAGGTGGCAGCATCGACAAATCCGACCGAGCCAGCGGACTGGAACAGCGATTCGCGCTGCTGGGCCACGCCGGGGACGGTCAGCGAACCGGAGGCGGGTGCCGTGGCGGTGACGGTAGGAAGTGTCGGGATTCTGGCCTCGTCAGGCGTGCTGCCTGCGGCGCCGACGGCGCCTTGTGCCAGTGCCGCGCCGGACAGCGCAGCAACGGGTAGCGCCGCCGCGCGGCGCCATGGGGTGGGTCGTTTCATCGGGTCGAAGGCTGCACCGGGTCAACCTCGGCACGCCCCTATGTTCTTGTTGGGCTCGACCGGAAGCATACGAAGCGGCCCACTGCGGCGCCATGTGGCACAGCGCCGCAGCGGATCGGATCACCACATATGCTCAGGCGTTTTCAGACTGCCGCCTGGCCCACGCACTCGGCACCGCATGCCGCACCATGCACATGTGCGGCCACCGGTGCAGGGCGCGCCGGCCGCGTGACACGCTTCCACGCGATCGACGCCTCACCACCAAGCCTGGTGCGCAACTGGCGGGCGGCGCTCACCATGTTGGCCAGCGCGGCTTCGGTCTCGGGCCAGCCGCGCGTCTTGAGACCGCAGTCCGGGTTGACCCAGAGACGTTCGGGCGGAATCACCTCGCAGGCCCGTTCGAGCAGGCGCGTCATGGCTTCCACCGATGGCACACGTGGCGAGTGAATGTCGTAGACGCCCGGTCCGATCTCGTTCGGATAGTCGAAGTCGCCAAAGCCTTCGAGCAGTTCCATGGCGGAGCGGGAAGTCTCGATGGTGATGACGTCAGCATCCATGGCGGCGATGGCCGGCAGGATGTCGTTGAATTCGGCATAGCACATATGGGTATGGATCTGGGTCTCGTCGCGTACGCCAGCGGCGGAGAGCCGGAACGCGTTGACCGCCCAGTCGAGATACGCCGCCCAATCTTCACGGCGCAGCGGCAAGCCTTCGCGCAGGGCCGGTTCGTCGATCTGGATCACGCGGATGCCCGCGGCTTCCAGATCCACCACTTCGTCGCGGATCGCCAGGGCAAGCTGGCGGGTGGTCTCGGCGCGCGGCTGATCGTCGCGCACGAATGACCATTGCAGCATCGTCACCGGGCCGGTCAGCATGCCCTTCATCGGCCGGGTGGTCAGCGATTGCGCATAACGCGCCGTGTCCACGGTGATCGGGTCGGGACGATAGACATCGCCGTAGATCACGGGCGGTTTCACGCAGCGCGAGCCGTAGCTCTGCACCCAGCCGTTCTCCGTGAAGGCATAGCCACAAAGCTGTTCGCCGAAGTACTCGACCATGTCGTTGCGCTCGGCCTCGCCATGCACCAGTACGTCCAGCCCCAGTTCTTCCTGCTTGCGCACAGCCAGTTCGATCTCGCCACGGATGCGCTCCAGGTACTCCAGCGCGCCGATATCGCCGCGCTTGTAGGCGGCACGCGTCTGGCGGATAGCGGCGGTCTGCGGGAACGAGCCAATCGTGGTGGTGGGCAACGCAGGCAGCTTGAGCGTGTCGCGTTGCCGCGCGATGCGGATGTCGAAGGCGCTCTGGCGCTCGGCCATGGCGGGCTGCACGGCGGCTAGGCGCTTCTGCACCTGCTGGTTTACCACGCGGCGCGAGGTGCGGCGCGCTTCCTGAGCGGCGTCCGAGGCGTCCAGCCTGGCGGCCACTGCCGCTTCGCCTTCATTCAATGCCGTGGCAAGTGTGCAGATTTCATCGAGCTTCTCGGTGGCGAAGGCCAGCCACGATTTCAGTTCGGGATCGAGGCGGGATTCGGCATCGAGCGAGACCGGCACATGCAGCAGCGAGCACGACGGGGCGAGCCACAGGCGGTTGCCGAGCTGGGCGTGCAAGGGCTGCAGTGTCTCCAGCAGGCGGCGCAGGTCGGCGCGCCAGATATTGCGGCCATCGATCACGCCGGCGGAGAGCACGGCGGTCTTGGGCAGCACCTTGAGCCAGTCTGCGAGTTGCTGCGGGGCGCGCACCAGATCGATATGAAAGCCGTGCACGGGCAGCGCGGCGGCGCGGGCGGCGTGCGGCGCGGCGGTGTCAAAGTAAGTGGCCAGCAGCAGCTTCACGCCACTGTCGGCCAGAGCCGGGTAGGCATGATCGAAGGCGTCGAGCCATTGCGGCGGCAGGTCCAGGCACAGTGCGGGCTCGTCGATCTGCACCCATTCAATGCCCCGGGCGCGCAGTTGCGACAGGATGCGCTGATAGGCGCTCACCACCTTGGGCAGCAGGCTCAGACGGTCGAAACCGGCCACATGGGACTTCGATAGCCACAGGTAAGTCACGGGACCCACCAGTACCGGACGCGGCGAAAGCCCTTGCGCCAGCGCCTCTTCGATTTCATCGAAGTACCAATTGGCGCCGCCGTCGAAGGTGCTCTCCGCATCAAGTTCGGGGACGATGTAGTGGTAGTTCGTATCGAACCACTTGGTCATTTCCATGGCCGGCTGGGCAGCATTGCCGCGCGCCAGTTCGTAGTACTGCGCCAGCGTCAGGGTTTCGGCATCGAAGCCGAAGCGCCGGGGCAGGGCGCCGAGCAGCGTGGTGAGGCCAAGCATCTGGTCGTACCAGGCGAAGTCGCCAGCGGCCACGGTCGACAGCCTGGCCGCCGTCTGCAGTTGCCAGTGGCGGCGGCGCAGATCGGCGCCGGTTTCGCGCAGCGCGGCTTCAGAGGTTTCGCCGCGCCAGAACGCTTCCTGCGCGAATTTCAGTTCGCGGCGCGCGCCGATGCGCGGAAAGCCGAGGATGTGGGTCTGTGCCATGCCGGTGCTCCGTAAGTTCGAGTGGCGGCCAGTGTCCGTTCGCGGCTAGAATGAATCAAGCGACATGTTTTAAACATTGTATGAATTTCATTCAACTCACTGCGTTGCAGCGTTCCGGCTCATGATCGAAGTCCGCCATTTCCGTTCGCTGGTTGCCATCGCCGAATCCGGCAAGTTGGCGACCGCCGCCGAACGTGTTCACGTCAGCCAGTCGGCGCTGTCCCATCAGATCAAGGCCATCGAATCGCACTACGACATGGCGCTGTTCGACCGCACGCGCCAGGGTTTGCGCTTTACGCCGGCCGGCGAGCGATTGCTGGCGCTGGCGCGCGAGGCGCTGGCCGCGATCAGCGCCGCCGAGCGTGATCTGGAACGTTTGAAAGGGGATACACGCGGAGAACTGCGCGTGGTGCTTGAATGCCATACCTGCTTCGACTGGCTGATGCCGGTCATGGACGAGTTCCGTCGTCGCTGGCCCGAGGTGGAGATCGATCTGGTGGCCGGCTTCCATGCCGATCCGCTGGGTCTGATCGCGCAGGGCAAGGCCGACATGGTGATCGGATCGAAGCCGCCAGCGCGGCGCGGCCTGCATGTGTCGCCGCTGTTCCGCTTCGAGATCCTTGCAGTCATCGCCAATGAGCACCGTCTGCGCAACAAGCGGCGGCTGGAGGCCAGCGACTTGGCCGGCGAGACGCTGATTACCTATCCGGTGCCAGAGCAGCGCATCGACCTGATTCGCGAGGTGCTGGAGCCAGCAGGCATTCGTCTGGAGCGGCGCACTGCTGAACTGACGGTGGCCGTGCTGCAACTGGTGGCCAGCCGACGTGGCGTGGCGGCGCTACCGAACTGGGGCGTCCGCAACTACGTCGATCACGATTACGTGCTGGCCAAGCGGATCGGCGCCAAGGGACTATGGAGCGAGTTGTACGCGATGGTGCCGACGCCGATGGCCGATCGGCCCTACGTGCGGGATTTCGTCACGATCGTGCGTGACACCTGCGCGGCGGAACTCGATGGCATCGAGCTTCTGGCGGAAGCCTGAGCGTCAGGCCGCGAGGGCGGCAGGCTGGTCTTCCACGGCATCGAAAAACTCCGCATCGACGATCTCCAGATCCACGCCATGCGCCACCCGCCGCACGAACAGTTCCAGCAGTTCGACCATTGGCGCTTCGCAGACCATCCGGACGGCGTTGGCGCGGCTGGCGTCGAATTCCATCGCCTGCAAGGACAGGCCCGTGCGGCGCGCGTTGGCGAGCACCCATTCCAGGCTGCCGAACACATCGGCGCGGTCGAGTTGGAGGGCAAGCTGGAGCGAAGGGAGCGACATGGCCGGGTCCGGAAGTGATGAGTAGAACGTCCGGTAAATTTACCAGCGAAGCGCGAGAATGGGCTTCTGAATATTCTCCGAATATCGTATGATTGGAGAATGAATCTCTGTATTGGTGTAGATTGCAGGATAAATCTTCATTCTCCAGAGAAAATCGTGACCAATCTGCCCAAACTCGACGACACCGACCGCCGCATCCTGCGCGAACTTCGCCGCGATGGGCGCCTCTCCAATGCGAAGCTGGCAGAGCGTGTTGGGCTGTCTGCCACGCCGTGCTGGAACCGCGTCAAGGCGCTGGAAGATGCGGGGGTGATCAGCGGCTACGCCGCGCTGTTGAACCAGAAGGCGCTGGGCCTGCCCGATACCGTGCTGATCGAGGTGACGCTGGACCGGCACGACGATGACATGCTCCACAAGTTTGGCGAGGCACTGGCGCAACTGCCCGAGGTGATCGAGGCCCATCTGCTCACGGGCGAGTACGACTATCTGATCAAGGTGGCCGTGGCGGGGACGGAAGGGTACGAGGAGTTCCTGCGCCACAAGCTCTACAAATTGCCGGGCCTGCGGCACAGCCACTCCACATTCGTGCTGCGCACGCTCAAGCGCGAGCCGTCGGTGGAACCTTGAACGACTGGCTCAAGCCTTTGCGGACAGACGCGCGAGCCGGGGCGCCAGCGCGGTAGTGACCACCCCGAGGCCGATCAGGGCCAGGCCAATCGAGAGATCCGCCGAGATCTTTTCGTGCCATGCAACGGCCGACAGCACCAGGCCGAGCACCGGCACGCCGAGCATCGCAATCGAGGTGGCAGCGGGCGGCAGGCTTTGTGTGACGTTGAGCACGACGATAAACGTCAGCGCCGTAGCCAAAGGTCCGGTATAGGCGATGACCGGCCAGATATCGACCATCGCACCCACATCGGGAGCGCCATCGCGCAGCAGCGCGAGGGCCAGCAGCGGCGCGGTTGCCACAGCGCACTCCCACGGAATCATGTCCGCGCCGAGTCGCACATGCCGATTGCCGCGCAGGTGGATGATGCTGATCGACCATGCCAGCGAGGCGCCAAGCAACATACCGAGACCCATCACCGTGTGCATCTCCCAGCCGCCCAGCGCGGGGGCGACGATGACGCCGATGCCTGCATAGCTGAACGCGGTTGCCAGCCATTGCCAGCGCGACGGACGCTCGCCCAACACCAGCGACGACAGCGGAATCACCCAAATGGCTGTGGCGTAGGCCACCACCGATGCGCGACCGGGCGGCACGTATTGCAGCGCCCAGAGCGCCAGCGCGGTAAAGGCCCCCATCTGCAGCAAGCCCACGCTGATCACCAACGGCCATTCGTCGCGAGTGGGCAGGCGCAGGCGTCGCATCAATCCCAACACGGCCAGGCTGATCAGCGCGGCCGAACCGAATCGCAACGCCGCGAACCACAGCGGGCTCACATGCGCCAGCCCCAGCTTCATGACAGGCCAGTTGCCGCCCCAGATGATGACGGCGCCGATTAGCGGCAGGAATGATCGAAATGAGGACTTCGCGGAGGATGAGGCGAGCGAGGAGGCAGACATGGTGACGATAGACGTGGCCGGCGAGGGGTTTGTGAGCAACCGGCTCCATGGCGGAAAGTCTACGTTTCATTGCGCCGCAGCATTGTCCGGATCACACTGCGTGATCGGCTCGATTCAGCATAGAATGCTGCCGATAAACTCCTTGAGCGAATAACATGCTGGACATCGATCTCGACGCCACCGATATACGAATCCTGGGCGAGCTGCAGCGTGACGGCAGCCTGACCAATGTGGAGCTGGCAAGCCGCATCAACCTCTCGCCATCCCCATGCCTGGCGCGGGTAAAGCGGCTGGAAAAAATTGGCGTGATTTCGCGGCGCGTGACGTTGCTCGACGCGCGCCGCCTGGGACTGAAGGTAGTGGTGTTTATCTCGGTGTCGCTCGACAAGCAGCGGCGCGAGACGCTCGACACCTTCGAGCGGAAAATCGCCGCACTGCCGCAGGTGATGGAGTGCTACCTGATGTCGGGCGATGCCGACTACCTGCTGCGCGTGGTGGTGCCCGATGTGGAGGCGCTGGAGCGGCTGATCATCGACCAGATCACGCGCATTCCCGGCGTGGCCAGCATCCGCTCGAGCTTCGCGCTCAAGCAGGTGCTGTACAGCACGGCGTTGCCGCTGGGGTAGGGGCAGGACGGACGACGCTCAGAAACCCACCGGATAGCCGTCCTTGCGATGGTCCGAGGCGGCGGCGTAGCCGTGCTCGCACTTCATCGCCATCTGTGCGCCGCCAAAGTCGAGGCTGTCCGCAGGCGCCACTTCCACCCGATGGCCCAGCGCCCGCAACCCTTCGATGGTGCTGGCCGGGCAATGCGCTTCGACCGAAACGCCGATGTTGTCGTCGAGCACGCGCCAGCGCGGTGCGTCGCTGGCGGCCTGCGGATTCTGGCCGAAATCGGCGATGCGGCTGGCCATCTGTACGTGGCCCTGCGCCTGCATCGAGCCACCCATCACGCCGAACGCTGCCAGCGGGGCGTCGCCGCGCATCAGGAAGCCCGGGATGATGGTGTGGAACGGGCGCTTGCCGGGCGCCACCTGATTCGGATGGGCGGCTTCGAGGCGAAAGCCCCAGCCCCGGTTATGCAGCGCGATGCCGGTGCCCGGCACCACCACACCCGAGCCGAATCCTTTGAAATTCGACTGGATGTACGAGACCATCATGCCGCTTTTGTCAGCGGCGGTCAGGTACACGGTGCCGCCGCTATGGGGCTTGCCCGCGCCTGCGTAAGTGGCCCGGTCGGGCCGGATCGCCTTGGCACGTTCGGCCAGATAAGCTGGATCGAGCAGGGCCTCTGGCGTGATGGCGCCCGGTGCGCGCATCGCGTCGATATCGCCCACGTAGGCGTGCAGGTCGGCGAAGGCCAGTTTCATGGCTTCGATCTGCAGGTGCATGGCACGCGCGCTATCGCGCCCGGAGCCGGCGATATCCCAATGTTCGAGCATGCCCAGCGCCATCAGCGCACCAATGCCCTGACCATTGGGACCGATTTCGCAGAGCGTCAGATCGCGGTAACGCATGCGGATCGGATCGACCCAGTCCGCGCGATGGGCGGCCAGATCGGCCTCGTCAAGGCGGCCGCCCGTGGCGCGTGCATGATCGGCGATCCGTCGGGCCAGTTCGCCATGATAGAAATCGTCACCCCCGGAGCGGGCAATGCGCTCCAGCGTTTCCGCCTGGCCGGGGCATGTAAAGCGCTCGCCTGGCAATGGCGCACGGCCACGCGGTGCGAAGGATTCGGCAAATCCCGGCTGGCCGTCGAGCACCGGCACCTGGGCCTGCCATTGCCGATGGACGGTGTGAGAAACGATAAAGCCGTTGCGCGCATATTCGATCGCCGGCGCGAACAGATCTTCGAACGGCAAGTCGCCGAAGCGCTCCCATGTGGCACGCCAGCCGGACACTGCACCGGGAACTGTCACGCTATCCCATCCAATCGGCGGCATGGCGCTATAGCGCGAGAACGATTCCGGCGTCCACGCGCGTGGCGCGCGGCCCGAAGCATTGAGGCCATGCAGCGTCTTGCCATCCCAGATCAGCGCGAAGGCATCGCCGCCGATGCCGTTCATGCAGGGCTCCACAACGGTCAGCGCGATGGCGGTAGCCAGTGCCGCATCCACGGCATTGCCGCCTCGGGCCAGCATGCGCAGGCCGGCTGCGGCGGCCAGCGGTTGCGAGGTCGATACGACGTTATCGGCCAGCACCGGCATGCGGCGGGATGGGTAGGGGGTGTCCCAGAAATTGGTCATGAGCTTGGGGGCGCCAAAGACGGGCGGCTGTGGAGGGCCGCCCGCGTCGAGGCTTGCAGTGCGACGTAGAAAATCGGAAAAATCTTGGGCGACGTCAGATTCAGCGGACTCAGTCCACCTTGACGTGCGCCGCCTGCGCCACCTTGGCCCAGTCGCGCATTTCCTGCTGGATCATGCGGCCGAACTTGTCAGCGGGGGTGTAGGCGATTTCCACGCCTTGCGCGGCCATTGTCTCGGCCAGTTCGGGCTGGGCCAGCACGGCCTTCGATGCCGCGGCGAGCTTGTCGATCACGGCGGGCGGCGTGCCCTTCGGCGCTACCAGTCCGAACAGGTTGTTGGCGCGGAAGTCCGAGACGCCCGCCTCGCCCATCGTCGGCACATCGGGCAACAGCTTCACGCGCTGCTCCGAGGCCACGGCCAGCAGGCGCAGCTTGCCGGACTTCACATGGGGCAGCGCCGACGGGATGCTGTCGAACATCATGGCCGAGCGGCCGGCCATCAGGTCGGGCAGGGCGAACGAACTGCCTTTGTACGGCACATGCACGACATCCACACCCGTGCGCAGCTTGAACAGCTCCGACTCCAGATGAGACAGCGTGCCCGAACCCTGCGACGCGAAGTTGTGCTCGCCCGGCGTGGCCTTCAGCATCTTGACCAGTTCCGGCACCGTCTTGACCGGCGACGAGGCCGGCACAACGAGGATGTGTGGCACGTTGCCGATACCGGCGATCGGCACGAAATCCTTGCCCAGGTTGGCCGGCTGGCTGGAGTAGGTGGCAGCCGCGATGGCAGCGTTGCTCACGGCGGCGAGGTAGAGCGTGTAGCCATCTGGCGAAGCCTTGGCTGCATAGCCCATGCCCAGCGCGCCACCTGCACCGGGACGGTTTTCCACAACGACGGGCTGCTTGAGCACCTGCGACAGGCGCTGGCCCACGGCGCGCGCCAGCACGTCAGTGGCGCCGGCCGGCGGGAACGACAACACCAGCTGGATGGGCCGTTCGGGATACTCGGCCAGTGCGGCCGGGGCGACGAGCGTGCCGGTCAGGGCCACGGCGACCATGGCCGAGGTCAGTCCGGCCCGTGCCATCCAGCGGCTCGCGATGGTGCGCGGGTGCGCCGGGATGGTGCGGGAAATCGAATGCACTTGCTTCAACATGATCGGGATGACTCCGAGAAAGCGTCGCCTCGCGGCGAGGACCAGGACGGCCCGGTGCGCCGGTGGGGCAAGGGGTTGCGGAACATCTGATGCGCTGGCTGCTGGCATGCAGCTCTGTCACATCGGTCATGCCTGGTCTCGCCGGGGCGAAACCGCGTGCTGCTGGGAAAGTGGAACCGATTCTAGGCACGGTCTGTGCAGGACTGGATGCCGATTGGCCATGGACCCATGCGGATGCGGAATAGGGGGTCCACGGGGCACGGTGCCACGGACAGGGCCACCGGCCGCCGCAGGCCAGCGTATTGCCGGGGCGCAACATGCAGTTGAAATGGATTGATGACCTGCTCGTGCTGGAACGCACGCGCAGTTTTTCTCGTGCCGCCGAGTTGCGGTATGTCACCCAGTCGGCGCTCTCGCGCCGCATCCGGGCATTGGAGGATTGGGCTGGCGCACAGCTGGTCGACCGCAATACCTACCCGCTGGCGCTCACACCTGCCGGCGCCACGTTCTGCGAGACAGCGCGGCAGGCTGCCGACCTGCTCACCGAGGCACGCGCCACGCTGCATCGCGAATCGACGCTGCCGGACCGGACGCTCGATATCGTGGCGGGACACACACTGTCGCTTGCCTTCCTGCCGGACTGGCTCACGCGTTGCCGCCAGCGGTTTGGCAGCTTTCATGCGCGGGTCAGCGCGGCCAATGTGATCGACGCCGTGGTGGCGCTGGCCGAGGGGCAGTGCGATTTGATGCTCGGCTACCACCATCCGCGCGTGCCGGTCTCGCTGGATGCCGACCGGTTCCTGAGCCTGTCCGTCGGGTCCGATACGCTGATACCGGTCTCGGTGCCCACCTCGCGCGGACGCCCGCTCTATCCGGTGCCCGATCCCGCGGATCTCGCCGATGCCCATGGCACCCCGTTCCTGGCCTATTCGCCCAATACCACGCTGGGCCGCGTCGTAGGGTCGGTGCTCGATGCGCGCGACGCCCATCGGGGCCTGATTCGCTGCTACGAATCCGACATGGCGATGCTGCTCCTCAAAATGGCGGTGGAAGGGCACGGGCTGGCGTGGCTGCCGTTGTCGACGGCAGCCAAGGCGCTCTCGGATGGCGCCCTGGTCCATGCCGGCGATGCCTCCTGGCAGGCCAGCCTCGAAATTCGGGCCTACCGGCCAGCCGCCAGCGCCAATGCCACGTTGCTGGAACTGTGGCGCATGCTTGCGGCGCCGGAACAGATGGATGCCGCGATGGCGAAGACGGCGAAGACGGCAGACAGCGCGGCGCCGATTGGGTGTTTCGCGTAACAGGGATGGCCGAGGGGCGTGCTGGCCACAACGGGAGCCGGGAATCCCACTACGCTCGCGGCGCGGCGATTTCGCGAAAATCGATACGGGCCGCCACGGCGGCCTGCAGCATGGGCAGCAGTTCCGCCTCGAACCATGGGTTCTGGCGCATCCATCCCACCACGCGCCAGGACGGATGAGGGAGTGGTAAGACGTTCGGACCGAAGCGCCTGAAATCTGCCACGCGACTTGTCATGGTCTGCGTGTGGTCGGTCGGAAGATAGTAGTTCTGTGCGTAGGTGCCGACCAGTAGCGTCAACCGGTCGGCAGGCAGACATCCCAATACCCGCTCATGCCAGAGCGGCGCACATTCGCGTCGCGGAGGAAGGTCGCCACTCGCACCTTTGCCGGGGTAGCAAAAGCCCATCGGCACGATGGCGATGCGCGAGGCGTCGTAGAACGTGTCCTTGGCGGTTCCCATCCAGTCCCTGAGCCGGTCACCACTTGGATCGTCGAACGGGATGCCGCTGGCATGCACCCGTGCACCCGGCGCCTGGCCAATGATTACGATGCGCGACGTGGCACTGAATTGCACGACCGGACGAGGCCCGGCGGCCAGATCGGCCGCACAGCGCGTGCAGGCCGCGATCTCGCGACGCAGCGCTTCAACTGCGCCCATCGCGGGGTGAGGGGAATTCATGGCGTTTCAGCGAATTTTGCGGGGTGTGCGTATATTACTGGGCTTGAACCATCGCTCATTGGCAAGGCACACATCATGACGACGCAAACTGAAACCGCAATCCTGGCAGGCGGCTGCTTCTGGGGCATGCAGGACCTGATCCGCCGCTACCCGGGCGTGCTGACCACGCGCGTAGGCTATACCGGCGGCGACGTGCCCAATGCGACGTACCGCAATCACGGCACTCACGCCGAGGGCATCGAAATCGTCTTCGACCCGGCCAAGATCAGCTACCGCCAGATCCTCGAATTCTTCTTCCAGATCCACGATCCGAGCACGAAGAATCGCCAGGGCAACGACATCGGCACCAGCTATCGCTCGGCTATCTACTATCGCGACGACGAACAGAAACGCGTGGCCGAAGACACCATAGCCGACGTCAACGCGTCCGGCCTGTGGCCCGGCAAAGTCGTGACCGAAGTAGCCCCGGCCGGTCCGTTCTGGGAGGCGGAGCCGGAACATCAGGACTACCTGGAGCGATTGCCGAACGGGTACACCTGCCACTTCGTGCGACCGGGGTGGAAGCTGCCGTCACGCGGGTGAGGGGTGTTGGGCGGCGATCTGAAGTTTCCAGCCATACCGAACGAAGACCGAGATCAATCGGTTTCATCTCGTTGGGGAGCCTGAGCGTGTCGTTCGACCAAAATGTCTAACGGCACGGCAAGGGCTTGCGCCAACGCTCGCATTAACTCCACACTCCCGTCCCGCTTTCGGTTCTCGATCTGGCTGAGGTAGGGCTTGCTGAGGCCGGCCGAGGTGGCGAGCGCCTCCTGCGTCAGCCGCCGATAGTCGCGCCATGCCTTGATGGGATGGTCGCCGGCAAGCTGGGAGTCGATCACGGCGGCTGGAATACGGACGCCGTCATCCGCCGCAACGGCGGCATCGTAGAGCAGGGCGTCTTCAGCATCTTCGATCAGATGCTTTACCCGCTCCCAAAGGTCGATGGGGACCACCGCGAATTCGCGACGTCCGTCGCGTTCGATGAACTGAATGGTTGTAGCGGTCATTGATATGCGCTCCGGCGTGGTTTGATGTTCATGACTACGATGACAAGCCGATCTGCCTCGACACGATAAAGAATGCGCCAGTCACCTACCCGAAGCCGGCAGCCGTCACGGCCGGCGAGCTTGCGAACATTCGGGTTGGTGGCATAGGGGTCTTGCGCAAGCAGGTTGATCTTGGCGCGGACATTGCAAGCCATGTTGCGCGGCATGGTCATCAACTGCTGTCCGGCAACTTTGGTAAATTCGATTGAGTACATGCCGATGTTAGCTTATTGCTAACCCATTGCAAACTAAATTTGCAATGGGTGTCGCGTTGTTGACACGGCCTGAAGCGCGCATATCAGCAGCTAAGCGGCAGTCACGAACAAGAGATACAGGCGCATCAGGGGTGCTGCGCACTGTAGAAAAGAGGCATCGGAATCGGCTTGACGTTCCACAAAGCCTCCCCGGACATGGAACGCTTTTCAGAATCGGCTCATATCCCAATCGAGCTGCAGACCTGTACGTTTATACAGTATAGTTACGAGATCTTTCGGACTCCGCACGTCCGAAACGCATCAAGAAAGCACTTCAGAAATCGGTTTCAACTTATTGATTCGAGGCAAGAAATTGTCAGATTCCGGCACTATCCGCATCCGTGGGGCGCGTCAGCACAATCTCAAGAACGTCGATCTCGACCTGCATACCGGGCAGATGACCGTGGTTACCGGGCCTTCGGGTTCCGGCAAGTCGAGTCTGGTATTCGACACGCTGTATGCCGAAGGGCAGCGGCGCTACGTCGAGACCTTCAGTGCCTACGCGCGCCAGTTTCTGGATCGGATGGACCGTCCGCAGGTCGACAAGGTGGATGGGGTGCCGCCCGCGATTGCCATCGACCAGACGAACCCGGTGCGCAGCTCGCGGTCGACAGTCGGGACGATGACCGAGTTGAACGATCACCTGAAGCTGCTCTACGCGCGCGCTGCCGAGTTGTTCGACCGGCAAACCGCACTGCCGGTGCAGCACGACTCCCCCGAAACGATCTATTCCGAACTGGTTGCCCGTACGGCAGCCGGGCAGCCGTATGCCGATGCGCGGCTCGTGATGACGTTTCCGGTCGAGTTGCCGGAAACGGCGACCGAAGCGGAAGTCGAGCAGTGGCTGTCGGTCAGTGGCTATACGCGCATCCATGGACAGCGGATCGTGGAATCGGCGACGGGCAAGCGCAAGGTGCTGGATGTGGTGGCGGATCGCTTCCGCATCGGCAACGTGGAAAAAGCCCGTGCGGTGGAAGCGATCGAGGCATCGCTCAAGCGCGGTAGCGGCCGGGTCAGTGTGCAGGTAGTGACCGACGAAGGCGACGGTCCCGTCTGGAAGTTCTCGACGGGTTTGCACAGCCCGGAGAGCGATATCCGCTATGCCGATCCGCAGCCTGCGCTGTTCTCGTTCAATTCCGCCTATGGCGCTTGCGAAACGTGCCGGGGCTTCGGGCGCGTGATCGGCGTCGATCTGGGACTGGTGATTCCGGACGGCCGCAAATCCCTGCGCGATGGCGCGATCAAGCCGATGCAGACGCCGGCCTGGAAGGAGTGCCAGGACGACCTGATGCGCTACGCGGCCAAGGCAGGCATTCCGCGTGATCTGGCGTGGAATCAGCTGAGCGAGGCCGAACAGCACTGGGTCATCCACGGCTCGCCGGACTGGAACGGGCAGTGGAACAAGCAGTGGTATGGCGTGATGCGGTTCTTCAGTTACCTGGAGTCCAAGGCCTACAAGATGCATATCCGCGTGCTGCTGTCGAAGTACCGCAGCTACACGCCGTGCGAAACCTGCGGCGGTGCGCGCCTGAAAACCGAGGCGCTGCTGTGGCGCCTGGGCAGCAAGGATAATGCCGATACCGTGCTGGCCCCGGCAGCGCGCTTTCTTCCGCGCGGCGTGGATTGGGATCGGCCGCAGTTGGAGGCCCTGCCAGGTCTTACGGTGCACGACCTGATGCTGATGCCGATCGCGCGCATCCGGCGCTTCTTCGATGACCTGACGCTGTCGAGCGCGCTGCTTGACGATGCGCTCAAGCTGCTGCTCGCTGAAGTCCGCACGCGGCTCAAATACCTGTGCGATGTGGGATTGGGTTACCTGACGCTGGACCGACAGAGCCGGACGCTGTCGGGCGGCGAGGTACAGCGGATCAACCTGACCACGGCCCTCGGCACCTCGCTGGTCAATACGCTGTTCGTGCTTGACGAGCCCAGCATCGGCCTCCATCCACGCGATCTGAACCGCATCGTCGAGGCGATGCATCGGCTGCGCGACGCGGGCAATACGCTGGTGGTGGTGGAGCACGATCCGTCCGTGATGCTGGCTGCCGATCGCCTGATCGACATGGGTCCGGGGCCGGGCGAGCGCGGCGGCTCGATCATTTTCGACGGTTCGCCCGATGCCATCCGCAAGGAACGGACGCTGACCGGCGATTACCTGGGCGGGCGCCGCCGCGTGACCGATGCGTCGGCGTGGCAGTCGCGGCCCGTGGATGCCGATACGCCGCGCCTGACGCTGGAAGGCGCGAGCGAACACAATCTCAAGGACGTGACGGTCGGCATCCCGCTGAACCGGCTGGTCGTCGTGACGGGTGTATCCGGTTCGGGCAAATCGACGCTGCTGCAGGACGTGCTGTACCCGGCCATGGCCCGCCATTTCGGAAAGGCGACGGAATCCCCGGGTGCGTTCCGCGATTTGATCGGGGCAGACCAGGTCAACGATGTGGTGTTCGTGGACCAATCGCCGATTGGCAAGACCGCACGGTCGAATCCGGCCAGTTATGTCGGTGCCTTCGACGAGATTCGCAAGCTGTTTGCCAAGGCGCCGCTGGCACTGCAACGCGGCTACACGGCTGGCACATTCAGCTTCAACTCGGGCGATGGTCGTTGCCCGACTTGCGGCGGCTCGGGTTTCGAGCACGTGGAGATGCAGTTTCTGTCGGATGTCTACCTGCGCTGCCCGGATTGCGACGGCACGCGGTATCGGGCCGAAGTGCTGGAGGTCAAGATCGAGCGCGCTGCCCGGGGGCAGGCGCCGCGCAAGCTCAGCGTGGCCGATGTGCTTGAACTGACGGTCAGCGAAGCGACCGCGCTGTTCGAAGGGGATGCCGCGGTGCTGCGCGTACTGGCGCCAATCGCCGACGTGGGCCTGGAATACGTGAAGCTGGGTCAGCCCGTGCCGACCCTCTCTGGCGGCGAGGCACAGCGTCTGAAGCTTGCTGGCTTCCTGGCCGAGACCGCTGCCGCGCAGCCGGTGAAGAACCGCAAGGCGGTGGTGTTGCCCAAGCGGCTGTTCATGTTCGACGAGCCCACCACGGGTCTGCACTTCGACGATATCGCCAAGCTGATGCGCGCCTTCGGCAAGCTGCTCGATGGTGGCCATTCGTTGATCGTGATCGAGCACAACCTCGATGTGATCCGCGCCTCCGACTGGATTGTCGATCTTGGTCCCGAAGGGGGCGACGGCGGTGGCGAACTGATGTGCGAGGGTACACCCGAGGACGTCAAGCTTTGCACCGCATCGCATACGGGCCATGCGCTGATCGCCTACGACAAGGCGCTTGGCGATGGCACGCTGGCTGCGGAACAGGCGGAGGCCGAAGGCCAGGGCAAGCCGCTGCAGGCTGCCATACAGGCCGCGCGGGCGCGTCGTGCCGTGGAAGGCGAGGGCGTGGTGCGCATCGTCAACGCCCATGAGCACAACCTGAAAGCGCTGAACGTCGACATTCCGCACGGCAAGTTCAACGTGATCACCGGGGTGTCCGGTTCGGGCAAGTCGACGCTGGCGTTCGACATCCTGTTCCACGAGGGTCAGCGACGCTATCTGGAATCGCTGAATGCCTATGCCCGCTCCATCGTGCAGCCGGCTGGCCGGCCCGAAGTCGATGCCGTCTACGGCATTCCGCCGACGGTGGCCATCGAGCAGCGGCTGTCGCGAGGCGGACGCAAGAGCACGGTGGCGACGACTTCCGAAGTCTGGCACTTCCTGCGCCTGCTGTACGTGAAGCTCGGCATCCAGCATTGCGTCCACGATGGTGCGCCGGTGACGTCGCAGAGCCCGGCGTCGATTGCCGCACAGTTGTTGCGCGATTACCGTGGCCAGCACGTTGGCCTGCTTGCGCCGCTGGTGGTCAATCGCAAGGGTGTTTATACGGATCTGGCGAAATGGGCCAAGGCGCGCGGCAACACGCATCTGCGCGTAGACGGCGAGTTCCTGCCGGTCGATCCGTGGCCGCGCCTGGATCGGTTCCGCGAGCACACCATCGAGTTGCCGGTGGGCGACATCGTCGTCTCGCCCGACAACGAGGCCGCGCTGCGCGAGCTGCTGGACCAGACACTGGAAGCCGGCAAGGGCGTGATGCATCTGCTGGCCCCGCTCGATGGATTGAAGAATGCGATGGAGTGCGGCACACCGCATGCCTGCGAAACGGTGGTGTTCTCGACCAAACGCGCCTGTCCGGTGTGCGGCACGAGTTATCCGGAACTCGATCCACGCATGTTCTCGTACAACAGCAAGCACGGCTGGTGCGGCACCTGCGTGGGCACTGGCCTGGCGCTGACGGGCGAGCAGCGCGAGGTGTATGACGACACGGTGCTGGGCGGCGACGACCGGGGCCGCGAGCAGAGCCTGCCGTCCGAGGAGCAGGAACCCGAAGGCGTGGGCGATACGCCGTGCCCGGATTGCCATGGCACGCGGCTGAATCCGGCTGCGCGCGCGGTCACGTTCGATACGCAGGCGATTTCCGATGTGGCGCAGTGGACGGTGTCCGACACCCGCCGTTGGGTGGATGGCCTGAAACTCGAGGGCCGCGAGGCCGATATCGCGCGCGATGTGGTGACGGAAATCGCCAGCCGGCTGCAGTTCCTGGAAGAAGTCGGACTCGGCTACCTGAGTCTGGATCGCGCCGCACCGAGTCTGTCTGGCGGCGAGGCGCAGCGGATTCGACTGGCCGCCCAGTTGGGGAGCAACCTGCAGGGTGTCTGCTACGTGCTGGACGAGCCGACCATCGGCCTGCATCCACGCGACAACCAGATCCTGCTCGATGCGCTGCGCAAGCTGGGCGACAAGGGCAACACGCTGGTGGTGGTGGAGCACGACGAAGACACGATCCGTCGCGCCGACCACATCATCGACATCGGCCCCGGCGCCGGCAAGCGAGGGGGCCGGCTGGTGGCTGAAGGTGGCGTCGAGACGCTGGCGTCGGCATCGGACTCGACGACCGGTCGCTTCCTGGCCAATCCGATTGTTCACCCGCTGCAGGAGCGACGCCCCGTGCGGCCGCCGCGTGCGGGCAGGGTGGCCGAGCCAGAGCAATGGCTGACAGTGCAGGGCGCGCATCTGCACAACCTGCGCAACGTCACGGCACGGATTCCGCTGGCCCGGCTGGTGGCCATCACCGGTGTATCGGGCTCTGGCAAGTCCACACTCGCGCGCGACGTGCTGATGACGAACCTGCTCGATGCTGTTGGCCGCTCGGTGATGTCATCGCCGGCCACGCGACGGGCGCGTTCGGCGGCGGAGAAGGCGGGCAAGCCGACGGCCACGAAATCTCTCAACGTCGAGCATGCGTGGCATGGCTGCGAAGGCATCACGGGCTGGGAGACGATCGATCGCGTGCTCGAAGTGGACCAGACGCCGATCGGCAAGACCCCGCGCTCGTGTCCGGCCACGTATATCGGTGTGTGGGATGCCATCCGCAAGCTGTTCGCGGATACGCTCGAAGCCAAGGCGCGCGGTTACACGGCGTCGCGTTTCTCGTTCAATACGAGCGATGGTCGCTGCCCGGCCTGCGAGGGGCAGGGCGTGCGTACGATCGGCATGAGCTTCCTGCCTGACGTGAAAGTACCTTGCGATGTCTGCCACGGCCAGCGCTTCAATCCGGAAACGCTTGCGGTGACGTGGCGCGGCAAGAATATTGGCGACGTGCTGACGATGGAAATCGACGAGGCCGTGGAGTTCTTCTCGGCCATCACGCAGATCGGCCATCCGCTGCAGTTGATGAAGGACGTGGGGCTGGGCTACCTGACGCTGGGACAGCCGTCACCGACGCTTTCGGGTGGCGAGGCGCAGCGGATCAAGCTGGTGACGGAGTTGTCGAAGGTGCGCGACGACATTACCCGCCGAGGCCAGAAGGCGCCGCACACGCTTTACGTGCTGGACGAACCCACCGTGGGCCTGCATATGGCCGACGTGGCAAGGTTGATCCGCGTGCTGCACCGCTTGACCGACGGGGGCCACAGCGTGGTGGTGATCGAGCACGATCTTGACGTGATTGCCGAAGCCGACTGGATCATCGACCTGGGTCCGGAAGGCGGCGCGCAGGGCGGCACGATTGTCGGTGCGGCCGATCCGGAAGCGTTGTCGCGCATCGCGGCCAGCCATACCGGAGCAGCACTGGTGCCGGTGCTGGCACGGACGGCGATGGACGGGGTGAGGGCGGCGGGGTGAGAACGTCGAGCCTTGATTGACCACGAGCCGGTCCCCTCTCCCGCAAGCGGGAGAGGGGAGCAACAACCGTGCGAAAGATCAACCAACCCGCCGCGGCCCCTCTAGCGCAGCCGCACAAAAGTCCACCAGTTCATCCACCGGCGGCGCAGCCCGGTTGCGCTTGCCGCGTTCGCGTACCCAGTGGGCCAGCGAGTAGACCACCGTATCCATGAACCAGATCATGCGTAGCCGCATCACATCGCGGGGTACGCCGGGCAGCAGGGCGTGGATGTGGTCGCGCACGCGGTACAGCGCGCTCATCGCCGTCTTGTCGACGAGTCCCTTGTTCAGGAGGCCCGGGCTGAACGTGGTCTGCGCCAGCACCTGCAGGTAGTTGGTGCCCCAACTGGTATGCAGCACGATTTCCACCAATGGATGGACGGTGGCCTGCACCACGGCGTGGATGTCGATGGGGCGACCACTGGCTTCCAGTTCGTCCAGATGGCGATGGCGCACGCGGTTCACCTCATGGAGCCGAAGATTCAACAGATGACTGACGAGTGCCTCGCGCGAACCGAAGTGGTAGTGCAGCGCGGACCTGTTGCGCTGGCCGCTTTCCACCACGATCTGCCGCAAGGGCACCTGCTCGACACCCTGTTCGGCAAATAGCCGTTCTGCGATTTCCAGGATACGCCGAGCGGTATCGGTCAGGCCATCGCCCGCATCCGGTGCAGGGGGGGCGACGTCCGACGATGTGGGCGCGTGGTCGGGATCGGGTATCCGGCGGGGCTTGACTGGGG
>NZ_SCMX01000060.1 GCF_005503625.1 Cupriavidus sp. 2SB | reverse complement strand
GTGTTGTACGAAGACCGATTTACCCACCCGCACCTCTGAGAGAATGCAGGCTTGCCAATCCATTCGACCGGCAAGCCTCTAGCTGTCCTGCACACAAAAAAACTGACAGGCCCGGTTCAAATTGCGACTTGTTGGTGATTGCACCGCCAGCCCTCTCCCCCAACCCCTCTCCCGCACGCGGGAGAGGGGAGCAAACAAGCAGGCGCCGCAATGATCAGAGAATCACCGCCCCGACAAATGCACCGCCCCATCGCCCGTGCGCCGTACCGTTACCGGCAGCACACCGGGCAGCAATTGCAAAATGGCGTCGACCTGTTCGCGATCGAACTCGCCGGAGAGTCGCAACTGCGCGATACGCGGATCGTCGATAACGATAGGGGTGCCCGAACGCGCCTGCATTTCGGCGATGGCGTCGGCCAGCGCCACACCATCGAACGAGAACTTGTCGCGCTGCCAGGCCAATGCGCGTTCCACATCCACGGTGGCGGTGTCATGCGGCATCTGGCCGTCCGGTCCCACGTCCACGCGCTGGTTCGCGCGCAGTTGGCGGACCTGTCCGCCGGCTTCCACTTCCACGGCGCCTTCGATCACCGTGACGCGGGTACGCTGCGGTAACCGTTGCACATCGAAGATCGTGCCGATATCGCGCACGCGCGTCTGCCCTGCCGTGACGATGAACGCGCGCAGTCCATGGGCGACGGTGAATTGCGCCTCGCCGGTTTCCAGCGCCAGTTGGCGCGAACGCAGGCGCCACGCGATCTTCAGGTTCGTGCCCTTGTCGAGCGTGACCGCGCTGCCATCGGCCAGTTGCACCGTACGTGGCGCGTGCGCGTCGGCGTTGAGTTGCTCGGTGCGATACGCGGGATCGGCCAGCCATGTCACGCCCGCGAGCAAAAAGAGTGCGGCAGCCACGCCGGCACGCGTCTTCTTCGCACGGCGGCGACGTGACGCCGCTGCGGCGGTGATGGCTTCCACGGACGGGAATCGCTCGCGCAAATCCTGCGCGAATGGCGACAGCGCATCGTCCTGTTTTGAGGGGTGTTCGGGGTTTGGTGACACGGCGCGAAGGGTGCTCATGGTGAGGCGGCTGGCGGTGCGGAGTCGAGTGCAGGTGCCAGCAACGACATGGCCCGCGCCATATGACGTGCCACCATGCCGCGCGAGATGCCCAATCTTAGCGCGACTTCATGCTGCGGCAGATCGTGAAGACGGTGAAGGATGAAGACTTCCTGGCAACGTTGCGGCAGTGCGGCAATGCATCGCTCCAGGTGATCGACCATCTGCCGGTGCGCGATGGCCTCGGCCACATCGGGAGACTGCAGGTCCTCGATGCGCGAACCGTCGGCGTGTCCCGCATCGGCATGGGCCTGGCGCGTGCGCTGCGCACGATAGGCATCGATGGCCCGATGGGTGGTGACATGCCGCAGGAACGCCAGCGGCTGCTTCACCTCGCCGGACGGCGGACGCTCCAGCAACTGCACACACACATCCTGCAAGACGTCGCGCGCGAAATGACGGTCGCCAAAGCGACGGCGCACGTGATCGACCAGCTCGTCGTAGTGACGCAGGAGCGCAGCGAACAGCGGAGGATGAGCGGGATCGCGCAGCACGATCAGGGCGGATGACGACGGGATGAGGGCGCTGGCGAGTATAAATGATAGTGATTCGTATTTGCAAGAACGTGCAGTGGCGCTGTGGTTTATTTGCCTTGGCCTGGAAAACATGGGGTGGCGGCCGCCACATCGCCCGCGCAATGGCACGCGTTGCGGCAACTCGTGCCAGCCTCGCAATCATTGGCGTGCCGCATGGGCTAATCACCCGTGGCCACGTCGCGCAGGAATCGCTCAAGGATGGGGTTGAACAAGGCAGGCGACTCCAGGAATGGCGCGTGGCCGGTATCGGGCAGGCGCAGGCAGTGGCCGCCCCACAGGTTGGCGTACGCCACGCTATCGATGTAGTCGAGATTGACGAAACGATCGTTCGCGCCGTTGACCACCGCGAGCGGCACGGGCAATGACTCCACCAGAGTGCGCTGATCGATGCCCGCACCCGCACGTGCTGCTTCGAACATGGTCTTGCGTGCGCGGCCATCGGTGCGTGCGATGGCCGCGCGCAGTGCCGGCGTGAAGCTATCGCCAAAGATCGCCTCACCGAACGTATCGACATCCTCCGCAGAAAACACCTGCTGACTGCCAAGCCGCATATGGGGCGCGGGGATGAAGCCGGCCGACATGTCGCGACCCACCGGCGGCGTGCCGCAGATCATGATGCCGCGCACGCCAGCAAAGCGCGACGCCACCTCCAGTGCGATGTGTCCGCCTAGCGACCATCCCACCAGCACCACCTCGTCGATGCCAAGTTTCTCCAGCAGTTCGATCGTTGCATCGGCCAGGCCGGGGCGCGTGTACGTGCGGTCCGGATCGATGGCATTGGAGGATTCGCCGTGGCCCGGCAGGTCGAACGCGATAAATCGGTAAGGGTCCGCGACGTGGCCTTGCATCTGATTGCGGAACACTGCGCGGGATGAGGAGTTGCCGTGGATCAGCAACACGGGCAATGTGCCGTGGCCGGACTCCTCCAGCGCGATCTGTCCGTGAGAGGTCTTCATCAGGGTTTGGCGTGACATGGTCGGCACTCGCGCAAGGCAACGGTTGCGCACCATGCTAGCCCGCATGCGGGACGCAGACTTTCCCGAAAGACGTGAAGTTTGTCGAAATGCGCATTGGCACGCTTCCTGCAGCACGGTACACGCGTGACATACCGACGGCCCGGCAAACAAGGAGCGCGTGATGAAGCAATCCCGCCAGAAGTCCAACGCGATGAACGTGGCAGACCACTGTGTCCGTGTGCGGGGCGCGCGAGAGCACAACCTGAAGAATGTCGACGTCGATATCCCGCGCAACGCGCTGGTGGTGTTCACCGGCGTGTCGGGCTCTGGCAAGTCGTCGCTGGCGTTCGGCACGCTCTACGCAGAGGCACAGCGGCGCTATTTCGAATCCGTCGCGCCCTATGCCAGGCGGTTGATCGATCAGGTAGGCGTGCCGGAGGTCGACAGCATCGAGGGACTGCCGCCCGCGGTGGCGCTGCAGCAGCAACGCGGCACGCCCAATGCGCGCTCCACGGTGGGCAGCGTCACGACCTTGTCCAGCCTCGTGCGCATGCTGTACTCGCGTGCCGGCAGCTATCCACCGCGCCAGCCGATGCTGTATGCCGAGGATTTCTCTCCCAATACGGTAGAGGGTGCGTGTCCGGATTGCCATGGGCTGGGGCGCATCTACGATGTCACCGAGCAGTCGATGGTGCCCGACGATTCGCTGTCGATCCGCGAACGTGCCGTGGCCGCGTGGCCGCCGGCGTGGCATGGGCAGAACCTGCGCGACATCCTCGTCACGCTCGGCTACGACGTCGATACCCCATGGCGTGACCTGCCGAAAAAGGATCGCGACTGGATCCTGTTCACCGAGGAGCAGCCCACCGTGCCCGTCTATGCGGGGTTTACGCCGCGCGAGGTGCGGGCGGCGCTCAAGCGCAAGATGGAGCCGAGCTACCAGGGCACATTCACCGGTGCGCGCCGCTACGTGCTCCAGACGTTCGCCACCACGCAGAGTGCTTTGATGAAGAAGCGCGTGTCCCAGTTCATGATTGGCCGCGACTGTCCGACCTGCCATGGCAAGCGACTCAAGAAGGCGGCGCTGTCCGTCACGTTCGCGGGCCTCGATATCGGCGCCTTCACGCATCTGCCGCTCGCGCAGGTAGCAGAGATCATGCGTCCGGTGGCGCGTGGCGAGTTATCGCAGCCAGCGGATGCTACCCGCGATATCGTGAGCCGTAAGGCCGCGCGCGCCGATACGGCCCGACGCGTCGCCGCTGGTGGGTCCGCGCATCAGGCCGCACCGGACGTACGGCGCACCCCCAATCTCTCCGAAGAGAAGCGGCTGGCCTCGCAGCGCATTGCGGAAGAATTGATGGAACGGCTGTCCACGCTGCTCGACCTCGGTCTCGGCTATCTGTCGCTGGATCGCAGTACGCCAACGCTGTCGTCAGGCGAGTTGCAACGGTTGCGGCTTGCCACGCAGATCTCGTCGCAATTGTTCGGTGTGGTCTATGTGCTCGATGAACCGTCGGCGGGGCTGCATCCTGCGGATGGCGAAGCGTTGCTCATCGCACTGCGCCGGCTGAAGGCAGCCGGCAATTCGCTCTTCATCGTGGAGCACGACACGCAGACCATGCGTCAGGCGGACTGGCTCGTGGATGTGGGGCCGGCCGCAGGCGAGCATGGTGGACAGGTGCTCTACAGCGGGCCACCCGAAGGTCTTGCGGGCGTCAAGGCGTCGCGCACGGCGGCGTATCTGTTTGGCGATCAGGCAAGGATGGCGGGACGGCAACGGGAACCTGCGGGATGGCTGAGGCTTGCGCACGTCTCGCGTAACAACCTGCATCGCGTGGATGCGGAGATTCCGCTCGGCTGCTTCACCGCGGTCACTGGCGTGTCGGGTTCGGGCAAATCGAGTTTGATCAGCCAGGCGCTGCCGGAACTGGTGAACCGGCAACTGGGCCGGGCGAACGACAGCGATGCGGACGAGGAACGCGATCCGCTGTTCGCGGTGACCGACGCGCCGACCGAAGGACGCATTGCGGGCGGCATGGAGTCAGTGCGCCGGCTGGTGCGCGTCGACCAGAAGCCTATCGGCCGCACGCCGCGCTCGAACCTGGCCACCTATACCGGGCTGTTCGATCACGTGCGCAAATTGTTTGCCGAGACGCCCGCCGCGCGCAAGCGGCGCTACACCGCCGGACGATTCTCGTTCAACGTGGCACAGGGACGATGCCCGACCTGCGAGGGCGAGGGCTTCGTCAGCGTGGAGTTGCTGTTCCTGCCCAGCGTGTACGCGCCATGCTCTACCTGCCACGGCACGCGCTATCAGCCGCAGACGCTGGAGATCACCTGGCAGGGCCGCAATATCGCCGAAGTGCTGGACCTGACCGTGGATGCGGCCTGCGAGGTCTTCGCAGGGGAAGCCGTGGCGATGCGCTCGCTGAAGGTATTGCGCGATATCGGACTCGGCTATCTCCGCCTCGGTCAACCCGCCACGGAGTTGTCTGGCGGCGAGGCGCAGCGCATCAAGCTGGGCACCGAGTTGCAGCGCGCGCAACGCGGCGACACGCTCTACGTACTGGACGAGCCGACCAATGGCCTGCATCCCGCCGATGTGGACCGCTTGCTGGTGCAACTGCAGGCGCTGGTGGAGGCAGGCAACACCGTGGTGGTGGTGGAGCACGACATGCGCGTGGTGGCGCAGGCGGACTGGGTCATCGACATCGGCCCCGGTGCGGGCGGAGAGGGGGGCCGTATCGTGGGGAGCGGGCGGCCCGCCGATATAGCAGGCATGCGTACGAGCGTGACCGCGGCCTATCTGCGGCAAGCGCTGGAACATCGTCCGTAGCCGACGACGCAGAACACGGTGGCGCGCATGCCGAATCTCTCCGCCTCGGTGCCTTCGCGCTGGGGCTTGCGTGGCACCGAAGATCTTGGCGGCGGACTCAAATCGCAGTTCGTTCTCGAATCCGGTTTCGCACCGGACACCGGCGTGGCGAACTTCGGCAACCGGCTGTTCGGCCGGCAGGCATGGGTGGGATTGTCGGGCAACTGGGGACAGGTGGCCTTCGGTCGCCAGTACACGATGATGTTCTGGGCCACGCTGGATTCCGACATCCTGGGTCCGAACACATTCGGATCGGGTGCGCTGGACCCGACGATTCCCAACTCGCGCGCCGACAATGCCATCTCGTACAAGGGCAAGTTCGGTGGGCTGACGGTTGGCGCCACCTACAGCTTCGGCCGTGATGCGGCGGTGGCCGCGCCAAGCCCCGGCAGCACGAATTGCGCGGGCGAGAATCCCGCCGATTCCAAGGCTTGCCGCGAGTGGTCGGCGCTGTTGATGTACGAGACCTCGCGCTTCGGCGTGGCCGCCGCCTACGATTCATGGCGCGGCGGGCCGGGCGCCTTTGCCGGACTCACCAGCAGTGGGAGAAAGGACGACAGGTTGTCGCTCAGCGCCTATACGCTGTTCGATCGGGTCAAGGCCGGGGTAGGCTGGCTGCGGCACGACAACGACGGCAATCCGACGGCGCCGCGCAGCGATCTGTTATGGCTCGGTGGTTCGTACGACCTGACGCCGGCCTTCAACGTGGCAGGGCAGGTCTATCACCAGCGCTATCACGACAGCGCCAACAAGGCGTGGCTCTATGCGGTGCGCGGTACGTACAGCTTCTCGAAGCGTACGGCCGTGTATGCCACGGCGGGCTATATCAACAACAGCGGCCAACTGGCGCAGTCAGTCAGCAGCAATCCGGGCGCTGCAGCTTCGCCGGGTGGCAATCAGTTGGGGGCAATGCTGGGGGTGAAGCATACGTTTTGAGGGAATGGCGGGAGGGAGCGGCGAGGCAGCACAGCAACGGCAAGCAGCCGTTCCCTCTCGAAAAATGGCAGCACCGCTAACGCTGCGCTCCGTGCGCAATCGCCCGCTTGATCATCCATAGAATCTGATCGTTGGCTTTCTGATGGTGCAATTCCACATCGGGATGTCCCGCCTGAAATACGCGGAAGATCTCATCTGCGAATGCCTGCCCAACGGTCTCGACGCCTTCAAAGTCCAGGATCACCGTCTTGAACTTGTCGATGCGCGCAAGCAATCGTTGTGCTTGCGATCGGGAGACGAGGCTTTCCGCACCCATCCTGGCAAGCCTCACCGGCACGATGGTCTTGCTGAACGTGTACTCATCAGGCTCTGCGAACTGATCAAACACCTCGCGTAACGTCCGGGTGCATGCATTGCCGTGACGGAGGAAGACCGTCGTGCCATAGCTTTCACCTCGCCCGTGTTCGAGCAGGAAGTCCGGCTCGTCATGCACATGGTCGAACGTCAGCCCATTGGACAGAATCCGGTAGTTATCGAATGCCCTGGAAGAAAAGAAAATGCCTTCGCCGGAGTGGTGGGTGGGATCGGTGGTTAGCTTGCCCTTGGCTAACTCCAGAATGGCCTGGCGCTCATCTGGAAGATTGCACAGCCGGGTGATTCTTCGAAAGATACCCTCCCCATCGTCACCGATGTAGCAACTTGTGAATGCCACGTTGGCGTAGAGCTGGACCTTCAGCTTCGTGCCCTGGGAGTGATCAATAGCGTTGTTGATCATCTCGGTCACGCCGTACTCCCAAACATTCAGAGCCTCTGGGGTGAGCAGGTCAGTCAGGACGGGCTTCAGGTACTCCGCCCAAACAACGTGTTCCTCCAGGCCGTCCAACAGGAATTCCTTGCTAACGTCCTTCAATATGCCCAGAAAGTACGTTTTCGGACGTTGCCCCGTGCCTGGCACCAGCAAACCGTTTTTCACCATGCGGCCCAGCAATGCTGTGGCTGCCTGGCGTGAGATACCCCTTGCCTCCTGTAGCGGAGCGGCGAGCGCAACCTCCGCCTTATCAGCAAACTGTGCCGCCAGGAACCGAGCCATGCTTGGATCTGTACGCATATGTCAACATCCATCGTCGTCTATGACAACATCCTAGCATCGCGTATTGTCATAGGGACGTGAGTTAAGGCGTATATGTGATCTATGTCACATATTTTGCGGCGGCAGCGGCGTTGCTCTATGCCTCGGTCTCATCCTGAATCTCCTTGCTACGAACCCGGCGCGCCACGGTCAGCTTGCGATTGACGCCCGTAGCACCCTGGCAGCCATCGACGAGATTCGAAAAAATGGCGCGCAAGGTTTTCAACGTTGCCGCCAGCTCTTCCGGCGACACACCCGACACCGACGCTCGTTCGATGTCCCACGCGCGCGGTGCCAACTCCGCAACGATGGCGCGGCCTGCAGGCGTCAGTGACATGTGGATGTTGCGCTTGTCTTCCGCTGACGCATCGCGGCGGAGAAAGCCGCGTTCCTCCAGTGCAACGACCGCCCGGGACAGATAGGAAAGCTCGGCGCCAGTATGGCTCGCCAGATCCGAGAGCCGCTGATGATCTTCATGGCGCAGCGCGGCAAGAATGCGCCATGCCTGCAGATTGATGTTGTGCGGTTTCAGATCGGCAGCCTACAGCACCACGCCGACCGCTTCCACCTCGATCTTGAATCCATAGTGCAGCGCACCAGTGGGCACCACGGCGCGCGCGGGACGCGCCTCGCCGATCCACGCCGCGTAGACCTTGTTGAAGGCGGGCCAGTTCTCGATGTCGTCCACATAGACGCGTACCTGCGCCAGTCCCTCGATGCCACTGCCTGCGGCAACCAGTGCGGCCTTCACGTTGTCCAGCACCTGTTGCGCCTGCGCTTCGAACGAGGCATCGACGAGTTTGTGGCCGTCCACTGTGACGGGCAACTGTCCGGACACGAAGACCATGCCGTTGGCCACGGTCGCGTGGCTGTAGTGGCCGCCGGGCGCTGCCATCGTGGCGGGCTGGATGGTGCGGACTGCGCCATCGCGTTGCTTGTGATTACCATCCATGCAGGCGGCTCCATTCCGTGATCTCGCCGTCCTCGGCAAGCGCTTGATACGAGGGGAACTGCGCACCGGTTGCGCAGGCGTGATTGGGAAGGATACGCAGCATCGTGCCGATGGGGAAGCGCCTGGCGATATCGGCGTCCTTGTTGCTTTCACCGCCTTCGCGCGACAGGATGCCGTGTTCCTGATTGGCGCCGCTCAGGACATAGCCCGGCAGCACCGTGCCATCGAGGCTGCAGACCTGACCATAGGCGAAGTCGTGCTTCTGCTTTTGCGTGCCGCGATCCCGGCTCATCGCCATCCAGCCCGCATCGACAATGGCCCAGCCTTTCTCCGCCTGATGCCCGATCACGGTGGTCAGCACGCTGAGCGCGAGATCATCGGTGCCGCAGACCCCGACGTTGTGCATCACGAGATCGAAGAAGACATAGACACCGGCGCGCACTTCGGTGACGCCATGCAGGCTGGCGGCCGAGAGGGCCGTAGGGGTGGAGCCGACGCTGACCACCGGGCAAGGCAATCCCGCTGCGCGCAGCCGTTCGGCGGCGCGCACGCAACCGGCGCGCTCCTGCTCGGCCATTGCGGCCAATGCCTCGGGCGTATCGAGGTCGTAGCTGGAGCCCGCATGCGTCATCACGCCGCCCAACCGTGCGCCACCTTCGTGCAGCACCGTGGCCACATCGATCAGCGCGGTTTCATCGGGACGGATGCCGGAGCGGTGGCCGTCGGTATCGATCTCGATCCACACTTCGAATGCTTCGTCATGTTCCGTACCGAACGCGACGATGGCGCGCGCCGAATCGACGCTGTCCGTCACGATCTTGAGGTCGCATCCACGACGACGCAGCGCGAGTGCTTGCGGCAGCTTGGTCGCCACCATTCCCACACCATAAAGGATGTCCGTAGTGCCATCGTCAAAGAAGTGGGCGGCCTCCTTCAGCGTAGAGACAGTGATGCCGGTGGCCCCCGCCGCGATCTGCGCGCGTACCACCGGAGAACACTTGCTGGTCTTGACGTGCGGACGAAAGCGCACGCCCAGTGCATCCATGCGCGCCTGCATGTGGCGGATGTTGCGCAGCATGCGCGGGGTGTCGATGATGGCGGCCGGGGTTTCCAGTTGCGTCAGTTGCATGGGCGCGGCAGCGGAAGCGGTCATGGCGTGTGCGTGGGGATTGCGGAGGTTCCCACTGTAGGCGCGATAACGCCACCTGTGGTTAAATTTTGGAACATCAATCGTTAAGCAGAAGTGAATGATCCAGATCGAGGATTTGCGGCTGGTGGAGGCGCTGGCGCAGTGGCCTTCGCTGAGTGCGGCGGCGCGCGCACTGAATGTGACGCCGCCTGCGTTGTCTGCGCGACTGCGCAAGCTGGAGGCGAGCCTGGGGCTCGCGCTGGCCACGCGCACGGCGCGGCGACTGAGTCTGACAGCCGAAGGCGAACGCTTCGCACGGGAAGGCGCGGCGATTCTTGCGCAACTCAATGCGCTGCCGGAATCGTTTCGGCGCGAGGACAGCGCGCTGACGGGCACGCTGCGCATCGCCGCGCCGTTCGGCTACGGACGGCAACACATCGCCCCGCTGCTCGCGCGTTTTGCGCAAATCCACAAGGGTCTGCGGCTGCAGTTGGACTTGCGCGAAACGCCATGGCCCGACCGCCACGATTCGGACGCCGTGATCCATATCGGCGCGGTACGCGATTCGTCGTGGATTGCCCGCACGCTCGCACCGAATGCGCGCTGGCTATGTGCGAGTCCGAAATATCTGCGCCAGCACGGAACGCCAACGGTGCCGCGCGATCTGCTTGATCATGCGTGTATCTGCATCCGCGAGAACGACGAGGACGTGACGCTGTGGCGGTGTCGTCCGTCCCTGTCGGGAAAGCCCGATACCGTGCGTGTCGTACCGGCCTATACCAGCAATGACGGCAGCATCGCGCGCCATTGGGCGGAGCAGGGATTGGGGCTGGTGCTGCGCTCGGAGTGGGATGTCACCGAGGCCGTGGCGCGCGGCAGGCTGGTGCGCGTGCTGCCGGATTGGGCGTTTGACAGCGCACCCGTGACACTGCTCGTGCCCACACGGCGCGGACGTACCGCGCGCGTGCAGGCATTGATGCAATTTCTGGAGCAGGAACTGGTCAGGCCGCCTGCTGCACCGCCGTCGCGGCGCCGAGCATAAGGTCGAGGTTCTGCACTGCAGCGCCGGACGCGCCCTTGCCGAGGTTGTCGAACACGGCGGCCAGCAACACCTGTCCATGTTCACGATTGCCGAAGACGCCCAGGCGCAGGTCGTTGGTGCCGTTCAGCGCTTGCGGATCGAGACGCTTGAGCGCGGAGGATTCGGCGAGTGGCAATACCTCGACATGACGAGCGCCCGCGTAATGCTCTTGGAGCGTGGCGTGCAGTGTCTCGATATCGGTGCCCGGTGCGAGCAGATCCAGTTCCAGCGCGACGGTCAGCACAATACCTTGCCGGAACGCGCCATAGGACGGCACGAAGATGGGGCGGCGAGCCAGACCCGCGTGCAACTGGATTTCAGGCGCGTGCTTGTGCGCGAGTTCCAATCCATAGACCTGGAAGGGCAGGGCCTGTGCAGCATCGGGTCCTTCGTAGGTTTCCACCGCTGCGCGTCCGCCGCCCGAATAGCCCGACACCGCATGGATGGTGATCGGGTAGTTGTCTGGCAGCAGGCCGGCCTTTGCCAGGGGGCGCAACAGCGAGATCGCACCGGTGGGATAGCAGCCAGGATTGGTGACGCGCAGTGCGCTGGCAATCCGCTGCGACTGGCCTTCGGCCATTTCCGGGAAACCGTAGGTCCAACCGGCTTGCGTGCGGTGCGCCGAACTGGCATCGATCACGCGCACATCCGGATTGACGATGGATGCCACGGCCTCGCGTGCGGCCGCATCGGGCAGGCACAGGATGGCGATATCGCAACTGTTGATGGCTTCGGCGCGGGCGCGCGGGTCCTTGCGCTGGCCGGCGGGGAGCGTCAGCAGGCGAAGATCGTCGCGGCCGCGCAGGCGTTCATGGATCTGCAGGCCGGTGGTGCCCTGGTCGCCGTCGATAAAAACAAGGGGGTAGGTCATGGTGGCCTCTGCGCAGTTGCGATAGAGATTGCGATGGATACGATGGATGCGGAAGAGACGCCATCTTGCGCCACCGGCTAGAATCGCAAAAGTTGAATTTCATGACGATGAGATTCAGGTTTCCTGAATGATGGATTCGGAGTGCCCATGCGCGAGATCAGCCTGGACCGTTTGCGTACCCTCGTTGCCATTGCCGACCTCGGCTCCTTTGCCGAAGCGGCACGCGCGTTGCATCTGGCGCCGCCCACGGTCAGCCTGCACATTGCGGAATTGGAAGCGCGCATTGGTGCGCCACTGCTGACGCGCAAGCGCGGCGAGGTGCGTCCATCGTCCATCGGTGAAACGCTGATCGAGCGCGCCCGGCGCCTGCTGGCCGATGCCGAGGTGGCGCTGCACGATGTGCGGCGGCAAGTACAAGGATTGACGGGGCGTGTGCGTCTGGGTGCATCGACCGGCGCCATCGCGCATCTGTTGCCACAGGCGCTGGCCACGCTGGCGGAGCAGCATCCCGATATCGACGTGCAGGTGGCCGTGCTGACTTCGCAGGAGACCCTGGCGCGACTGGCGGGCGGCACGCTGGAGGTCGGTCTGGTGGCCTTGCCGCAGGCGCGTGTGGCGGGGCTGACGATTCGCCCGTGGCGGCGCGATCCGGTGCAGGCGTTCCTGCCCGCAAGCTGGCCGTGCCCCGCACGTATCACGCCAGCATGGCTGGCTGCGCGGCCATTGATCCTCAATGACGACACCACGCGGCTATCTCGCCTGACCGCCGAGTGGTTCGCCAGCGGTGGGCACAGGCCGGTGCCGCGTATCCAGCTCAACTACAACGACGCGATCAAGAGCCTGGTGGCGGCTGGCTATGGGGCTGCGCTGTTGCCGCACGAGGTGACGACGCCCGCGCCCGATGCACGCGTGGTGATGCGCCCGCTGCGGCCGGCGCTGTGGCGTCGGCTGGGCCTGGCGCACAGCGGGGAGCACGTGGATCGCGCGACGCAGTACGTGCTGGACGCGCTATGGGCACTGCGGGCCGCGTAGCGGGTATCGATCTATACCACCATCAACCCCGCATCGGACGGCTTGCGTGCGAACAATCCCGACAGCTTGCGCAATGCCGCAGACAACTGCGCACGCGTGGCCGCGCCGCCCAGGGAAATGCGGATGGCGTTGGGCGAGCCGCTGCCATCGGCAAACACATCGGATGCGGTGACGCGCAGATCTTCATCGCGCGCGGCGCGGCTGAATGCCGCCGCATTCCAGTAGCTCGGCAACGGATGCCAGACGTGAATGCCCCACGGCGTCTGCGGTCCGTTGCCGACCAGCCATTGGCGCGCGATATCCTGCCGCGCTGCGGCTTCTTCGCGTATCCCCATCAGCAGCGCGAGAGCCGATCCGTCGTGGATCCACTGCGTAGCCAGCGCCGTGGCCACGGGCGATGCCATCAATGTCAAGGCACGCAGCGCCGCAAGGAAAGACTCCTGCAGCGCCGTGTCCGGTGTTACCGCGTAGGCGGTGCGCAATCCCGGACTCAGGCATTTCGATAGCGTGGCGATGTACACGGTCTCGGCGGGCGCGATGGCCGCAAAGGGCGGTGGCGCATCGGGCGTCAGCAGCCAGTACGGATCGTCTTCCACAATCGTGATGCCCCGGCGCTGTGCGATACGCGCGAGTTCGCGTCGGCGCGACTCGGGCATCGTGTGCGTGGTGGGATTCTGCAATGTGGGGTTGAGATACAGCAGTTGCACGCGCTGCGACGCGCATGCGGCGTCCAGCGCATCGGGCCGCATGCCATCGTCATCGACGGCGATGGTCACGACTTCGCGTCCCAACTGCTTGGCGGCGGCGCGGATGCCGGGATAGACCAGCGGTTCCGTCGCCACCACGCCATCCGGCGCCGTGCGGCACAGGATCAGTGCGGCCAGCGCGGACTGCGCGCCGGGACATGCGATCACGGATGCTGGCGCAATCGTCCCAAGTATCGGCGCGAGCCACTGCGCACCGGCCGTGCGATCGGGTTGCGTGCCGCCGCCCAGTTGATAGGTCATCAGCAGGCTTGCATCGGCGCGTACGGTCACCTGTGCGAGTCCGCGACGCAGCATGTCGTCGAAGTCGATCTCGGCGGGCGGTGGCGGCACGTTCATGCTCAGGTCCACGGCCTGCACCAGATCGAACGCGGGCGCGGCGATGTACGTGCCCTGCGATCCACGGGCGGTGATCAGGCCGCGCCGGCGCGCTTCGGCCAGTGCACGGGTAACGGTCGTCAAGTCGACCCCCAGCATGGCGGCGAGTTCGCGCTGCGGCGCGAGCCGGTCTCCCGGCGACAACTTCCCGCCTGCCACCGCACGCTCCAGGAAGTCCGCAATCTGCACATAGCGGGGGCCTGCCACAAAGGTGCCGATCCAGTTCGGCAAGTCGGCGTCACGCGGCGTTGTAGGCATGAGGTGAAACCCTTGTATGGATGTTGTCTTACCTTAGCATGCCGCGCATCGCGGGGAAATCCATACAAACAGCATTTCGCCGCGCCCCCGGACATCAAGGTATTGATATGCGCAAGCCATCGCCATCGGCCGACCCGACAAGGGAACGTCGGCGAAAACTCCACACCCCTCTCGTTTCAACGATTCGTCGCGTGGCGCCCCTGGCGTTGCCGCTCTGGCTCACCGGTTGTTCATGGGATCTGCTGTCACCCGGCGGCTCCGTGGCCGAACAGACACGGCACCTGATCGTGTTGTCCACGGCGCTGATGCTGCTGGTGGTGATCCCCGTGATCATCCTGACGCTGGTGTTTGCATGGCGCTATCGCGAGACCAACACCAAAGCCGAATACGCGCCGCGGTGGTCGCACTCGACGAAGATCGAGGTGGTGGTGTGGGGCATTCCATGCGTGATCGTGGCGATGCTGGGCATCATCATCTGGGACTCCACGCACAAGCTGGACCCGTTCCGTCCGCTGGAGTCGAAGGTGGCCCCCATCGAAGTGGATGTCATTGCGCTGGATTGGAAGTGGCTGTTCATCTATCCGCAATACGGTGTGGCGTCGCTGAACGAACTGCCGGTGCCGGTGGGTACGCCGATCAATTTCCGCATCACGGCGGAATCGACGATGAACGCGCTGTTCATCCCCAAGCTGGGCAGCATGATCTACGCGATGAGCGGCATGCAGACCAAGCTGCATTTGATTGCCGACCAGACCGGCGTGTTCGAGGGCCGATCCGCCGCCTACAGCGGCGCGGGTTTCTCGGACATGCATTTCAAGACGATTGCCACCTCGCGCGCGGAGTTCGATGCGTGGGTGGCGCGTGCGCGCGCGTCGGGCGGCACGCTTGACGCAGACACCTACCGCAAGCTGGAACAGCCCAGCAGCAAAGACCCCGTGAAGACTTACGCCAACGTATCGCCGCGCCTGTTCCAGGGCGTGGTGGATCAGTACATGGCTGCCAGCGACGACATCTGCCGCGCCGACAGTCCCGTGACCCTGCGCGCCGCACTGCCGCCTCTGCCCGAGGCCGCACCCACCACGCTGGAGCGCTGACACCATGTTCGGAAAACTTTCTCTCGACGCCATTCCGCTGCACGAACCCATCATCATGGGCACGCTGCTGGTGGTGATGCTCGGCGGCGCCGCGTTGCTGGGCGCCATCACGTACTTCGGCAAGTGGCGCTACCTGTGGACCGAATGGATCTGCTCGGTCGATCACAAGCGCATCGGCGTGATGTACATCATCATGGCGCTGATCATGCTGCTGCGCGGCTTTGCCGACGCCATCATGATGCGCGCGCAACAGGCCATTGCCGTGGGCGATGCAGCGGGTTACCTGCCCCCACATCACTACGACCAGATCTTCACGGCACACGGCGTGATCATGATCTTCTTCGTGGCCACGCCGTTCATCCTGGGTTTGATGAACGTGATCGTGCCGCTGCAGGTGGGCGCTCGCGACGTGGCCTATCCGTTCGTCAATTCGCTGAGCTTCTGGATGTCGGCGATGGGCGCGGTGCTGGTCATGATGTCGATGTTCGTCGGCGACTTCGCCGCGACGGGCTGGGTCGCGTATCCGCCGTTGTCGGGCCTGGGGTATAGCCCAACGGTAGGGGTGGACTACTACATCTGGTCATTACAGATATCGGGGCTGGGCACCACGCTCACCGGTATCAACTTCATCGTCACGATCCTGCGCATGCGTGCGCCGGGCCTGACGCTGATGAAGATGCCCGTGTTCACCTGGACCGCGCTGATCACGAACATCCTGATCGTGGCCATCTTCCCGGTGCTGACCGCCACGCTGGCGCTGCTCACGGCCGACCGCTACCTGGACATGCACTTCTTCACCAGCGAGCTGGGCGGCAACGCCATGATGTACGTGAACCTGATCTGGATCTGGGGCCACCCCGAGGTCTATGTGCTGATCCTGCCGTGCTTCGGCGCGTTCTCGGAGATCATCGCCACGTTCTCGCGCAAGCCGCTGTTCGGCTACACGTCGATGGTTTACGCCACGTCGTCGATCGGCGTGCTGTCGTTCTTCGTCTGGCTGCACCATTTCTTCACGATGGGCTCGGGCGCCAGCGTCAATGCGTTCTTCGGCATCATGACGTCGATCATCTCGATTCCCACGGGCGTCAAGTTGTTCAACTGGCTGTTCACGATGTACCGGGGGCGTATCCGCTTCCACTCGTCCACGCTGTGGACCATCGGCTTCATGTGCACGTTTGCCGTGGGCGGCATGACCGGCGTGCTGCTGGCCGTGCCGGGTGCGGACTTTGTGCTGCACAACAGCCTGTTCCTGATTGCCCACTTCCACAACGTGATCATCGGCGGCGTGGTGTTCGGTTGCCTCGCGGCGATGACGTTCTGGTTCCCGAAGGTGTTCGGTTTCACGCTGAACGAGTTCTGGGGCAAGGTGGCGTTCTGGTGCTGGCTGGTGGGCTTCTACCTGGCCTTCATGCCGCTGTACGCACTCGGTCTGCAAGGTATGACGCGTCGGATGAACCACTACAACAATCCCGACTGGCAGCCCTATCTGATCGTGGCGCTGGTGGGTGCGGTGATCATCGGCTGCGGCATTCTCGCGATCCTGTGGCAACTGTTCGTCAGCGTGCGTGACCGCAACCAGAACCGCGACCTGACCGGCGATCCGTGGGACGGACGCAGCCTGGAATGGGCCACGTCATCGCCCGCGCCGTTCTACAACTTTGCGCACGTGCCGCAGATCACGTCGCTGGAGCAGCACTGGGACGACAAGGAATCGGGCCGTGCGTGGCAACAGCCGAAGCAGTACGAAGACATCCATATGCCACGCAATACCTCGGCCGGATTCCTGGTCTCGGTGTTCGGGCTGGTGTTGTGCTTCGGCTTTGTCTGGCATATCTGGTGGATGGTGGGCGCGGGCCTTCTGGCGATGATCGGCACGTTCATCGCGCGCGCCTATGACCGCGACGTGGACTACTACGTGCCGGCGGCGGAAGTCGAAAAGATCGAGCGTGCGCGCTTCGATACCCTGCGGACGGTGAACTGAGATGAGTACAACCCTGAAACTGCGCGCGGATGCGGCGACGACTGCTGAGGGCGCGGTCATCCATCCGCACGACACCCATGCCGATCATGACCATGGGCATCATGACGAGCAAGTGCAATCGCGCCTGACGCTGGGCTTCTGGCTGTACCTGATGAGCGATTGCCTGATCTTCGCGGTGCTGTTCGCGACGTTCGGCGTGCTGGTCAACAACACGGCCGGTGCGCCTTCCGGCCGCGAACTGTTCGACCTGCGCTTTGTACTGGGCGAAACCATGCTGCTGCTGACCAGCAGCCTGACGTTCGGCGTGGCGATGCTCGGACTCGACAAGCGCGGCAAGACTGGACAACCGGGCGATGCGCGCCATGTGGTGCGCTGGCTCGTGCTGACCTTCGCGCTGGGCGCCGCCTTCGTGGGGATGGAGATCTACGAGTTCCGCGAACTGCTGCACGAAGGTGCGGGTCCGCATCGCAGCGCCTACCTGTCGGCGTTCTTCATGCTGGTGGGTACGCACGGCCTGCACGTCACGGCTGGCCTGTTGTGGCTGACCGTGATGGTGCATCAGATCCAGGTGTTCGGGCTCGATGGCACCGTGCGTCGCAAGCTCGCATGCCTGAGCCTGTTCTGGCACTTCCTGGATCTGGTCTGGATCTGCGTCTTCACCATCGTTTATCTGAGGGAATTCCTGTGAGCACTACCGATACCCACGACAGCGAGCATGCTGCGCACGGCTCGCACGGCAGCCTGCGCAGCCATCTGGTGGGCTATGCGCTGTCCGTCGTCCTGACGCTTGTTTCCTTCGGTGCGGTGATGGGCAAGCTGTTGCCGCCGTCTGCTGCGTTGGCGATCATCGTGGCGCTGTGCGTCGCGCAACTGATCGTGCAACTGGTGTTCTTCCTGCACCTGGGGCCACGCAAGGGCCAGCGCGGCAACTCGGCCATCTTCGCCTGCACGGTGTTCCTGATTGCCATCGTCGTGTCCGGTTCGCTCTGGGTCATGCACAACGCGACGTTGAACATGATGCCGATGCAGTCGATCCCTGCGGCGCGTTGATCTTTTATCGGAGCGAGTCTTGTTCAGAGGTAACAAGGACGAGGTCTTCGTGCGGCAGGCGCTGGAGCAGGCGGACTACGCCTGCGGCCGCTGGATCGCCAGCCAGCGGCACTTCGACGTGGACCCCACATCGTTGCTGGAACCGCTGGCCAAGGCCGCGGTGGTGACTGCTGTAGCGATCTACGTGGAAACCGCGCGACTCAGCCAGTTGGAAGTCCAGCGCGCGCTGGCCATCGAGACCGTGGCACAGGCGCGCGCACTGATCGACCGTTTGCATCCGCTGGCGTTTGGCGGCGGATGGTACGGGGGCAGGGCGTTGCGGTAGTTGGCGTCCAGATAGTCAGGGTATGCCGAATCGGAGCCTCAGCGGACAATTTCCGGAGCTGGCCAGCGTGCCGGCATCGAGTTGTCCCGTTGCTGCATGGAATGCATAGCGCCAGATCTGACCATCCCGGAATCCGATGATGTAGAGGTACTTTCCAGATGGATCGAAGACGGGGCCAGTAGGATTCCTGCCCGTGGCAACATCCGGACCCAGAGAGGACAAGGCGCCGGTTTGCTGATCGATTCGATATGCCGAGATCGAGTCGCTTGAGTGATTCGCGACATAGGCGAACCGCCCGGAGGGATCGATGGCAAGGGAATCCGGCTGCCAGCCCGTTGGGACAGGAGCGCCGATCTGCGTCAGTTTCCCTGTGGTGCGGTCGATGGCAAATGCGGTCAGGGTCTGATTGTTGTTCGTGACGTAGAGGTACTTGTCGTTCGGATGCTTGGCAATGTCCGTTGCCAGGGGGAGGGCCGACGGTACCGCATCGGCTATCACGGTCGGCATCTTCGTCGCATCATCGATCGCGTATGCGGAAAGGGGCGTCGCGAGGTTGTTGTGAAGGCCGTAGGCAAACTTGCCGATGGAGTCCAATACGATGTCCTTGGGGTATGCCGGACTCGCAACAGGCGCACCGATTGCCGTGAAGGCGCCGGAAGATGCATCGATCGAGAACACCGACAAGGTGTTCGCGGTGAGATTTGGCACATAGGCAATGCCGCCGGCCGGATGGAACGTCATGGTGACAGGTGCGGCCTGGTTGGTGGCGACCGGCGTGCCGAAGGCGGTTAGCGCGCCCGTTGCCGCATCGATCGCATACCCGTGAATCGTGCCGTCTCCGTAGTTCGGCACATAGCCGAACTTTCCGCCAGGGGCAATGGCGAGGTATTCCGGAAAGTCCCCGGCGGGAACGGAGACAGCGTTGTTCAGCGCGCCCGTTGCCGGGTCCACGTCGAATGTGACGATGCTGTTGGTGCAGAGATTGCTCACGTAGGCACTGCGCGCTGTCGGGGTGGTGCAGATGACGGCGATGTCTCCAATGTCCGCACCGCTCACCACGCCGCTTCCCGCGTTGATGATGCAGCGTTGTGCCGGAATCCCGGGCCGCAATACCTTGATGCCGTAGGACGCGCCGGAGAGCAGTGGCGTCGGGAACGTGAAGTTGCCATTGGCATCGACAGTCAGCAGATCGCCAGCGTTGTTTTGCAGGATGAGTCCGTTGCCACTCAATCCGCCGAGCGTCCCGCCGATCCGGAATGCATCGGCGCACACCACCTTGACGCTCGTGATATCGGCATCGCTGACGACACCGGAACCAGCATCGACGGTGCAAAGCTGTGTGGGTGTTTCCGGATGGGTCTTCACGGCGACGCGGTACGACTCACCGGCCTCCAGCCGCGCCGGGAACGAAAAGCTTCCGTTGGACGATACCGCGACGCTGCTGTCGTCATTCAACAGCAGTACCAGGCTCTTGCCCGTCAGTCCGCTGACCGTTCCGCCGACGGCATGCGCGGTTGGTGTCGAAGGTGCAGGCGGTGGTGCTACGGCTCCGGGAGGTGTCACGGACGCGGGCGACTCGGCGTCTGGTGAATCGCCGCCGCAACCGGCCAATGAGAGTGCCGATGCCAGCAAAGCTGTCTGCAAGATCCCGAATAGTCCAATACGTGTTGTGGTTCGCCCTGTCATCTGCCGCCCATCCCCGTTCCATCGTCATGTGGTCTGCCAGCCCATGCATCGACGCGGCCGACATCTTTGGCGTGCAAAGTACCAGAACGAACGGATTCCGGATGTCCCCAGAACGTGTGACAACGTTTTCTCCCCTCTCCCGCTGCGCGGGAGATCGACGAAGCCAGACGACTGGTAGCATGTGCAAGGTGTTGCGCCGTGCCCATGCTGGTTCATATCGTCCGTCTGGAGAGCGAAATCGAATGCGAATCTGCCTGTCGATGATCGTCAAGAACGAGGCCGCCGTGATCGAGCGTTGTCTGCGCACGGTGCGCCCGCATATCCGCGCATGCCCCTCCATGTCAATCGACCCATGAAGACACCCGCTCTCTCCCTCGCCGTATTGCTAGTTGCCGTCGTAGTCGTCGCAGGATGCTCGGACCGCAACACGTCCTCTCAGAAGACTGCGGACAACACGCCAATGACAGCCAGTGCACCGCGCACTGACGAATGGCTCGGAAAGTGGACCGGCCCGGAAGGCACGTTCCTCGAACTGGCCGGCGGCCATGGCAAGTACGACGTCACCGTGCAGAACCTGGATGGTCCGCGCAAGTTCGAGGGCCGGTATGCCGACGGCGGTATCGAGTTCGAGCGTGACGGGACCAGGGAGGTCATTCGCGCGACCAATGGCGCCGAGACCGGCATGAAATGGCTCGCCGACAAGAAGAACTGTTTGACGGTTCGCACCGGTGAAGGCTACTGCAGGGACTGAGTACGCCAAGCCATCGCGTGTAGATTCTTCACGCGGCTTCGGCTTGCATCAGGGCGCTGACATGCGCCGCCGTACTCGTGGCCAATGCGTCCAGGCTATACCCCCCTTCGAGGATCGACACGATGCGGCCATCGCACGTCTTGTCCGCGATCTGCATCAATTCCCTGGTGATCCACTCAAAGTCGCCGTCCTCGAGGTTCATGCCTGCGAGGGGATCCAGGCGATGCGCGTCGAATCCCGTGGAGAGAATCAGGATTTCGGGAGCGAACGCCGTTAGCGCGGGCAATACGTGAGCGGAAATGGCTTCGCGGAATTGCCTGGAATCGCAGCCGCGAGGCAACGGAACGTTGACGATATTGTGGTTCACACCCGTTTCGGACCGCGCACCCGTACCGGGATAGAAAGGCGACTGGTGGCTGGACGCATAGAACAGCTCCGGACGATCGAAGAATGCATTCTGGGTTCCATTGCCATGATGCACATCGAAATCGACCACGGCGACGCGTTCGAGTTTGTGGACTTCATACGCATAGGCTGCCGCGATGGCCGCCTGGTTGAAAATGCAGAAGCCCATCGCCTTCGCCGGTTCGGCGTGGTGGCCGCACGGCCGCGTTGCGCAAAACACGTTGCGCGCCTGGCCGTCCATCACCGCATCCACGCCCGCACACGCCGCGCCGACGCAACGCATCACGGCTTCCCATGAACCCGGCGACATGACGGTATCGCCCGCGTCGAGTGGCACGTATCCATGAGCGGGAATGCTTTGCTCGATCTCTTCGATGTAGTCCGCCTCGTGGATCATCCGTAACTGCTCGACGGTGCCCATCGGCGCTTCGCGCCACGCCAGCGAAGCGAAGTCCGGTGTTTGCAGCGCACTGATTACGGCTCTCAGACGTTCGGGAGACTCCGGATGATGCGGACCAGGGCGGTGTTCCAGACACGCCGCGTGGGTGTAGATGATCGTAGCTGTCATGTTCGGCTGTCCTCGGTTCAACCGGCAACTTCTCTACATCACATATCAACAAGCGCCGCGGACCATCACGGCGCCACGGTGGTATGTAATATATCAAAACATTCCTGAGGTGTCGCCGGCGTGGGAGCCATCGAGCGGCTTGTGGCGCATCGGGTAAACGATAGGTTGGTGGCGGTCCTGGGATCGACGGGCATCGGCCGGCAAGTCGGCAGGTCGGCAATCCGTCCTTTACCGCCCCCGCGCCGCTAACAAGATAATCACCAGCGCCGCAGCAATCCACGCAGTGCCTGCCAACTGCCACCCCGAGAGCGATTCATGCAGCAGGAGCATGCCGGCCAGCAGGCCGACCACGGGCACCAGTAATCCGAACGGTGCAACCTGGTTGGCGGGATGGCGCTTGAGCAGGCCGGTCCACAGGCCGTACGCCATCACCGTGGCGAACCACCCCAGATAGGCCGCACCGGCCCAGGCGCTGATCGATGCGTCCATCCACTGGTGCTGCGCGCTGGGTCCATCGACCAGCCATGTGAGCAGCAGGAATGGCAGTACAGGTGCGAGGCTCGACCAGACCACGAACTGGATGGGGTTGTAGTCGGGATAGTGGCGCTGCAGATGGCGCGCAAGAATGTTCGATGCGCCCCACATGCCTGCCGCGCCGATGGTCAGCAGCAGTCCCGCCAGCGTGACATCGGCGCTTGTGCCACGACCGCCAACAACTTCGATGCCGAAGCAGGCGAGTCCCGCCAGCGCGAAGATCAGGCCGCCGAGCATGGGGCGGCTCAGTCTTTCTCCAAGGAAGGCGAATGCCATCAACGCGGTGAAGAAGACTTGCGTCTGCATCAGCACCGAGGCGAGTCCGGCGGTCATGCCGAGCCGCAATGCCATGAACAGCAAGCCGAACTGCCCGAGTCCCTGCAGCAGGCCGTACGCCGCCACCCATCGCAAAGGCAGCGCAGGGCGGCGAATCATCAGCAATAGCGGCATCGCGGCAAATGCGTAGCGGGCGGCGCCAAGTTGCATGGGCGTGAACTCGCGTAGCGCCAGTTTCATCGCCACGAAATTGAGACCCCAGATCACCACGACCGTCATCGCGGCGGCGAGGTCGGCCATGGACATCGCCGAGGTGGTGGCGGTGGCCGATCTTGCTGCTGAGGTCCGGTTCATTGCGCGGGCCGGTCCTTGCGATAGGCATTCTTCACGGCGATCTTGCCGTCGCGAAACGTGAAGACGTCGACCATGCGCGCCTCGATGCGCTTGCCGTCGCTGGCGCGCGTGCCCCGGAACGTGGACTCCGTGACGCCACGATCATCAGCAACGAAATGAACCGGGTCGCGCCAGCTCGCATCGGGGCAGGTTGCCCACGCCAGTGCGAAGCCTGCCTGCACGGCTTCGCGGCCGATGAAGCTGCGTCCGAGCAGGGCATCGCCAGCCACCGCGTGAAAGGTGCAGTCATCGGTCATGCATGCCATCAGCGCGTGGATGTCGTGGCGGTTCCAGGCGGCGGAGAAGGTATCGAGCAGGGCGAGGTAGTGAGTACTGGTATCGAGGGGCATGGTGTAACCGGTTTGCGTAGAGGAAGAATGCACGTTCGACATCGTATGGGGGCACCCCGCGTGGGCATGGGTCCAGATGCGCCATGGCGTGCGACCAGATGCATGCGTGGATCCATCGGTGGGGAGGTCTGGCTCCATCGTGTGCCGATCGCCCGGTGCAACATGTCTTGGCCAAAGATCAGCCCATGCTTACAGCAGGAGTACGCCGCCATGTCCTTGCAAGATCCCGTGGTCGACGCCACGGCTCCCCTCGCGCCCTATGACCCCCGGTACGATCCGCTCGTCGCCCGTACACCGGGGCGCGGCACCGAGTACGCGCCAACGTATTGGGTGGATACCGCTGGCGCGCCGCCGCCGGACGATGGCCCCGTGCAGGGCGATATCGATGCCGATGTCGTGATCGTGGGCGCCGGCTTCACCGGACTTTCGACGGCCCTGTTCCTGGCACGAGAACATGGCATCCGCGCAGTGGTGCTCGAAGCGAACCGCACCGCGTGGGGATGCACCAGTCGCAACGGCGGGCAGGGGCAGAACGCGAGCGGACGGCTGTACCGTTCGCAGTGGATCGAGCGTTGGGGGAAATCCACCGCGTTGCGGCTCGATGCCGAGATTCGCGAAGGCTTCGAAACGTTTCGCAGTCTCGTGGAGGAAATTCCCGAATGCGAGCCGCAACCGGGCGGCCACCTCTACATCGCGCATCGCGAGCACAAGCTCGATTTCCTGCGCAACGAGACCCGCGTGATGCGCGATGTGTTCGGATACGACGCCCGCATGCTGAGCGCACAGGAAGTGCGCGAGCAATATGTTGGCGATGCCGAATGCTTCGGCGCGCAGCACGAGCCCGATGGTATCGGCGTGCATCCGCTCAGGCTCGCTCACGGCTATCATCGGCGCGCCCGTGCGCTGGGCGCGAAGATCCATACGGCCAGTCCTGTGACGGGCTTCGCGGCGCGCGACGGCGTGTATCACCTGCAGACACCGGGCGGCGTGGTCCGCGCACGTGCCGTGGGGTTTGCCACGGGCGGCTATACGAGCTTCGGCCTGCATCCCAGTCTGGATGCCAAGGTGATGCCGATCCTGTCCAACTCGCTCGTGACGCGCCCACTGACCGACGCCGAGATCGAGGCCACGGGATTCCGCACGCATCAGGTCATCACCGATACGCGCACATTGCGCTACTACTACCGCCTGCTGCCGGATCGCCGCATCCAGATCGGCAGCCGTAGCGCCATCACCGGTGCCGATGCGCCCAATCCGCGCCATATGGCGGTGCTGGTGGATGGCCTGCATCGGAAATTCCCCGCGCTGAAGGGGATCGACGTGGACTACTCGTGGTGGGGGTGGGTCGATGTCAGCCACGACATGATGCCGCGCGTGGCGCAGCCCGATACGCACGAAAGCGTGTTCTACGCGCTGGGCTATGGCGGCAACGGCGTATCGTTCTCCGCGCACGCAGGGCGCCGGCTGGCGGAACGCATCGCGGGCAAGCGCGGCGCGGATCTGGATCTGCCGATCTATCGCTCGGCACTCGACTACCCCTTCCTGTTCAATAACATCGGCCTGCCGCAGTCGCGCTGGTTTGCCCCGGTACGTCGCCTTGGGCAGCAGGTGCTGTATCACTGGTATCACGCGCGCGACGAGCGGCGGTGAAAGAAATGGGACGCGGCGGACCTCGCGCGTAGCAGACCGCGATGGCCGCGGCCATCGCAAAACGCCGAGATTGTCAGGTTCACAAACGCATGGATTGCGTTGCATCGAGCGCATTGCAAATACCTCAGTTCCGAGATTTTCAGGCTGCGTAAAGCTGGATAACGTGCTGCGCGCAGGTCCACGTCAACGCTCGGATTGAAGCTGATATGACAAGCGTCGGAGATAGATTCCGGTTGGTAGCAGGAAAGCAGCAGTCGTATTCTCATGAGGTGGTGCGCAGCGGTGGCGCAAAGAGGGGGCGACCATGATCGATCGGTCGAAACTCACCCCACCCATCGTGGATAACGACGAGATCGTCGTTTATCAGGCCCGCTTCGAGGCTGACCGCGGCCAGATCGTCCGTGTCGCACTGACACCCAGCAGCGACACGCGCATCAAGGAAATTCTCATCGATCCGCGCAGGCCGATTCCGGTGATCTTCCTGCCAGGCGTCATGGGCAGCATCCTGATGAACAAGGATACGGGCGAGGAGGTGTGGGACCCGCCCAACACGGACAGCATCGTCGCAGAAATCGCCGGGCTGCCAACGGTCATCAGCGGGTGGTTCCAGAGCGCGAAGACCCGCGCCGAACGCTTTGATCCGGTGCCCGCCATGGTGGACCCGCGCGGCACGTTGATCGACATCGACCCCGACAAACTCGGCTTCGACGCCGACGAAGCGCGCCGCCGAGGCTGGGCCACCGTCCACCGTTCCAGCTATCAGCGCGTGCTGGAATGGCTGCAAATTGCCCTCGACAAACCGATGTACCGCGGCGTACTACAGGGCGAATGGATCCACGGCAGCGAGGACGGCGAGATCACGGCACTCAAGGCGATACTGGGCACGCACCCCTCTGAGTACGGCGGATTTGGTGAAGGCGAAGCGCTCACGCCCGATTCGGAAGTGTTCAAGACCTTCATGAAGTACCGCTATCCGGTTTATGCGATTGGCTACAACTTCCTGCAGTCGAATGAACAGTCGGCGAAGGATGTACTGGATGGGGTGAAGTTCGAGGATGAAGACGGGAATCGCTTCCACGTCATGGGCATCCGGGAAATCTGCCGCGAGAACCGCACGGACAAGGCCATCGTCATCACGCATTCGATGGGCGGGTTAGTGGCGCGCATGGCTTCGGCACTATGCGGTGGATCGGAAGACATTCTCGGCGTGGTCCACGGCGTGCAGCCCGCAACCGGCGCGCCGGTGTTTGCCAAACGATTCCGCACCGGGGCGGAAGGTGACAGTTTCCTGGAACGACTGATCAACCAGTTCCTGATGGGCCGGGACGCGGCGGAGTTTGTTGCCGTTGCGAGTTATGCACAGGGGCCGATGGAGTTGGCGCCGATGCCGGATTACATGAACGGTCAACCCTGGTGGATTGTGGTGGATCGAACGGGGCGGGAGCGGTTGCGAATGCCGGAGACCACTGCGGTGAACGATCTTTACACCAGCAGTGCATGGTACGGGCTATTGCCCGCCCCGGGAATTCTGGATCCGGCTGGCGTAGTGAGGAAGTACCTCGATAGTATCCACTGCAAAGACAGTGTCCATGAGCACTACATCAAAACAATGAAGCAGGTTGGGAAAAGACACAGAGCATTGACCAATGCCTATCACCCCAACACCTATGCGCTATTTGGGAGCGGCGCGATTGCGCCAAATGAAAGCGGTGAAATCCGCGAAAAAAGCAAAGCGGAAGCCGACCTGCTGGCATTCGGGAAGGTGATCTGGCAAGGGGACATCCCGGATGGCATCACCGCCGAGCAACTGAAGGCCGGAACACTGCACTACGATAACGGCAAGGGGGAGATGAAGCTGCAGGTCGCTGGGCAAACCGTGACACTACGCGTGCAGAACGAGACGCGCGCGCTGAGTCGCAAGGATGGCTATCTGAAGGACAACGGTGTAGTGCCAGGCGACGGGACGGTTCCTCACTCTTCTGCGGAGGCACAAGGGCGCGGGCTGGTTCCCGGCGTGGCAGGTAACCGTGCGAAGGGCGTGCACATGGCGTTCAGGCAACAAGGATACGAACATCAGTCCAGTTGCCTGCATCCATGGTCTCGCTGGGCCACGCTCTATAGCGTCGCGCAGGCCGTCTATCGGGCCAAGCGGGGGAATCTCAAATGACGATGTCCCTCCGTGTGTCACACGCGCTGCGTGCGATGTTGCTTGCGAGCGCCGTCGCCATCTCCGCTTGCGCTAACTCCCCCAATCAGGAACCCATGATGAAAGACAACCCCGTTATCGCCAACCTGCGTCCTTGGTGTATCGGTCGAATGGTATTTGATCGACCGGCCGCGAGCAGCATGCATGCCGAGAGATATGAATATGCGGGCAGCGAAATTGTTGTGGAGCCCGATAACAGCAAGGAACGCTTCGATCGTCTGATGGCGGCGCGAGAAAAGGAACTGCGGGAGAAGAAGCGGACGTTCACGATCTCTTACAAGGAAATGTTGAGTAAAGGATTGAATTCCATGGATGTTGAGACGTCCCTTCCGTACCTGGAGAAGATGGCGACTCCATCACCGAACAGCCGACTCTTCATCCACGTGGACGAACATGTCACGGCCTATAGCCTTCTGCTCGACGCAGAAGGCTACATTCTGGCGGGCCGGAATCTCCTGAAGCTAAAGGGCGTGCTCAACAAAACCGCGGTGGATGACGTCATCCGAAGAAACTCGGTCTGGTACAAGGAGACCGTCGCCCGAGACGACTGGACCGTCCCCACCGAGCGCGGCTTCTGCATCAAAAGCGCGCTGATTGGCGGGCCGCCGTTCCCCGTGGAAAACGTAAAGCAGATATTCCAGATGTATGCGGGGCGCCCGGCGTTGTTCAGTATCAAGATGCGAAACTCGTTCGACTTCGATCAGAAGACCTCGCTGCTGAATGCGATTCCCGATCTACGTCGACGTCTTGATAAAGCCTTGCTGTTCAACAAGGTTCGCGTTCTGCGTGCCGGCAAGCGCGAGTTCGCGGGCATGCAGGCGGAAGAGGTGTTACTCGCGATGAAGGACAACGGGGTCGAGATGTTCCGCTTCCATCTGATTGCGCCGGGCACCGAAGGTGACAATGCCAAGCCATATGCGGAACTGGAGCTTAGACTCGGCGCCGAGCCACGCTACTATCGAACAGCCGAGCAATCTACCTCGCTGGTCGACGAAGCCGGCGCCCTGCAAGCCTGGGACACGCTGCTCGACAGCTTCCGTTTGCGTCCGGGGGCGCTGTAAGCCGCTTTGCCATCCCGTCGCCGCGCAATCCATGGAGGCATTGCGCGGCGATCTCAATCATCCCAGACCATTCTCCGCGACAACTACTGCGCTGCGCGATAAACGGACTTGCCTTCCACAAAGGTCTCCAGCACCTGGATATCCTTGATCGTATCGGCCGCAACGGTAGTGGGATTGGCCGAGAGAATCACCATGTCGGCGTACTTGCCGGCTTCCAGCGAGCCGCGCTCCTTTTCCTCGAAGTTCTGCCACGCCGAGTTGATCGTGGTGGCGCGCAGTGCGTGGCTGGCGGAGACGCGCTGTTCGGCACCAATGACAGCGCCGCTGGTCGATACGCGATTCACGGCCGACCAGATCAGACGTAGCGGGTCCATCGGCACGACCGGCGTATCCGTGTGGAGGGTGTAGCGCATGCCGCGGTCCTCGGCGGAGTGGGTGGGGCTGATGCGCTGCGCGCGTTCGGGGCCCAGGAAGATATCGCGATGACGGTCACCCCAGTAGTAGGTGTGGAGCACGAAGAACGATGGCATGACGCCCTGCGTCTTCATGTCGTCGAGTTCGGACTCGGTCGCCATCTGCGAGTGGATGATGATGGGGCGCGCATCGCTGCGCGGATAGGCTTCCTGCGCCTTGCGGAACGCGTAGAGGATGTCGGCGATGCCTTCATCGCCGTTACCATGAATCAGCGACTGCTTGCCGGCCTTGTAGACCGCTGTCACGCGCGCGGCGAGCGTATCGCGGTCGTAGCGCGGGGATCCGCGATACGCGGCATCGCCGTGATACGGCGTGTGATAGGCGTGTGACAGGTAGCCGGTGTAGCCCTGGATGGACCCATCCGCAAAATCCTTGATGCCACCGATGCGCACCTTCTTGCTGGTGAGCTTGACCGCGTCGGACTTCTCCATTTCTTCCAACGTGGGCCATGCCACCACGCGAATGGAGAGGTTGCCACTCAGCGCGCCACCTTCGAGCGCCTGGATGGCTCCCGCCGACGATGCCCCGTCGTTGGCCGTGGTCACGCCGTGCGCGGCGTAGTTGCCGGAGGCGTAGCGGATGACCTGCATCGTCTGCGCAGCGGTCTTGGCCGGCACCTTCACCTGCATCATGTTGGAAGCCGATTCTTCGAGCACGCCAGTGGGCTTGCCCGACGAGTCGCGCCGGATCACGCCACCTGCCGGGTCCGGCGTGCTGGCGTCGATGCCTGCTGCAGCGAGCGCGGCGGAGTTGGCCACGGAGAGATGGCCGGAGATATGGCTGATGAAGATCGGGCGCGTGGCAGACACCTTGTCCAGGTCTTCGCGCGTCGGATGGCGCTGCTCGGCCAGCAAGGTGTCGTCGTAGCCGGACCCGGTGATCCAGCTTGCGGCATCGGCTTCGGCCAGCTTCGCGCGCAGGCGAGCAAGAATGGTGTCGATGCTGTCCACGGTGCCAAGCGGCGGGCTGTTGAGATCGACATCGAACTGCCCCGTCAGCCCCGAGTACAGAAAGTGACTGTGCCCATCGTAGAAGCCCGGTATCAGCGTCTTGCCTGCGAGATCCACCACCGAGGTCTGCGTGCCGATGTACGCGCGCATGGCATCTGTCGAGCCGGTCGCCAGTACCTTGCCATCGCGTACCGCAATGGCTTGTGCCTGGGTATCGGCGGCGTCGACGGTCAGCACTTCGCCATTGCGATAGACGACATCGGCGGCGTTACCGCTCTTGTCGACGGCGGCCTTTGCATTCTCGTCGCCGCCGCAGCCGGCAAGCGCCGCGCAGAGCGCGAGGGGAATGAGCGGGAAGAAGGGGGCAAGCGTAGGGCGACCCTGCAATTTCACGTTGTTCTCCTGAATCGATATCGCCTGGATTGACGAATTTGGCGATCTTAGAAGTCACAACGTGCAGCCAATGGGTCCATTCGCGCGAGGGCATGAGGCCAGCCGCGAACGGTTCGCTACGAATCGTCAGCGTGGCATGTCGCGGAACACCTGGCCCAGCAACGCGATCCCGGGTTCGATCTGCGCTTCCGCAATCGCGCCGAAGCCCAGACGGAAATACTCCGAAGGGCGATCTGCGCCGAAGAAGTGGATGTCGCCCGGCTCGATCAGCACCCCGCGCCGTGCGGCCAGCCGTTGCAGCATCCACGTGTCGGTGCCGGACGGCGCCTGCATCCAGAGCGACGAGCCGCCCGAGGTGCCGCTGAAACGGCAGTCAGGCATATGCTGCTGCACGGCAGCGGTGATGGTGCGCCATTTGCGCGCGAGCACTTCGCGATTGCGTCTTGCGTGATCGTCGCCATAGCCCATTGACAGGAACAGCGCCATTGCGCGCTGGTTGTTGAGGGGAGGATGACGATACATGAAGCGGCGTAGCGCGCGCAGTTCCGCGATAAGCGGTGGATCGGCCACCACGAAGCCCAGACGCACACCGGGCAACAGGTTCTTGGTCAGGCTTCCCAGATAGATCACACGGCCGCCGTTGTCGAAACTCTTCAGTGCAGGATGATTGCCGCCGAGGTCGTTGTGCTCGGTGTCGTAGTCGTCCTCGATGATCACCAGATCCTGGCTGCGCGCGCGTTCGAGCAATTCCATGCGGCGGTACACGGGCATGGTTGTGCCAGTGGGCGATTGATGGCTAGGCGTGCAGAACACCACGTCGCAATCATCGAGTTGCGGACCGGGCACCAGTCCCTGACTGTCCACCCGCAACGGCTTGAGCTGGCATCCCGCTAGCGAAAAGATATTGCGCGCATCGACATAGCCCGGATTCTCCATGCCCATGACCATACCGCCGTGGCCCAGCAACTGACCGAGCAGATAGAGGGAGTTCTGCGTGCCAACCGTGACGAGTACCTGCGACGGCGTGGCCTGGATAGCGCGGCGCGGCAGGATGCGCTGGATGATCTGTTCCACCAGCAGCGGATCGTCGAGCGTGACCTGATCGTCAACCCAGCGCGACATATGGGCGCGCAGCGTGGCCAGCCGGTTGCAGTTGCGCCAGCGCGCGGCGGTCATCTCGTCGTACTCGACCTGACCGTAGATGAACGGAAAGCGGAACTCGCGCCAGTTCTGCGGCTTGACGATGACCTGTTGCGTCGAGGGACGCTGCCGCAGGCGCGTGCCCCAGTCCAGGGATAGCGGCACGCCCTCGAACAGGGAATCCGGCACGGGCTTGATGCGCATGCGCAGTTGCTGGCGCACGAAAGCTTCGTTGATGAAGTAGCCACGGCGGCTGGCGGGTGTGAGGAAACCGTCCTGCACCAGTTGCTCGTACACCAGCACCACGGTATTGCGCGAGACCTTCAGCAGCTTGCTGAGTTCGCGCGAGGAAGGCATGGGCTCCGTGGGGAGTTGTGCACCGTCCAGCAAGGCATTGAGCAGGTTCTCGCGCAGTTGCTCCTGCAGACCGCGGCCAGGTTCGAAGGGGCGCAGATACCGCTCCAGCATCGGGGACTTCCTTGTTTGGGTTGATTGGCTCGCTTCTTGCGAACCTGGCACCAGCCCAGGTCGCTTCTGGATCCAAAGCAATTTGCAAGCCAGTCCTACCATTGGTTCCGTTATCCCCATCCCATCATTTCGGAGCTAGTCATGAATCATTCCGTTGCTTCCCGCGTTCGCCGGTGCCTGCTGGCTTGTGGTGTCGCGATGTTGTCCGGTGCCGTCGCGCTGCCGACGCTGGCGCAATCGACACCATCCGCACCCACCGTCACGATCGGCGTGCAGAGCATGTTTGGCCCGTGGAAGAAGGCCATCGCGGACAAGGAGTTCGAGAAGGCCACCGGATGGAACATCAAGTGGCGCAGCTTCGATAGTGGTGGCGATGTGATGACCGCCATGGCATCGGGCGATGTGCAGATCGGCGTGGCGGGCAGCAGTCCCGTTGCGGCGGCCGTCAGCCGGGGCGTGAAGGTGGAGGTGTTCTGGATTCTCGACAACATCAACGAGGCCGAGGCATTGGTGGTGCGCAACGGTGCGGGGATCGACAAGCCGCAGGATCTGGTGGGCAAGCGCCTGGCCGTACCGTTTGTGTCGACGACGCACTTCCATACGCTGTTCGCGCTGGAGCACTACGGCATCGCCGGTAAGGTGAAGGTCATCAACCTGCAGCCCTCTGACATGCCGGCCGCATGGTCGCGCGGTGACATCGATGCCGCGTTTGTGTGGGACCCGGCACTGGGCAAACTCAAGCGCGACGGCAAGGTGCTGCTGACGTCGGGTGACCTGACCAAGCTGGGCAAGGCCACGTTCGATGCGCTCGTGGTCAGCAAGGATTTCGCGGCAAAGAACGCCGACGGGATGAAGGCGTTCACGCGTGTGCTGGAGCAATCGACTGCCGATTATGTGAAGGCACCGAAGTCGTGGACGGCCAGCTCGCAGCAGGTGATCAAAGTGGCGAAGCAATCGGGCGCCACGCCGGAGGAAGTGCCCGGCGTGCTGGCGCTCTACCAGTTTCCGCTGGCAGCAGAGCAATCGGGCAAGGCATGGCTCGGTGGTGGCAAGGATGGTGTGGCAGCGCGCGCGCTGGCCGCGACGGCAGAGTTCCTGAAGGAACAGAAGAAGGTGCCGGCCGTGCTGCCCGACTACAGCGTCGCCATCAATCCGGCCTTTGTCGAAGCGGTTGGGACGGTCAAGTAAGCATGGCAATCACGTACACGCCGGGAGCGGCAACATGACTTTGAATCTGAACCTCCGCGATGTGTCGGTGGTGTATCCCGGCCGGACCAAGGGCCAGCAGGTCGTTGCCCTGTCCGGCGTGAACCTGCAGATTGCTGCCGGTGATTTCGTTGTGGCGCTGGGCGCGTCGGGCTGTGGCAAGACAACGCTGCTGAACCTCATGGCTGGCTTTATCCAGCCGACCCGGGGGCTGATGACGCTGGGGCACTACACCCGCACGCCGCCGGTGGACGCCCAGGCTGGCACGGGTCTGCGCGACCAGATCACCGGACCGGGCGCCGATCGGGGCGTGGTCTTCCAGAAACACGCGCTGCTGCCGTGGCTCAATGTGCTGGAGAACGTAGCGTTCGGGCTCAAGCTCAAAGGTGTCGCAAAGAAGGAGCGGGAAGAGCGGGCGATGCATTTCCTGACGCTCACAGGGCTGGCGGATTTCCGGCATCACGCCGTCTATCAGTTGTCGGGCGGCATGCAGCAGCGTGTGGGCATTGCGCGTGCGCTGACCAATGATCCGCACATGCTGCTGCTGGATGAACCGCTGGGGGCGCTCGACTCCCTGACACGCGAGCGTCTGCAGGAACTGATCCTCGATATCTGGCATCGCACCAGCAAGATGATGTTCTTCATCACGCACGACGTGGAAGAGGCGTTGTTCATGGGTACGCGGTTGATCATCATGTCGCCGCGGCCAGGGCGTATCAGTCATGAGATCCCGATCGATTTTGGGCGGCAGTTCCTGCAGTCGCGCAACGCGCGAGAGGTCAAGTCGAGTCCGGCATTCATCGCATTGCGGGAACGCGTGCTGGGCATCATCCACGGCGATGAGGAGATCGCGGCATGAACAGCATCCAATCCGTGAATCCCGCATCCAGCGAGTCTGGCATGACGGACATTCCCATGGCTGCGCCAACGCGCACGAGTCTGCTTGCACGTATGCGTCGCGCGGCCCCGGCGCGGCCAGGCGAGCAATACGGCGCGCCCGGCAATGGGTCGAGCTGGCGTATCAGTTTGCTGACGGTGATCGTGGTGCTGGCGGCGTGGACCGCTGCCACGCATTTCGGCTACATCGAACCGCTATTCCTGCCGTCACCGCAATCGGTCTGGTTGCAGTTCATCGACGTGCTGACCGAAGGGTTTGCCGATGCCACGCTGATGACGCACGTGGGATGGAGTGCGATGCGGGTCTTCGGCGCATTCGTGCTGGCCGTGCTGACCGCAGTGCCCGCTGGCGTCATGATGGGCGTGAACCGCGTGGCGCGCGGTCTGCTCGATCCGCTGGTGGAGTTCTATCGCCCGCTGCCGCCGCTGGCATACCTGCCGCTGGTGGTGATCTGGCTCGGCATTGGCGAAGTCTCGAAGATCGTACTGATCTATCTGGCGATGTTCGCGCCGCTCGCGCTCAGTGCCCGTGCGGGCGTACGCTCGGTAGCCATCGAGCAGATCCACGCCGCGTATTCGATGGGTGCCACGCGCTCGCAAGTGCTCTGGTACGTGATCGCGCCTGCGGCGTTGCCCGACATCCTCACCGGCATGCGGATCGCCATCGGATTCGGTTGGACCACGTTGGTGGCCGCAGAGATGGTGGCTGCCACGGCCGGGCTCGGCTTCATGGTGTTGAGCGCATCGAAGTTCATGGTGACCGATGTCGTCATCATGGGCATCCTCGTCATCGGCGCCATGGCTCTGTTGTTCGACGTGGTCATGCGCTGGCTCGAACGTCGACTGGTGCCGTGGAAGGGGCGCGGCTGATCGCTAACGGGCAGCATTCTTCGCCAGGAACCTGTCCAACTGGCTGGCGAAGGTCTTGCTGTCCTGCGGCGAGAACGGCGCGGGGCCACCCGTGTCGATGCCCGAGGCGCGGAGCTGGTCCAGCACGTCGCGCATCGTCAGGCGCTCCTGGATGTTCTCGCGGCTGAACCAGGTGCCGCGTGGATCGAGTACGTGCGCGCCCTTGTCGAGCGCGGCAGCGGCAAGGGGGATGTCGGCGGTGATGACGAGGTCGCCGGACTCCGCCAGTTCGACGATGCGCTGGTCTGCCACGTCGAAGCCCGCAGGCACCTGCAATGACTTGATGAAACGGGAAGGCGGCGTGCGGAGATACTGGTTCGCCACCAGCGTGACAAGGATTTCCACGCGCTGGGCGGCGCGGAACAGGATGTCCTTGATGACAACCGGGCAGGCGTCTGCGTCAACGAGAATCTGCATTGCAGAATACCGGGAGTGGGCGGGCGCCCATTCTACTGCGTGCCTGCGGGGGAAAGCCGTGCGTTTTCGACAATTTCCATCGCTGACGGGAATGCGGCACACCACGCCGAGGCTATTGTCCCTGCCAATACCAAGGAGACAATATGGACCGGCCCGACATCTACACGCGACTCACGGAACTCGGTGTGGCGCTACCCACCGCAACGTTTCCCGCAGCGGCGTACACCATGTGCACGCAAAGCGGCAAGCTCGCCTATCTGTCGGGCCATCTGGCCAAGCAGGATGGCATCGTGTGGAAGGGCCGGCTCGGTGAAACGCTGACGACGCAGGACGGACAGCTTGCCGCGCGCGCCGTGGCCATCGATCTGCTGGCCACGCTGCATGCGCAGATCAAGGATCTGAACCAGGTGCGCCGCATCGTCAAGATGACGAGTCTCGTGAACTCAACGCCTGCTTTTACCGAGCAGCATCTGGTGACCAACGGTGCATCGGAATTCTTCGCCGAGGTGTTTGGCGAGAGCGGCAAGCATGCGCGGAGCGCGTTCGGCGTGACACAGCTTCCGCTCGATGCCTGCCTCGAAATCGAACTGATTGCCGAACTGAACTGACACCGGAGCGTGATCGTGAACGAACTCTGGCGTCTATCGGCAACCGAACTGGCATCGCTGGTTCGCAATCGCGAGGTGTCCGCGCGCGAGGCTGCTGCCTCGGCGCTCGAACGCCTCGACGCGGTGAATCCATTGATCAACGCCGTGGTCGCGCATCGTCCGGAATGGGTGATGGCGCAGGCGGACGATATCGACAAGGCCTTGGCGCGCGGCGAAGACCCCGGCCCGCTGGCTGGTGTGCCCGTCACCACCAAGATCAACACTGACCATGCGGGATATGCCACGACCAACGGCACGCGCCTGCAAGAGGGCGTGGTGGCCAAGGCCAGCAGTCCGGCCGTCGATAACCTCGCGCGTGCCGGTGCCATCCTGCTGGGGCGCAGTAATTCGCCGACGTTTGCGCTGCGCTGGTTCACGAGCAACCTTGTCCACGGCAAGACGCTCAATCCGCGCAATGCGGCACTGACGCCTGGCGGTTCGAGCGGCGGCGGTGCAGCGGCGGTGACAGCCGGCATCGGCTGCATCGGACTGGGCACCGATATCGGCGGCTCGATCCGCTATCCCGCGTATGCATGCGGCATCCATGGCTTGCGCCCCTCGTTCGGTCGAGTTCCGGCTTTCAATGCTGCGCTGCCCGAGCGTCCTATCGGCGCGCAGTTGATGTCCGCAACGGGTCCGATGGCACGGACCGTGGCGGATCTCGAAGTCGCCTTGGCGGCGATGTCGGCGCCCGATGTCCGTGATCCATGGTGGGTGCCTGCACCGCTGAATGGTCCCGACGTGCCGCTGCGCGCTGCCATCTGTCTGCGTCCGGGTGGCATGACGATCTCGCCGGAAGTGGAAGCGGCGCTGCGCGATGCGGGGCGCAGGCTGGTCGATGCGGGATGGATCGTGGAAGAAATCGACGATACCCCGCTGATCCGCGACGCTGCCGAAGTGCAGGAGCGCCTGTGGTTGGGCGATGGTTTCGCGGCGTTTGCCGACGCGGTGGCGCGTGATGGCGATCCCGGTGCTGCCGCCGTGGTGGAGCAAGTGCGCGCCAAGGTCAGTGCGATGCCTGCCGATGTGGTGAACAGTTCGCTGGTGCGACGCACGACGCTGACGCGGCAGTGGCGCCTGTTCCTCGCGAAGTATCCGGTGTTGCTGCTTCCGGTGTCGGGCGAACTACCGTTCCCCGATGGACTGGACTTGCAGGGTGCGGCAGGTTTCGCACGGGTATGGGAAGCACAACTGACCATGCGCGCGCTGCCGGCGATGGGATTGCCGGGACTCGTGGTGTCCACGAACCTGATCGACTCCGTACCGGTTGGCGTGCAGATCGTGGCGAGCCATTTCCGCGAAGATCTGTGCCTGCTGGCGGGCAAGGCCATCGAGGCGCGCGGCACGCCGCCTGCGCCGATCGATCCAGGCGCAGCAGGCATTCACGCTTCGCTGCGATAGTTGCGGGGGGCTTCGCCCAGCATCCGCTTGAACATGGCCGAGAACGCGCTGGGGCTGGCAAAGCCCAGTTCGTCGGCAATGCGGTTGATGGGGGTGTCCGCCTCCAGCATGGTGAGTGCCTGCGCGAGGCGGACCTGCTGCACCCAATGCCGATACGTCATGCCTGTCTCCTTGATAAAGAGACGAATCAGGGTGCGGCTGCTGGCGCCGACCACTTCCGACCATTGTTCGATGGTGCGCTGATCGCCCGGCGACGCGAGAATGGTTTCGCAGATCGCGATCAGTCGCCGGTCTCCCGGCCACGGGATTTCAATCGGTAGTGTCTGTGACGTCGCGAGCTTGTGGAGGATCAGCGTCACGATGCTCCGGTTGCGCGCATCGTCGGGATAGAGCATCGGCTGCTCGACCAGCGCGAGGATCAGCTCGCTCAGCAGCGCATCCACTTCCACCACCTTCACGCGATCTCCGAATTGCCGCGCCTTCTTCTGGTCGATGTAGATCGTACGGATCTGCGTCGCGGTAAGCATCGCCTGATCGTGGACGATTCCCGCCGGAATCCACAGACCCCGCTGCGGCGGAATGAACCAGATGCCGTTTGCGCTGGCCACGCGCATCAACCCCTTGCTCGCGTAGAGCAACTGTCCGCGCGGATGGCTGTGCGGGGCGTTGTAGCTGCCTGCCTTTTTCTCGCTCGCGAAAGCCGTAATGACGCGGGGGACTTCCTGATAGTCGTGGTAGTTGTCGCTCCGGCCGGTCACGGCGGGTTTGTCACTTTGGCGACGAATTCTGGCATTCATGCGGTTCTTGTCATCGTGGGGCGCGCCTACCATTTGATCACGGAACGCACGCGTTCATCGGATCAATTTTCGGGAGAAGCCAGTGTTAGCGGAAATCGGACAGGACAGGCGGGAATCGAGGGCGCTCAAGCTGTTCGCGGGCGTGGGGCTGTTCATCATGGCATTGGCGCTGCGGCCCGGCATCGTGTCGATCGGCCCGCTCGTGCATGCCATTCAGACGGAATTTGGAATGAAGCATGCAGAAGCCGCGCTGCTGACCGCCATTCCCGATATTTGCATGGGCGTCTTCGCGATCTTCGTGCCGGCACTGGGGCGCCGCTTCGGCAGTGATCGTGTGGTGTTGTTCTCGCTGGTGTTGCTCGGTTTGGCGCTCGTGCTGCGCGCATTGGCCGGATCGCCTGCCAGCCTGTTGCTGGCGACATTGCTGGTCGGCATCGGCGTCGCGATTTCAGGGCCGTTGATCGGCGGCTGGATCAAGAGCCATTTCTCGGGCGAGGCGGCGCTTTTCATGGGGATCTACGCGGCAGGGCTCGGTGTCGGTGCCACGCTGGCTGCGGTGGGTAGCGAGTCGATTGCGTTGGCCGGTGGCGGCTGGCGGCTGGGTGCCGGTATCTGGGCAGTGGTTTGCGTATTGGCGATTGTGAGCTGGAAGCGGCTGACGTCCACGTATCCTTCGAAGCCGCATGCATCGCATGTGAGTGCTGCGCCGGCCCGTTCACCGTTGCGATCCGGTCGTGCATGGCTGATTGCGGTGTACTTCGGCGTCGGCCAGTTCATCTGCTACGCGTGCTTTGCGTGGGTGGGTGAGAGCAGCCGCGAGTTGCAGATCAACGCGCTGAGTTCCGGTGTCAACCTGGGTCTGTTCGCCGCAATGATCGCGCTCAGCAGTTTCCTGGCAGGCATCGTGACAAGGGGGGCGCTGGATCGTCGGGGCTGGCTGGCATGGTCCGCAATCCTGTCGATTGGTGGTGCGGCGGTACTGTGGCTGTCGCCGGGCACGTTGGGCGCGATGCCCGTGCTCGCCATCGCGGCAGGGCAGGGGGTGTGCTTCGCACTTGCCATGACGCTGCCGCTGGACAACACCACATCGCATCATGAAGCCAGCCAGTGGACCGCATTCATGCTGTTCGTCGGCTACCTCGTCGCAGCGTTGGGACCGTTCGTGTTCGGCTTCCTGCGCGATGTGACTGGCGCCTATCGCGCACCGTATGGGCTGCTCGTGGCCGCATCGATTGCGCTGCTGGTGCTCACGCCATGGCTCAAGCCGCGTCCACGGGAAGCCCACGCGGTGGCGTAGCGGGAGGCATGACGGGATATTGCAACGGCAATTGCAGCGTGAACCATGTGCCGGTGGCGTCGGGTTGCCAGGACACTTCCGCGTGAAGTGCCTGCGCCCGGCGCCGCATGTTTGCCAGTCCCCGGCCGCTGTGTGTGGCGGGTACGTGAGCGGGATCGAACGGTGTGCCGTTGTCATGCACGCGCACCGTCACGGACTGTGCGTCGTGTCGCGTCTGCACGCGAATGGCGGTGGCGTGACTGTGCTTGAGCAGGTTGGTGAACACCTCCTGCAAGATGCGGAGGATGTGCAGCGCGCTATGCGCATCAATCCATTGCAGTTCTGGAATATCGCCGACGTCCCAGGCGAGCGCGATACCGGCCGATTCCAGTCGCGGCCCCAGCCGATAGCGCAACGTTGCCAGCAGCAGCAACAGGTCCGTCGAAACGGGTTCGAGCGAGTCGATGGTCAGCTTCAGGTCGTCGATGCATTCGCGGAGAATCTGCGCGATGTCATCGGCGCGCGCCGTGCCACCCGGATCGCGCTCGACCACGCGCAACGCGCTGATCAGCGATGATCCCAGGCCATCGTGCATGTCCTGCAGCAGGCGTTGCCGTTCGCGCGTGAGGGTGTCGCGACGCTCCACCTCGCGCAGCTGCCGGTGGCTTTCCAGAAGCTCCGCTTCGCGCTGTGCGAGACGAAGCGAAAGATTGGCGTTGGCCTGCGCGACATCGTCGAGCGCACTGACGTAGCGCCGGTACATCAGGTACATGAACAGCAGAAGCTGCACGCATCCCAGGTAGGCCAGCAGGTAGATGCTCTCGATATCGACGCGATAGTTCTGCAGCAGGATGTCGTGCAAGGCGATGGGTGTACTCATCGCGTTCCAGATCGAAAACACCAGCGCTTCCTGCGATCTGGCGCGCCACGCTGCGCGCAGTGCGGCCACTGAGACGACGAGGTTCAAGGCCACCAGCAGCAGTTGCGACAGCGGATAGAGAAAGACGAGGTGCGTGAGCCACGACAGCGGCAATGTGCTCGTGCCGAGGAAGATGACCGTGCAGAACAACACGGCCTCGAAGCGCCGGTAGCGCAGCCCGAGGTAGCGAAAGACAAAGATGTAGCAGGTCAGAATCAGCCAGGCGATGCTGTTGAACGCGAGCCAGCTGAACCACTCCTCCGGGATGGGCAGCGGGTCCTGTCCGACGAGGTATTGCAGCGTATGAAGGAAGTAGGCGCTCGCGGCCAGAAAGCACAGCAGGTAGCGCGATTCGTGGCGACGCCTGATCCAGACCAGCAAGGAAAAGATGCCCACGGCCAGCAGGCCACCGCTGGACAAGTATGGAAACTGGGTCTGCAGGAAGCTGCGTATCGCGTAGCGCCAGAACAGTTCGCCGCGCGTGCCGATGCGCACCGTCGACATCGCCGCGCCCACCTGTCCGACCACGTCGATGCGGATGACGAGATCCTTCGGCACATGGCCGAGTGCAATCCACAGCGGATAGTTATAGCCGTTCCACACGGGGCCGCCGCGCGACTGCCAGAGCTGCAGGCCATCCGCGTAGACGGTCAGGCGCCCCACGGTCTGCCAGCGCGGCGCGTAGAGGTAGAGCGGTTCATTGGTACGCGCGGATGCGCGCGCGGCCGGCAGGTCGAGCTTCAGCCATACGGTTTCGATCTGGCCTGCGCTGACGTCGTCGGGCGCGACATGGCGCGGTATCACCAGCGGCAATGACGTGGCTTCCCAATCTTCGCGTACGTCGGGAAGGGCAAGCTGCGGCGAGAGCCTGCCGAGCGTGCCGTCCGGCGTGACAAGCACCTGTCCGGTGATCACGTGCCACGGCAGGGATTCGGCGGCGGCGTTGTGCAACAAGCCGGCGAGGCACAGCACCATGGCGACGATCCACCGTCGCCAGCCCAGCGGCAAGGCGCGCTCACACATCGCGCAGCCATCCGTGCTGGCGCGCCACGTTGATGGCTTCTACCTTGGAATGCACGTCGAGCTTGACGTAAATGCGGCGGACATACGTGAGCAAGGTGTGCCGCGATACCCCCATGCGCTGCGCGATTTCATCGTGCGAGAAGCCACGCGTGATATCGCCCAGCACTTCGTATTCCCTTGGCGACAGTTCGGTGGGTTTGGGGCCCGTGGGTGTCTGCGGCGCGTCGGCCGCGGGCGCCTGCAATCGCGTCAGCACCTGCCGTGCGATCAGCGGACTGATCGGACTGCCGCCGTCATGGAGCGAGCGCAACTCGCTGACGATATGCGCGGCGGAGCTGTCCTTGAGCAGGTAGCCGGTGGCGCCCGCCGCAATGGACCGCATGACGTGGCTCTCGTCGCCAAAGACGGTTGCCACCATGACATTGCATGCCGGCCACGCGGTGCGTACGGCGCGAATGGCATCGATGCCCGATCCATCGGGCAGTCCGAGGTCCACGACAAGAATGTCTGCGGCAGGCAATTGCCGCAGCAGCGCGAGCCCATCGTCCAACGTTGCCGCCGTCCCTGCGCTGCACATGTCGGGCGCGCTTTCCAGTGCTTCGAGAAAAGCGGCCGTAAAACGGGAATCGTCTTCGATCAGTGCAACGCGGATTGGCAGGGAGGGGGCAGTGGACACGGCGGGTGTAGGTGCGGAGCGAGCGAATCGACGCACGACAAGCAGCGGCTCGTGCTACCGCTATACCCCCTCCGAAGTGGGGGCATGAGAAATGCACGCCCGTCGCACGATCAGGGGACATACAGCCCGAAACGCCAGGGCTATGATCCAGCCGAATTGTTGCACGCATGGGACTGTATGCAAAGACAGCCCATGGGGGCATGCACCAAAACAACAGGCTCCTGGTGTTGGGAGTCAAGAACTCAACGGGACGGGGAAGGGGTCGCAAATGAAGCACGGCAGCGGGTTGTCGAGGTGGCGGGTGTGGCGGATCGCAGGGGCCGTGACGGTCAGCTTGGCGTTGGCTGCGTGCGGTGGAGATGGCGACGGTGCGGGAAGCAGCGCGGGGAACGGGAGCGGAGGTGGCACCCCGCCTTCGTCTCCTTCCACACCGGATACGCCGCAGTCACCAGGGACACCGGAGACACCCACCACGCCGCAGGCCGTGACATACCTGGGCGTGATCAGCTTCGGCGACACCATCGCCGTGACGCTCGACGCGCCCGCTGCGGGTCAGGTCCGTATCCGCTTCTCCGATTCCGCTTTCGGTCTGGCCGGTGCGGTGATCGGCAACTACGCAAGGAGCGGCGATGTCTACACCGTTAGCGGCCTCAAGGCGGACGATGCCGAGCCGCCGCCTGCTTTTGTCACTGCGTTACTCAGTTCGGTCACGGCAACGTTCACGGTATCGGGCACCACGCTGACCGGTGAAATCGCGGGGCTGCCGAAACAGCTTGGCAATGGCAAGCTCACCGGCCAGGTAACGGCCAGCAGTGTGACCGCGCCGGTCAGTGCCACGGATCTGGCTGCCACGTACACCTTCGTGCGCGCCCAGTCCACGTACTACACCAGTTCCGGCAACCTTCAGGTCCAGTATGGTTACGGCGGCCAGATGCGCGTCGGCGCGGACGGGGCCGTGCGGATGTGCCAGACGAGCGCCTACAGCGATGCCTGCGGCATGGGCCTGACTGGCACGCTTGTGCTGGCCGACCAGACCAGTTATCCCGGTGCCTACACGCTGACGTTGGGCGGCAAGGTGTGGGGCCGTGTGTTTGCGCGGCGCGAGAACGGCGTGACGACGCTGTACTTCGATCACAACCAGATGGACACCGGCGGCAATCGCATCGCGGGATCGGGTGTCTTCCGGCAGGCGCAGACCCTCACGATGAATCAGGTGGCAGGCCAGTGGGTCTGCCGGCAACCCGGTGTATCGTATGACGCGCCCACCGGCATCGGCCTGCGCGTTGCGCTGGATGGATCGGTGCAGGAGGAAACACTGACGATCGACGATGCGGGTCTGATCGTCAGTGCACGCACGAATCTGTCGGCGGCGGTGACGCTGAATGCGGCCAATAATCTGATTGGCATGATGCTCCCTGCTGCCGTACCCGGTGTCCTGTCAGTGAACTGGATCTCGCAGGAAGCCGCAAGCGGCCTTCGCACGCAGGTGTTCATGCCCATCGACGCGCAGACTATGGCCTACTATGCCGAGGTCAATGCCAAGGCATCCGATCCGGTGCAATGGACGTATATCGCGCAGGGCATGTGCCGCAAGGGCTGATTTTTCCTTGACCGATGGTTTTCTCCCCTCTCCCACTGCATGGGAGAGGGGAGCCAACCACGAGCATCTCGAACACTGTTGGTTTTCTCCCCTCTCCCGCTCGCGGGAGAGGGGCGGGGTGTAGTGGTCCAATAAACCTGGACACCTCAAAAGGTAGACTTCGAGTCAACTGGAGAGGTGAAAAATGGCACGCAAGGGCTTTACGGAAGAGTTCAAGGCTGACGCCGTGAA